>NZ_CP135971.1:1327857-1991785 GCF_032463525.1 Pseudomonas sp. DTU_2021_1001937_2_SI_NGA_ILE_001 | reverse complement strand
CCCAAGACACCAACCTGACGACCATTTCCAACAACCTGGCCAACGTCTCGACCACCGGCTTCAAGCGTGATCGTGCCGAATTCCAGGACCTGCTGTACCAGATCAAGCGTCAGCCTGGCGCACAGTCCACCCAGGACAGCGAGCTGCCTTCGGGCCTGCAGGTCGGTACCGGTGTGCGCATCGTCGGCACCCAGAAGAGCTTCGTCGCCGGCAGCCTGCAGACCACCGAAAACCCGCTGGACATGGCGGTCAACGGTCGCGGCTTCTTCCAGATCATGCAGCCTGACGGCACCCTGGCCTACACCCGTGATGGCACCTTTCACCTCAATTCCAACGGTCAGATCGTCACCTCCAACGGCTTCGCCCTGGAGCCGGCCATCGTCGTGCCGCAGAACGCGCAGACCTTCACCGTGGCCCAGGACGGTACCGTATCGGTGACCCTGGCCGGTGCCACCGCAACGCCGCAGGTGATCGGCAACATCCAGACCGCCGACTTCATCAACCCGGCCGGCCTGCAGGCCATGGGCGGCAACCTGTTCGTCGAGACCGCCTCCAGCGGTGCGCCGAACGTCGGCCAGCCAGGCCTCAATGGCTTGGGGCCGGTGCTGCAGAACACCCTGGAAAACTCCAACGTCAGCACGGTCGAGGAACTGGTGAACATGATCACCACCCAGCGCGCTTACGAGATGAACTCCAAGGTGATCTCGACCGCCGATCAGATGATGCAGAACCTGGTACAAAACCTGTAAGAACTGATGCACCTGCTCAATCCGTCAAGGCGCCGACACGGCGCCTGCTACACCGCGAGGTTTCAAGAGTCATGAAGCGCTTTTCTGTCCTGCGTTTTCCCGTGCTGGTCGCTCCACTGTGCGCTGCTTTGCTGATGAGCGGCTGCGTGGCGCCGACCGCCAAGCCCGATGACCCTTACTACGCTCCGGTGTTGCCGCGCACGCCGATGTCGGCGGCCGCCAACAATGGCGCCATCTACCAGGCCGGTTTCGAGCAGAACCTCTACGGCGACCGCAAGGCGTTCCGGGTCGGTGACATCATCACCATCACCCTGTCCGAGCGCATGGCCGCCAGCAAGGCGGCCAGTTCCGATCTCAGCAAGAACAGCACCAACAGCATCGGCCTGACTTCGCTGTTCGGCTCGGGGCTGACCACCAACAACCCGATCGGCAGCAATGACCTGAGTCTCAACGCCGGCTACACCGGTGCCCGCACCACCAAGGGTGATGGCAAGGCGGCGCAGAGCAACAGCCTGACCGGTTCGGTGACCGTGACCGTGGCCGACGTGCTGCCCAACGGCATCCTGTCGGTACGTGGCGAGAAATGGATGACACTCAATACCGGCAATGAGCTGGTGCGTATCGCCGGGCTGATCCGTGCCGACGATATCGCCACGGACAACACCGTGTCGTCGACCCGTGTGGCCGATGCGCGGATTACCTACTCGGGTACCGGAGCCTTCGCCGACTCCAGCCAGCCAGGCTGGTTCGACCGCTTCTTCCTCAGTCCGTTGTTCCCTTTCTGATCGCGGGATAGCCATGATCGCCTTGAAGAAACTGATCGCCGCCGTCCTGTTGTGCGCCGCGCCCTTCGCGGTCCAGGCCGAGCGTCTGAAAGACATCGCCAGCATCTCCGGCGTGCGGACCAACCAGCTGATCGGCTACGGCCTGGTCGTGGGCCTCAATGGCACCGGCGACCAGACCACCCAGACGCCGTTCACGCTGCAGACCTTCAACAACATGCTGGCGCAGTTTGGCATCAAGGTGCCCGCAGGCTCCGGCACCGTGCAGCTCAAGAACGTCGCGGCGGTGGCCGTGTACGCCGACCTGCCGCCGTTCGCCAAGCCCGGCCAGGTCGTGGACATCACCGTTTCGTCCATTGGTAACTCCAAGAGCCTGCGTGGTGGCAGCCTGCTCATGACCCCGCTCAAAGGTATCGACGGCAACGTCTACGCCGTGGCGCAGGGCAACCTGGTGGTCGGCGGTTTCGACGCCGGCGGCGCGGATGGTTCGCGGATCACCGTCAACGTTCCGTCTGCCGGTCGTATTCCCGGCGGTGCCACGGTGGAGCGTGCGGTACCCAGCGGCTTCAACCAGGGCAACTCGCTGACCCTGAACCTCAACCGCTCCGACTTCACCACCGCCAAGCGCATCGTCGACAAGATCAACGACATGCTCGGCCCGGGCGTAGCCCAGGCGCTGGATGGTGGCTCGGTACGCGTCACTGCACCGCTGGATCCGGCTCAGCGCGTCGATTATCTGTCGATCCTGGAAAACATCGAGATCGATCCGGGCCAGGCTTCGGCCAAGGTGGTGATCAACTCGCGTACCGGCACCATCGTCATCGGCCAGAACGTCAAGGTATCGCCGGCTGCCGTCACCCACGGCAGCCTGACCGTGACCATCACCGAGGACCCGATCGTCAGCCAGCCTGGCGCGCTCTCCGGTGGTCAGACAGTCGTGGTGCCGCGCTCCAAGGTCAATGCGCAACAGGAAATGAAGCCGATGTTCAAGTTCGGCCCCGGTACCACCCTGGATGAGATCGTCCGCGCGGTGAACCAGGTGGGCGCCGCGCCCGGCGACCTGATGGCCATTCTCGAAGCCCTGAAGCAGGCCGGCGCGTTGCAGGCCGACCTGATCGTGATCTGAGGACGCCTGGATGGATATGCCCAAGAGCCCGGTCTCGTCCACTGTCGATTCGGGTGCCTACACCGACGTCAATCGCCTGGCCTCGCTGAAGGGTGGCGACAAGGACAACCCGGAAAACCTGCGCAAGGTGGCCCGCGAGTTCGAGTCGCTGTTCGTCAGTCAGATGCTCAAGGCCATGCGTTCGGCCAACGAAGTGCTGGCCAAGGACAACCCGATGAATACGGCGGCCACCCGCCAGTATCAGGATATGTATGACCAGCAACTGGCGGTGACCCTTTCGACCCGCGGCAACGGTATCGGCCTGCAGGACGTGCTGATGCGTCAGTTGTCCAAGGATAAGGGCGTCAAGCACACGCCGGCCACCGACGCTGCCGCGCAGCCAGCGGACAAGACGGCTCAACCGGCGCTGGCCACGGGTATCTACCAGCAACCTCTGTGGGCCAACCGTTCGCGTTCCGCCTCCCAGGCCGTGGCTGCCGGCGAAGCCTCGGGTCAGGCGCGCAATGACATGGCCATGCTCAATTCCCGGCGCCTGTCGCTGCCGAGCAAGCTCACTGACCGCCTGCTGGCTGGCATCGTGCCGTCGGCGACCACGGCAGCCGAAGGGCAGGGCCACAAACGTATCGACGTGCCTGGAGCTCCGAGTGGCGTGTCCGGGCGCGAGCTGATTGCCCGAGCCAACGGTGACTGGACGCGTAATCCGGACTTCGCGAGCCCCGAGGAGGTCAGCCGCAGCATCGCTCAGCCGCCGCTGGCCCCCGCCAAACGTGCATTTGGCAATGCCGACCAGTTCGTCGCGACCATGCTGCCGTTGGCCAAGGACGCCGCCGCACGTATTGGCGTCGATCCGATCATGCTGGTTGCCCAGGCGGCCCTCGAAACCGGTTGGGGCAAGTCGATCATGCGTCAGAACGACGGCAGCAGCAGCCACAACCTGTTCGGCATCAAGGCCATGGGCAGTTGGAAGGGCGCCGAAGCGCGTGCCGTCACCAGTGAGTTCCGCGAGGGCAAGATGGTCAAGGAGACCGCCGACTTCCGTGCCTACGACTCCTACGCCGACAGCTTCCACGACCTGGTGAGCCTGTTGCAGAACAACAGCCGCTATAAAGAAGTGGTCAATTCGGCCGATAACCCGGAACAGTTTGTAAAAGAATTGCAGAAAGCTGGCTACGCCACCGACCCGGATTACGCCAGCAAGATTTCCCAGATCGCTAAGCAGATGAAGAGTTACCAGAACTACGCCGCCGTATCGGACTCTTCCACGACTTTATGAAGGCTTGAATCATGTCGCTGATCAATATTGGACTCTCAGGGCTGAATGCCAGTAGTGCTGCGATCGCCACCATTGGCAACAACACCGCCAACGTGGACACCGCCGGCTATTCGCGCCAGCAGGTTCAGACCACTGCCTCGACGCCGATCAGCATCGGTGTGGGCATCGGTTACATCGGCAGCGGCACCACCGTGTCCGACGTGCGACGCATCTACAACGGCTACCTGGAAACCCAGTTGCAGAACAGCACGGCACTGAGTGCCGAGGCCACGGCGTTCTCCACTCAGGCCAACAAGATCGACACCATGCTGTCGGACAGCACCACGGGGATCGCTGCGCAGCTGGCCAGTTTCTTTACCAAGATGCAGTCGGTTTCGGCCAGTGCCACCACGTCGGCTGAGCGTTCGGCGCTGCTGACCCAGGCCTCCGCGCTGAGCTCGCGTTTCAATTCCATCGCGGCCCAGCTCAGCTCGCAGAACGACAATATCAACACCCAGCTCAAAAGCGTGGCCGATAACGTCAATACGCTGACCAGCACCATTGCCAGCCTCAACAAGCAGATTACCCAGGCGTCGGCGGGCAACACGTCGGCCAACAGCCTCATGGACTCGCGCAACGAAGCAGTGCGCAAGCTCAACGAGCTGATTGGTGTCAAGGTCGTGGAAAACAATACCGGGTTCGACGTTTACACCGGCACCGGCCAATCGCTGGTGGTCGCGGGCACGTCGTACCGGATGGATGCCGCACCCAGCTCGACCGATCCAACTCAGTACAACCTGCAGGTCTATTACGGCGGCACGCCGACCGATGTCACTTCGGTCGTGACCGGCGGCACCATCGGTGGTCTGCTGCGCTATCGCTCCGACGTTCTGACACCGGCCTTCAACGAACTGGGCCGTGTCAGCATGGTGCTGGCCGACCAGGTCAATACCCAGCTGGCCCAAGGTATCGACCTCAAGGGCAAGTTCGGTACGGCGCTGTTCAGCGATATCAACTCCGCCGACGCCATGTCGCAGCGCAGCGTTGGCAAGGTAGGCAACACCGGTACCGGTAACCTGAACGTTGCCATCACCGACAGCAGCAAGCTGACCGGCAACGATTACGAAGTCACTTTCACCAGTGCCTCGGCCTACACCGTGCGCCGCCTGCCGAATGGCGAAAGTGTCGGCAGCGGCACCCTCGAGACCACCTCGCCACCCGCAGCGGCAACGCCAGCCGGCGGTATCGAAGGCTTCTCGATCACCTCGTTAAGCGTCGGCACGGTCGCAGCAGGCGACGTGTTCAAGGTTACCCCGACCGTCAATGGTGCCTCGGGTATCTCGGTGATCATGAAGGATCCCCAGGACTTCGCCGCGGCTGCACCGCTGACTGCGGCGGCGGGTGTGAGCAACAGTGGCACCGGCGGCTTCACCCAACCGGTGCTGACCACCAAGCCGGACATCTACGATTCGACCAAGCTGCTCGACCTGCAGAACGGCCTCAAGGGCGCCACGCCGATGCGTCTGGTCATGGGCACTGCGAGTGGCGGCATCCAGAGTTACTCGCTGGTCGACGCCCAGGGTGCGCCGGTCAACGATCAGAGTGGCAACCCGATTACCGGCAGTATCATCCAGGGTCAGAGCAACACCCTGAAGCTCAACATCGGTTACACCGACAGCAGCTCGACCCAGCAGTCGTTCACCGTCGAGATGACCGTTTCCGGCACGCCGAATGCCAACGATACCTTCAGCATCAGCCTGACCGGTGCGGGGTCTTCGGATAACCGCAACGCCACCGCGCTGGCTGGCTTGCAGACCGCACGCACTGTCGGTGTGTCTGGTGGCAGCGTGGGCACCAGCATTTCCAGCGCCTATGGCCAGCTTGTCTCTACGGTCGGTACCCAGGCTGGCCAGGGGAAGAGTGATGTAACCGCTACGGACGCCGTTCTGGCTCAGGCCAAAACGGCTCGTGATGGCGTGTCGGGCGTGTCGCTGGATGAGGAAGCGGCCAACCTGGTCAAGTACCAGCAGTACTACACCGCCTCTTCGCAGATCATCAAGGCGGCGCAGACCATCTTCAGCACGCTGATCAACAGTCTTTAAGGAGTCGTAGACCATGCGCATTTCCACTGGCCAGATTTACGAAGCCTCGGCGGCCAACTATCAGCGTAACTACGCCAAGTTCATCAAGACCGGTGAAGAGGTCAGCAGCCAGGTCAAGCTCAATACCGCCAGCGACGACCCGATCGGTGCCGCGCGTGTGCTGCAGCTGGCGCAGCAGAACGCGATGCTCGACCAGTATTCGTCCAACATCACGGCGATCAACAACAACGGCGCCAATGCCGAGACTGCGTTGGAGAGCATTCGTGACGCCCTGCAACGGGTCCGTGAACTGGTGATCCAGGCGGGCAATGGTTCCTACACCGACGCCGATCGGCAGTCCACTGCCGCCGAGCTCAAGGAGTTGCAGAAGCAGGTCCTCGGCCTGATGAATACCCAGGACGCCAACGGCCTGTACCTGTTCTCCGGTTCCGACGGTTCGCAGCCGCCTTACTCGACAAACGCCGATGGCTCCTACACCTATCATGGCAACCAGACGGGTGTCGGCCTGGCGGTAGGCGATGGCCTGGTCCTCGCCGCCAACACCACGGGCTACGAGGCCTTCGAACAGGCGGTCAACACTACCCGCGCCAGCACTACGCTGACCTCGCCGGCGACCGATGATGGCAAGGTCGGTTTGGCAGGAGGGACGGTGTCGTCTACCTCTGCGTACAACTCGGGCTTCCTGGGCGGCGAGCCCTACACGGTCTCCTTCGTCAGTGGCCCTAAGCTGCTGATCACCGACCGTAACGGTACCGACGTCACCACCGACGCGAGTACGGCAGGCGACTTCAAGTTCAACACGTCTACCACCCAGACCATCACCTTCCGCGGGGTCGACCTGAACCTGAACGTCAACCTGTCCCAGGCTGAAGCGGCCAGTGCCAGCACCGCCGAGGCGGCGCTGCTGGGGCGCACCTACACCCTGGACGCTACCCCGCCGGACATCGCGGTATCGCGCAGCCCGGGCAATGCTTCCACAGCCACCATCACCCAGTCCGAGGTCGGGACCACGGTGGCGGACAGAGCGGCGTTCAACAATACTTTCCCGTCCGGTGGTGCAACCCTCAAGTTCACCACCACGGGCTATGAGCTGTATGCGTCACCGGTCACCAACGGCAAGCCGCCGATTGCCACCGGCACGGGCTTTGGCCCGTCGATCAACGCCGCCGGTATCAACTTCACTGTTGCGGGCACACCGCAGGATGGCGATACCTTCGTGGTGGAGGCCAATACCCATCAGACCCAGAACGTGCTCAATACCTTGAGCGATTTCATCGCGGTCCTGACCACGCCGGCAGATGGCAACCTGGTCGCCACGCAGAAGCTCACCAATGCCGTCAATTCGGCCTTGGGCAACCTCACCAGTGCTACCGAGCAGGTCGCTACGGCGATTTCCGGTATCGGTGCGCGGATGGTGGCCGCCTCGGCACAGGGCACGACAAACGATCTGCTCAAGGGCAACAACAAGCTGGAGTCCGACTCGTACACCCAGGCCGATCCGTTCGAATCCGCTTCGCGCCTGACGCTCCAGAAAACCATGCTCGATGCGTCTCAACAGGTGTTCCTGCAAACTTCCAAACTCAGCCTGTTCAGCATGCTGTAAAGCCTGTTTCCGAGCATAGCCAGCCGTCTTTTTTCAGTGGCAACGGAGGGCTCACGGTGCGAGCCCTTCACGCCGCCTGTGGGTCCTCATCGTGAATTCAGTCCCCCTCGTCAGTATCGTCATCCCCGCATTCAACCCTCGCTTCTTCCGTGCTGCCCTCGACAGTGCGTTGGCGCAGACCTGGTCGAACCTTGAGATCATCGTTTGCGATGACTGCCAGACCGGAGAAATCAAGGCCGTTTTCGACGAGTGCGTCGTAGACGCCCGGCATCCCGTTCGCTATCTGGCCAATCCGCAGCGCCTGGGCTTCCAGGCCAACATGCTCAAGTGTCTGGAGCAGGCTGGCGGCGAGTTCATCAAGTTTCTCTGTGATGACGATGTTCTGTACCCCCATTGCGTGGCTATGCAGGCCGATGCGTTGCAGCGCCATACCGATGTCGGGCTGGTCGTCTCGCGGCGGTATTTCATCGATCAAGAAAACTACGTTCTGCCTGAGCGTATGGAGAACATGGGGTTGGTGCCCTATGACGCCTTGTTCCATGGCGTGGATATTCTTGGCGCGTTCGACAAGTTGCTGCAGAACAACCTGGGCGGCTTCAGTGCGGCGCTGATGCGCCGCGACGATGCAGCCAGGCTGCTGCCGCAACTGGCCTCGGGCGGCGAGGGATTTTCGGCGCTGCTGGATTTCGCGCTGTTCATCTGCCTGCTGCGCCACAGCCACCTGATTGCTCTTAATGCGGTCAGCGTGGCGGAGCGCATTCACCCCGATGCGCTCAGTCAGGACCCCAGGATCCCTGCCGTTGCCGAGGTGGAGAAAGACTGGCTGCGGCAGATGATGGCCGTGCGTGAGGAGAAGACCGAGACCCTGTTGGGCTGGACTCGCTTCGTGGCGCTGCGTAACGCGGCACTCGAACCACGGGAGTGGGATGAGGTCGGCCTCTACGCCATTGCCGCGACTCGCCAGGGCATGCTGCGTAACCGCGTGGGCGCCTATGCCAAGAGTTTCGCCGAGTTGTACAAGCAGTGGCTGGCTGAGCGGGTCTACACCCCAGCGCAAAAAAAACTTTTCCCCAAACGCATCGCTTCCTGGCATTCCCGCCCGCGCATCGTACCGATCGTGATTGACCGCGATAACGACCCGCTGCTGCTGAGCCTGACACTCGACAGCCTGATGGACCAGGATTACCCGCCGGAATCCATCGTTGTATTGAGCGATGCGCAGTTGGCCGAGCAGGCCCAGCTGATGCATTTTCCGTTGCGCGGTGACGGGCTGCAGCAACTCAATGAAATCGTGCCGCTGCTGAACCAGGCCGACTGGGTTTACTTGCTGCGTGCCGGTGACCGCCTGGTCCAGCCCGCGCTGCTGATTCTCGCTGAGCGCGTGGCGCAGATGCCCGGGCTCAAATGCGTCTACAGCGACGAGGGCGCGCTGCGCGACGATGAATCCCGGGAGCCGGCCTTCAAGCCCGACTTCAACCTCGACCTGTTGCGCAGCTATCCCTATGTCGGGCGGGTGCTGGCCTTCGAGCGCCAGCACTTGCTGGGTGTCGGCGGCCTGGATAGGCACTATGGAGAGCTGGCACCGCACGATGTGATCTGGCGCATCGTGGAGGCAGAAGGGCCGCACGCCATCGAGCACATCGCCGAGGTGTTGGTGGAGAGCAGTCTGTCCCTGGCCGACTGGTTGTCATCGCCTGCGGTCATCCAGGCCAGCGAAACCCTGACTCATGGGCATCTGCAGCGCCTCGGCATCGAACACGTCATTCATCATGACGTCTCGCCCCTGCTCAACAAGGTCGAGTACCTGCATGCCGACCAGCCATTGGTGTCGATCATCCTCTTCGTGCGTGATCAGCTGTCAGTGCTCGAACGCTGTGTCGAGAGTCTGCTGACGCATACCTTGTATCCACACTATGAAGTATTGATCGTCGATCGAGGCAGCCGGGAACCGCAGACCCTGGCCTGGCTGTCGGCCATGGCCGAGATGGGCTCCGATAAGCTGCGGGTCATCAAGGCGACGAATGGCGAAAACGAGGCGGCGACGTGGAATCAGGCGTTTGCCGAGGCCAGGGGCAGTTACCTGCTGCGTTTCAGCGTGCAGGCGCTGGTGCGGGATGAGCGCTGGATCGAATGCCTGCTCAATCATGCTCAACGCGCCGAGGTGGGTGTCGTGGGGCCGAAGATCGTCGATCCACAGGGCAGGGTGCTGCATGCCGGCATGGTGCTGTGGATGGAAAGTGTCGCCGGGCGGCCTTCGTTGCGGGTTCCGAGCGACGCCATGGGCTATATGCAGCGCTTGCAGGTGGCGCAGAACTGGACGGTGCTGGGCGGGCACTGCCTGATGGTGCGCCGGGACGTGCTGGAGGCCATCGGCCCGCTGGACGAGGCCACCTTCAGCGATGGCCTGAACGAGCTGGACTTGTGCCTGCGTGCCGGTCAGCAGGGCTACCTGGTGGTCTGGGACCCGACGCCTTGTGTGGTGCTCGACGAGTCTGCCATACCGCCGCAGGCCCCTGAGGTGCACGGCAGGTTGGTCAATCAGCAGCAGGCCTTGTCTCTGAAGTGGTTGCCCAGAGTGGTGAGTGACCCTGCCTACAACGTCAATCTGGTGCATAGCGAAGCCGGCGCCTATCTGCTTGATCCTGGTATACGCAGCGGCTGGAATCCTTTCTGTACGCGGCATTTGCCATCGATCCTGGGTATGGCGGTCAATTCGGGCGCGGTCGGCCATTATCGTCTCAGCCAGCCATTGGCCGAGCTGGAGGCGGCAGGACGAATCATTGGCAAGATCGCTTACGAGATGCCGTCGCTGGCCGAGGTGGTGCGTCAGGACCCTGACGTAGTGGTGATTCAGGGGCGTTACAACGAGTCTCGTCTGGCGGATATCGACCGCGTAAAAGTGTTTTCCAATGCGCTGCGGGTGTATGAGCTGGATGACTACATCGTCAACGTGCCGGCCAAGAACGAGCACCGTCGCAGCATGCCGGACAACCTCGAGGACGTGCTGCGCCGTGGCATCGGTATGTGCGATCGGCTGGTGGTATCGACCCAGCCGCTGGCCGATGCGCTGTCCGGTATGCACCACGACATTCGCGTGGTGCCCAACATGCTCGCACCGCACATGTGGAACGGACTCAAGAGCGTTCGCCGGGCGTCTTCCAAACCGCGTATCGGCTGGGGCGGCGGGACCAGCCACCGCGGCGATCTGGAACTGATCGTCGACGTCGTTCGCGAACTGGCCGATGAGGTGGAGTGGGTATTCTTCGGCATGTGCCCGGAGCTGTTGCGCCCGTACATCCACGAATTCCACCGGGCGGTACCGCTGCACCTGTACCCCGCCAAACTGGCCAGCCTGAATCTTGACCTGGCTCTGGCCCCTTTGGAGATGCATATCTTCAACGACTGCAAGAGCAACTTGCGCCTGCTCGAGTACGGTGCGTGCGGCTATCCGGTGGTGTGCAGCAATACTCTGGCCTATGCAGGTCATCTACCCGCCACTCGGGTCAAGGACAACAGCACCGAACAATGGCTTGACGCCGTGCGCATGCATTTGGCCGATCCTGCCGCCAGCTACCGCATGGGTGACGAATTGCGTGAAACCGTGCTGCGCGACTTCATGCTGCGCGGCGAGAACCTGCAATACTGGGCCAATGGCTGGTTGCCGGACTGATTTGACAACAGGAATGACTATGCAAAGCACTAACGGCCATGAAGTGCCATCGGTAGACTCTCGCTTCACGCTCATCCTGCTGGCCTGCGAGCAGGGTGAATTCCTGCGCCGTGCCTTGGCCTGGTACGGCGATTTCCCGATGGTCGTGAAGGTGCTCGACAGCAGTGCGAGTGCTGATGCCTACGCCTCTGGCCTGGTGGGCGTTGACTATCTGCACGTCCCCGAGCTGGCAGGCGCCGAGCTGTCTGAACGGCTCCTGCATGCCCTTGAGGGTGTCGACAGTCCTTACGTCGTCTGGGCGAGCGTCGAGAGCTTCCTGTTGCCTGATGCACTCGAGCAAGCGGTCGAGTTTCTGGAAGCACACCCTGGGCATGTGGGAGCGCAAGGCTACAGCCTCGGTTACGAGGCGGGCGTTGACCGAATCGATTACCTGCTGCGAGACCTCAAGGTTGATGACGGTCATGATCAGGCTGAGAGGCACGAGCGTATCGAGCGCTTCATGAGCCGGCCGGTGTCGTTGCAGCATGCGGTGCTGCGCACGGTATCGCTGCGACCCTTCTTGCAGGCCCTGCCGCGCGGAACCAGTGTCGCGCTGCAGGAGGCTGGCCTGGCGGCCTATCTGCTGAATGTCGGGCAGGTGCGTGTTCTGGATGTGCCCTATGTGCTGCATCTGGCTGACGCTCAGGCGCAGGCCCGCCACACGGCCGCTCTGCAAGGCGCCATGCAGCATAGTGATCCAAAGACCCGCTCGGAGCGCCAGGCATTTGTCGCCGCTTTGGCTGCGAGCCTGCCGGTCGAGGAGTCCAGGCTGCTGGAAGCGTTCGCGTTGCTCGCTGACGCTCTGAAGAAGCGTCCCTATCAAGGGCGCGACAAGCTGTTCTGCTGCATCTGGAATCTGGCTGAGGAAGTGGGCGAGGCCCATTTCGAACCTCGTCAACATGTCGAGTTACCGTTCTACAATCGGGCGTTTTTCGACGTGCTGGCGCGTGTCGAATTCCTGATCCATGTGTTTCCCGCCGGGCGGCAATTGGCCGCTCTGGAAGGCGTGCTGCTGCGTCAGGCCGAGCTGGCAGGGCCGCAGAGTAATCCGGATGCCGAGCCACTGCTCAATCGACTGTGGCGGGCTTACGCTCTCTATGCCTTCAGTGAAGGTATCGTGCGGCGTCTGGAGCAGGAGCTGCGTAGCAGCAAACAGGGTGACGAAAAGGATCGGCTCGAACAGATCGAACAACTGATCGCCTGGGGGCAGCGTTTGCGTGCAACGAGCCCGCGTGACAACGCCAGCTTGCTCGACGAAATGCCTTCCGGTCGCCTGTTGAAGTGGCTGGCTTCGCGAACCCCGGAGGCTGCCGAGCTGAAGCGACTGCTGGTGCGTCAGGCGGCTAACCCGGCAGGCGCGCAGATCGGCGTGCTATTGCTGGATCTCGAGGCCGATATCTTCAAGTTACAGGCCAGCTTCGACAGCCTGATCAATAGTCATTACCGCAACTTCAAGGTCATCGTGTTTACCACGGGCGAGCTGCCGGCCGCGACCACCCTGCAGCACACGCTGCATTTCGTGAAGGTGACCGCCAGCAACTACGTCGACCGGATCAACCAGGTCATTCGCCAATCCGACGTCGACTGGCTGATGCTGGCCCAGGCGGGCGAGCAGTTCACCCCCGCCGGGCTGTTGCTGGCCAGCGATGCGCTGATGGACGCGGCCGATTGCCGTGCCGTGGCGGTCGACAGCATTCATCGTCAGGCCGATGACACCCTGCAACCGGTGCTGCTGCCCGATTTCAACCTGGATCTGCTGCAGAGCCTGCCGAGCCTGATGGCGCGTCATTGGCTGGTACGCCGTAGTGCACTGGTCGAGGCGGGCGGCTATTCGCGGGATTATCCGGATGCGCTGGAGTTCGATCTGCTGTTGCGCTTGATCGAGCAGGGCGGCATGGGCGGCATGGCCCACCTCAGCGAACCTGTGGTGATTTGCCAGGCCCCCTCGCCGGAGGCCAATGAGGATCAGCAGAAGGCCCTGACCCGCCATCTGGCCACCCGCGGTTACCAGGCCGAGGTGGGTTCGGCATCGCCAGGTACTTTCAAGATCGACTACCGGCATGAGCATCGCCCCATGGTCTCGGTGCTGATCAGTTGCCAGGATAACCTGGCCGATTTGCAGCGTTGCCTGGTCAACCTGCTGCAGCGCTCTCGCTACCCACGTTACGAGGTGCTCATCGGCGATGCCGGCAGCCAGTCTCCCGAGGTGTTCGCCTGGCTGCAGCAGCAGGAAAAGCTTTCCAACCGCATCCGGGTATTCCGTGCCGACGAGCCGATGAGCTCTGCCGCGATGCACAACCAGCTCAGCCAGCAGGCCAAGGGGGAATACCTGGTGCTTCTGGATGCGCGCAGCCAGGTGATCAACGTCGGCTGGATCGAATCGATGCTCAACCAGGCACAACGTCCGGAAGTGGGCGTAGTGGGTGTGAAACTCGTCGATCAGCAGGGCAGCGTGACCCAGGCCGGGTTGATTCTCGGCTTTGACGACGCGGTGGGTTCGGCATTCGTGGGCGCCACCAAGCAGGACGTCGGCTACATGCAGCGTCTTGCCGTCGAGCAGAATGTCTCGGCGGTGTCGGGCGCCTGCCTGATGATCGACAAAGCGTTGTTCGAAGCGCTCGGGGGGCTGGACGAGCAGGTGTTCGCTGCAGCCTATGCCGATGTGGATCTATGCCTCAGTGCGTCGGCTGCCGGCTACCTGACCGTATGGACCCCGCAGGTCCAGGTGGTGCATCCGGGCGATATCGCCAAGGCACCTGAAGCCTTGCACGCGCTACGCAGCAAATGGGCCGCCGCCTTCGAGCACGATACCGCCTACAATCGTCACCTGGCGTTGCGCGGCCAGGGCTACACGCTGGACATCTAGTCCCTCTCGAGCGGGCAGGGCGGCCTTCTGCGGCCGCCCTCGATCCGCTGTCAGTCGTAAAACCTGCTGCGTCAGTGACCTGCAAGCGCAAACGTGCATCTGTTGATGGAGTGCGTTGCGGGGAGCGAAGTGAGCCTGACTTGCTTATTCGTGGCCAGCCCCCTGAAAATATCCGTCACACAATTGATACGTGAGCGGCCTGATCGCTTCAGGGCGCCTGTTCCGCCGTTTACTAATTTGGGAAGCCACGATGATTGGCATAAAAAGCATAGCGAGTTACGTGCCCACCGCTGGGGTGGACAACTACGCGCAAGGCGCCAGGTTCGGCAAGGATGAAGAGTTCATCCTCGGCAAGATCGGCTCCACCTTTTTGCCGCGCAAAGACGCTGCGCAGGAAACCTCCGACCTGTGCGTCGAAGCCGTGAATGCCCTGTTGGCCAGCAACCCGCAGTTGAGCCGCGACAGTATCGATGTGCTGATCGTCGTCACCCAGAATGGCGATGAAGAAGGTCTGCCGCATACGGCGGCCATCGTTCAGGACAAGCTGGGCCTGTCGACCGCCGTGGCGGCGTTCGATATTTCCCTCGGCTGCTCGGGTTACGTCTACGGCATCTATGCGATCAAAGGCTTCATGGAGGCCGCTGGCCTGAAGAACGGCGTGCTGGTTACCGCCGACCCCTATTCGAAGATCGTCGACCCGGATGACCGCAACACCACCATGTTGTTTGGCGATGCAGCCACCGCCACTTGGATGGGTGAGGACGCCCCCTGGCAGTTGGGCAAGGCCAAGTTCGGCACTGACGGCTCGGGCGCACCGCATCTTAAGGTCAGCGATGGCGTGTTCTACATGAATGGCCGCCAGGTGTTCAATTTCGCCTTGCTCAAGGTGCCGGCGCACCTGCACGAATTGCTCGACGAGTCTGGCATCAAGGCTGAAGACATCGACGCCTTCTGCATCCACCAGGGCAGCGCGGCGATCGTCGACGCCGTGGCCCGGCGTTTCGAAGAGCAGCCCGAGAAGTTCGTCAAGGACATGGTCGAGACCGGCAACACCGTGTCGTCGAGCATTCCGCTGCTGATCGAGAAGCACGTGCTGGGCTCCTCGTGGCAGCGGGTGGCACTGAGCGGCTTTGGTGTAGGCTTGTCCTGGGGTTCGGCGATCCTCTATCGCGCCTGAAACCCTCGTTTGATCTGAATGCCCGGCCCCTCAAGCCGGGCGTTTCGTCTCTGTAGAAAGGGCTTCGTACCCCCTGCGAAATCGCCCTAACTCGTTGAATTGCCTGGCCTGGCGCCATGCTGGCAAAAAAATTCAAAAAAACCCCTCAAGCAACTTGCCATGCCGACGATAACTATTACGAAGGTTCTCTAGGCACACCCGGCGCTTGCAGGGGCCGGAAGCCACGCAGCAATCAAACCAACGAGGAATTCATCATGGCTTTAACAGTAAACACCAACGTTGCCTCCTTGAACGTTCAGAAGAACCTGGGTCGCGCTTCCGACGCTCTGGCTACCTCCATGACCCGTCTGTCTTCGGGCCTGAAGATCAACAGCGCCAAAGACGACGCCGCCGGTCTGCAGATCGCTACCCGCATCAACTCGCAGATCAAAGGCCAGACCATGGCCATCAAGAACGCCAACGACGGCATCTCGATCGCCCAGACCGCTGAAGGCGCCCTGCAAGAATCCACCAACATCCTGCAGCGTATGCGTGAACTGGCCGTTCAGTCCCGTAACGACAGCAACAGCTCCACTGATCGTGATGCGCTGAACAAAGAGTTCACTCAGATGAGTGAAGAGCTGACCCGTATCGCTCAGAGCACCAACCTGAACGGTAAGAACCTGATCGACGGCACCGCCAGCACCATGACCTTCCAGGTCGGCTCCAACACTGGCTCGTCCAACCAGATCAGCCTGACCCTGAGCCAGGACTTCGGTGCCAGCGCCCTGGGCGTGGACTCCGCCATCAGCATCGCCGGCTCTGACAGCGCTGATGCCGAAACCAAGTTCTCGGCCGCCATCGCTGCCATCGACTCGGCTCTGTCGCTGGTGAACTCCAGCCGTGCGGACCTCGGTGCTGCTCAGAACCGTCTGTCGAGCACCATCTCCAACCTGCAGAACATCAACGAGAACGCCAGCGCCGCTCTGGGTCGTGTACAAGACACCGACTTCGCTGCTGAAACTGCCCAGCTGACCAAGCAGCAGACTCTGCAGCAAGCCTCGACTTCGGTCCTGGCCCAGGCTAACCAGCTGCCTTCCGCTGTACTGAAACTGCTCCAGTAATCCTGGGGTGAGTATCGGCGAGGGGGTGCGTCAAGTGCTCCCTCGCTTTTTTACTTTCAGAGGTAAATAGACATGGATATGGGCGTTAGGCTGAACTTGTCTTATCCAGCCGCTAAACCGGCGAGTGATGCTGTCGCAGTGGATAAGGTGGCTGAGAAAAAACCTCCCGTTGCTGAAGCTGTGGCTCCGACGAAAGAGAGTAAAGGCTCACAGCAGGATGAAAATGAGCAGGTCAAGACTGCCGCTGCCGAGATCCAGAAGTTTCTCGATTCCATCCAGCGCAAGCTGGAGTTTTCAGTGGACGAAGGTTCTGGCAAGGTAGTGGTGAAGGTAATTGCAAGTGATTCTGGCGAGGTGGTTCGGCAGATTCCCAACGAGGAAGTGCTGAAACTGGCGGATCGCTTGAGTGACGCAAGCAGCATGCTGTTCAGTGCCAAGGTCTGATACCTGGCACGAAACTTGTTGCTGATCTTTTGATGCGAGTGAAAGGTCAAAAGACTGGCAACGTTCTAGAAGGAGATGCATATGGCAAGTCCAATCTCATCGACGACCGGTATCGGGTCAGGCCTGAACATTGGCGACATCGTCAAGGTGCTGGTCGACTCCGACAAGGCGGCCAAGCAGAACCAGATCACCAAGCAGACCAAGGCCAACACGGCGTCTCTCTCGGGCATCAGCCAGATCAAGTCGGCGCTGGCTACCTTTCAGAGCACTCTGAATACGCTCAAGAGCACGACCACTCCGGCATTTCTGGGGTTCGCTGCCACCTCGGCAGACGAGTCGGTGATCAAGGCAACAGCAACCAACTCGGCGGTCAACGGTAGCTACAGCATCAAAGTACAGAACCTGGCTACTGCTTCGAAGGTGGCCACGGCTGCGCTCAGCGCCAGCCAGGCCAGTGCCATTCCGAGTGGTGAGCTGACCATCAGTCAAAATGGCACTGATACCAAGATCAACATCGCGGCCACGTCGAGCCTGCAGCAGGTTCGCGACCAGATCAACAGCGAAATGCAGAAGCTTGGCAAGGGCATCAGTGCCAACATCATCAATGATGCCAATGGTTCTCGTCTGGTCTTCACTTCGACCACGACGGGCGCGGGTACTGATATCAGTGTCAAGGGTGACAGCAACATCGGCACGCTTCTGGATATCGACGGCACCAAGCTGATGTCGCAAACCGGAACGACCGGTAATCCGGGTGCGGGCACCATCAGTGAGCTCGCTAAAGACGCGAGTTTCACGGTCGATGGCTTGACGCTCACCAGCCCGAAGAATTCGGTCAGCAATGCTATTTCCGGTCTGACCCTGGACCTGGTATCGGCTACTGCCACGGATAAGTCGGTTGTGGTGACGGTGGGTACCAACACCGATGGCTTGAAGAAGTCGCTGCAGAGCTTTGTCGATGCCTATAACACCCTCGTCAACCTCACGACTTCCCTGACCAAGGGCACCATGGCGGATGACGGCACGTTCACGGCGGCAGCCATGACGGGTGATGCCATGCCTCGCGGCATCGTGGCGACCATTCGCAATGTCCTGGCGTCCTCCGTGTCGACTTCCGGCTTGGCGAGCCTCTCGCAGCTGGGTATCAACACCAAGCAGAGCGACGGTACGCTTTCGCTGGACACCATCAAGTTCACCGCCGCCTTGGAAGACAAGAAGTTCGGCAATCAGATCCAGGATCTGTTCAATGCCAACGGTGGATTGATCGAGCGTATCGAGAAATCACTTGAGTCCTACACCAAAACCGGTGGTGTGCTGGATCAGCGTAATGATGCCCTTAATAAAACCAAGACCCGTCTGACCAACGATCAATCGGCGCTTGATCGTCGCGTGGAAACCCTGACCGCCACCTTGACCAAGAAATACAACGCTATGGATCTGGTTGTCGGTCAACTCAAGGCGACAGCATCGAACATCACTTCGATCTTCGAAGCCATGAATGCACAGAAAAACGCTTCCTAAGCGTAGGCTTGTGACAGGAACCCGACCACGTGTCGGGTTTTTGCTTGAGGGCTTAAAGTTTTTTGACGCTGCGTCGATAGCTTGAATATACCGCGTACGGATTGTCCGAGAGGTCCCCCATGAATCCCATGTTAGCGTTGCGTCAATATCAGAAAGTCGGTTCACACGCCCAGACTTCCGAGGCCAGTCCTCATCGCCTGGTGCAAATGTTGATGGAAGGCGGTCTCGACCGCATCGCCCAGGCCAAGGGTGCCATGTCGCGTAAGGATGTGGCGAGCAAGGGCGTGTTCATCGGCAAGGCCATCGATATCATCGGTGGTCTGCGTGAAGGCCTGGACCTGGAAAATCACGGTTCCGATGCCTTGCACAGCCAGGACAATCTGTATCACTACATGATGAAGCGTCTGGCCGAGGCTAATATCAAGAATGACCAGAAGATCCTCGACGAGGTGGCTGGTTTGCTGATTACGGTCAAGGAGGGTTGGGATGCGATCGGTGAGGTCGCTGAGCAGCCGGCTACCGTCTAAACGCCCTCAGGAGAATCACCCATGAGTGCTGCGCTCAAACGTATCGAAGAAACCCGCGAAGCGCTGGTCAGTGCACTGGCCGAGCGTGACTGGGAGGCGATCAGCAAGCTCGACCTGGCGTGCCGCGAATGCGTGGAGTCGGTGGTGAGCGAGAGCGACGCCAAGCCCGATGACGAAGAGTTGCGCAGCAATCTTGAAGAATTATTGGGCGTTTACAGGCAGTTGATTGACGTCGCCGTGGGGGAGCGTCAGGCCATTGTCGATGAGATGTCCGAGATTCAGCGAGCAAAGAATGCGACGAAGGTATACCATCTGTTCGGCTGAAGTTAAGAGTCGATACCATTCACGCCATTAATTTGACTGTATCGGCTTTTTTGACTTAACTAGTGATGTTTTTTGTTTTCTGGCGTCAGATCGATACAAACGGCTGAGATGCCAAGCGGCTCGCGTGTCTGGCGAGCTTTAGAGTGGACTAGGGAAGTTGCTATTGCATGTGGCGTGAAATCAAAATTCTGCTGATCGATGACGATAGCTCGCGCCGCCGTGATCTGGCGGTCATTCTGAATTTTCTCGGCGAAGAGAACATTGCCTGCTCGAGCCAGGACTGGCAGCAGGTCGTCGGTTCTCTTGGCTCCACACGTGAAGTGCTGTGCGTGCTGATCGGCAATGTCAGCGCGGCGGGAAGCCTTCAGGGCCTGCTTAAGACCATCGCTGCCTGGGATGAGTTCCTTCCCGTTCTGCTTTTTGGTGAAAATTCCACGGTGGAATTGCCTGAAGACCTGCGTCGGCGGGTGCTGGCAACCCTGGAAATGCCGCCGAGCTACAGCAAGCTGCTCGATGCCCTGCACCGTGCCCAGGTCTATCGCGAGATGTATGACCAGGCGCGCGAGCGTGGCCGGCATCGCGAACCCAATCTGTTCCGCAGTCTGGTAGGCACCAGCCGGGCCATCCAGCATGTCCGGCAGATGATGCAGCAGGTCGCCGACACCGACGCCAGTGTGCTGATCCTGGGTGAGTCGGGCACTGGCAAGGAAGTCGTGGCGCGCAACCTGCATTACCACTCCAAGCGGCGTGACGCGCCCTTCGTGCCGGTCAACTGCGGCGCCATTCCGGCCGAGCTGCTGGAAAGCGAGCTGTTCGGTCACGAGAAGGGCGCGTTCACCGGCGCCATCACCAGCCGAGCCGGGCGTTTCGAGCTGGCCAACGGCGGTACTCTGTTCCTCGATGAAATCGGCGACATGCCGCTGCCCATGCAGGTCAAGCTGCTGCGCGTGCTGCAGGAGCGCACCTTCGAGCGCGTGGGTAGCAACAAGACCCAGAGCATCGACGTGCGGATCATCGCGGCGACGCACAAGAATCTCGAGGCGATGATCGAGACCGGCGCGTTCCGTGAAGACCTTTATTACCGCCTCAACGTATTCCCGATCGAGATGGCGCCGCTGCGCGAGCGCGTCGAAGACATCCCGTTGCTGATGAACGAGCTGATCTCGCGTATGGAGCACGAAAAGCGTGGCTCCATTCGTTTCAACTCGGCAGCGATCATGTCGCTGTGCAGGCACGGCTGGCCGGGCAACGTACGTGAGCTGGCCAATCTGGTCGAACGCATGGCGATCATGCATCCCTATGGGGTGATCGGCGTCTCGGAGCTGCCGAAGAAATTCCGCTACGTCGAGGATGAAGACGAGCAGATGGTCGACAGCCTGCGCAGCGACCTCGAAGAGCGTGTGGCGATCAACAACTCCACGACGCCGGACTTTTCCGCCGGTGCGATGCTGCCGCCCGAAGGCCTCGATCTCAAGGACTACCTCGGTGGTCTCGAACAAGGGTTGATCCAGCAGGCGCTCGACGATGCCAATGGCATCGTGGCGCGTGCGGCCGAGCGGCTGCGTATCCGACGCACCACGCTGGTCGAGAAGATGCGCAAGTACGGCATGAGCCGGCGTGAAGGTGACGAACAGGCGGATGATTGACGCCTGGCGTCGTCTGCGTTTTCTTCGATCTGCGTATCCTGCTTGGTCGATCGGCCCGAAAGCACCGTAGCTTCGGGCTGATGGCGGCCAGCACCTGACCTGTCATCTGCTTGTGCCCCGCGTGGGCACGGCGTTTGCACAAGGCTCTCTCAACAGGCCGTTTAATGACGGTTAGCCATGTGAGAGAGAATCCGATGTCCCAGGCCCTGCCACTTTCCGCTCACCCTTGTGCTCAGCCGGCGCTTTCGCCGGAGCTGGAGAGTCGTCAAGGGCTGGAGCAGGCCTTCGCCCTGTTCAATCAGATGTCCACGCAGCTCACCGATTCCTACGGGTTGCTGGAAGCGAGGGTCAGCGAGCTGAAGGGGGAACTGGCCGAGGCGGCCTTGCAGCGCATGCAGGAGCTCGCCGAGAAGGAGCGCCTGGCCAATCGCTTGCAGAATCTGCTCGACCTGCTTCCCGGCGGGGTGATCGTCATCGATGGTTCGGGGGTGGTCCGTGAGGCCAATCCCGCCGCCGTGGACCTGCTGGGGCAGCCTCTGGTCGGCGAACTCTGGCGCGTGGTGATTGCACGGTGCTTCGCGCCGCGCCGCGACGATGGCCATGAAATCTCCCTCAAGGACGGTCGTCGTCTGTCTATTGCCACCCGCTCGCTGGATGCCGAGCCAGGTCAGCTGGTGCTGCTCAACGACCTGACTGAAACCCGACACTTGCAGGATCAACTGGCGCGTCATGAGCGTCTGTCCTCGCTGGGGCGCATGGTGGCCTCGCTGGCTCACCAGATCCGCACCCCGTTGTCTGCCGCCATGATTTACGCCAGTCATCTGAGTGAGCAGGCGTTGACGGTGGAAACCCAGCAGCGTTTCGCGGCGCGGCTCAAGGATCGTTTGCATGAGCTGGAACATCAGGTTCGCGACATGCTGGTGTTCGCGCGCGGCGAGTTGCCGTTGACCGACCGGTTGTCTGGCCGGGCGCTGTTCGACGCCCTGGAGGCGGCGGCACGTACCCATGTGCGTGATGTGTCGGTGCGCTGGCAGTGTGACGCGCTGGACGGCGAGGTGCTATGTAACCGCGACACCCTGGTGGGGGCTCTGCTCAACCTGGTCGAGAACGCTATCCAGGCTGGTTCGGCCGCCGTACGTGTGAAGGTGCATGCCTATCGTCGCGGTGATGTCCTGCGCCTGTGTGTCAGCGATAACGGTGTCGGAATGGACGCTGCGGCCCTGGCGCGCATCGGTGAGCCATTCTTCACCACCAAGGCCACTGGCACCGGGCTCGGGCTCGGAGTGGTCATGGCGGTTGCCCGGGCTCACCAGGGGCGGGTGCATTACCTGTCTCGACCTGGCCGAGGTACCTGCGCAATCGTCAGCCTGCCCCTGGTGCCGGGCAGTGTTCAAGGAGAGGTGTGATGACAACCCGGATTTTGCTGGCCGAAGACGATCGCTCATTGCGCGAGGCGCTGGGTGATACGCTGGAGCTGGCCGGTCATGAATACCGTGCCGTGGGCAGCGCCGAAGAGGCCTTGCTGTTGGCCGGTCGTGAGCCCTTCGGCCTGGTGATCAGCGATGTGAACATGCCCGGCATGGATGGGCACCAGCTGCTCGGCCTGCTGCGCGAGCGCCACCCGCATTTGCCGGTACTGCTGATGACCGCGCACGGCGCGGTCGAGCGCGCGGTGGACGCCATTCGCCAGGGTGCTGTGGATTATCTGGTCAAGCCCTTCGAGCCTGCTTCACTGCTGGCCCTTGTCGCGCGCCACGCCCAGGGCTCGCTGGCCAGTGTAGAGGAGGACGGCCCGGTGGCGGTCGAACCGGCCAGCCGGCAATTGCTGGAGCTGGCCAGTCGCGTGGCGAAAAGCGATTCGACCGTGCTGATCTCGGGCGAGTCGGGTACCGGCAAGGAAGTGCTGGCGCGCTACATTCATCAGCATTCACCGCGTGCCGACAAACCCTTCATTGCCATCAACTGTGCGGCGATCCCCGACAACATGCTCGAGGCGACGCTGTTCGGCCATGAGAAGGGCTCGTTTACCGGGGCTATCGCTGCGCAGGCCGGGAAGTTCGAGCTGGCCGACGGCGGCACCATCCTGCTCGACGAAATTTCCGAAATGCCCATGGGCTTGCAGGCCAAGTTGCTGCGCGTGCTGCAGGAGCGCGAGGTCGAGCGGGTAGGTGCGCGGCGGCCCATCAGCCTGGACATCCGTGTGCTGGCCACCACCAACCGCGATCTGGCAGGGGAGGTGGCTGCGGGGCGCTTCCGTGAAGACCTTTACTATCGCCTGTCGGTCTTTCCGCTGGCCTGGCAGCCCCTGCGTCATAGAACCGCCGATATCCTGCCGCTGGCCGAGCGTTTACTGAACAAGCACGTCAAGAAAATGAAGCATGCTCCGGTGCAGCTTTCCGAGCAGGCGCGCGCCTGCCTGGTGAGCTATGCCTGGCCGGGCAACGTGCGTGAGCTGGACAACGCCGTGCAGCGGGCACTGATTCTCCAGCAGGGCGGGATCATCCAGGTGCAGGATTTCTGCCTGGCCGGTCCGGTGAGCTTCACTGTCGAGCCGGCGGCTGTTGCGCCGGTGACTGAAATACCTGCCACCACAGTGCCTGAAACTGCCGGGGCGCTGGGGGAAGATCTGCGGCGCCGTGAGTTCCAGCTGATCATCGATACCCTGCGCAGTGAGCGCGGGCGGCGCAAGGAAGCGGCTGATCGCCTGGGTATCAGCCCGCGTACCTTGCGTTACAAACTGGCACAGATGCGCGATGCCGGAATGGACGTCGAGGCGTACCTCTACGCGACCTGAAGCCGATGGGCCGTGTTTTTTTATTTTTCATTTATGTGATCTGTGTCAAATGCCGATACAGTGAAATATCCGCGTGCGAGTATGCAGGCGCCGGGGACTGAGGCTGTATTCGAGTTTGTCGCGAACTGCGGCAATGTGCCTAGATGGCCATTTGCCGGTATTTAGCTGGCACTCTTGTTGCTATGACTTAGGTATTCGCTGAACCGGTGTCAAAAATTTGCGGGCCTTACGAGAGATAACGTCCATGAGCCAAGGTGTTGAATTTAATCGCTTGATGTTGGATATGCGGGCCATGCAGATGGACGCCATGGCCGCTCCCAAGGTCAATGCGAACGTCCCCGAAGTCGCCGGCAGCAATTTCGCCGACCTGCTCGGCGAGGCGATCAACAAGGTCGCCGATACCCAGGCTGCTTCCAGTCAACTGGCCAACGCCTTCGAAATGGGCAAGAGCGGGGTCGACCTGACTGACGTGATGATCTCCTCGCAGAAGGCCAGTGTGTCCTTCCAGGCGCTGACCCAGGTCCGTAACAAGCTGGTTCAGGCCTATCAAGACATCATGCAGATGCCAGTTTAAGGGATGTACTGAGTCATGGCCGAAGCAGCAGCCGATTCCGTTCCAGCAAGGGCGGGCGCCTCCGAAAAGAAGCCGTTCATGGGCTTTGCCTTTCTGGAGAATCTTTCCGAGATGACCATGCTTCGTCAGGTCGGCCTTCTGGTCGGTCTGGCGGCGAGCGTGGCCATCGGTTTCGCCGTCGTGCTCTGGTCACAGCAGCCTGACTACCGTCCCCTGTATGGCAGCCTCGCCGGGCTGGACAGCAAGCAGGTGATGGACACTCTCACTGCAGCCAACATCCGTTATACCGTCGAGCCCAATTCTGGCGCCCTGCTGGTCAAGGCCGATGACTTGCAGCGCGCACGTATCCAGCTGGCCCAGGCCGGCGTGAGCCAGACCGACGCCAACATCGGCTTCGAGATCCTCGACAAGGACCAGGGCCTGGGCACCAGCCAGTTCATGGAAGCGACCCGTTACCGTCGTGGCCTGGAAGGCGAGCTGGCCCGCACCATTTCGGCTCTGAACAACGTCAAGGCCGCCCGTGTGCACCTGGCGATTCCGAAAAGCTCGGTGTTCGTGCGCGACGACCGCAAGCCGACCGCTTCGGTGCTGGTCGAGCTGTATCCCGGCCGTGCCCTGGAGGCCGGTCAGGTGGCTGCCATCGTCAATCTGGTGGCGACCAGTGTGCCGGAGTTGTCCAAGTCGCAGGTCACCGTGGTGGACCAGAAGGGCAACCTGCTGTCCGATCAGGCGGAGAACTCCGAACTGACCATGGCCGGCAAGCAGTTCGACTACACCCGCCGCATGGAAAGCATGCTGACTCAGCGCGTGCAGAACATCCTTCAGCCGGTGCTGGGTAACGACCGCTACAAGGCTGAAGTCTCGGCCATGGTCGACTTCAGTGCCGTGGAGTCCACCGCAGAAAGCTTCAATCCCGACCAGCCGGCGCTGCGCAGCGAGCAGTCGGTCAATGAACAGCGCTCCAGCAGTTCTGGCCCCCAGGGGGTTCCCGGTGCGCTGAGCAACCAGCCTCCCGGCCCGGCCACTGCGCCGCAGAACGCCACGGGCGGAGCTGCCGGTGCCGCTGCGGCCATTGCGCCCGGTCAGCCGCTGCTCGATGCCAACGGCCAGCAGATCATGGACCCGGCGACCGGCCAGCCAGCCTTGGCGCCGTATCCGACCGACAAGCGTTCGCAGTCGACCAAGAACTTCGAACTCGACCGTTCCATCAGCCACACCAAGCAGCAGCAAGGTCGCCTGACCCGCTTGTCGGTAGCGGTGGTAGTGGACGACATGGTCAAGACCAACCCGGCTAATGGTGAAGTGACCCGCGCGCCATGGAGCGCCGCCGACCTGGCGCGTTTCACTCGCCTGGTCCAGGATGCCGTGGGCTTCGATGCCAGTCGTGGTGATAGCGTCAGCGTGATCAACGTGCCGTTCTCCAGCGAGCGTGGCGAAGTCATCCCCGACGTGCCGTTCTACACCCAGCCATGGTTCTGGGACATCCTCAAGCAGGCGGCGGGCGTCATCTTCATCCTGATCCTGGTGTTCGGTGTGCTGCGCCCCGTGCTCAACAACATCACCAACCCCAAGCGCAAGGAACTGGCCGGGTTCGGCGACGCCGAGCTGGGCGGCATGGGCGGTCTCGATGGCGAACTGTCCACCGACCGCGTGAGCCTGGGTGGTCCGCAAAGCATCCTGCTGCCGAGCCCTACCGAGGGTTATGACGCACAGCTGAACGCAATCAAAGGCTTGGTGGCCGAAGATCCGGGGCGTGTCGCCCAGGTCGTGAAAGAGTGGATTAACGCCGATGAATGATCGAGCCGGGGCTATCAAGCTGACCCAAGTCGAGAAGGCCGCCGTGCTGCTGCTGTCACTCGGTGAGACCGACGCTGCGCAGGTTCTGCGCCACATGGGACCGAAGGAGGTGCAGAAGGTCGGTGTGGCCATGGCGCAGATGCGCAACGTGCATCGCGAGCAGGTCGAAGAGGTGATGAGCGAGTTCGTCGACACCGTCGGCGACCAGACCAGCCTCGGCGTCGGCTCCGACGGCTACATTCGCAAGATGCTCACCCAGGCCCTGGGCGAAGACAAGGCCAATGGCCTGATCGACCGGATCCTGCTGGGCGGCAACACCAGCGGTCTGGACAGCCTCAAGTGGATGGAGCCGCGTGCGGTGGCCGACGTGATCCGCTACGAGCACCCGCAGATCCAGGCCATCGTCGTCGCCTATCTGGACGCCGACCAGGCTGGTGAAGTGCTGGGGCATTTCGATCACAAGGTGCGCCTGGACATCATCCTGCGCGTGTCTTCGCTGAACACCGTGCAGCCGGCGGCGCTCAAGGAACTCAACCAGATTCTCGAGAAGCAGTTCTCCGGCAACGCCAACACCTCGCGGACCACCCTGGGCGGCATCAAGCGGGCGGCGGACATCATGAACTTCCTCGACAGCTCCATCGAAGGCGCGCTCATGGATTCGATCCGCGAGGTCGACGAAGATCTGTCGACGCAGATCGAAGACCTCATGTTCGTCTTCAACAACCTGGCCGACGTCGACGATCGGGGTGTCCAGGCGCTGCTGCGCGAAGTGTCTTCCGACGTGCTGGTGCTGGCGCTCAAGGGTGCCGACGAGGCGGTCAAGGAAAAGATTTTCAAGAACATGTCCAAACGGGCTGCCGAGCTGCTGCGCGACGACCTGGAGGCCAAGGGGCCGGTGCGGGTCAGCGATGTCGAGGCGGCGCAGAAGGAAATCCTTACCATTGCACGGCGCATGGCCGAGGCCGGCGAGATCGTGCTGGGTGGCAAGGGCGGCGAGGAAATGATCTAACCCATGTCGAGCACTGGCAAAGAACAACCCAGTGGCCTGATCCGCGCCAAGGATGTCAAGGCACAGGTGGTCGATATCTGGTCGCTGCCCAGCTTCGATCCCGAGCTGCCCGAGCCTGAGCCCGAGCCGGAGCCGGAGCCCGAGCAGGCCGAGATCGAGGAAGTGCCGCTGGAAGAGGTCCAGCCGCTGACCCTTGAAGAACTGGAAAGCATTCGTCAGGAGGCCTGGAACGAAGGCTTTGCCACCGGCGAGAAAGAAGGTTTTCACAGCACTCAGATCAAGGTGCGCCAGGAGGCCGAAGTGGCGCTGGCGGCCAAGCTCGACAGCCTCGAATTGCTGATGAAGCAATTGTTCGAGCCGATCGCCGAGCAGGACACTCAGATCGAGAAAGCGCTGGTGCACCTGGTCGAACACATCGCTCGCCAGGTGATTCAGCGCGAGCTGCTGGCCGACTCCCAGCAGATCGCCCATGTGCTGCGCGATGCCCTGAAGCTGCTGCCCATGGGCGCCAATCATTTGCGCATCTTCGTCAATCCGCAGGACTTCGCCCAGGCCAAGCTGCTGCGCGAGCGTCACGAAGAAAGCTGGAAGATTCTCGAAGACGACAGCCTTATGCCTGGCGGCTGCCGGATCGAGACCGAACACAGTCGCATCGACGCCAGTGTCGAGACCCGCATCACCCAAGCCATCGCGCGGCTGTATGACCAGATGCACGAGCAGGTTTCTCACCCTGCGCCAGCCGACCTGCATATCGAGATCCCGCAGGTCGAGACACCTCGGACCCAAGGCGAAGCGTCAGCGACCAAGGCGCAGGCGCCCGTGCAAGATCCAGAGGCGAGCGATGCGCCTTGACCGGCTCAGTTTCGCCAAGCGCCTGGGCGGCTATGCCAGCGCCATAGACCTGCCCACCCAGCCCGTGGTCGAGGGCCGCCTGCTGCGCATGGTTGGTCTGACCCTGGAGGCGGAAGGATTGCGCGCCGCCATGGGCAGTCGCTGCGTGGTCATCAACGATGACAGTCATCATCCGGTGCAGGTCGATGCCGAGGTCATGGGCTTCGCCGGTGGCAAGGTGTTCCTCATGCCGGTCGGCAGTGTTGCCGGCATCGCGCCGGGTGCGCGGGTCGTGCCGCTGGCCGACACCGGACGCTTGCCCATGGGCATGAGCATGCTGGGGCGCGTGCTGGATGGTGCGGGTCGCCCGTTGGATGGCCGCCCACCACTCAAGGCCGAAGACTGGGTGCCCATGGACGGTCCGACCATCAACCCGCTCAAGCGCGACCCGATCAGCCAGCCGCTGGATGTCGGCATTCGCTGCATCAACGGTTTGTTGACGGTGGGGCGCGGCCAGCGTCTGGGCCTGTTCGCCGGTACCGGGGTGGGCAAGAGTGTGCTGCTGGGCATGATGACCCGCTTCACCGAGGCCGACATCATCGTCGTCGGCTTGATTGGCGAGCGGGGTCGTGAGGTCAAGGAGTTCATCGAGCATATCCTTGGCGAGGAAGGCCTCAAGCGTTCGGTGGTGGTGGCCTCACCGGCTGACGATGCGCCACTGATGCGTCTGCGTGCGGCGATGTACTGCACGCGCATTGCCGAATACTTCCGTGATCGTGGCAAGAACGTCCTGTTGTTGATGGATTCGCTGACCCGTTTCGCCCAGGCCCAGCGGGAAATCGCCTTGGCCATCGGTGAGCCGCCAGCGACCAAGGGCTATCCGCCGTCGGTGTTCGCACGTCTGCCCAAGCTGGTCGAACGCGCCGGTAACGCCGAGGCGGGGGGCGGTTCCATCACGGCGTTCTATACCGTGCTTTCCGAAGGCGATGACCAGCAGGA
Organism: Pseudomonas sp. DTU_2021_1001937_2_SI_NGA_ILE_001; assembly: GCF_032463525.1. Classification (NCBI taxonomy): domain Bacteria; kingdom Pseudomonadati; phylum Pseudomonadota; class Gammaproteobacteria; order Pseudomonadales; family Pseudomonadaceae; genus Pseudomonas; species Pseudomonas sp. DTU_2021_1001937_2_SI_NGA_ILE_001. Next base: position 1,962,850 of record NZ_CP135971.1, on the reverse strand, counting down.
CCCGATTGCCGACTCGGCGCGCGGCGTGCTCGACGGGCATATTGTGCTGTCGCGGCGCCTGGCCGAGGAGGGGCATTACCCGGCCATCGACATCGAAGCGTCCATCAGCCGGGTGATGCCGGCGGTGGTCAGCGCGGACCACATGACCCGTGCGCAATACTTCAAGCAGTTGTGGTCACGCTACCAGCAGAGCCGTGACCTGATCAGCGTGGGTGCCTACGTGGCCGGCGGCGACCGCGAGACCGACCTGGCCATCCAGCTGCAGCCGGCACTGGTGCGTTTCCAACGCCAGGGGCTACGTGAAAGCGTGAACATGCAGGACAGCGAGCAAGCGCTGGCTGCCGTCTTCGGGCCCGCTCCCGGCGGTTGATGAGGTATGGCACAGAGTCGTGCGGCGCGTCTGGCGCCGGTGGTGGAAATGGCCGAATCTGCCGAACGCAGCGCCGCGCAGCGCCTCGGGCATGCGCAGGGGCAGGTCAACCTGGCGCACAACAAGCTCGAAGAGCTGGAACAGTTCCGTCTCAATTACCAGCAGCAATGGATCGACAAGGGCGGGCATGGTGTCTCGGGGCAGTGGCTGATGAACTACCAGCGCTTTCTCAACCAGCTGGAAACCGCCATCGGCCAGCAGCGCAAGAGCCTGGCCTGGCACCAGGCCAACCTGGATCGGGCCAGGGGCGTCTGGCAACAGGCTTACGCCCGTGTCGAAGGTCTGCGCAAGCTGGTGCAGCGCTACATTGATGAAGCCCGTGCCCTGGAAGACAAGCGTGAGCAGAAACTGCTGGACGAATTGTCCCAGCGCCTGCCGCGCCATGACCTGTAGGAACGGCTTTAGCGGCAATACTGTTCAGTTAGTCGTTATGGGGCCCGGTGGGAGCGGCTTTAGCCGCGAAAGCGCCAGGAAAATCACTGCATCTGCTGTGAACTGGCGGTCGCTTCGCGGCTGAAGCCGCTCCTACCCGGCCTAACTGATCAGTATTGGCTTTAGCGGCAATACTGGTCAGTTCAGACCGTGGGAGCGAGCTTGCTCGCGATGGCTGCGTCACGTTCACAGCAGATTCATGGAATTTGCTGGCCTGTTCGCGAGCAAGCTCCAACAAAAGCCCAATAGCGTCTAACTGAGCAGTATTGCCGCTAAGGCCGCTCGGGTTGTTGGTGACCCGTTCCGGCATTCATAAGCCGTTCCGGCCCGGGTTTTCATCTTCGATGCGGCAGACTTCGTCTAGGCTGTGTCTTATCAAGGCAAGGTTACAGGAGGTCGTATGGCGGTTACTTCCGAGCGTTCTGCGGATGGTCGGCAAGTCACGCTGTTTGTCGAAGGGCGCTTCGACTTTTCATCCCACCAGGACTTTCGCGCGGCTTACCAGGCCTATCCGGGTGATCTGGAATATGCGGTCGACCTGCGCGGCACCCAGTACCTGGACAGCTCTGCGCTGGGCATGCTGCTGTTGCTGCGTGACCACGCCGGGGGCGACAAGGCGCAGGTCCGCCTGATCAACTGCACCCCGGACGTGGTCAAGATCCTGACGATCTCGAACTTCTTCAAACTGTTCCAGATGGGCTGAGTCTTGCAGTCCGAGGCGCAGAGCCTGCGCATTCTGATTGCCGATGACAGCCCCAGCGATCGGCTGTTGCTGGCGACTCTGGTGAGTCGCCAGGGCCACCAGCCCCTGGTGACCTGCAACGGCGAGCAGGCATTGGCGTTGTATGTCAGCGAGCGACCGGATCTGGTATTGATGGACGCCATGATGCCGGTCATCGATGGCTTCGAGGCGGCGCGGCGCATCAAGCAGATGGCAGGTGACTCGCTGGTGCCGGTGATCTTCCTGACTTCCCTGGCTGACGGTGAGGCCGTGGCGCGTTGCCTGGACGCCGGGGGTGACGATTTTCTCGCCAAGCCTTTCAATCCGCAGGTGCTGGCGGCAAAGATCAATGCCATGAATCGCCTGCGCCAGTTGCAGGACACGGTATTGCGCCAGCGGGACCAACTGGCCGCGCACCGTGAGCATCTGCTCAACGAGCAGAGGGTCGCCAAGGCGGTGTTCGACCAGGTGGCCCATTCCGGGTGTCTGGATGCGCCGAATATTCGCTATTTGCAATCTCCCTATGCATTGTTCAACGGTGACCTGATGCTGGCGGCCTACACGCCGGCCGGGCACATGCATGTATTGCTGGGCGACTTCACGGGTCACGGATTGCCGGCTGCGGTGGGTGCCATGCCGCTGGCCGACGTGTTCTATGGCATGACCGCCAAGGGCTACGGGTTGGCCGAGATGCTTCGCGAGATGAACGCCAAGCTCAAGCGCATCCTGCCTGTGGACATGTTCTGTTGTGCCACTCTCGCGGCGTTCGACTTCAATCAGCAGCAGGTCGAACTGTGGAATGGCGGCTTGCCGGATGGTTACCTGCTCAGCGCCCGTCATGGCTCGATCACACCGTTGCCGTCACGGCACCTGCCGCTGGGGGTGTTGTCGGCCAGGGCTTTCGATGCCAGTACGCAGGTCTATCCCCTGGGTCAGGGTGATCGGGTGTTCCTGTGCTCCGATGGCGTGATCGACACCCGCGACGCTGAAGAGCGGATTTTCGGTTCCCAGCGACTGTGTGAGGTGCTGGCGGCCAATCGCGAGCCGACCATGCTCATCCAGGAGATTCTCCAGGCGCTCAATGATTTCGGAGGGCGTGCCCGTGATGACGTCAGCATGCTGGAGGTCAGCACCGGCCAGCGTATGCCGGTCGACACGCGGGCTGCCTGGCACACCGAGAACGTGGTGGTCGAGCCGATGGACTGGTCGGTGTCCTTCGAGTTTCGCCCGCCTACCCTCAAGGCGTTCAACCCGCTGCCGGGCATCCTGCAACTGCTGTTGGAGATGCATGAGCTGCGGGAGCAGGGCGGTGCGCTCTACAGCGTGTTGACCGAGCTTTACAGCAATGCCCTGGATCACGGCGTGCTGGGGCTGGACTCGACGCTCAAGCGTGATGCCAGCGGTTTCGCACTCTATTACGAAGAGCGCGCCAGACGTCTGGCGGCGTTGCAGTTCGGGTTCGTGCGTCTGGAGTTGCAGGTGCGCTCATCCTCTCAGGGTGGCAGCCTCGGCATCTGTGTGCGTGACAGCGGCCAGGGCTTCGATGTGCAGGATGTGCTTGAGCGTACGCCGGGCGAAAGCGAATTGTGTGGGCGCGGCCTGCGCCTGATTCGCTCCCTGTGTCGCGAGGCGCACTGGTCGGACGACGGGCGTGCAGCTCACGTGGAGTTTTCCTGGGGGGAAGTGGCATACTCGCCAACGGTTTCTTGATCAAGGAGTGAGCAAGTGGCAGCCGGACATGTGGATCACAATGTATTGAACACCTTGCATGAGGTCATGGAAGACGAATACCTGACGCTGATCGATGTCTTTCTCAAGGATTCCGACCTGCGCATGGCGTTGTTTCGCCAGGCTTCGCGGACCATGACGTTCGATCGACCCTCGTTGAACATGGGCGAGTTGGGGCTGGCCGCGCACAGCTTCAAGGGCAGCAGCAGCAACATGGGCGCTGTACTGCTGTCAGAACTCTGTCTGCGCCTCGAAGAGCAGGCTCGCCGCGAGCAGCCTGAGGGGCTCGAGCAGTTGATCGCGCTGATCGACGAGGAGTACCAGAGCATCCGCCAGCTCTTCGAGGCCGAGCGGCAGACGCTGATGGCGCAGACCTGAAAAATAGCTCTTCGGAGAAACCTGGCCTGCATCTTGCTTTGCTGAACTCATCGTTTTGCCTAGTGCGGAGATCAAGATGCCCCTCGCTCCAGAAATCCTATTGCAGGCCAATGCTTCGGCGACGTCCAGAACGTCGTCTGCGGCCAATGCTTTCAAGCCTGCCGAGACCCCCGGAGGCGAGGCGTCGAGCTTTTCCAGCGTCTATTCCCGGCAATCTCAGGACGCTCCGGCTGCCAGTCGTGACGTGCCTGCGCGCGCAGGTTCGGACAAGCCAGCCGTCGCCAAGGACAAGCCGGTTGCCGGCAAGGACAAGCCGACTCAGGACAATTCACAGGCGGGTGACCAGAACAAGGTTGCCGATAGCGGCAATTCGTTGCCAGTCCAGACAACGGCCAAGTCTGACAAGGCGGATGACCAAGACAGCGATCAGCAGGTCACGCAGGCCACCGATCCTTCTGTGGATCCGTCCCTGGTGTTGCAGTTGCCGGTGGCCGGTGATCCAGCCCTCGATCCTGCGCAGCAGCAGGCGGTAGCCTCGCTGCCGGTAGCGACCCCTGTTCCGGCGCTGCCGGACGTCTCGGCCAACGCTGCGGATCCCGCACAGGCCGCCGCCGCGCTGGTGGTGGCAGCGCCCCAGAGCGAAGACGGTTTCGACCCGCAGGCCGACCCGCTCGATGGCCTGCATGCCTTGCAGTTCGCCCTGGAAAACGCCACCGGCAAGCATCGCGCTACCACGCAGGAGGCCACTGCCGGCCAGGAGCGCAACGCCCAGCCGCAGAATGCGGACGGTGATGCCAGTCAGGCGCAGAACGTTGTCAATAATCTGGCGAGCCTGGCTGACAAGGGGGCCTCTGACCAGGGCAGTACTGAAAGTGGCGAAAAAGCCTTTGGTGGTCTGATCGCCGATGGTCTGAAAGACACCAAAAATGCCGCCAGCGACACCCGTGTCGACAACTTCGCCGAGCGCCTGGCAGCGCTAAGTCAGGCAGCCCAGCCGGCGAAGGTCGCCAACCCGGCCGCTGCCTCGCCCTTGGCCCAGCCCTTGGCCATGCACCGCAGCGGCTGGAGCGAAGGTATCGTCGACCGAGTCATGTATCTGTCCAGTCAGAACCTCAAGTCGGCGGAGATCAAGCTTGAGCCGGCCGAGCTGGGGCGTCTGGACATCCGCGTCAATATGGCGCCGGACCAGCAGACCCAGGTCACCTTCATGAGCGCCCATGTGGGGGTGCGTGATGCGCTGGAAAGCCAGGTGTCGCGCCTGCGTGAATCGTTCAGCCAGCAGGGCCTCGGTCAGGTGGACGTCAACGTCTCCGACCAGTCTCAGCAGCAGGCGCAGCAACAGGCCCAGGAGCAGGCCAGTCGTGCTCAGCGAGGCGGCGGGCGTGGTGGTGTCGGTGGTGCGGAGACGGTGGAGGACGTAGCGCCGGAATCAGCCGTAGCGGCCAGTCAGCCGGCGCAGCGGGTCATCGGTAGCAGCGAAATCGATTATTACGCCTGATTGACGCCTGCCGTTCGGCGGTGCATGGCCGCCGCCGAACGCTCGCATGCATGCCGCAAGCCTGTGTTTCCGGCCTTTCCAGCTCTCGCATGGGCCTGTCTGGCGGGCTTGATTGCAACTCTGGCATAACACTTGCTCAAACTCCGTTACGTATCAGCGAACCCCTTGAATACTGACGGATTATTGGCATGGCGCAGAGTGAAGCAGTCAAAGAGCCTGGCTCGAAAGGTAAACTCAAGCTCATCATCATCGTGGTCGTGGCCCTGTTGCTGGCTGTCGGCCTTTCGGTCGGTGCGACCTGGTTCTTCATGCACAAGCCTGAAGTCAAGGCCGAGCCGGCAGCCGCCACCAACGTTCGCCAGCCTGCGCTGTTCGAGCCACTGACCCCGGCTTTTGTCATCAACTTCAACGCCAACGGCCGGCAGCGCTACATGCAGGTGAACATCACCATGCTGGCGCGTAATGCTGCCGATCTTGAAGCCCTGAAAGTGCACATGCCCACCATTCGCAACAACCTGGTGATGCTGTTCTCCAGTATTCCGTTCGAATCGCTGTCGTCGCCGATCGGCCAGGAACTCCTGCGCCAGAAGGCCACCGCCAGCATTCAGGAAGTCGCTCAGAAAGAAGTGGGCAAGACTGTCGTCGAGCAGCTGCTCTTCACCAACTTCGTATTGCAGTAGGATTCCGCGACATGGCCGTGCAAGACCTGCTCTCCCAGGATGAGATCGACGCGCTGCTGCATGGCGTGGACGATGGAATGGTCCAGACCGAAAGCGCTGTCGAGCCTGGCAGCGTCAAGAGCTACGACCTGACGAGTCAGGACCGCATCGTCCGCGGACGCATGCCGACCCTGGAAATGATCAACGAGCGTTTTGCCCGTTACACCCGCATCAGCATGTTCAACCTGCTGCGCCGTTCCGCCGATGTGGCGGTGGGCGGGGTGCAGGTGATGAAGTTCGGTGAATACGTGCATTCGCTGTATGTGCCGACCAGCCTCAACCTGGCCAAGATCAAGCCGTTGCGTGGCACGGCGCTGTTCATTCTCGACGCCAAGCTGGTGTTCAAGCTGGTGGACAACTTCTTTGGCGGCGATGGCCGTCACGCGAAGATCGAAGGTCGTGAGTTCACGCCTACCGAGCTGCGTGTGGTGCGCATCGTGCTGGACCAGGCGTTCATCGACCTGAAGGAAGCCTGGCAGGCGATCATGGAAGTCAACTTCGAGTACATCAACTCGGAGGTCAACCCGGCCATGGCCAACATCGTCGGCCCCAGCGAGGCTGTGGTGATTTCCACCTTCCATATCGAACTCGACGGCGGTGGCGGCGACCTGCACGTCACCATGCCTTACTCGATGATCGAGCCGATCCGCGAAATGCTCGACGCCGGCTTCCAGTCCGACCTCGATGACCAGGACGAGCGCTGGGTCAAGGCGCTCAAGGAAGACGTGCTGGATGTCTCGGTGCCGCTGACCACCACCGTGGCCCAGCGTCAGCTGGCGCTGCGCGAGATTCTGCACATGCAGCCTGGCGACGTGATTCCGGTGGATCTGCCTGAATCGCTGGTCATGCGCGCCAATGGCGTGCCGTCGTTCAAGGTCAAGCTGGGCTCGCACAAGGGCAACCTGGCCCTGCAGATCATCGAACCCATAGAGCGGCGTTGACCGAAGGTCGCGCCGTAATCCATATCGCGTATTTGAATCACTGCCCGCAGAGGACAACCGATGGCTGATGAAAACGAAATGACGTCTGCTGATGACCAGGCGTTGGCCGATGAATGGGCGGCTGCGCTGAACGAGGCCGGCGAAGGAGGGCAGGCGGACATCGACGCACTGCTGGCGGCCGACGAGGCCAGCAAGCCGCAATCGACCCGCATGCCGATGGAAGAGTTCGGCAGCACGCCGAAGGCTGCCGGGCCCGTGTCGCTGGAAGGCCCGAACCTGGATGTGATCCTGGATATTCCGGTATCCATCTCCATGGAAGTGGGCAGCACCGATATCAGCATCCGCAACCTGCTGCAGCTCAACCAGGGCTCGGTGATCGAGCTGGATCGCCTGGCCGGCGAGCCGTTGGACGTGCTGGTCAACGGTACGCTGATCGCCCATGGTGAAGTGGTCGTGGTCAACGAGAAGTTCGGCATCCGCCTGACCGACGTGATCAGCCCCAGCGAACGTATCAAGAAGCTGCGTTAAGTGAAGCGTCTGTCGAGTGCCATGGCGCTGATGGCCATGCCGGCGCTGGCCCTGGCGGCCGAGCCGGCCACCCAGGCGGCTGCGCCGCAGGTGGGTAGCGCCTTGCCTGGTGGGATGGGTGGGCAACTGCTGCAACTGCTGCTGGGTCTGCTGCTGGTGGTGGGCCTGATCTTCGCCCTGGCCTGGGTGGTGCGGCGGGTGCAGAGCATGGCACCCGGCAATGCGCAGGTCATCGAGATGATCGGCTCCCGTGCCATCGGTCCGCGCGACCGGCTGGTGCTGGTGCAGGTGGGCAAGGAGCAGATCCTGCTGGGCATCACGCCTGGACGCATCACACCGCTGCATGTGCTCAAGGACAACGTCGAGGTGCCGGTGCGCGAGCCGGCCACGCCTGAATTCGCCCAGCGTCTGCTGGAGCTGATGGGCAAGGATAAGGAACCCAAGTGATGCGCGCTTTGCGTTTACTGATCGTGCTGTTCCTGGCCTCGTCGGCGCCTGCCGTGCTGGCGGCCGACCCGCTGTCGATCCCGGCGATCTCCTTGTCCAGCGGGGCCAACGGTCAGCAGGAGTATTCGGTCAGCCTGCAGATCCTGCTGATCATGACGGCGCTGAGCTTCATTCCGGCGTTCGTCATGCTGATGACCAGCTTCACGCGGATCATCGTGGTGTTCTCGATCCTGCGTCAGGCCCTGGGCCTGCAGCAGACCCCATCCAACCAGATTCTCATCGGCATGGCGCTGTTCCTGACCATGTTCATCATGGCGCCGGTGTTCGACCGAGTGAACAACGAGGCCCTGCAGCCCTACCTGGCCGAGACCCTCACGGCCCAGGATGCAGTGGCCAGGGCCCAGGTGCCGATCAAGGACTTCATGCTCGCGCAGACGCGCACCAGCGACCTTGAGCTGTTCATGCGCCTGTCCAAGCGCACCGACATTCCGACCCCGGATGCTGCGCCGCTGACCATCCTGGTGCCGGCGTTCGTGATTTCCGAGCTCAAGACGGCGTTCCAGATCGGCTTCATGATCTTCATTCCGTTCCTGATCATCGACATGGTGGTGGCCAGTGTGCTGATGGCCATGGGTATGATGATGCTGTCGCCGTTGATCATTTCCCTGCCGTTCAAGATCATGCTGTTCGTGCTGGTGGATGGCTGGGCGCTGATCGTCGGCACGCTGGCCGGCAGTTTTGGCGGCGTATAGCCGGTTCGACGAGGAGGCTGTGCGATGACCCCTGAAGTGGCGATCGACCTGTTTCGCGAGGCGCTGTGGCTGACCACCATGCTGGTGGCCATCCTGGTGGTGCCGAGCCTGATCTGCGGTCTTATCGTGGCGATGTTCCAGGCCGCGACACAGATCAACGAGCAGACCCTGAGCTTCCTGCCGCGTCTGCTGGTGATGCTGGTGACCCTGATCGTCGCTGGCCCCTGGCTGCTGAATTACTTCATGGACTACGTCCTGAACCTGTTCAACAGCATTCCGACCCTGATCGGCTGACGTCATGCAGCCGCTGCTGATGCTCACCGACACCCAGATCAGTACCTGGGTGGCGAGTTTCATTCTGCCGTTGTTCCGCATCGTGGCGTTGCTGATGACCATGCCGATCATCGGTACGACGCTGGTGCCGCGTCGTGTGCGTATGTATCTGGCGGTGGCCATCACTGTAGTGGTGGCGCCGGTGTTGCCGCCGATGCCAGCGGTTCAGGCGCTGGACCTCAGTGCCTTGCTGCTGGTCGCCGAGCAGATCATTGTCGGTGTGGGCATGGGGCTTTGCCTGCAGCTGTTCTTCCAGGTCTTCGTGGTCGCCGGGCAAATCATCGCTGTACAGATGGGCATGGGCTTCGCGTCGATGGTCGATCCGGCCAACGGTGTGTCCACGGCGGTGGTGGGGCAGTTCTTCACCATGCTGGTGACCCTGATGTTCCTGGCCATGAACGGCCATCAGGTGGTGCTGGAGGTGCTCATCGAGAGCTTTACCACCCTGCCGGTGGGGCATGCCCTGCACGTCGACACCTTCTGGACGCTGGCCAACGGGCTGGGCTGGGTATTGGCTTCCGGGCTGCGCCTGGTGCTGCCGGCTATCGTGGCCCTGCTGATCATCAACATCGCCTTCGGCATCATGACCCGCGCGGCGCCGCAGTTGAACATTTTCTCCATCGGCTTTCCGATGACCCTGGTGCTGGGCATGGTGATTCTGTGGATGACCATGGCGGACATCCTCGGTCAATATCAGCCCATGGCGGTAGAGGCCTTGCAACAGCTTCGCGATCTGGTGAGGGCCCGCTGATATGGCTGAAAGCGAGAGCGGTCAGGACAAGACGGAAAAGCCCACGGACAAAAAGGTCCGTGACAGTCGCGCCGACGGGCAGATCGCTCGCTCCAAGGAGCTGACCACCTTCGTGGTCATGATGATGGGCGCGTCGGGCCTGCTGATGTTCGGCGGCGGCGTGGCGCAAATGATGCAGGAACTGATGCGCGACAACTTCAGCATCACGCGCGAGATGCTCATGGACCCCTCCTGGATGGGGCGTATGTTGGTCAAGTCTGGGCAGCATGCGCTGGTGGCGGTGCTGCCATTTCTGATCGTCATGCTGCTGGCGGCGGTGGCGGGGCCGATCATGCTGGGCGGTTGGCTGTTCGCTACCAAGTCGCTGGCACCCAAGTTCAGCCGCATGAACCCGCTTTCCGGGGTCAAGCGGATGTTCTCGATGAACTCGCTGGTCGAGTTGCTCAAGTCGCTGGCCAAGTTCCTGATCATCCTGGCCGTGGCGCTGGTGGTGATCAAGAACGATCGCGACGACCTGGTTGCCATCGCTCATGAGCCGCTGGAGCAGGCCATGATCCACAGCTTGCAACTGGTGGGTTGGAGCACTTTGTGGATCGTTGCCGGGCTGTTCCTGATCGCCGCCGTGGATGTGCCGTTCCAGTTGTACGAGTCACACAAGAAACTGATGATGACCAAGCAGGAAGTGCGCGACGAACACAAGAACAGCGAGGGCAGTCCAGAGATCAAGCAGCGTATTCGTCAGCTGCAATATGAAATGTCCCATCGCCGGATGATGGCCGCCATTCCGGAAGCCGATGTCATCATCACCAACCCCACGCACTTTGCCGTAGCCCTGAAGTACGACCCCGAGCAGGGTGGGGCGCCGATGCTGCTGGCCAAGGGTGTCGACCTGATCGCGTTGAAGATTCGCGAGATCGGCACGCACAACCAGATCATGATTCTCGAGTCGCCGACGCTGGCTCGCTCGATCTACTACAGCACGGAGCTGGAGCAGGAAATCCCGGCCGGGCTTTACCTTGCCGTTGCCCAGGTGCTGGCCTACGTGTTCCAGATTCGCCAGTTCCACGCCGGCCGCGGCAAGCGGCCGCAACCGCTGGGCGACCTGCCCATTCCGCCGGATCTCCAGCGCGACGCCTGATGCGGGCGTCGGCTCATCGAGGCCGCAAAGTTGGACAGCTTCTTGCAATGAGTCAGACCAGGGCGCGCAGGGCGTCAAAGTTTTGGTCTGATGCAGGATATAACCGGTGGATCGCACTCAGTTAATCAGTAACGCACGCAACAATCTCGCGGGCCTGGGCCGTGGGCAGCTGGGTGTGCCGGTCTTGTTGCTGGCGCTGATGGCGATGATGATGCTGCCGATGCCGCCGTTCCTGCTCGACGTGTTCTTCACCTTCAACATCGCATTGTCCATCGTGGTCCTGCTGGTCTGCGTATATGCCATGCGGCCGCTGGATTTCTCCGTATTCCCGACCATCCTGCTGGTCGCCACGCTGTTGCGCCTGGCGCTCAACGTGGCCTCCACCCGAGTGGTCATGCTGCACGGCCAGGACGGTCACGACGCCGCCGGCAAGGTGATCCAGGCTTTCGGTGAAGTGGTAATCGGCGGCAACTATGTGGTCGGGATCGTGGTGTTTGCCATCCTGATGATCATCAACTTCGTGGTCATCACCAAGGGTGCTGGGCGTATCTCCGAGGTCAGCGCGCGTTTCACCCTGGACGCCATGCCCGGCAAGCAGATGGCCATCGACGCCGACCTCAACGCCGGCCTGATCGACCAGAACCAGGCCAAGACGCGGCGTTCGGAAGTGGCCGCCGAGGCCGAGTTCTACGGTTCGATGGATGGTGCCAGCAAGTTCGTGCGCGGCGACGCCATCGCCGGCCTGCTGATCCTGTTCATCAACCTGATCGGCGGCATGCTGGTGGGGATGCTGCAGCACGGCATGCCGTTCGCCGAAGCTGGCCGGGTCTATACCCTGCTGGCCATCGGTGACGGTTTGGTGGCGCAATTGCCATCACTGTTGCTGTCCACTGCCGCGGCGATCATGGTCACCCGTGCTTCCGGTTCGGAAGAGATGGGCAAGCAGATCAACCGCCAGATGTTTTCTTCCTATAAGGCGCTGGCGGTGTCCGGGGCGATCATGATCGTCATGGGCCTGGTGCCCGGCATGCCGCATTTCGCTTTCATCGGTCTGGGTGGCATCGCCGCCGGTATGGCCTACTGGCTGTGGCGCCGCGATCAAAAGGCCAAGGCCGTGGCCCTGGCCGAGGTGCAACGCCAGCAGGACATGCTGCCTTCACCGGTGCGTGCTCAGGAATCCAAGGAGCTGGGTTGGGATGACGTGACCCCCGTCGACATCATCGGCCTGGAGGTTGGCTACCGCCTGATTCCGTTGGTGGACCGCAACCAGGGCGGGCAGCTGCTGGCGCGGATCAAGGGGGTGCGCAAAAAACTGTCGCAGGAGCTGGGCTTCCTGATGCCCACCGTGCACATTCGCGACAACCTCGACCTGGCGCCGAGCGCCTATCGCCTGACGTTGATGGGGGTGATTCTCGCCGAGGCAGAGATCTACCCGGACCGCGAGCTGGCCATCAACCCTGGTCAGGTATTCGGTACGCTCAACGGCATCACCGCCCGTGACCCGGCGTTCGGCCTGGAGGCGGTATGGATCGAGATCAGCCAGCGCGCCCAGGCCCAGTCGCTGGGCTACACCGTGGTCGATGCCAGTACGGTCGTGGCCACCCACCTGAACCAGATTCTCTACAAGCACTCTCATGAGCTGATCGGTCACGAGGAGGTCCAGCAACTGATGCAGCTGCTGGCCAAGAGTTCTCCGAAGCTGGCCGAGGAGCTGGTACCGGGCGTGCTGTCGTTGTCGGCGCTGCTCAATGTATTGCAGGCGTTGCTGGCCGAGCACGTGCCGGTGCGTGACATCCGCACCATTGCCGAGGCGATCGCCAATAACGCCGGCAAGAGTCAAGATACCGCCGCTCTGGTGGCGGTGGTCCGGGTCGGTCTGAGCCGTGCCATCGTGCAAAGCATTGTAGGTACTGAGACAGAGCTGCCTGTGATTACCTTGGAGCCAAGGTTGGAACAGATATTGCTAAATAGTATGCAGAAGGCTGGTCAGGGTCAGGAAGAAGGCGTTCTTCTCGAACCGAGCATGGCTGAAAAGCTCCAGCGTTCGTTGATTGAGGCGGCCCAGCGTCAGGAAATGCAGGGTTCTCCGGTGATTCTGTTGGTGGCGGGCCCGATCCGGGCCATGCTGTCACGATTTGGACGATTGGCTGTACCGAACATGCATGTTCTGGCGTATCAGGAGATCCCTGATAACAAGCAAGTCACCATCGTAGCGACTGTCGGGCCAAATGGCTGAGGTAGTGAGTCATGCAAGTTAAGCGTTTTTTCGCCGCCGATATGCGTCAAGCCATGAAACTGGTTCGTGATGAGCTGGGCGCCGAAGCGGCCATCATCGGCAACCGGCGTATCGCCGGCGGTGTCGAGCTGACTGCTGCCCTGGATTACAAACTGTCCGCACTGGCCCCGCGTGTGCCGAACATGGAACTCGAAGACGAGCTGCGCAAGACCCAGTCGCGCATCGTTTCCGCGCAGGCCGAGCTCGGCAGCCGTAGCGAGGCCGATGCGGCGACCAACCGCCAGCTGTTCTCCGGCCTGCCGCTGAGCGCCACCGACAAGCACATCGAACCGACCCTCGAAGAGTTGCCGCGTCCTCCTGTCGCGGCTGCACCTGCGCCGTCGCCGTCGGCAGCGGAGCAGGCCATCAGCCAGCGCGTATTCGAATCGATGCGTTCGGAACTCAATGGTCTGCGCGAACTGCTGGAAGTCCAGCTCGGCTCGCTGGCCTGGACCCAGCTGCAAGGCAGCCGTCCGCAACAGGCCAACCTGTGGCGCAGGCTGCAGCGTGTCGGGCTGTCCGGCCCGCTGTCGCGCGACCTGCTGGACATGGTGGCGGAAATCGACGATCCCAAGCATGCCTGGCGCATGCTGCTTGCCCACCTGGCGCGGATGATCAGCGTGCCGGAGATCGAGCCTCTGGAAGAGGGCGGCGTGATCGCCATGGTCGGCCCGGCCGGCATGGGCAAGACCACCACCCTGGCCAAGCTGGCGGCCCGCTACGTGCTCAAGTACGGCGCGCAGAACGTCGCGCTGGTGAGCATGGACAGCTTCCGTATCGGTGCCCAGGAGCAGCTCAAGACCCTCGGGCGAATCCTCAATGTGCCGGTCACCCATGTCGATCCTGGACAGTCATTGGCCCAGGCTCTGGAGCCACTGATTCGCAAGCGCGTGGTGCTGATCGATACCGCCGGCCTGCAGGCCAGCGATCCGGCCCTGCGCATGCAACTGGAGAGCCTGGCCGGGCGTGGCATCCGCGCTCGCAATTACCTGGTGCTGGCCACCACCAGCCAGAAGCAGGTGCTCACCGCGGCCTACCACAGCTACAAACGCTGTGGCCTGGCCGGTTGCATCCTGACCAAGCTGGACGAGACCGCCAGCCTTGGCGAAGTGTTGAGCCTGGCAATCGCTCACGAATTGCCAGTGGCCTATCTGACCGATGGGCCGAGGATTCCTGACGACCTGCATCTGCCGCGGCGTCACCAGCTGGTGAGCCGTGCGGTCAGCGTGCAGCTGCAGGATGAACCCAGTGAGGAGGCGATGGCGGACATGTTCGCCGACCTCTATCACACCCCCGGCAAGCGAGTGGGGTAAACGATGGAAAATAAAGAAAAGCGTCTGCATCGCTGGTCTGCCAGGCATTGTTCGACACGGAACGTGCAGCCCGTAATGTGGTTTCGGTCCAAGCATGACAAGGTAAAGAAATAACATGGGCAGCATGCATCCTGTACAGGTTATCGCCGTGACCGGCGGCAAAGGTGGCGTGGGCAAGACCAACGTTTCGGTGAACCTCTCACTGGCGCTGGCCGAGCTTGGGCGCCGTGTCATGCTGCTCGATGCCGACCTTGGCCTGGCCAACGTCGATGTCCTGCTGGGCCTGACGCCCAAACGCACGCTGGCCGATGTGATCGAAGGCCGCTGTGAGCTGCGCGATGTGCTCTTGCAGGGCCCGGGTGGGGTGCGCATCGTGCCGGCCGCCTCGGGCACGCAGAGCATGGTGCACCTGGCCCCGGCCCAGCATGCCGGGCTGATCCAGGCATTCAGCGAAATCGGCGACAACCTCGACGTGCTGGTCATCGATACCGCCGCGGGCATCGGCGACTCGGTGGTGAGCTTCGTGCGCGCCGCCCAGGAGGTGCTGCTGGTGGTCTGCGACGAGCCTACCTCGATCACCGACGCCTACGCGCTGATCAAACTGCTCAATCGTGACTACGGCATGAACCGTTTCCGGGTCCTGGCCAACATGGCGCAGACACCGCAGGAAGGGCGCAACCTGTTTGCCAAGCTGACCAAGGTCACTGACCGCTTCCTCGACGTGGCCCTGCAGTACGTCGGTGCCGTGCCCTATGACGAATGCGTGCGCAAGGCGGTACAGAAGCAGCGTGCGGTCTACGAGGCCTTCCCGCGCTCCAAGTGTGCGCTGGCTTTCAAGGCCATCGCCCAGAAGGTCGACACCTGGCCACTGCCTGCCAACCCGCGCGGGCATCTCGAGTTCTTCGTCGAGCGACTTGTTCACCAGACCAGCGCAGCAGGACCGGTCCAATGACAGCAAGCGGCTATCAGATGTACAGCAAGGCGTCACGCAACTCACAGTACGAACTGATCGAGCGTTACGCACCCTTGGTCAAGCGCATCGCCTATCACCTGCTGGCGCGTCTGCCTGCCAGTGTGCAGGTCGAGGACCTGATCCAGGCCGGCATGATCGGCCTGCTGGAAGTCTCGACCAAATACGACTCCAGCAAAGGGGCCAGTTTCGAGACCTACGCCGGCATCCGCATCCGTGGCGCGATGCTCGACGAGGTGCGCAAAGGCGACTGGGCACCGCGTTCCGTGCACCGCAATACACGTATGGTCAGTGATGCAATACGTGCAATTGAGGCAAGAACGGGTCGCGACGCTAAAGATCATGAAGTTGCTGCCGAACTCCAGTTAAGTCTTGATGATTATTACGCTATCTTGAACGACACCTTGGGTAGCCGGCTGTTCAGTTTCGACGACCTGCTGCAGGATGGCGAACATGACGGGCTGCATGAGGATGGCGCCAGCGGTTCGCTGGAGCCCTCCCGAGATCTCGAGGATGAACGCTTCCAGAATGCCTTGGCCGATGCCATTGCCAATCTTCCGGAGCGTGAGCGATTGGTGCTGGCGTTGTACTATGACGAGGAACTGAACCTCAAAGAGATCGGGGAGGTCCTGGGGGTCAGTGAATCGCGAGTCAGCCAGTTGCACAGCCAGTGTGCAGCGCGTCTGCGGGGGCGTCTGGGGGAATGGCGCGCGCGTTGAGGCGCTCGCGGTTTTCTCTGGTTTCAGACCGGCTGCATCAGGTTAGGCAAGCATCCAGACAAGGCAGGAGCCTGTCAGTCGACTCCGTGAGGGGGGCTGCGGGCGTCTTGTGCGTGTCCTGATACTTGGCTGTCAGGGGTGTGGTCGAAGATGGGCTGTATTCGTATTGAGTGAACAGCGGGTCCGGGGAGCGGGCCCGTTAAAGACTGCTTGGAGGTCGAATTGGACAAGAACATGAAAATCCTCATCGTTGATGACTTTTCAACGATGCGGCGGATCATAAAAAACCTGTTGCGTGACTTGGGGTTCACCAACACGTCGGAAGCCGATGACGGCCTGACCGCGCTGCCTATGTTGCAGAGTGGTGCGTTCGATTTTCTGGTGACCGACTGGAACATGCCGGGCATGACCGGGATCGAGCTGCTGCGCAATGTCCGTCAGGACGAGCGCCTGAAGAACATCCCTGTGCTGATGGTGACTGCCGAGGCCAAGCGTGAGCAGATCATCGAGGCCGCCCAGGCCGGTGTGAACGGTTATGTGGTCAAGCCCTTCACGGCGCAAGTCCTGCAAGAAAAGATCGAAAAGATCTTCGAGCGCGTCAATAGCTGATTGCATGCCGCGAGGGTGCTATGGATAACAAAGATTCACTGGGTGACTTCGAGTCGACCCTGAAAAGACATGCGCAAGAACTCGTCGCCAGCCTCGAAAAGGGCCGGTTCGGCGATGCCGTGCAACTGATCCATGAACTCAACCAGACTCGCGACCGTGGCTTGTACCAGGAAGTCGGCAAATTGACGCGCGAGCTGCACAGCGCGATCGTCAATTTCCACATCGATCCGCACATGCCGCAAGCCGAAGAAGTGTCCCAGATCACGGATGCCACCGAGCGTCTGTCGTATGTTGTGAGGCTGACCGAAGGGGCTGCCAACCGCACCATGGACCTGGTGGAGCAGAGCGCGCCGATGATGAATGGCCTCAGCGATGAAGCCAAGGTGCTGCGCGCCGACTGGGGTCGCTTCATGCGCCGCGAGATCGGTGCCGAAGAGTTCCGGGACCTGGCGCGTCGCGTCGATGTGTTCCTGACTCGAGCCGAGCAGGACAGCCATGCGGTCGCGGGCAACCTCAATGACATTCTGCTGGCCCAGGACTACCAGGACCTGACCGGCCAGGTGATCAAGCGGGTCACGCAACTGGTCACTGAAGTTGAAAGCAATCTGCTGAAGCTGGTGCTGATGGCCAGCCATGTCGATCGTTTCGCTGGCATCGAGCACGATCACGAAGCCATGCAGGCAGAAAAAGATCCGAAAAAACATACCGCTCAGGGTGAAGGTCCGCAGATTCATGCCGATAAACGTGAAGATGTCGTTTCCGGGCAGGATGACGTGGACGACTTGCTATCGAGTCTTGGCTTCTAAGGTCAATTGACGGTCAATTTTAGGGAGCACCCCCCATGAGCTTCGGCGCCGATGAAGAGATCCTTCAGGATTTTCTGGTAGAGGCCGGCGAGATTCTAGAGCAACTGTCCGAGCAGTTGGTCGAGCTGGAAAGTCGACCGGACGATGCGGATTTGCTCAATGCAATTTTTCGCGGTTTTCACACTGTAAAAGGGGGCGCCGGCTTCCTCCAGCTGCATGAGCTGGTGGAATGCTGTCACATCGCCGAGAACGTGTTCGACATCCTGCGCAAGGGCGAACGACGCGTTAACGCAGAGCTGATGGACGTGGTGCTTGAAGCCCTGGATACCGTCAACAGCATGTTCGGTCAGGTGCGTGAGCGCACCGACATCACCCCGGCTACCCCAGAGTTGCTGCAGGCACTTGCGCGCCTCGCCGAACCCGAGTCGGCTGACGCGCCTGCTGCACCCGCACCTGTCGCCGCGCCCGAGCCGGTCAGCGAGCCGACGCCGGTCGCCGAGGCTGTCGAGGCCACTGCCGACGACAGCGACCTGATTACCGAGGCTGAATTCGATCAGTTGCTCGATGCACTGCACGGCCCGGCAGGCGATGCCGCGGCAGCCGCACCCGCACCAGCCGCCCCAGCGGGCGCGGTAGAAAGCGACGAGATCACCGACCACGAATTCGAAGCCTTGCTCGACCAGCTGCATGGCAAGGGCAATTTCGATGCCGGCAAGGCCACAGCGGCGTCCGCGCCGAGTGCCCCGCCAGCAGCGTCGGCCGCTGCTGCGCCGGGCGGTGACGAAATCACCGACGACGAATTCGAAGCGCTGCTCGACCAGTTGCATGGCAAGGGTTCCTTCGACGGCGGTGTTGCCGCCCAGGCACCGACGGTGACGGCCGCCGCGCCGACCGCCAGTGCGGCGGCTTCCGACGAGATCACCGATCACGAATTCGAAAACCTGCTCGACGAGCTGCACGGCAAGGGTAAGTTCGAGCCAGCCGCCGTCAGCGGTGCGGCCGTGGCGGCGCCTGCTGCCGCCGCTGCCAAAGCGGAAGCACCCGCACCGGCTCCCGCTCCCGCTCCGGCGGCCAAGCCTGCGCCGGCCCCGGCGGCCCGTGCCGCAGCACCTGCCGCACCTGCTGCGCCTGCACCGGCAGCGGCCAAACCGGCTGCCGCTCCGGCGGGCGAGAAACCGGTGGCCTCCGAAGCGGAAACCACCGTACGGGTCGACACCGCGCGCCTCGACGAGATCATGAACATGGTCGGCGAGCTGGTGCTGGTGCGTAACCGTCTGGTGCGCCTGGGGCTCAACAGCGGTGACGAGGCCATGTCCAAGGCGGTGTCCAACCTGGATGTGGTAACCGCCGACCTGCAGACTGCGGTGATGAAGACCCGCATGCAGCCGATCAAAAAGGTCTTCGGGCGCTTCCCGCGCCTGGTTCGCGACCTGGCTCGCCAGCTCAAGAAGGAAATCAACCTGGAGCTGGTCGGTGAAGAGACCGACCTCGACAAGAACCTCGTCGAGGCGCTGGCCGATCCGCTGGTCCACTTGGTGCGTAACGCCGTCGACCACGGTGTCGAGATGCCGGACGAGCGCGAAGCCGCTGGCAAGTCGCGCAGTGGCCGGGTGGTGCTGTCCGCCGAGCAGGAAGGTGATCACATCCTGTTGTCGATCTCCGACGATGGCAAGGGCATGGACCCGGCGGTGCTGCGCGCCATCGCGGTCAAGCGCGGGGTCATGGACAAGGATGCCGCCGACCGTCTGAGCGACACCGACTGCTACAACCTGATCTTCGCCCCGGGTTTCTCGACCAAGAGCGAGATTTCCGATATCTCGGGTCGTGGCGTGGGCATGGACGTGGTCAAGACCAAGATTTCCCAGCTCAACGGTTCGATCAACATCTACTCGACCAAGGGCCAGGGTTCGAAGATCGTCATCAAGGTGCCGCTGACCCTGGCGATCATGCCGACGCTGATGGTGATGCTCGCCGACCAGGCGTTCGCCTTCCCGCTGGTCAACGTCAACGAGATCTTCCACCTCGACCTGTCGACCACCAACGTGGTGGACGGCCAGGAAGTGGTCATCGTGCGCGACAAGGCGCTGCCGCTGTTCTACCTCAAGCGTTGGCTGATCAAGTCGGCGTCCTTCGAGGAGCAGCACGAAGGCCATGTGGTGATCCTCTCGGTGGGTACCCAGCGCATCGGCTTCGTGGTCGACCAGCTGGTCGGTCAGGAAGAGGTGGTCATCAAGCCGCTGGGCAAAATGCTGCAGGGCACGCCGGGCATGTCGGGTGCGACCATCACCGGCGACGGCCGGATTGCACTGATCCTGGACGTTCCGAGCATGCTCAAGCGTTACGCCGCACGGCGTATTTGATTCTGGCCCCGGGGCAGCGATGCTCCGGGGTCTATTGGAGTGTTTATGGCAGTCAAGGTCCTGGTGGTGGACGATTCCGGTTTCTTCCGCCGCCGCGTTTCGGAAATTCTCTCCTCGGATCCCCTCATTCAGGTGGTCGGCACGGCCACCAACGGCAAGGAAGCCATCGAACAGGCCCTGGCGCTCAAGCCGGATGTCATCACCATGGACTACGAGATGCCGATGATGGATGGCATCACCTCGGTCCGTCACATCATGCAGCGTATTCCTACGCCGGTATTGATGTTCTCTTCCCTGACCCACGAAGGCGCCCGCGTCACCCTCGACGCCCTGGATGCCGGTGCGGTCGATTTCCTGCCGAAGAATTTCGAAGACATCTCGCGCAACCCCGACAAGGTCAAACAGCTGCTGTGCGAGAAGATCAACAGCATCGCGCGCAGCAACCGGCGCTTCAGCTCCTTTGGCACGCCGGCCTCCAGCTCGGCTGCGCCGGTATCGACGCCGGTATCGACGCCGGCAGCCACCCCCGCGGCGCGACGTCCGGCTCCGGTTCCTGCGCCGACGCTCGGCAGCACCCGGCCGGCGCCGGCTCCGGCTCGTCCGGCTGTTCCGGCCCCCAGCCACGCCCATCACTCCGGAACGCCGCGGCGCAAGGCTTACAAGCTGGTGGCCATCGGCACTTCCACCGGTGGGCCGGTCGCGTTGCAGCGGGTTCTGACCCAGTTGCCTGCCAATTTTCCGGCACCCATCGTGCTGATCCAGCACATGCCGGCGGCCTTTACCAAGGCCTTTGCCGAGCGCCTGGACAAGCTCTGCCAGATCAGCGTCAAGGAAGCCGAAGACGGCGATCTGCTGCGCCCGGGGCTGGCCCTGCTGGCGCCAGGCGGCAAGCAGATGATGGTCGACGGCCGTGGTGCGGTGAAGATCCTGCCCGGCGACGAGCGCCTGAACTACAAGCCGTGCGTGGACATCACCTTCGGCTCGGCGGCCAAGGCCTACGGTGACAAGGTGCTGTCGGTGGTGCTCACCGGCATGGGCGCCGATGGCCGCGAAGGCGCGCGCATGCTCAAGCAGGGTGGCAGTACGGTGTGGGCCCAGGACGAGGCCAGTTGTGTGATCTATGGCATGCCCATGGCGATCGTCAAGGCCGACCTGGCCGATGCCGTGTACAGCCTGGACGACATCGGTCGTCATCTGGTCGAGGCGTGTCTCTGATGGATGTCCTGAGTCTTATCGGCCTGATCCTGGCGTTCGTTGCGATCCTGGGCGGCAACTTTCTCGAGGGCGGCCACGCCGGCGCGCTGATCAACGGGCCGGCCGCGCTGATCGTGCTTGGCGGTACCCTGGGCGCTTCGCTGCTGCAGTCGCCGATGAGTGCCTTCAAGCGTGCGGTGCAGATCCTCGCCTGGATCCTGTTTCCGCCGCGCATCGACCTGTCCGGCGGCATCGACCGCATCATCGGCTGGAGCATGACCGCGCGCAAGGAAGGCCTGCTGGGTCTGGAAAGCGTGGCCGACGCCGAACCCGATCCTTATGCGCGCAAAGGCCTGCAGTTGCTGGTCGATGGCGCCGAGCCGGCGTCGATCCGCAGCATCCTGGAAGTGGACTTCATCACTCAGGAAACCCGCGACATCCAGGCGGCCAAGGTTTATGAAAGCATGGGCGGCTATGCGCCGACCATCGGCATCATCGGTGCGGTGATGGGCCTGATCCACGTCATGGGCAACCTCGCCGACCCCAGCCAGCTGGGCGGTGGCATTGCCGTGGCGTTCGTCGCCACCATCTACGGCGTGGCCAGTGCCAACCTGTTCCTGCTGCCGGTGGCCAACAAGCTCAAGGCCATTGCCATGCGCCAGTCGCGCTATCGGGAAATGATGCTCGAAGGCCTGCTGTCCATCGCCGAAGGGGAAAACCCGCGCTCCATCGAACTCAAGCTGCAAGGCTTCATGGAGTAATCGATGTCCCGTCGCCGTCGTCATGAAGAGCACGAAAATCACGAGCGCTGGCTGGTGTCCTACGCGGACTTCATCACCTTGCTGTTCGCCTTCTTCGTGGTGATGTACTCGATTTCTTCGCTCAACGAAGGCAAGTACAAGATTCTCTCCCAGGCCCTTGTCGGGGTGTTCAACGAAGCCGAGCGCTCCATGAAGCCGATTCCGGTCGGTGAACAGCGGCCGCAGAGTGTCACCCCGGCCCAGCCGCTGCTCAAGGACAGCGAGCAGACCGACGCCGGCATCGGCGCGAACAGCGTCGACCCCTTGCAGACCATCGCCGACGACGTGCGGGCCGGGTTCGGCGACCTGATCAGCTCCGACCAGATGACCGTGCGTGGCAACGAGCTGTGGGTCGAGATCGAGCTCAATTCCAGCCTGCTGTTCGGCAGTGGCGATGCCATGCCGAGCAACCGTGCGTTCGACCTGATCGAGCGGGTGGCCAATATCGTCAAGCGCTTCGACAACCCTGTGCATGTCGAAGGCTTTACCGACGACCAGCCCATCAACACGGCGCAGTTTCCCACCAACTGGGAGCTGTCCTCCGCGCGTGCGGCAAGCATCGTGCGCCTGCTGGCCATGTATGGGGTCAACCCGGCGCGCATGGCGTCGGTCGGCTACGCCGAATTCCAGCCGGTGGCTTCCAACACCACGGCCCAGGGGCGTGCGCAGAACCGCCGCGTGGTGCTGGTGATCTCGCGTAATCTGGATGTGCGCCGCAGCCTGACCAGCAGTGGCTCGGCCAATGCGCGTCCGGATGCGGCGCTGCGGCGTGCTGGCACACAAACTGCACCGGTTCCGGCAAGTTCGCCGTCAGGCACCAATGCCGTCAATTCTCCGTCGGCCGTTCGTTGAAGCGGTAGGTCAGTTGTCGTGCGCAAGGAATACACCTAAATGAGAGTCTGGGCAGTCGCCAATCAGAAAGGTGGGGTCGGCAAGACCACCACGACCATTGCCCTGGCCGGCCTGCTGGCTGACGCGGGCAAGCGTGTGGTCGTGGTCGATCTCGATCCGCATGGTTCGATGACCAGTTACTTCGGGCATAACCCAGACGAACTGGAGCACAGCACCTTCGACCTGTTCCTGCACAAGGGCAGCGTGCCGGAAGGGTTGCCGGGCCAGCTGCTGTTGCCCACCAGCGACGAGCGCATTTCCCTGCTGCCGTCCAGCACCGCCCTGGCAACCCTGGAGCGCCAGTCGCCAGGGCAGAGCGGCCTGGGCCTGGTGGTCGCCAAGAGCCTGGCCCAGCTGTGGCAGGATTTTGACTACGCCCTGATCGATAGCCCGCCGCTGCTGGGCGTGCTGATGGTCAATGCCCTGGCCGCCAGCCAGCAACTGGTGATCCCGGTGCAGACCGAGTTCCTTGCCGTGAAAGGCCTGGAGCGCATGGTCAATACCCTGGCCATGATCAACCGCTCGCGCAAGACGCCGCTGCCGTACACCATCGTGCCGACGCTGTTCGATCGGCGTACCCAGGCTTCGATGGGAACGCTCAAGCTGCTGCGCGACACTTTCCCCGAGCACGTCTGGAAAGCCTACGTGCCGGTCGATACGCGTTTGCGCGACGCCAGCCGGGCTGGCGTGACACCGTCGCAGAACGACAACAAGAGCCGTGGCGTGCTGGCCTATCGGGCCCTGCTCAAGCATCTGCTCGCCGAACAACTGACAACGCAGGTGGCCTGACATGGCAATGCAATTCTTGTCGTTTCGCTGCTCAAGCCCGGCTTCCCTGCAGCCGATAACCCGGTCAGAAGCGTTTGGCATTTCCTTTCGTTGGGCCCTGACATGATTCGTCCCGTAGACATCGCCACCCGGCCACAAGCTGCTCTGCAGTCGTACCTGGACGCGTTGCTTCAGGACATCGACGAAGTCACGCCGGACGAGGCGATACAGCTTGAGGTCATCGCGCCGCCAAACGATTTCGACGAATTCAAGGCCGCCGTGCTCGAAGAGCAGGCCCGCGATGCGCGCATGGCGCCCCGGCCACGTCCGGTGGCGGTACCTGCCCCCGTAGCGGCTCCTGCCCCGGCGCCGGTGGTGGTGCCTACCCAGCCGGTGGTCGAAGCCAAACCAGCGGTCGAGGCGCGTGTGGTGGTGCCGGTTGCCGAACCGGTGGCGCCCGTGGTCACCGAAGAGTCGACGCGTGTCGAGCCGGTGGCCCAGCTCAATGCCAAGGTCGATCAGCCGCCACCTCCGCCTCCGGCCATCGATGGCCGTCCGGAGTGGGCCGAGGAACCGTTCGAATGCCTGCTGTTCGACGTGGCAGGCCTGACCCTGGCGGTACCGCTGGTGTGCCTGGGCTCGATCTATTCACTGCAAGGGCAGGAGCTGACCCCATTGTTCGGCCAGCCCGACTGGTTCCTGGGGATCCTGCCGTGCCAGGCCGGCAACCTGAAGGTGCTGGACACCGCGCGCTGGGTCATGCCTGACCGTTACCGCGAGGATTTCCGCCAGGGCCTGCAGTACGTCATCTCGGTGCAGGGGTATGAGTGGGGGTTGGCGGTACACCAGGTCAGCCGTTCGCTGCGCCTGGACCCCGACGAGATCAAGTGGCGCGTTTCGCGCGGTCATCGGCCATGGCTGGCCGGTACGGTGATCGAGCACATGTGCGCCTTGCTGGATGTTGCACAGTTGGCCGAGCTGATCGCCAGTGGCGCGGTCAAGCAGATAAACACGCTTAGATAACCATTGGACGGCGCGTATTGCGCTGCCTGCACAGCACATAGGTGAGGGGTTGGAAACATGAATAAGTCGTCTGCACAAGGTTCCGAAGATCCTATCCTGCAGTGGGTTACCTTCCGGTTGGACAACGAGTCCTACGGCATCAACGTGATGCAGGTCCAGGAGGTGCTGCGCTACACCGAGATCGCACCGGTGCCGGGGGCTCCCAGCTATGTACTGGGCATCATCAACCTGCGCGGCAACGTCGTCACCGTGATCGACACCCGTCAGCGCTTCGGCCTGGCGCCTGTCGAAGTCAGTGACAACACCCGTATCGTGATCATCGAGGCGGACAAGCAGGTGGTCGGTATTCTGGTCGACAGCGTGGCCGAAGTGGTCTACCTGCGTCAGTCGGAAGTCGAGACCGCGCCTAACGTGGGCAACGACGAGTCGGCCAAGTTCATCCAGGGCGTGTGCAACAAGAACGGCGAGCTGCTGATCCTGGTCGAGCTGGACAAGATGATGACCGAGGAAGAATGGTCCGAGCTGGAGAACATCTGACCAATGCTTGAGATTGCTGTCGGGGTTCTGGGCGTCGCCTGGGTTGCCACCCTGGGCGTGCTCCTGAGCCACATCAAGCGCCAGCGCAAGCTCGATGTGGAGCGTGAGCAGGCTGATGTCGCCCGTGAACAGCGGCTGCGCGAATTGGCCCGCCGCGTCGACAACTACCAGAAAGGCACGGTTGGCATGGGCGAGGACCTGCGCGAGTTACGCGCCATCGTCGCTCCGTTGCCAGACAAGATCACCGCGCTGGAACAGCGCGACCCCTCGACCCTCAGTTTCGCCCAGGCGGCCCGGCTGGTAGGCATGGGCGCGAGCGTCGAAGAACTGACCCAGGCCTGTGGTCTGACCCAGGCCGAAGCTCAGCTGATGAGCAAGCTGCACGGCAGCGCGCCCTGATGGCCAGGCCGTGACCATCGGGGTTGCGGCCAAAGCCAATACGGTTCGGTTAGACCGGGTAGGAGCGGCTTCAGCCGCGAAGCGGCCGCATGTTCACAGCAAATGCAGTGAATTTCCTGGCGCTTTCGCGGCTAAAGCCGCTCCCACCCAGCCACAAGTAGTGCGGTCAAAGCCCATCTTCGCTCAGAGGGTTCCCGGCTGAAGCCTGTCCTACCAGTACCCTGCAACACTCCCCGGTCGCTCAATCGCCTAGCGGCTGAGCACCTTCAGCTTTTCGGCGTGATGTCCTTCTCGATAGGCGGATCATCCGGGCCCATGCCCACCGGGTATTTGCCCTTCAGGTGCCAGGCGAAGGCGATGATCTCGGCGATGCTGCGGTACAGCTCCTGGGGGATGCTGTCACCCAGTTCCAGCCGCGCCAGCAACTTGACCAGCTCGGCGTTCTCGTAGATCGGCACTTCATGTTCCCGGGCGATGCCGAGGATCTCCTCGGCGATTCGGTCTTCGCCTTTGGCGCTCAGGGTCGGTGCCTGCTCGCCATCATAGGTGAGGGCGATCGCCTGGCGGGGCGCGGTCAGGTCGGCATGGCTCATCAGGCGTTCTCGTCGATCCAGCGTTGTTCGAGTTGGGTGCGCGGTCCTTGTGGAGCAGCGCCGTGCGAGCAGCTCAGGTCGCCAACCGTCAGCCCGCAGGCCACCAGGCGGTCGCGCAAGTGCCCCAGTTCCTGTTCGATCAGCTGCGCGCTGCTTTCGCGCTGTGCCCAGAGCTGGCTGGACAGCGTGCCGCGCACCAGCCGCGCATGCACCTGCAGCGGTCCCAGCGGTTCCAGGTCGAAGGCCAGGTCGATGTTCCACAACGGCTCCCGGGCCTGGGCAGAGCGGTCCTCGCCAGCCTGGCGCGGGTCTTCTTCGGGCGGCGGGTCTTCGCGCTGGATCTTGACTTGCAGCGGCACCACTTCGTGGGCGTTACGGGTTGGCACTTCGGTCTGCCAGGTGGTGACCTGGGTGCCGTCGGCATTGCTGCGGGTCTGTTCCAGCGCGCCAAGCTGATGGCTCTGGATACGCGATACGGCGGCGGCGGCCAGTTTCAACAGCAGTTCCAGGTCGTCCTTGTCCACCCCGGCGGCGACATCCCGGGCGGGCAGGGGGAAACTGAGCTGCTCGGGCCGTGGCGCCACCTGGCCCAGAGTGCCCAGGGCATTGCGGATCGCGCTGGGCATGGCGCGCACCAGGGTATTGCTGGCTGCGGCGGCGCCGTAGGCGACATTGGCGGGCACGCCAGGCGGCAGCAGTTGTGCCACCAGGCGCAGCAGGCCGGCCTTGAGGTCCGGGAGCTGCGCCATATCCTGGCCGGCCAGCAGCCGCGACTCCATGAACATCCCACTGGCATTCAACGCCTGGGCCAGCCCCTGTGGGCTGGTCAGCTGGCGCAGGGGCGGCAGCTCGGCCAGAAGGGTGTCGATTCTGGTTTGCACGGCGGGGGGCAGGTTCGCCTGGGTACGCGGCAGGTCCTGCAGGGCCTTGAACAGGCTCTCCAGGGATCCTTGGCGGCTCTGCTGGGCGGCCAACTGCTGGCTCACCGCGAGCTGATCCAGACGGCCGGGCAGGGGCACGAAACTCAGCGCCTGGCTGTCCTGCACGCGGGCGCTGAGCAGACTGCCAGGCACCAGTGGCGCCGGGCTTTCCAGGCTCAGGCTGGTCCCGGCCAGCGCGGTGTTGAGCAAGATAATGATTGAGCGATAGGCCACCGTGGCCGGCAGCGCCGCCGCAGCGCCCTGCGGCTGGGCGATGACCTGGCCGGTGGCCTTGTCGATGGCCTGGTTGGTCAAGACCTTGGCCTGCAGCAGGGTGCCCACCGGGACCTGGCGCAGATCCAGTTCGGTCTTGAGGTTATTCGCCGCGTTATTGATCTGTTGCAGGCTCAGGTTCAGTTCGATGGGCGAAGATTGCGTCACCAGCAGCCGGGTGCCGGGCGTCAGTGGCTGGTCGCTGGTGGCCTGCACGCTGACCTGGCTGCCATTGGCGAGCAGCACCCGCAGCAACAGTTCGAACTGCTGGCCGACCTGCTTGAGGGCCACGACTTCGGCCTTGGCGTTTTCGCCGGGGGGAATCAGCTCGGCCATGGCATTGAACAGCGTCAGTACCTGATTGGCGGCCAGGCTGGCGCGGGCCTGGATGAGGGCCGGATTGGCCGCTGGAACGTTGGCGATGTCACCTGTCATTGAGCTGTAACCCGTTGATTGGAGCGCTCTGGAGCTGGGCGTCCATGTATAATGCGACGCTTTTTTTCCGACCTTGCAATCACGTTGCATCAGTGTAACGGCCGTTGCAAGGTCGACTTGAACCCACCATTAACCGGGAAGGTCGATGAAGCTGGACCTGCAAGCCATCGGGCTGGGCTGCGAACGCGACGCCCGTCTGCTGTTCGACAACCTGGACCTGCACCTGCAAGGCGGCGACATGCTGCAGGTCAGCGGGCCGAACGGCAGCGGCAAGACCAGCCTGCTGCGCCTGCTGTGCGGGTTGATGCGTCCAACGGCCGGCGAGGTGCGTCTGGGCGGCCAGCCGTTGGCGGGCCAGCGCGCGGCGTTGGCCCGCCAACTGTTGTGGATCGGCCACGCGCC
The DNA here is from genome assembly GCF_032463525.1 of Pseudomonas sp. DTU_2021_1001937_2_SI_NGA_ILE_001. Lineage (NCBI taxonomy): Bacteria > Pseudomonadati > Pseudomonadota > Gammaproteobacteria > Pseudomonadales > Pseudomonadaceae > Pseudomonas > Pseudomonas sp. DTU_2021_1001937_2_SI_NGA_ILE_001. Next base: position 1,934,767 of record NZ_CP135971.1, on the reverse strand, counting down.
GGGCATCAAGGATGTCCTGACCCCCCTGGAAAATCTCGTCTGGCTCTGTGCGCTGCACCAACCGGTGGCAGCCGAGACCTTATGGCAGGCCCTCGAGCAGGTCGGCCTGCGAGGCTTCGAAGACGTGCCTTGTCACAGCCTGTCGGCCGGCCAGCAACGCCGCGTCGCCCTGGCGCGCCTGTATCTGCCGGGGCCGTCGGTCTGGGTTCTGGATGAGCCGTTCACGGCCCTGGACAGCCACGCCGTCACGCAACTGGAAGCGCATCTGGCCAGGCACTGCGAGCAGGGCGGCCTGGTGGTCCTGACGACCCATCACAGCCTGGGCGGCAAGCCGTCTGGTTACCGTAATCTTGACCTGGGGCAGGGCCGCACATGACCCACGCCTTTACCCTGTTGCTGCTGCGCGAGCTGCGCCTGCTGAGTCGCCGTCCGGCGGAGCTGCTCAACCCGCTGGTTTTTTTCGCTATCGTGATTGCTCTGTTCCCCCTGGCGGTCGGCCCTGAAGCCGGCCTGCTGCGCACCCTGGCGCCCGGACTGGTGTGGGTGGCGGCATTGCTGGCGGTACTGCTGTCGCTCGATGGTCTGTTTCGCAGCGACTTCGAGGACGGTTCGCTGGAGCAGTGGGTCCTTTCGCCGCACCCCTTGGCGCTTATGGTTCTGGCCAAGGTGCTGGCACACTGGCTGTTCTCCGGCCTGGCGCTGGTGCTGATGGCGCCCGTGCTGGCGCTGATGCTCGGGCTGCCGGGCGAGTGCCTCGGCGTGCTGGTGGCCTCGCTGCTGCTGGGTACGCCGGTGCTGAGCCTGCTCGGGGCGGTGGGGGCGGCGCTGACCGTCGGCCTGAAGCGCGGTGGCCTGTTGCTGGCGCTGTTGATCCTGCCGCTGTATATCCCGGTGCTGATCCTCGGCAGCGGTGCACTGCAGGCCGCGCTGCAGGGCATGCCGGCGACGGGTTACCTGCTGTGGCTGGCCAGCCTGGCAGCACTGGCGCTGACCCTGACCCCCTTCGCCATCGCCGAAGGGCTGAAGATCAGCGTCGCGGAATGATCGAGGTCGCGATGCCGCATGGCCGGCCGCGCTCGCTTACGTACACCAATAAGGCAGTGCAATGAATAGCAGCACCCGTTGGGCCTGGTTTCACCGGCTGGGCTCGCCCAAAAGCTTCTACACGATCAGCGGTCGCTGGCTGCCCTGGCTGGCGCTCTTCGCGGCCCTGGCCCTGAGCATCGGCGTGGTCTGGGGCCTGGCCTTCGCGCCGCCGGACTACCAGCAGGGCAACAGCTTCCGGATCATCTACATCCACGTGCCCAGCGCCATGCTCGCGCAATCCTGCTATGTGATGCTCGCGGTGTGTGGCGTGGTCGGGCTGGTGTGGCGGATGAAGCTGGCCGACGTCGCCCTGCAGTGCGCAGCGCCCATCGGTGCCTGGATGACCGCCCTGGCCCTGCTCACCGGGGCTATCTGGGGCAAGCCGACCTGGGGCTCCTGGTGGGTGTGGGACGCGCGCCTGACCTCGATGCTGATCCTGCTGTTCCTCTACCTGGGGCTGATTGCCCTGGGCAACGCCATCGGCAACCGCGACAGCGCGGCCAGGGCCTGCGCGGTGCTGGCCATCGTCGGGGTGGTGAACATCCCGATCATCAAGTACTCGGTGCAGTGGTGGAATACCCTGCACCAGGGCGCGACCTTTTCCCTGACCGAAAAACCGGCGATGCCCGCCGAGATGTGGCTGCCGCTGCTGTTTACCGCCCTGGGGTTCTATGCCTTCTTCGCCATGGTGCTGCTGATGCGCATGCGCCTGGAAGTGCTGCGCCGCGAGGCACGTACCCGCTGGGCGCAGGATGAAGTGCTGCGTCAGCTGGGCCGACCAACCCCTGGGGAGGTGCGCCCGTGAGCTTCGATTCCTTCGCCGACTTCCTGGCCATGGGCCGCCACGGGCTGTTCGTCTGGTCGGCTTATGGCCTGTTCGGCCTGGTGATGATCGTCAATCTCGCCCTGCCGTGGCTGGCACGGCGCCGTTATCTGCAAGACCAGGCGCGCCGCCTGCGTCGGGAGAGCCAGCCATGAATCCACAGCGCAAGAAGCGCCTGCTGCTGATCTTCGCCCTGCTTGCCGGTATCGGCGTGGCCCTGGGCCTGGCCCTGAGCGCCCTGCAGGAAAACCTCAACCTGTTCTACACACCGACGCAGATCGCCAACGGCGAAGCGCCGCTCGATACCCGCATCCGTGCCGGCGGCATGGTCCAGCAGGGCTCGCTGCAGCGCTCTGGCGACTCGCTGGACGTACGCTTCGTGGTCACCGATTTCAACCGTTCGGTGACCATCCGCTATCGCGGCATCCTGCCCGACCTGTTCCGCGAAGGGCAGGGCATCGTCGCCTTGGGCCGTCTCGGTGCCGATGGTGTGGTGGTCGCCGACGAAGTGCTGGCCAAGCACGACGAAAAGTACATGCCGCCTGAAGTCAGCAAGGCACTCAAGGACAGCGGCCGGTTGAGCGAAGGCCAGGCGCCGGCACCTGGCGGGAAGGGCTGAACGATGATTCCTGAACTCGGCCATCTGGCCATGATCCTGGCCCTGTGTTTCGCCCTGGTGCAGGCCTGCGTCCCGCTGATCGGCGCCTGGCGCGGCGATGTGCTGTGGATGGACCTGGGCCGTCCGGCGGCCTGGGGCCAGTTCGCTTTTCTGGTGTTCGCCTTCGCCTGCCTGACCCAGGCCTTCATGAGCGACGACTTCTCGGTGGCCTATGTTGCACAGAACTCCAACAGCGCCTTGCCCTGGTACTACAAGTTCAGTGCCGTATGGGGGGCCCATGAAGGCTCGCTGCTGCTCTGGGCGCTGATCCTCGGCGGCTGGACCTTCGCGGTGTCGGTGCTGTCACGCCAGCTGCCGCGCGAAATGCTGGCCCGGGTGCTGGCGGTGATGGGCATGATCAGCGTGGGCTTCCTGTCGTTCCTGATCCTCACCTCCAACCCCTTTCTGCGCATTCTGCCGCAGACCCCGGCCAACGGGCGCGACCTCAACCCGTTGCTGCAGGACATCGGCCTGATCGTCCACCCACCCATGCTGTACATGGGCTACGTGGGCTTCTCCGTCGCCTTCGCCTTCGCCATCGCGGCATTGCTGGGCGGGCGCCTGGACGCCGCCTGGGCGCGCTGGTCGCGGCCCTGGACCCTGGTGGCCTGGGCGTTTCTCGGCGTCGGCATCACCCTGGGTTCCTGGTGGGCCTACTACGAACTGGGCTGGGGCGGCTGGTGGTTCTGGGACCCGGTGGAGAATGCCTCGTTCATGCCCTGGCTGGTCGGCACGGCGCTGATTCACTCGCTGGCCGTGACCGAGAAGCGCGGGGTGTTCAAGAGCTGGACCGTGCTGCTGGCCATCGCGGCGTTTTCCCTGAGCCTGCTGGGAACTTTCCTGGTGCGCTCCGGGGTGCTGACCTCGGTGCACGCCTTCGCCTCCGACCCGGCGCGCGGGGTGTTCATCCTGGCGTTCCTGCTGCTGGTGGTGGGCGGTTCGCTGACCCTGTTCGCGTTGCGCGCCCCGGTGGTCAAGAGCCAGGTGAGTTTTGGCCTGTGGTCGCGGGAAACCCTGCTGCTGACCAACAACCTGCTGCTGGTGGTGGCGGCCTCGATGATTCTGCTCGGCACCTTGTACCCGCTGGTGGTCGATGCCTTGAGCGGCGCCAAGATGTCGGTGGGACCGCCGTACTTCAACAGCCTGTTCGTACCGCTGATGGCCTTGCTGCTGGTGGTGCTCAGCGTCGGAGTGCTGGTGCGCTGGAAAGACACCCCGCTGCGCTGGCTGCTGGGCATGCTGACGCCGGTGCTGATCGCCAGCGGGGGCGTGGCCGGGCTGTTCTGGCTGCTGCTCGGCGAGGGTCAGTGGGCGGTACTGGCGATCCTGCTGCTGGCCGCCTGGGTGGTGTTCGGTGCGCTGCGCGACCTGTTCGACAAGACTCGCCACAAGGGCCTGTGGCGCGGCTTGCGCAGCCTGGGCCGCAGCTACTGGGGCATGCAGCTGGCGCACATCGGGCTGGTGGTCTGCGCCCTGGGCGTGGTGTTGTCCAGCCAGCACAGCGTCGAGCGCGACCTGCGCCTGGCACCGGGGCAGAGTACCGAGCTGGGCGGCTACCGCTTCGAATTCGAGGGTGCCAGGCATCATGAAGGACCGAACTTCGTCTCTGATCGCGCGACGGTCCGCGTCTGGCGCGGCGACCGGCCGGTCAGCGTGCTGCATCCTGAAAAGCGCCTGTACACCGTGCAGCAGTCGATGATGACCGAGGCCGGTATCGACGCCGGCTTCACCCGTGACCTCTACGTCGCCCTGGGCGAACCGCTGGACAACGGTGCCTGGGCGGTACGCGTACACGTCAAACCCTTCGTGCGCTGGATCTGGCTGGGCGGTCTGCTCACCGCTCTGGGTGGCGCGCTGGCAGTGCTGGACCGCCGCTACCGCCTCAAGGTGAGCCAGAAGGTCCGCCAGACCCTCGACCCTGCTGGAGCCCTGTCATGAAACGCTGGATCCTGTTGCTGCCGCTGCTGGCCTTCCTGGCCCTGGCGGCGCTGTTGCTGCGTGGCCTGTTCCTCGACCCCGCCGCGTTGCCGTCGGCATTGATCGGCAAGCCCTTGCCGGAATTCAGCCTGCGTGAGGTCACCACCGGCAAGACCATTACCCGCGCCGACCTGCTGGGCCGCCCGGCGCTGGTCAATGTCTGGGCCACCTGGTGCGTGGCCTGCCGTGTCGAACACCCGGTGCTCAACCGCCTGGCCGAGCAGGGGGTGGTGATCCACGGTATCAACTACAAGGACAACAACGCCGAGGCCCTGAAGTGGCTGAAGGACTTCCACAATCCTTACCAGCTCAACCTGCGCGATGACGACGGCAGCCTGGGCCTGAACCTGGGGGTGTACGGTGCGCCGGAGACCTTTCTGATCGACAGCCGCGGCATCATCCGCCACAAGTTCGTCGGGGTCATCGACGACCAGGTGTGGCGCGAGCAACTGGCCAGCCGGTACCAGGCACTGGTCGACGAGGCACGCCCATGAAGCGTTGGCTGGCAATGGCGCTGTTGAGCCTGGGCCTGAGCGGCACGGCCCTGGCGGCCATCGAGGCGCACAACTTTCGCGACGAGGCCGAGCGTGCTCGCTATGCCGAGCTGACCACCGAGCTGCGCTGCCCCAAGTGCCAGAACCAGGACATCGCCGACTCCAACGCGCCCATCGCTGCCGACCTGCGCAAGGAAATCTATCGGCTGCTGGAAGAGGGACGCAGCAATCGCGAGATCGTCGACTACATGGTCGACCGCTACGGCGAGTTCGTGCGCTACAAGCCGGCCCTGACGGCGCGCACCTGGCTGCTGTGGTTCGGCCCCGGCGTGCTGTTGCTGGTCGGTGTCGGGGTGATCCTGGTCATCGTGCGCCGCCGTCCGGCCCTCGCTGGCACTGAGCAAGGCCTTTCCGACGAGGAGCGCAAGCGCCTCGCCCACCTTCTGGACAACAACCGCGAATGATCGATTTCTGGATGGCCGTAGGCCTGCTGTTGCTGGTGGCCGCAAGTTTTCTGCTGATTCCCGTACTGCGTCACCGGCCGAGCGCCGAAGCCCCGCCGCGTACGGCGCTGAACGTGGCGCTGTACGAGGAGCGCCTGAGCGAAATGCAGACCCAGCGTGAGGCAGGGACACTCAGCGAAGCGCAACTGGATACTGCCCGCGCCGAGGCGGCGCGTGAACTGCTGGCTGACACCGAGGCTGTGCAGCCGGGACGGGTATCGCGCCAGCTTGGCAGGCGCGTGCCGCTGTTGGCGGCGCTGCTGGTGCCCTTGCTGGCGCTGGGCCTGTACCTGCACTACGGCGCCAGCGCACGGGTCGAACTGGCCCGCGAGTTCGCCGCGCCGCCAGCCTCCCTTGAAGAGATGACCCGCCGCCTGGAGCGCACCGTAGAGGCCCAGCCCGACTCGGCGGAGGGCGTGTATTTCCTGGGTCGTGCCTATATGGCCGAACAGCGCCCGGCCGACGCGGCGCGGCAGTTCGAGCGTGCCGCGCAACTGTCCGGCCGGCCGCCGGAACTGCTTGGCCAGTGGGCGCAGGCGCTGTACTTCGCTGAGAACAAGACCTTCACCGCGCAGGTGCGGGCACTGACTGACGAAGCGCTACAGGCCGATCCCAACGAAGTCACCAGCCTCGGGCTGCTGGGCATCGCTGCCTTCGAGGGGCGGCGCTACCAGGAGGCGGTGGACTACTGGACGCGCCTGCAGGGCCTGCTGCCGGAAGGCGATCCGTCGCGTGCCGCCTTGCAGGGCGGCATTGCCAAGGCCCGTGAGAATCTCGGCGCACAACCCGCCGCCACCGGTCCACGGCTGAAGGTGCGTGTCGAACTGGCCGCTGCCGTGCGCGACCAGGTGCGCGGCGACGACAGCGTGTTCGTCTTCGTTCAGGCGCTGGGCGGCCCACCCGCGCCCCTGGCGGTTAGGCGCCTGTCGGTCGCCGACCTGCCGGTGCAGGTGGAGCTGTCCGATGCTGACGCCATGATGCCGCAGCTGAAACTGTCGAACTTCGCGCAAGTCCAACTCAGTGCGCGGGTCTCGCGTGCCGGGCAACCGACCCGTGGCGAATGGCTGGGACGCAGCCAGCCGCTGGCCGTCGATACCACGGCCTTGCAGACCCTGACCATCGACCGTCCTGATCAGTAGGAAACTGACATGTCCGCGATTACCTGGCACCTTGCACGAACTTCCCTGCTGGCCGCCGTCATGAGCCTGAGTGCCTGTGCGGTGCATCAAGCGCCCAATGTGCCGCGCACGCAGGAGCCGATTCAGAGCCTGCCTGGCGTCAACACACCGGATGCCACACCGTCCAAACCGAGCCAGCCGGCCAGGCCGGCAGCCAAACCGGCCAAGACTTCGGCCAGCTTCGCCCCACCGCCGGGCGGCAAGAGCCACTGGGACCAGAAACTGGGTGTCTATGTGCTGGAAGACCGGCCCAACACCTTCTACCGCCAGCGTACCTACTACCAGTGGAATGACGGCTGGAGCTGGTCGACCCAGCCCGACGGCCCCTGGCAGGCCACCGACGTCAATGGCGTCCCTGGTGGACTGGGCCGGGCATTCGGCAACTGACCCACAAACACAACGGCGACCCGAGGGTCGCCGTTCTGTTGTCTGCACGATCGGTCACTTGGCCGGGTAGATCTGGTCGAACACGCCGCCGTCGACGAAGTGGGTCTTCTGTACGGTGCGCCAGTCGCCGAAGGTCTTCTCCACGGAGAGGAAGTCGACTTTCGGGAAGCGATCCTTGTACTTGGCCAGCACCTGCGGGTCCCGCGGGCGCAGGTAGTTGTTGGCGGCGATTTCCTGGCCATCCGGCGACCACAGGTACTTCAGGTAGGCTTCGGCCATGGCCCGCGAGCCTTTCTTGTCCACCACCTTGTCGACCACGCTCACCGGCGGCTCGGCTTCGGCGGACACGCTCGGGTACACCACTTCGAACTGATCGCGACCGAACTCGCGGGCGATCATTTCCGCTTCGTTCTCGAAGGTCACCAGCACGTCGCCGATCTGGTTGGTCATGAAGGTGGTGGTGGCGCCACGGCCACCGGTGTCCAGCACCGGAACGTGCTTGAACAGCTGGCCGACGAACTGCCTGGCGGCGGCTTCATCGCCACCGTTCTTCAGGGTGTAGCCCCAGGCCGAGAGGTAGGTGTAGCGGCCGTTCCCCGAGGTCTTGGGGTTGGGCACGATGACTTCCACGCCGTCCTTGACCAGGTCCGGCCAGTCCTTCAGACCCTTGGGGTTGCCCTTGCGCACGATGAACACCGTGGCGGAGGTGAACGGCGCGCTGTTGTTCGGCAGGCGCGTCACCCAGTCCTTGGGCACCAGCTCACCGTTGTCGGCCAGGGCGTTGATGTCGGTGGCCATGTTCATGGTGATGACATCGGCCTGCAGGCCGTCGATCACCGCCCGGGCCTGTTTGCTGGAACCCCCGAAGGACATCTGGATGGCGACGTTTTCCTGGTGCTCGGCCTGCCAGTGTTTCTGGAAGGCAACGTTGTAGTCCTTGTAGAAGTCGCGCATCACGTCGTAGGAGACGTTGAGCAGGGGGGGGGCGGCCTGGGCGGTGCTGCCCAGGGCCAGGCCAGCGGCCAGTAGCGAGGCGGCAAACAGTTTCTTCACGGGGGATTCCTTGGTAGACGCTCGGAGTGTTGTGTCGTTGTTATCGGCCCAGGGCCTGTAGCCCGCGATCATAGCGGGGTGTCTGCGCGCCTTTAAAGAACAAAAGACTATTTGCTTATGCCTGTTCGTCGCGTTTGGGAAACAGCGCATGGCCGCAGCGTGAACAGAACGCCGCGCCGTGCTCGTGGAGGTTCTTGGCGCACACCGGGCAGTCGTGGCGCAGCTGCTCGCCGCGCATGGCGTTGGCCAGCTCGGCGGTGAAGATCCCGGTGGGCACGGCGATGATCGAATAGCCGGTGATCATCACCAGCGAGGAAAGCATCTGGCCCACCGGGGTCTTGGGCACGATGTCGCCGAAGCCCACGGTGGTCAGGGTGACGATGGCCCAGTAGATGCCCTTGGGAATGCTGGTAAAGCCATGCTCGGGACCTTCGATGACGTACATCAGGGTGCCGAACACCGTCACCAGGGTCGAGACGCTGACTAGGAACACGATGATCTTCTGCTTGCTGCCACGCAGTGCCTCGACCAGGTAATGGGCTTGGCGCAGGTAGGGGGCGAGCTTGAGGACCCGGAAGATGCGTAGCATGCGGATGATGCGCACGATCAGCAGGTACTGCGCGTCGCTGTAGTAAATGGCCAGGATGCCGGGGATGATCGCCAGCAGGTCGACCAGCCCGTAGAAGCTGAAGGCGTATTTCAGCGGCCGGGGCGAGCAGTACAGGCGCAGCGCGTACTCCACGGCGAACACGGCGGTGAAGCCCCATTCGACCCAGGCCAGGTGCGTGGCGTAGTCACGGTGCACGCTCGCGATGCTGTCGACGATGGTCACCAGCAGGCTGAGCAGGATGACCAGCAGCAGGACCTGGTCGAAGCGCCGACCGGCCGGGGTGTCGGTTTCGAAGATGATGCGGTGCAGTCGTTGGCGACGGCTTGGCGTGGTGCTCATGGGGGCTCTCGGCGATGCAGTCGGCAGAGCCTGGGGCAAACCGGCGAGCGCTGCAAGCTTCGCCAGTTTGCCCCTGCCGGTTGGAGCCTGCTGGCGAGAAGTCCGGTAAAGCCAGCACATGTGCAGTGAACTTGAGGCCGCCATCGCGAGCAAGCTCGCTCCCACGGACCCGTATTGGCCCTGACACAAGCCATTGGGCGATCAGTCGCGGCGCGTCATTGCTGCCAGCCGCCACCCAGTGCCAGGAACAGGTCGATCTGCCCCATGGCCACCTGGGTATTGGCGGCGGCCAGTTGCGCGCGCATCTCGGTGTAGGTGCGGGTGGCCTGCAGGTCGGCGAGGAAGGACTCGCGCCCCGCCTGGTAGAAACGGTGGGTCTGGTCGGCGGCGATGCGCGCCGATTCCTCGGCTTCCTTCAGGGCATCGCGGCGATCGATCAGGGCGGTGTACTGGGCCATGCTGGTCTGCGTTTCGCGGATGGCATTGAGCACGACGCCGTCGAAGCGCGCCAGGGCCGCCTGGGCCGAGGCTTCGGCCTGGTGGATGCGGGCGCGGCTGCCGTTGGTGGGAATTGTCCAGCTGATCAGCGGGCCGAAGCCCCAGCGGTTGGCGCTGGGCTTGCCAAGGTTCTCGACCAGGCCGATGGTGGCCACCGAGGCGCCGATGCTGATGTCCGGGTACAGCTCGCCGGTGGCCACGCCGATCTGCGCGGTGGCCATGGCCAGGTGGCGTTCGGCCTGGCGGATGTCCGGGCGGCGCTTGAGCAGGGCGGCGCCGTCACCCACCGGAATCAGCTGGGCCAGGTGCGGCAGCTCGGCACACTGCGCGACCCCGGCCGGCAACTGCGCCACCGGCTTGGCCAGCAGCATCGACAGGCGGAACAGCGCCGCCTGGCGCATGGCTTCATAGCGCGGCAGCTCGGCGCGCAACGACTTGAACTGGGTCTGCGAACGGGTCACCTGGGTCTCGTCGCCACGCCCGGCGTCGCGCAGGCGCTGGTTGAGGTTGACGCTCTGCTGTTGCAGGTCCAGCGACTCATGGGCGATGGCCAGCTCCTCGTTGGCTGCGCACACCTGTGTATAGGCACGCACCACGTCAGCGACCACGGTGATGCGCGCGGTGTCGGCGGCGGCCTGGGTGGCGTCCACGTTGGCCTGCGCCGCCTCGATGCCGCGTTGCAGGGTGCCGAACAGATCGAACTGGTAGGAGGTGGTCAGGCCGACATCGCCGACATTGGCCACCGGGACTTTCTCGGTCAGCAGAAAGGCTTCGCCGGATTCCTGCAGGCGCTGCACCCCGGCCTTGGCGCCGGCGCTGAAGCCGCCAGCGGCCTCGGCCTCGGCGTTCTGGTAACGCGAGCGCTGCAGGTTGGCCGCCGCGACGCGCAGGTCAGCATTGCTGGCCAGGGCCTGGTGTACCAGCTCGTCGAGGCGCGGGTCCTGGTACAGCCGCCACCACTGGTCGGGTACCGGTGCGGAAACCACGTTGGCCGATTGGCCGAGCGCGCCCTGCAGGTCCGCGCGGTTGATCGCCGCGTCCTTGGGTTTCTGGTAGTCCGGGCCGACCATCTGGCAGGCCGAGAGCAGCGCGCCGAGGCCCAGCGCCAAACAGGGCAGAGGGCGAATCATTGGCGGTGCTCCTGGGCATCGATGATCGACACCGTCGCAGTACGCCCGGCGATCATGCGGAAGTCTGCCGGCACTTGGTCGAAGGCGATGCGCACCGGGATGCGCTGCGCCAGGCGCACCCAGCTGAACGCCGGGTTGACGTTGGGCAACAGGTTGGTGCCGCTGCTGCGGTCGCGGTCCTCGATGGCCGCGACCATGCTCACCACATGGCCCGTCAGGCGGGCGTTGTCGCCGACCACGCGGATGTCAACCGCGGAGCCGATATGAATGCCGTCGAGCTTGGTTTCTTCGAAGTAGCCGTCGATATGGAAAGACGCAGCGTCCACCAGCGACAGCACCGGGCGTCCGGCGCTGACGAACTCATGTGGGCGCGGAGCGCGGTCGTTGAGGTAACCGTCCACCGGGCTGCGGATCACCGAGCGGTCAAGGTTGAGCTGGGCGGCGTCCACCGCCACCCTGGCTTCGTTGAGCGCCGACAGGGCGCGCGCCTCGCGGGACTGGCTCTCTTCCAGCTGTTCGCGGGACACCAGGTTGCCCAGCGAGCGGTTGCGGCGGTTCTCGCGCTGTGCCTGCTGCCAGGTTTCCTGGCGCTCGGCCACGGTGGCCTGGGCTTGGCGCAGGGCCAGGCGGAAGCGCTCCTGGTCGATGGTGAACAGCACCTGGCCCTTGCTGACCTTCTGGTTGTCGTGCACGTCCACCTGCTGGATCAGCCCGGAAACATCCGGGGCGATCTGCACGATGTCGGCGCGAATGTGCCCGTCGCGGGTCCAGGGCGCGAACATGTAGTACATCACCATGCGCCAGACCAGCACGGCGGCCAGCGCTACCACAATCAGGGTCAGGACCACGCGGCCCAGGGTCAGGATCGGCTTTTTCATGTCATCAGGTATCGGCAGAAGGAGTCCAGGGCCGCCAGCAGCAGCACGTACAGACCGGTGTTGAACAGCGCCCGGTGCCACACCAGGCGGTAGAAATGCGTATGCGACAGCAGCGCGTGGATGCCCAGGAACAGCAGGTAGGCAATGCCCATCAGGGCCAGGAAGGTGGGAATGAAGATCCCGCTGATGTCCAGTTCGCCAATCATGCGGGGGCTCCGTCCGGGCCGTGGATGGGTTGTTCGATGAGTTCGCCGTTCATGTCGACGATTTCCACGCCAGGCAACAGGGCCAGGCGCAGGCCGCTGAGTGCATGCAGCAGGTGCAGGCGTACCGGCTCATCCCCCAGCGCTTCGCTGTTGAGCGTGCGGCGGGTGCGGTCGAGGGTCAGCAGCAGGCCCATGGGCGCGGGCAGGCGTTCGCCCGCCTTGAGGCAGGCACGGAAATAACCACCGACCTCGCCAACCACCTGGCGCGTGCCTGGCTGCAAGGCTTCGGGCAGGCGCGGGGTCCAGGCCAGCAGGTCGAGCAGGTTCAGTGCCACGCGCAGTTCGCGCAGCGGTGCGCTGCTGTCCTGGGCGGTCTGCGCCAGGCGTGGCACCTGTTGCATCAGACGATCGATCATCTGCACGCCCAAGCGCCGGTGTTCGGCGAGGCTGGCCGGTTCGCAGAGGCTGACGATGTCGCGCCAGCCGAAGCGGGTCATGCGCCGGGCGGCCATCTCGACGCCGAAGGGGCGCATGATCAGCGTCCAGACAAAGGCGAACAGCAGGCCTGCCGGTCCGGCCAGGTTGTTGTTGATGAACACCAGGAAATCGGCGTCGTAGGCGCCCTGCACACCGACGAAAGTGGCGGTGTTGACTGCCGTCAGCACCGTCGGCAGGAAAAAGCGGGGCTGCGCGCTGAGGGTGGCCACGCAGATGAAGGGCACGGCGAAGGCCAGCACCAGCATCGGGAAGTCATGCACGCTGGGCAGCACCACGAACAGGTAGAGGCTGGCCAGCACCACCGAGGTCAAGGTCCAGAAGAAGAACCGGTAGATCTGCGGCGCGGGGTCGTCCATGGCTGCGAAGAAGCTGCACGACACGGCGGCGAGAATCACCGCGCTGGCGCCGTCCTGCCAGCCCATGAAGATCCACAGCAGCGAGGCGACGATGATCGCCAACACGGCCGAACCGGCCGAATAGAGCATCAGCCCACGGTCCAGGAAGGGCTTGATGCGCCCCAGGCGCCAGTGCCGGTACACCGCTTGCCAGGGGCGGCCGTCGTCGGCGTTGATGGCCTGCTGCAGGGTACGGCAATCCATCCACAGGTCGATCCACTCGCCCAGCCGGTAGAGGGCGTTTGACAGCAGCAGGTTGTCGCGTTCGTCCAGCGCTGCGGCATCGGGCTGCAGGCGTTGCAGCTCGGCATGCAGCGCCTGCCACTGCGGCATGCCCGTGTCCTGGTCGCTGGCCTCCAGCCATTCGCGGGTCTGCGCCAGCAGCGCCGTGAGGCTGGCCATGCCGGCGGGCTGGCGGCGTTCGAGGATCCACAGCGCATCGTCCAGGGCGTCGATCACCGGCAGCAAGTGGATCATCCGCCCGCGCAGCTCGCGGGCATGGCGCACGGTCTGGCGGTGCGCGCCCTCATGGCGCAACTGGCCGATCATCGGTTCCAGGCTGTTGAAGCCGGCGGCCATGGCCGTGCGCAGGCCGGCCACTTCGGCGGCGTCCACGCGGCGGGCGAGGAACTGCGCGCTGTACTGGCTGGCGTCCTTGAACCATTTGTCCACGGTGCCCTGCAGCACCGGCGCCAGGCGCCGGGGCCAGAACAGCGCGCCCACCACCGCTGCACAGGTGATGCCCAGAAAGATCTCTTCGGTACGCGACACGGCGATCTCGAACACCGCCTGCGGGTTGTCCACTGCCGGCAGGGAAATCAGCGGCATGGTGTAGCCGGCGAGCATCAGCGCGTAGCTGTTGGCGGTGCGCAGGTGCAGCGAGAGGAACAGCAGGGTGCCGGTCCACAGCGCCACGACAATGGCCAGCAGAATCGGTGTCTGTACGAACAGCGGCACTAGCAGCACCGAGGCGCAGGCCCCGGCCAGGGTGCCCATGGCCCGGTACAGGGCCTTGGAGCTGGTCGGCCCCACGAACGGGCTGGCGACGATGTACACCGTGGCCATGGCCCAGTAGGGGCGGGGCATTTCCATGACCAGAGCGATGTACAACGCCAGCATCGACGCGGCGAAGGTGCGTACGCCGTGCAGCCAGTCACGCCCTGGCGGGAAGCCGGCCAGGAAATCCTTCATGCGCCGTCTCCCTCGGCGTCGACAGCATCGGCAAACGCCTGCAGCACCCGCAAGGTGGTCTGCAGCTCCGCCGCGCTGATGTCGGCCAGCACCCCGGCACGCAGGCGGGTCAGCTCGTTTTCGATGGCCGCGGCCAGCGTGCGGCCCTTGTCGGTGAGACTCAGCGCCTTGGCGCGGCGATCGTTGGGGTCTTCGGTGCGGCAGACGATACCGGCCTTGCACAACTGGTCGAGCAGGCGCACCAGGGTCGGGCTTTCCATGCCGGCCGCGTGCGCCACCTTGACCTGATGCACACCGTCGCCCAGGCGCGCGATGGCCAGCAGCGGCCCGGCACAGGCTTCGCTGATGTCGTAGCTGGACAGCGTGGCGTGGCACAGGCGTCGCCAGCGCCGCGAGGCGGCGACCAGCGTACTGCTGATGGCGCGGTGGAGGATTTCGTCAGGCATGGTGGCAGGTAGTTAGGTTGAACATTGTTAGTGAAGATATTAGTAGCTTGCTAACTATTAATATCCTGTAACAAACCATTTCAGTCAACTGAAAATCGGCGAGCAGGTCGACGAACGGCGCGGGGTTGAGCGGACGAGACAGAGTTCCCGGGTGAAAAGTTCAAAAATTATCGACCGTTCGTCGGAGGTTTTTGCGTGCATTGAGGGGCGAGACCTCAAGGCATTCAAAAAACCGACGCGGATCGCCGGGAGGCGGGCCTTATGGCACGGCCTTCGTGCTGAAAGGGTCCAGTCCAGGGGGAGGGGATGGGTGATATCTAAATGATATCTTCGGTGCTGGCACAACGGTTCCTTGACGCCTGTAGCGGTTCATCAAAAAACCGCCCATGCCGATAGCGATGACGAATCACTCGGGCCTGTAACCCGCGTCCCAGAGCCATCCTGTCGGTGCGCATGCGCACCTTGCGAGCCACACCATGATCGACCTTGCCACTTGGAACCTGTCCATTCCCGTCGGTGTTCCCGCCCAGACCATCGCGACTGCGCAGCTGATGCGCGGCTATCAGGACGGTTACTTCCGCTCCGGCAATACGTTGTTCTTCTGGGCGCCGGTTACGGGGTCGACCACCGACAACGCCAAGTTCCCGCGCACCGAGCTGCGCGAGACCACGGCGGACGGACGCGCGTTCAACTGGAACTACACATCGGCGGACAACTTCCTGCGGGCGGCGCTGATGGTCAACCAGGTGCCTTCCAGCGGCAAGATCGTCATTGGTCAGATCCACACCTACCAGAGCAACGAGCCACTGCTCAAGGTCGAGTACCAGTACAAGGACAAGCTCAAGACCGGCAACATCGTCGCCAAACTGCGTCGCAGCCCGCAGTCTGAGATCGAAGTGATTACCATCGCCGAGGGCGTGCCGCTCAACCAGCGCTTCAGCTACAGCATCCACCTGACCCCGGCGGGCAACCTGACGGTCAACGCCTACGAGAACGTGTGGAACGTGCGTCTGGATCCGACCTGGAGCACCAAGCTGTTGTACTTCAAGGCCGGGGTCTACACCCAGGACAACACCGGCTACGCCACCGAAGGCGGCGCGGCGACCTTCTATCAGTTGAGCATCGCTCACGACAAGAAGGGTTGAGTGGCCTTAGCCGCAATACTGATCTTTTAGACCAGAGGAATCTGGTCTGGCGTCGCTTTTGCTTTTTTTAAAGCACAGAACTTGCAGACGCCGCCAAACGCGACTTCGGTGCAGGCCGAGTGGAGGTGTCATGGAAGGGGGTAAGCCGGCAGGGAAGCCGGCTTAGGCGCACTGGGCCAGGGACGGCCCATTGCGCCGGCCCCCTGGAATGGCGCCGGAAGGAGGGAAGTCTGCCCGCAGGGCAGACCCAAGCCAGGAGCAATGGTTTTTGGTTACTTTTGGCCGAAACCAAAAGTAACCCGCCGTCAGGGCGGAAAGGTGACTCAAGGGCACTGATGCAGCGACGGGTGTACCCGCTCCAGATAGCCTGCTATTCGCGAGCAAGCTCGCTCCAACGGTCACTGACCAGTATTGGATTTAGCCGCGAAGATGGCAACACCATGGGAGGCATGGGTTGCCGTCTTCGCGACTGAAGCCGCTGAAGTGTCTTGCACTGGATCAGTTCAGGCCCAGCTTGCCACGCAGAGTGGAGAGGTCTTCGGCCAGAGTGTTGACCGGGCCGACCAGCGCCTTGCGGTCGTTTTCCTTGACCTTGTCATAGGTCATGAAGCCGCCGTCCGGGGTCTTGTACTTGGCGAGGATCTTGTCCACGGCGGCGAAGTTCTTGTCCACCTTGCCGGCGAACGCCGGGTCCTGCTTCTCGTACTGCGGGCGGAACAGGTCGACGATCTTCTTCGCGCCGTCCACGTTGCCCTGGAAGTCATACAGGTCGGTATGGCTGTAGCGGTCCTCCTCGCCGGAGACCTTGGTGGCGGCCACCTCTTCGAGCAGCACTGCCGCGCCGCCCACCACTTTCTCGGGCGGGAAGGTCAGGTCGGCGACGCGCTTTTGCAGGTCTTGCACGTCGCTCATCAGTTTGTCGGCGATGACATCCTGGCCCTTGGCGGTGTTCTTTTCGAACAGCGTGTACTCCAGGCGATGGAAGCCGGTGAAGTCTTCGGCCTCGACACCTTGCTCGTGGTCATCGACGCGTGAGTCGATGGACGCATCCAGGTCGCTGAACAGCTCGGCGATCGGCTCGATGCGCTCGTAGTAGACCCGGGTCGGGGCATAGAGCTTCTTGGCGGTGGCGAGATCGCCTGCCTTCACCGCATCGGTGAACTGCCGGGTGTGGCTGACCAGCTCATCGATGTTTTCCGTGACATAGATCTTGTAGTCCGAGACCGGACCCACCAGGTCCAGTGGCGCGGGGGCGGCCTGTGCGGCCAGGGGGGCGCCCAGGGCAGCCAGGGTGAACAGCAGGGCGAGCGGGGTCTTGTGCATGTCGGCGCTTCCGTTTCGGTTCAGGCGGTTTCGGGGGCCGGGGCGGCGGCCAGCAGCGAGCGACCGATGAAGTCCTCGTCGTTGGTCACCCCCGGCAGGGTAAAGAAGTAACCGCCGCCGACCGGCTTGAGGTATTCCTCGAGCGGCTCGCCGTTGAGGCGGTTCTGTACGGTGATGAAGCCTTTCTCCAGGTCGGCCTGGTAGCAGATGAACAACAGGCCCATGTCCAGCTGGCCGTTCTTGTTCACGCCGTTGGAGTAATTGAACGGCCGGCGCAGGATCAGGTTCTGGCGGCTGCCCGGGGTGCGCGGGTTGGCCAGGCGGATGTGCGAATCCAGGCGGATCTTCTTGCCCTGCGGGTCGGCGGCGTAGTTCGGCTCGTCGCTTTCCACCTTGCCGTCCAGCGGTGCGCCGCTGTGCTTGGCACGGCCGAAGATCGACTCCTGCTCCTGCAGCGGAGTGCGGTCCCAGCGCTCGACGAAGTTGCGAATGATGCGCACCGCCTGGTAGCTGCCATGCGCGGCCCAGGCGGGCTCGTCGCTGCCGGGCTGGACCCACACCAACTCGTCCATCACCTGGCGGTCGTTGGAGTCCGGGTTGGCCGAGCCATCACGAAAACCCAGGAAGTTGCGTGCGCTCTCGGCAGGCTGTCCGGGCTTCTTCGGCGCTTGCGGCGGCACCGTGCCCTCCTGCTTCCAGCGCACCAGCAACAGGTCGGGCAGGTTTTTCACGATGTCGCGCAGGGCGTGGATGTTGGTGTCCGGGGTGTTGGCGCAGAACTGGATGCTCAGGTCGCCGTGGCAGCTGGCAGCCTCCAGGGCGTCATTGGGAAAGCCGACCATGCGGCTCAGGCGCTTGGGCTTGACCGGGGCCAGGCCGAAGCGCTCGTCGAACAGCGAGTCACCCACCGAGACGGTGATGGTGAGGTTGTCCGGAGTCACCACCGGGCCGAGGATGCCGGAGTCCAGCGGTGGCAGCTTGGGATCGATGTCCTGCACCGGGCCGCCCTTCATCAGAAATGCGATGCGCTCGTTGAGGGTGCGGAACAAGCGCTCCAGGTCCTCGCGATCAGTGGCCAGTACGTCGAAGGCCACCAGCATGCCGGCGGCCGGGCGCGGGTTGACGATGCCGCTCTGGTGCACGCCATGGAAAGGATTGCTGTCCTGGGTACGATCGCTGTCCGGTGCTTCGGTAACCTGCGCGGGGCGGGCCGCCATGGCCGGGCTCGCCAGACTGCTGCCGGCCAGTGCGGCACCGGCGGCGCCAAGGCCCATCAGCACGCGACGACGCTGGGGCGATTCGAGGGCAGGGGAGGCGTCTGGGGTTTTCATCTGAGGGGGTACTCCAAGTGTTACAGGCTCGACAGGCCCAGCGCGGGGTCGATGGCCTGCAGCGCATCGGCGAGGGTCTTGGTCTGGGTGGCGATCTGTTGGCGCATGCCGGCGTCGACCTGGTCGTACGGGCGATAGCCACGGTCGCGGGTCAGGCTGTCGAAGGTGGTGTCCAGCTCGGCGGCTGCGGCGTCCAGGCGCTGCAGCAGCTCGGCATGGTTGCGCGCCAACAGCGGGCGCAGCAGATCGATGACCTTGCCGGCGCCCTCCAGGTTGGCAGCGAAGCCGTTCAGGTCGGTGTGGCTGTAGCGTTCTTCCTCGCCCTGGCTACGGTTCTCGGCCAGGCTCAGCAGGTTACGCACCACCATGCCGGTCAACTGATCGGGGGCGATGCTCTGCGCCAGCAGCGCCTGCTTGAGCCGGGTGACGTCGTCGGCCAGCTTGCCCGCCACCGGCGCCAGGCCCTGCACGCTGGCCTGCTTGAACAAGGCGTACTCGATACGGTGGAAGCCTCCGAAGCCCGGGTCTTGCTCGCGTTTCTCGAAGTAGTCGGCGCGGGCGTTGATGGCGTTGTCCAGTTCCGCCAGGCGCTGCGCCGCCGGGGCGATGCGCTGATAGGCCGCGCGGGCCGGCAGGTAGGCGCGGCGTGCGGCGTCCAGGTCGCCGGCTGCGATGGCCTGCTGCAGGGCCGCTGTCGCCTTGATCAATGCCGTACCTTGCTGGCTGAGGTACACCCGGTACTCCGACAGCGGGCCGATGAACGCGGTCAGCGTCGGTCGTGCCCTGGCCTGGGCTTCGGACTCCGCAGTCGGGGTCACGTGCAGGGTGCCGCGCGGGTTGCTCAGCAGCCCGCAGGTGATGGTGTAGTCGCCTGGGCGCAGGTTGGCGTTGATCACCTGGCTCATGCCAGGGGCGATGTTCTCGCGTTCTTCGATCACCAGCACACCGTCGAGGATCTCCCACTCCACGGCACGCTCCGACTGGTTGACGATGCGGAAGCTGTGCTTGCCGGCGGCCACGCTCAACGCATTCGGCTCGCAACTGCGCGGGTGGATGTTCACCACGGTTTCGTTGCCAGCGTTGGCCGCGCGCTTGTCGGCGGCCACCCGGGCGGCGTAGTAGAACAGCCCGCCGGCGGCGAACATCAGCACCACCGAGCCGGCCACGGCCAGGCGCAGGGCACGGGGAGACCAGGCTCCCGTCGAGGGGTTGGACATGCGAGCCTCTTGAAAGCTATGAATGAGTGACGGCCGGGCGGTCGCCCTGCCGAGCGGGGCGGTACGGCAGGAAGAACAGCACCAGCGCCGCCACCAGGTAAATCAGCCAGGCACCGAGGGTGCTGACCGTCGGTGCGTCCTGATAGCCGAACATTCCGGCCAGCACCGAACCGATGGGGCCGTCCATCGGCAGTGTGGCGCTGATGTCGAAGACCACATCCTGCAGGTGGTTCCACAGGCCGGCTTCATGCAGGGCCTGCACCGAGTTGGCGAGGATGCCGGCGGCCACCACCAGGATGAACAGGCCGGTCCAGCGGAAGAACTGCCCCAGGTTCAGGCGCAGGCTGCCGCGGTACAGGGCCACGCCTACGGCCACCGAGACCAGCAGGCCGAGCAGGGCGCCCAGCGGTGCGCCAGCGCCGTTGCTCTGCTGGAACACCGCGAGCAGGAAGAACACGGTTTCCAAGCCTTCGCGGGCGACGGCGAAGAACACCATGGCGATCAGCGCCCAGGTCTGGTTGCGTGAGCCGGACAGGGCGCTGTCCAGCGACTGGTGCAATTCGCGCTTGATCGAGCGGGCGACCTTGCGCATCCAGAACACCATCGAGCTGAGAATGCCCACCGCCGCCAGGCCCACCAGGCCTTCGAACAGCTCCTGCTCCTTCTGCGGGAACTCGGCGCTGACCAGCTGCAGGCCGCCACCGACGAACAGCGCCAGGGCCGCCGCGAGGAACACGCCAACCCACACCGCTGGCATCCAGGCGCCGCGGCCGGTCTGTTTCAGATAGGAAGCAATGATGCCGACGATGAGCGCGGCTTCGATGCCTTCACGCAGCATGATCAGGAAAGGAACGAGCATTTTTCACCAGGAATGACGACGGGCGGGTGAAGTGTTTCAACCTGTTGCGGCTGTAACAATGCGCAACATAATGATAGTCATTCCCGAATGGGGATAGTTGTTTTTCGCAAAACCGCCGGGCTGTTCAGTTCAGGTTCAGCTCATCGGCAGGCCCTGGCGGGATGCACCGCCAAGGCTTGCCAGCGTCGAGCTGGGTCAGCATCGGGCAAAGCCCGAAGTGCTTAGCGATTGAACGACGGGTCTATGGCTTTGAGGATGCGGTAGGCCAGGCGCACCCGCTCGGCGTTGGGGTAATTGCGGTTGGCGAGGATCACCACACCCAGCTGGCGGTCCGGGATGAACGCCACATAGCCGCCGAAGCCATTGGTGGAGCCGGTCTTGTTGATCCAGGTGCCAGGCGCTGGCGCACGCGGTGGTTTCAGTTCCTGGGCAGGCTGGGTCTTGAGGGCCATTTCGTTGGCATTGCCGGCCAGCAGGGTGTCGAGCCTGACCGGGGCGGGGTAGCTTTCCCAGGCCAGCGCCTGGGTGGTGTGGCCAAAGGTGAAATGCCCGGTCTGTGCGGCCAGCAACGCACGCTGCAGGGGCGTTTGCGCCTGGCTGGCCTGGATGTTCGCCTCGACGAAGCGGATCAGGTCGCGGCTGCTGGACTTGATCCCATAGGCTTCATCGGCAAGCACGCCGGGGTTGACCCGCACCGGCGTGTTCTCGCGGTCGTAGCCCTGGGCGTAAAGCCCCTGAGCGTCCTGCGGCACGCTGACGAACGTCGCCGATAGCTTCAGGTCAGGCAGCAAGCCCTGTTGCATGGCTTGTTCGAACGGCTGGCCAAGGGCACGGGCGGCGATCACGCCCAGCAGGCCGATGCTCGGGTTGGCGTAGCTACGGTGGGTGCCGGGCAGGTACTGCGGTTGCCAGTTCCTGAAGTAATCCATCAGTTGCCGGTCGTCCTGTACGGCATCCGGTACCTGCAGGGGAAAACCGCCGACGGTGTGAGTGGCGAGGTGCAGCATGGGGATCTTGCCCAGGCGGCTGCCTTCCAGGGCTGGCAGGGCGGTGCCGATATCATCCGCCAGGTTGAGCTTGCCTTGTTCCTGGGCCAGGGTGGCCAGGGTGGCGGTGAAGGTCTTGCTGATCGAGCCCAGCTCGAACAGGGTGTCGTTGCTCACCGGCTGCCGGCTGGTCTTGTCGGCTACGCCAAAGCTGTAGAAGCGTTCGGTGCCGTGGTCGGTGACGGCGATGGCCATGCCGGCAATGCCTTGCTTGCGCATCACCTCGCGGGCGGCGTTCTGGATCACACGGTCTTGCTGGGTACGTTGCACCCGTGCATGGTCGATGGCGGCGCGGTCGCGGCCGATGGGGGAAGCTGCCGGGGCAGCGGGGGCGTCCAGGCTCCATGCCGGAGTGGCGGCCAGGCTGGTGCAGGCGGCCAGGGCCAGGTAAATCGTCCTGTGCATTGCGGTTCCTCTGTAGGGGTCGAAACCCTTCAAAACTAAGTGGTGCGGTGCAGCACTCAGCAGACATTCGTCTACCAAGACCCACCTATGATGGACCATTGTTACTGCGTGTGTCTGTTCGCATCCGGCGCCTTTGCGTAACATGCCAGCCTTTTACCCGCCTCAAGGCCCGTGTTTTGATCAAATCCCGCCACCTCCGCGCCGACGTCCTGGCCGGCCTGACCACTGCTTTCGCCCTGGTGCCCGAGTGCATCGCCTTCGCCCTGGTGGCGCACCTCAACCCGCTGATGGGACTGTATGGCGCGTTCATGATCTGCACCCTGACCGCCCTGTTCGGCGGCCGTCCGGGCATGGTGTCCGGCGCCGCCGGTTCCATGGCGGTGGTGATCGTCGCCCTGGTGGTCGAGCACGGCGTGCAGTACCTGCTGGCCACGGTGCTGCTCAGTGGGCTGCTGATGGTGCTGTTCGGTGTGCTGCGCCTGGGCAAGCTGGTGCGCCTGGTGCCGTACCCGGTGATGCTGGGCTTCGTCAACGGCCTGGCCATCGTCATCGCCATGGCCCAGCTGGAGCACTTCCAGCACGACGGCGCCTGGCTTGGCGGCACGCCGCTGTACATCATGCTCGGCCTGGTGGCGCTGACCATGGCCATCGTCTACCTGCTGCCGCGTCTGACCCGCGCTGCACCGCCGGCGCTGGTGGCGATCCTCGGCGTCGGGCTGGCGGTGTACCTGCTTGACCTGCCGACCCGCACCCTGGGCGACATGGCGCACATCGCCGGTGGCCTGCCGAGCTTCAGCTGGCCGCAAGTGCCGTGGAATCTGCACACCCTGTACATCGTCGCGCCCTACGCGCTGGTGATGGCCATGGTCGGGCTGCTGGAGACGCTGCTGACCCTCAACCTCACCGACGAGATCACCGAGAGCCGTGGCTACCCGGACCGCGAGTGCGTGGCCTTGGGCGCGGCCAACATGGTCTCTGGTGTATTCGGCGGCATGGGTGGCTGCGCGATGATCGGCCAGACGGTGATCAACCTCAGTTCCGGTGGCCGTGGCCGGTTGTCCGGCGTGGTGGCCGGGCTGATGGTGCTGATATTCGTGCTGTTTCTCTCGCCGCTGATCGAGCGTATTCCGCTGGCGGCACTGGTCGGGGTGATGTTCGTGGTGGCCCAGCAGACCTTTGCCTGGGCTTCGCTGCGTATTCTGCGCAAGGTGCCGACCAGCGACATGCTGGCCATCGTCGCGGTAACCGTGGTGACGGTGCTCACCGACCTGGCCATGGCGGTGCTCTTCGGGGTCATAGTCGCGGCCCTGGATTTCGCCTGGAAGCATGCCCGCGAGCTGTACACCGATGCCCACGAGGCCGCCGATGGCAGCAAGGTCTACCAGGTGCGCGGCACGCTGTTCTTCGCCTCCACCACGCGTTTTCTCGAACAGTTCGACCCGCAGGCTGACCCGGCCCTGGTCGTGCTGGACTGCCAGCACCTGAGTTTCGTCGACTATTCGGCCATCGCCGCGCTCAAGACCCTGCGCGAGCGCTACGAGAAGGCTGGCAAGCACCTGCGTGTGGTGCACCTTTCCGAGCGCTGCCGCAGCCTGCTAAGGCGAGTCGGCGTCCAGCATTAGAACAAGGAGCGTAAACATGCCCGGTCTGTCGCCTTTACAAGCCTACGAACATGCCTTGGAGCGGGGCTTTCTGCCCGACGCTTCGCAACGCGAGGCGGCCGAGCAGTTGCAGGCCTGCTGGCAGGCGCTGGCGGCGGGCAAGGCCCGGCCCCGCGGCATTTACCTGTGGGGGCCGGTGGGGCGGGGCAAAACCTGGCTGATGGACCGCTTCCATGAAAGCCTGCAGGTGCCAAGCCTGCAGGTGCCGTCGCGGCGCCAGCACTTTCATCACTTCATGCGCTGGGTGCACAAGCGCATGTTCGAACTGACCGGCACGGCCCAGCCGCTGGCGAGCATTGCCCGGGAACTGGCCGGCGACGTTCGGGTGCTGTGCTTCGATGAGTTCTTCGTCACCGACATCGGCGACGCGGTGATTCTTGGCGGTCTGTTGCAGACCCTGTTCGAAGAGGGCGTGGTGCTGGTCTGTACCTCGAACATTCCGCCGCCGGAGCTGTACAGTCATGGCCACAACCGTGAGCGATTCATGCCGGCCATCGCCGCCATCGAACGGCATATGCAAGTGGTGCGGGTCGATGGTGGCGAAGACCATCGCCTGCACCCCGGCCAGCTGTTGCAACGCTACTGGGTGCGCGAGGCGGGCCAGCCCAGCGCCCTGGGCGAGGTGTTCCAGGCGCTGACCACCGGGCAGACCGTCCATGACACCCAGGTGATGCTGGGTTACCGCAGCGTCAACGTGGTGCAGCATACCGACAACGTGATCTGGTGCCGCTACCGCGACCTGTGCGAACAGCCGTTGGCAGCCATGGATTTCATCGCCCTGTGCGACCGCTTTGCGGTGGTGATGCTCAGTGAGGTGCCGTCGCTCAGTGCCGCACAGCGTGAAGCGAAGATCGCCCGTGGCACCGAAGACGGTGCCGAGCAGGTCAAGGCCGGCGACCGTGAACTGCCGCAGCTGTCGCCCAAGGACGACGGCGTGCGGCGCTTCATCGCCCTGGTCGATGAATGCTACGACCGGCGCGTGCCCCTCTACGTTGAAGCCTCGGTGCCCATGGAACAGCTGTACACCGAGGGCTACCTGGGCTTCGCCTTCCAGCGCACCCTCAGCCGCCTTCAGGAAATGCAGCTGCAGCGCTTCACCGAATGAGCGGCAACAGCGTCAGGCAGGTAACGGCTTCAGCCGCGAAGCGGCCTTAAGGCCAATGCAGTTCGGTTAGACCGGGTAGGAGCGGCTTCAGCGAAGCGACCGCATGTTCACAGCAGATGCAGTTAATTTCCTGGCGCTTTCGCGGCTGAAGCCGCTCCTACCGGGCCACACAAGACCTCAAAGCGCATTGCGCCGACGCTGCGCGAGCAGGTGGCGCGCGCCTTCTAGGATCAGCACCAGCACCGCCAGCCAGATCGGGATATAGGTCAGCCATTCATCCGGACCGATGCTCTCGCCCAGCAGCAGCGCCACCCCAACCAGCAGCACGGGCTCCACATAGCTGAGCAGCCCGAACAGGCTGAACGGCAGGAGCCGGCTGGCCAGCAGGTAACTGACCAGCGCCGAGGCGCTGATCACCCCGAGCAGAGGAATCAGCAGGTACAGGCGCGGGGTTTCCTGGGCAGCGGCGGGGTTGCCACTGAGGATGAACCACACGCCTACCGGCAGCATGAACAGCATGTCGAACCACAGGCCGCCGAGGTTATCGGTCTTGAGCTTGCGGCGCAGCACGAAATACACCGGGTAGCCGGCCGCGACCACCAACGTCTCCCAGGAAAAGCTGCCCAGGCGCCAGACCTCATGGGCGACACCGAAACTGGCGAAGGCGGCGGCGATCTTCTGCAGGTGCGAGAGATGTTCGCCATACACCACGCGGCCGGTGAGGATCATGGTCAAGGGCAGCAGGAAATAGCCCAGCGAGACTTCCAGGCTGCGACCGTGCAACGGCGCCCACATGAACAGCAGTAGCTGGATGCCCATCAGCAGCGACGACAGCATGATGCCCATCACCAGGGCCGGCTGTTGCAGCAGGCGCGCGGCCATGGCCCGTACCAGCGGCCAGTCGCCGCTGGCCATCATGAACAGGGTCACGCAAGGCACGGTCAGCAGCATGCGCCAGCCGAAGATTTCCTCGCCGCTGAGCGGGGTCATCAGGGAGGTGTAGTAGTACATGACCCCGAACAAGCAGGAAGCCAGTACCGAGAGCGCGATGCCTTTCTGCACGGAAGACTCTTGATATGGGTGAAGTAGAAGAAGGTCCCTGCACCGGAATGGGGCGGGGCGGCTATTCTAGGGGCTGTGCATGATTCAGAACAGCCGTGTCATCGAAATTGCAACAGATCATCAGCCCACGCCTGTCCAGAAGCGTCCTGCGAATACTTCTCCCCGCATTTTAGAAGGGGTTTTACCGACGAGTTTGTTACCAATCTTTAAGCTTGGTTTAAGCCATGGACCGTACCTTCCTCGCCATCACATTGATGTTCAATCTGGGAAGAGGGATGGCAGGCATGGCAGAAGTCGATCTGAAGCGTTTCGATATCGTCAATGGGCAGGTCCAGGGTGTGTACGAATGGGACGACGGCGTCTGGGAAGTCGATGCCATCGAGGCGGACGAGCGCTATACGGTGTCGGGCTCCGACGTCGTGCATGAAGAGCGTGACGATGGCTGGGTGGAAACTACCCTGTATCGCGACACAGACGGCTCCGGCACCTACAGGGAAATCTCGGTATCGCACAGCCGTGAGGGCGCAGGCGTTTCAGGCACGAGTGATGCCGCATTGGCCCGGCTGTACATGGCGGTCTTCGATCGCAGCCCCGACCTTGGCGGTTTCCGCTACTGGGAGCAGCAGGCCGACCGCGGCATGGGCGTGAGCGATATCGCTGCCAGTTTCATCAACGGCAATGAGTTCCAGCAGTCCTACGGGGCGCTGGACGACTCGGCGTTCGTCGATCGTCTGTACCTGAACGTGCTTGACCGCCCGGCGGACAGCGGTGGCAAGGACTGGTGGATGAGCATGCTGCAGGGCCAGAGCATGAACCGCCAGGAAGTGGTGGTGGCGTTCTCCGAATCGGCCGAATTCGTTGCGCTGAGCGACCCTGCCGTGACGCAGTTCCTGCAACTGGTCGGGCAGCCTGTGAACAGCGACGCACCGTTCTGACCGCTCCTGCCTGCGTATCGGATCGGGCGGGCCGTTTAAAAGGCGCGGCATTCGTGCCTGGCCGGGACTTTCCGGGCCGGAGCCTGTCTCAGAGTTGCACCGTCCGACTACCGTCATGCACAAGGAGCCGCCATGACCGCGCTTGAAACCCCAGCTGTTCACACCGGCAGCACGCCGCGCCAGGAACAGATGGCTACCCGCCTGGCATTTTTCATCGCCGGTTTCTGTATGGCTGCCTGGGCACCTTTGGTGCCTTATGCCAAGGCTCGGGTAGGGCTGGAGGACGGCATGCTGGGCCTGCTGCTGCTGTGCCTGGGCATCGGCTCGATCACTGCCATGCCGCTCGCCGGTGCCCTGGCCGCTCGCTGGGGCTGCCGGCGCCTGCTGGTGGGCGGCAGTGTCCTGATCTGCCTGTGCCTGCCGTTGCTGGCGACCCTGGAAAGTCTGCCGCTGCTGGTGGCGACGCTGTTCGTGTTCGGCGTGGGCATGGGCGCGGTGGATTGCACTGCCAATGTCCAGGCGGTGATCGTCGAGCGGGCCAGCGGCAAGACCATGATGTCGGGCTTCCATGGCCTGTTCAGCCTGGGCGGTATCGTCGGTGCCGCTGGCGTCAGTGCCTTGCTGGCCCTGGGGGCTTCGCCGCTGCTGGCGATTCTGGTAGTGGTGGCGGTCACCCTGGCGACCATGCTCAAGGCCATGCCGCATTTGCTGCCTTATGGCAGCGCCGCCGAGGGGCCGGCGTTCGCCATTCCCCATGGTGTGGTGCTGTTCATCGGCCTGTTGTGCTTTACGGTGTTTCTCGCCGAAGGCGCGATGCTGGACTGGAGCGCGGTGTTTCTCACCTCCGTGCGGGGCATGGAGACCGCCTACGCCGGGCTGGGCTATGCGGTGTTCGCGGTGACCATGACCTTCGGCCGGCTGTTCGGCGACGCCATCGTGCGCCGCGTCGGCCCCCACCGCATCATCATCCTTGGCGGCCTGCTGGCGGCCAGCGGCCTCTGCGTGGCCACACTGGTGCCGGCCTGGGAAGCTGCGTTGCTGGGCTATGCCCTGGTGGGCGCGGGGTGCTCGAACATCGTGCCGGTGTGCTACAGCGCGGTGGGTCGGCAGCAGAGCATGCCGGAAAGCGTGGCGATCCCGGCGGTCACCACCCTGGGCTACGCCGGCATCCTGATGGGGCCGGCGGCCATTGGTTTCGTCGCGCACATCAGCAGCCTGGGCGTGGCGTTTCTGGTGGTGGCGGCGATGCTGCTGGGGGTGGCGGCCAGCGGCAGCCAGCTCAACCCGTAGGCGCGGCTGAAGCCGCTGCTACAGATAGCGCGCCATCCCCGACACACGGATCGAGCTGCCTGGCTGGGCACTGATTTCCGCACGCAGCCGCGACGGGCTGCCCATGTCTTCGCCCTGCAGAATGTCGATCACCCCACCGTGCGGCCAGCCGATGTCACGCAGGTAGCCGGCCAGTGCGGCAGTCGCCGCGCCGGTCGCCGGGTCTTCGTAGACACCGCCGAAGGCGAAGGGGTTGCGGGTGTGGAAGAACTGCTCGGTCTCGGCATACACCAGCACGATGGTCGCCCAGCCCTCGCGGACCATCAGCTCGCGACCGGCGGCCTGGTCGTAGTGCATGGCCTTGAGCGCCGCACGGCTGTTCAACGCCAGCACCAGATGCCCGGCGCCGCCGTTGATCGCGGCAGGCGGGATACGCGGGTCGAGTTGCTCATGGCCATAGCCGAACAGCTGCAAGGCTTCCTGCAGCAGCGCGTCGCTGACCGGCTGGCTGTGCGTCGGCGGCGATTGCAGGGCGGCCGAGACCAGCTTGCCCTGGGCGTGGCCTTCGACGGTGATGCGCGCCTGGTTGAGTTGCAGGTCGAAGATGCCGTCGCCTTCACGGGCCGCCAGCGCTGCGCCCAAGGCGATGGTGGCGTGGCCACAGAACGGCACTTCGGCCAAGGGTGAGAAATAGCGCACGCGAAAGCTGCCATCGGCCTGTTGCGCGGCGAACGCGGTTTCGGAAAAGCCCACCTCGGCGGCGATGCGTTGCATGCTGGCGTCGTCCGGCAAGGTTGCGCCGATCCACACCCCCGCCGGGTTGCCGCCCTGGTCGCCGTCGCTGAAGGCGGCCAGCTTGAGTATCTCGGTCATCATCACTGCTCCCTGTTGTCAGGCGCCCAGTGTGCCTCAAGGCGAGGCGCCCGAAACCATACAGAAGGGCGGTTTTGCGACCATTCAGTGTCGGCAGTGCGCCACCGGCTGGCGGGTCAGCAGGCGTTCGCGCAGCAGGTCGTAGGTCCAGTTGAACGCCAGGGTGTAGGGCAGGAAGAACAGCAGCACGCCGATATCCAGCCAGAAGGCCTGGACCAGGCTGATCGACAGCCACCAGGCCGCCAGCGGGACGACGATCACCACCAGCCCGCCCTCGAAGGCGATCGCATGCAGGGCGCGGGTGGTGAAGGTCATGGCGAACCGGCGGCGCGCCCGCAGGCGGTCGAACGCGGCGTTGAACAGCATGTTCCACAGCATGGCAGCGGTGGAGATCATCACCGTCAGCGCACCCATGCTGCCCAGCGAGCGGTCCATCACCCAGGCCAGCACTGGCGCGCAGATCAGCACGCCGATGGCTTCGAACAGCAAGGCATGCAGAATCCGCTCGCGCAGGGTCTTGGCGGGCACGGCCGGAGTGGAGGAGTGGGGCTGTGCAGCGTTCATGGCAGAGGCTCCGAAGTCGGAAAAGCCTGCATTCTCATCGGTCACCCGAGTAAAGTGAAAATACTTACCATCGGTAAAACCGATAAGAGGCCTGTGATGAACTACTCCCCCGAAGCCCTGCAAGCCTTCGTGCAGATCGCTGCCCTGGGCTCGTTCAGCGCCGCCGCCCGGCGCCTGGGCAAGAGCCAGTCGACGCTCAGCGAAGCCATCGCGCGTCTGGAAATCGACCTGGACCTGAAGCTTTTCGACCGTTCCGGTCGCCAACCGGTGCTCACCGACGCCGGTCGGGCGATGCTCGAACGGGTCGAGGACGTGCTGTGTGCCCAGGACCTGCTGCGCCGCACCGCAGGCCGCCTGGCCGCTGGGGTCGAGCCGCGCCTGACCCTGGTGTTGTCCGACGCCAACCAGTTCGTCGAATTCGAGACGCGTATGACCGAGCTGGACCAGCGTTTTCCGGACCTGGAGTTCGAATGCATGTTCGCCGAGCATGGCGACGCCATCAGCCTGATCCAGAGTGGTCGCGCCACCCTCGGGCTGCTCTCGGCCCAGGCCAGCTATCCGCCTGAGATCGGCCACGCGACCATCGCCGAGCGTGCCAATTTCGGCCTGTTCGTCGCCCATGCCCACCCCCTGGCGGCGCTGGAGACGGTGAGCTACCAGCAGTTGGCTGAACACCGCGCGCTGCGTCTCAACACCCTGGTCGAACACAGCGTGCCGGCCAACGACCTGCCGATCAGAGGGCGGCGCAGCTGGTCGGCGCCCAATTACCTGCTGCTGATGGACATGGCGGCGTTCGGCTTCGGCTGGGCGGCGTTGCCGCGCTGGCTGGTGTCCGGTTATGCCAGCGGGCGGCTCAAGGAACTGCAGGTGCCCGGCTGGCCGCGCAGTGGCCCGGTGGATGTGATCTGGTCCCGGCAGCGCGGGCTGGGGCCTGCAGGTGCCTGGCTGCTCGACACCCTGATGCCTGCGCAGTGAGCGCCGTCATCGCTATGTAATATCACTTTAATATCGCTGGTGTAGGGTCATGTATTTACGATGCGCAGTGGCCCGCCCATGCAAGCCGAACATTTCCAATTCATGCGTCCCCGATTGCCTCGCGACCACAAGAGTGCCGGTGACCTGTGCAACTACGTCCCTGCAGTCGATGCCGAGGCCACCAATTCGCTGGTCATGGAAATCTTCACGGCGCAGCGCGATCTGGTATGCCTGGCGGTGGTGGACGAAGAACGTCCCATCGGCCTGATCAACCGCAACATCTTCCTGTCGCAGATGAGCAAGCTCTATCACCGTGAGCTGTACGACAAGAAAAGCTGCATCGCCTTCATGGACAAGGACCCGCTGATCGTCGACGCCGGCATGAGCATCGAAGAGCTGACCTTCAAGACCGTCGAGTTCGGTGAAAAGGCCCTGGCCGATGGCTTCGTGGTGACCCGCCAGGGGCGCTTCGCGGGGCTGGGCAACGGCCTGCAGCTGATCGCCGTGGTGGCCGCCATGCAGGCGGAAAAAAACCGCCAGATGATGCAGAGCATCGAATACGCCAGCGTCATCCAGAAGGCCATGTTGCGCGCCTCCCGCGATACCCTGGCGTCGACCCTGAGTGACGCGGCGCTGGTCTGGGAGCCGCGCGATGTAGTGGGGGGCGACTTCTACCATTTCTGCACCTACCCCGATGGCTGGTTCGGTGCCATCGCCGACTGCACCGGCCATGGCGTGCCCGGCGCCTTCATGACCCTGATCGCGTCCAGCGCCCTGGGCCAGGCCCTGGAGCAGCATGGCCCGCGCAACCCGGCGACGTTGCTGTCGGCGGTGAACCGCAGTGTCAAGGGCATGCTCGGCCAGGACCGCGATGGCGACGGCATGCCGGAGTCCGACGACGGCCTGGATGCGGCGTTCTTCTGGTTCGACACCCAGACCTGGACGCTGCGCTTCGCCGGCGCGCGCCTGTCGTTGCAGGTGCTCTACCCGGAGGCCGCGCAGTTCGAAGTCATCGCCGGCCAGCGCATGGGCGTGGGCTACGTCGACAGTGGCATGGATTATCAGTGGGAGCTGCACAGCGTGCCCCTGGAACCGGGCAGCCTGATCTTCATCGCCACTGACGGCTTGACCGACCAGATCGGCGGCGCCAAGCACATCGCCTTCGGCAAGCGCCGGGTCTTCGAGAGCCTGCTGGCCAACTGCGACCGGCCCGCCGCCGAGATCGGCCAGGGCCTGCTGCACAGCCTCTCGCAATGGCAGGGCGAACAGAACCGCCGCGACGACCTGACTTTCTTTTGCGCCCGCCTCAGGAGCCATGATGACTAATCTGCTATGCGCCACTCAGGACCACGACATGAGCTTTTTCGACCTTGCCCAGCAGCGCAACGTGATCTTCTACCACATGGGCTACTTCTCCCACAGCGTGGTCTCGGCCATGGCCGAAGTGGTCAAGCTGCAACTGGAAGTCTCCGGGGTCAGCGGGCCGACCCGCCGCAAGCTGTTCTCTTCGTTCATCGAACTGTCGCAGAACATCGTGCATTACTCGGCCGACACCCTCGGCGCCGCCACCGAGAGCGAGACGCCGCTGCGTCAGGGCTCGGTGTGTATCAGTGCGGCAAACGACCGCTACACCATGCTGTGCGCCAACCCGGTGGCCAGCACCGAAGTCGAGCGCTTGCGCTCCAACCTCGAACCGCTACGCGGCATGTCGGTCGAGGAAATCAAGCAGGCCTACAAGGTATCCCTGCGCGCTGAAACACCCGAAGGCAGCAAAGGCGCCGGGCTGGGCTTCCTGACCATGGCCCGCGATGCCAGCGAGCCGCTGGAGTACAGCTTCCAGCCGCGTCCGGAAGATCCCCAAACCACCCTGTTCTGCCTCAAAGCCACCATCTGAACGGAGTCCTTCAACGCCATGGACAATTATTTCGTCGCTGCCACGGCCACCTCGCCGGAAGTCGATTTTCGCTATGACCAGCAGCTGCTGACCATCAAGGGCGAGTCTTACCCAGAGAACGCCGCCGCCTTCTATGCGCCCATCGTCCAGCAATTGCGCGAATTCCTCGACGAATGCCACGCTACGGTGATCACCGCCAATATCGCCCTGGCCTACTTCAACAGCTCCAGCACCAAGATGCTGTTCAACATCTTCGATACCCTCGACCATGCGGCGATCGCCGGCAACAAGGTGGTGGTCAACTGGTATCACGACGAGGAGGACGAGACCATCTTCGAGTTCGGAGAAGAGCTGAAGGCCGACTTCACGTCGTTGACCTTCAACGATCACCCCGTTTCCATTTCTTGAGGAAAGAGGCCATGCCGACCTCAGGTTCTGTGCTCCAGGTGCGAGCCGATCAGGCCGTTGACCTGTTCAGCAGCGAAACCGACGCCCTGGCCCGGGCGCGCGCGGTGCTGGCGCAGGCCGATGGCGAGGCGGGCCTGTATCGGCAGTCGCTGAGCGAGCTGACCGGGCACTTCGAGCGTCTGATTCGTGAAACCCGCCGGCTGATCACCCGCAGTGACCGTGCCGAACGGGACATGAACGCCCTCAACCTGCAGCTGCAGACCCTGGCCGAACAGTTGGAATTCCGTGCCACTCACGACGCCCTGACCGGGGTTCTCAACCGGGGAGCGGTGATCGAACGCGCCAAGCGCCTGCTGGAAAGCAGCGGCGCGGTGCTGATCGTGCTGGATATCGACCTGTTCAAGCAGATCAACGACGACTTCGGCCACCCGGCGGGCGACGCGGTGATCTGCGGCATCGTCGAATGCCTGACGCCGATCGTGGCCAAGGCCGGCGTGATCGGTCGGGTCGGCGGTGAAGAGTTCACCGTGGTCCTGCCCGGTGACAGCCTGCAGCAAGGGTTGGAACTGGCCGAATGCATGCGCCAGGCCATCGCTGCGCATGGGTTTGCGGCCCCGGTCAACCGGCAGATCACTGCCAGTTTCGGGGTCAGCGCCTGCCCGGCGGGCAGCCGTTTCGATGCCGCCTACAGCAGCGCCGACAGCGCGCTGTACCGCGCCAAGCGGGGCGGGCGCAATCGTGTGGAGCCGGCTGCCGACTGAAGCACGTACCGTCAATCGCCCGGCAGGTGCGTGCGGCGGGTCGCGCCGAGCCAAATGTCTGGCACTCTGCCATAATGCTCGGCACCTGCGATCCTGCCCGAGACACCCGCCCTTCATGCTGCTCAGTGATCCCTTTTCCCTGTTGCTGGTCCTGACGCCCTTCGGGATCACCACCGCCTTGTTGCTGTGCCTGTCCTATGTCGGTCCTGGCCGTTCCTCGAAAGCACTGCACTGGTGGTTGCTGGGCGAGCTGTTCAACACCAGCTACCGCCTCTCGGAAATGCTCCAGCCCGGCCTGTTGGTGCCGCAGTTGCACTGGCTGGAGATTCTCTCCCCGCGTGCCGCGTTACTGGCCAGCACCGGACTGCTGATTGCCAGTATCGGCTGCCACACCGTGGCACTGCTGCATTTCACCGGCGCGGCCGGTAGCCGAGCCAGGCAAGCGCGGCTGCTCCTGGTGCTGCCGCTGCTCTACCTGAGCATCGCGCTGATGCTGCTCGACACCGCCTACATCGTGCCCTGGTTTGCCGGCATCGCGGCCCTGGGCATCGCTCTGCAGATGCGCCCGTGTCTGGGCCTGCTGCGTCGCTATCGCGGGGCCTGGGGTATCTTCGCCACGCAGCTGTTCGCCTTTGGATTCCAGGCCTGGTCGTGCGTCAGCCTGCTGGTCGAACCCCTCGGCCCATTGCCCTTCGATGAGCCAGACATGCCGTCGCGCATGGCGTTGCTGGTGGACTTCATGGTGTCGTTCCTGCTGACCCTGGGCTTCGCCCTGATGCTCCAGGAACACCTGCGCCTGCAGGCCGTGCAGCTGAGTATCACCGACGTGCTGACCGGCGCCCTGAACCGCCGTGGTGCGCAGTCGATCCTCGACCAGCAATGGAAACAGGCGCTGCTGGGGCACTGTCCGATGGCGGTGGCGATGATCGACCTGGACAACTTCAAGCGCATCAATGACCAGTACGGGCATGCGGTGGGGGATAGCGCCCTGCAGGTGTTCGCCGCGACGGTGTTCGCGCTCAAACGTCATTCAGACGTGTTCGTGCGCTGGGGGGGCGAGGAGTTTCTGCTCTTGTTGCCCAACACCGATATCCAGCAGGCCCAGGCGTTCATGCAGCGCTTGCGCGAGGCGCTGAGCAGCCGCCAGCTGGATGCTCGACTGCCTTTGCGCCTGGCGTTCAGCGCCGGCCTGACCCAGACCGGTCGCAGCCCGGCGCCGCAGAGTTTCGATGCCTTGCTGCGCAGCGTCGACCACGCGCTGTACCGCGCCAAGGTGCAGCGCGACTGCGTCGAGTTGGTGGGCGAGGCGGATTGAGGGCGGGCTGGGCTCATAACGCGTCAGGTGCAGCTTGAACTCCCTGCAGATCAGCTACGCATCCTCGGCCTTCGCGAGCAAGCTCGCTCCCACGGTCTGAACTGACCCGTATTGCGGTTAAAACCAATACTGTTCGCTTAAGCGGCATGTGGCCCGGTGGGAGCGGCTTTAGACGCGAAAGCGCCAGGACATTCACCGCATCTGTCGTGAACATGCGGTCGCTTCGCGGCTGAAGCCGCTCCTACCAGTCCTAACTGACCCGTATTGCGGCTAAAACCAATACTGTTCGTTTAAGCGGCATGTGGCCCGGTGGGAGCGGCTTTAGACGCGAAAGCGCCAGGACATTCACTGCATCTGTCGTGAACAGGCGGTCGCTTCGCGGCTGAAGCCGCTCCTATCCGGCCTAACTGACCCGTATTGCGGCTAAAACCAATACTGTTCTCTTAAGCGGCATGTGGCCCGGTGGGAGCGGCTTTAGCCGCGAAAGCGCCAGGAAATTCAGTACATCTGTCGTGAACATGCGGTCGCTTCGCGGCTAAAGCCGCTCCTAGCAGTCCTGTGCCGTGTAACGCAGTTGCTCAGGCCGGGCGTTTGAGTACCAGGGTGAGGATGTCGTAGCTGGCCACCAGCTCGCCGTCCTGATTGGTCACTTCCACGTCCCAGGCCACCACCCCCTGGGGTTCGTCCTTGGCGCTGAGCTTGCCCTGGTCGATCTTGCGCTTGCAGGTCAGCCGCGCCCGGATGGTGTCGCCGATGCCCACCGGGTTGACGAAGCGCAGGGTGTCCAGCCCGTAGTTGGCCAGCACCGGGCCGGGCGCGGGGGAGACGAACAGGCCGGCGGCGGCCGAGAGCACGAAGTAGCCGTGGGCGATGCGCTTGCCGAACTGCGATTCGCGGGCGGCGATTTCGTCGAAGTGCATGTAGAAGTGGTCCCCCGACAGGCAGCCGAAGTTCACCAGGTCGGCCTCGGTGACGGTGCGTCGGTGAGTCAGCAGCGACTCGCCGATCTGCAGGTCTTCGAAGTGGCGGCGGAATGGATGCACCTCGGTTTCCACGCGCTGCGCGCCGCGCACGTATTCGCCAGTCACGGCCATCAGCATGCTCGGCGAGCCCTGTACGGCGCTGCGTTGCAGGTAATGCTTCACCGCGCGCAGTCCGCCCAGCTCTTCGCCACCGCCAGCACGGCCCGGGCCGCCGTGCTTGAGCTGCGGCAATGGTGAGCCGTGGCCGGTGGATTCGGCGGCCGACTCGCGGTCGAGAATGTGCAGGCGACCATGCAGCGCGGCCATCTGCGGCACCACCCGGGCGGCCACTTGCGGGTCGCGGGTGATCAGGCTGGCCACCAGGCTACCCTTGCCGCGGGCGGCGAGGGCCACGGCTTCGTCCAGGTCGTCATAGGCCATCAGGGTGCTGACCGGGCCGAACGCCTCGATGTCATGGGCACCGCCTGCGGCATGCGGGTCGCGGCTGCGCAGCAGGGTCGGGGCGAAGAATGCGCCCTCGGCCACGCCTTCGCCACGCGGGCTGAAGCCATCAGCGGCGCCGAACAGCAGGTCGCTGCTGGCCAGCAGGGCTTGCAGCCGCTCGTTGACGTCGGCCTGCTGGGCGTGGGAGGCCAGGGCGCCCATTTTCACGCCCTCCACCGACGGGTCGCCGGCCACTACTTTGGCCAGGCGTTCGCGGAGCTTCTGCGCCACCGCATCGATATGCCGCGCCGGCACGATGGCGCGGCGGATCGCGGTGCATTTCTGCCCGGCCTTGACGGTCATCTCGCGGGCCACCTCTTTGACGAACAGGTCGAACTCGGGGTCGTCCGGGGTCACTTCCGGGGCGAGGATCGCGCAGTTCAGCGAGTCGGCCTCGGCATTGAAGGGAATCGACTGGCGCACCAGGTTGGCATTCACCTTCAGCCGTGCGGCGGTGTCCGCCGAGCCGGTGAAGGTCACCACGTCCTGACCTTGCAGACGGTCGAGCAGATCGCCGGTGCCGCCGATGATCAACTGCAGGCTGCCGGCCGGCAGCAGGCCGGATTCGTGCATCAGCCGTACCGTGGCTTCGGCCAGGTAACTGGTGGCGGTCGCCGGCTTGACGATGCACGGCATGCCGGCCAGGAAGCTCGGCGCGAACTTTTCCAGCATTCCCCAGATGGGGAAGTTGAAGGCGTTGATATGCACCGCCACGCCCGCGCGCGGCACCAGAATGTGGCTGCCGACGAAGCTGCCCAGTTTGCCCAGCGGCATCGCCGGACCTTCGTGCACCAGGTTGCCCGAAGGCAGTTCGCGACGACCCAGGCTGGCATAGGCGAACAGCGTGCCGGCGCCGCCTTCGATGTCGATCCAGCTGTCGGCGCGGGTGGCGCCGCTGTGGTGCGACAGGCTGTAGAGCAGTTCCTTGCGCTCGAGCAGGTACTTGCCCAGTTCCTTGAGGCGTGCGGCGCGCTGCTGGAAGTCCAGCGCCAGCAGCCCGGCCAGGCCTTGCTGGCGCGCATGCTGCAACGCTTCGGCGAAGTCCGGCGACTCCTCGTGGGTGTGGGCGATGCCCTGGCCGTTGAGGGCGCTGCGCAGGGTCGTTGCCGCGTGCTGGCCGATCCAGCGTTCGCCGATGAAACTTTGCAGGGTAGGGGCGTTGCTCATCAGGGTCTCTCCGTATCTGTAGACAGCCGGTAGGAGCGGCTTCAGCCGCGAAAGGGCGGGGACATGAACATGAGGCCGCTCCTGCCGGGTGATGTGTCGTGGCTACCAAAGCGCCAGGGTGTAGCCCAGGATCAGGCGGTTTTCGTCCAGGTCGGTGGTCAGTCCGTTGCCGGAACGGAAGGTCAGGTTGCGCCAGCGCAGGCTCAGGCCCTTGAGCGGCCCGCTTTGCAGCACATAGGCCAGGTCGGTGTCGCGTTCCCATTCCTCGCCGCGGCTGCCGCTGGCGGTGGCTGCGTTGCGGCCATCGACATAGCGGGTCATGAAGCTCAGCCCCGGAATGCCCAGGCCGGCGAAGTCATAGTCGTAGCGCAGCTGCCAGGCATCCTCGTCGGCGCGGGTGAAGGTGTTGTAGGTCACCAGGTTCACCGAATAGGGGTCGCCGCCGTTGAGGAATGGGAAGGCGCTGTCGCCGGACATCCGCTGAAAGCCCAGGCCGAACTTATGGCTGCCCTGGGTGAGGGTGAACATGCCGTTGAGGTTGCGGTTGTCGATGCGCCCGGCGCGTTGCTGGCCGTCGTTGCCACTGTCGAAGTAGCGCAGGTCGCTGCGCAGGCTGCGCCCTTCGCCCAAGGGCAGGGTATGCACCAGGCCGACGAAGTGCTGGCGGTAGATGTTGTCCAGCTTGCCGTAGTAGTAGCTGGCGGTCAGTTGCGGGGTGATGGCGTAGCTGCCACCGGCGAAGTCGAAGGCATCGCTGCGGGCGGCGCCATAGCCGATGTCGTCGCGGCTCGATGAGTCGCGCAGGTTGGCCTTGGTCAGGCGCCCGGCGTTGAAGGTCAGGCCGTCGATTTCTTTGGAACTCAGCTGACCGCCCTGAAAGGTCGAGGACAGCAGCCGCGTGTCGTTGTAGGTCACCACCGGCAGGGTCGGTTGCAGGGTGCCGACTTTCAGCACGCTCTTGGACACGCGCAGCTTGGCGGCCACGCCCAGTTCGCTGTACTCGTCCACCGGTTCGCCGGTGGCGGGATCGAAGGCCAGCAGGCCGGTGTTGCGCCGCGCGGCGCTGGAGTCCAGGCGGATGCCCAGTTCGCCGATGGCGTCCAGGCCCAGACCCACCGGACCTTCGCTAAAGCCCGACTCGAAGCGCGCGGTGAAGCCTTGCGCCCATTCTTCGGCCTTGGCCTGGGGCGCATTGCTCTGGCGAAAATCGCGGTTCAGGTAGAAGTTGCGCATTTCCAGGCTGGCCTTGCTGTCTTCGACGAAGGCGGCACCGGCGTTAGCCGCGGCGCCCAGGCCGAAGGCGGCCAGCAGGGATGAAGCGATACGGACGTTATGCATTGTTATTGTCTCGTTCGTCTGAATCGGTAGAAGCGGCTTGAACCGCGAAAAGGCGCACGCTCAGTGTCGGCTGGCCGTCGCCGCGCCGATGCCGGTCATCGAGCGGATGAACTGCGCCAGGTAACGGCCGCGTTCCTGCGCCGCGCGCTCGGAGCGGTCGGTGACCGAGAACAGCCAGGCGCCGGCGAAGGCGAAGGTCATGGAGAACAGCGCCGGGTTGGCGTAAGGGAACAGCGCGCTGTTGTGGCCCAGTACCTTGACCCACACCACCGGGCTGAGCACCAGCAGCACCACCGCCGAGGCAAGGCCTGCCAGGCTGCCGGCCACGGCGCCGCGGGTGGTCAGGCCCTTCCAGAACATCGAAAGGAACAGCACCGGGAAATTCACCGAGGCGGCGATGGCCAGTACCAGCCCGGAGAGGAACGCGATGTTCTGCGATTCGAACAGCACCCCGAGCACCACCGCCAGCGCGCCGATCACCAGGGTCGCCAGGCGCGACATGCGCATTTCCTCGCGCTCGCTGGCCTTGCCCTTGCGGATCACGCAGGCGTACAGGTCGTGGGCCACTGCCGAGGCACCGGACAGCGCCAGGCCGGCCACCACGGCGAGGATGGTGGCAAAGGCCACGGCACAGATGAAACCGAGGAACAGGCTGCCGCCCACCGCCTGGGCCAGGTGCACCGCGACCATGTTGCCGCCGCCGATGATCGCGCCGTTGGCGTCACGGAAACTGGCGTCGGTGCCGACCATGACGATGGCGCCGAAGCCGATGGCGATCAGCAGCAGGAAGAAGTAGCTGATGAAACCGGTGGCATAGAGCACGCTCTTGCGCGCCTCGCGGGCGTCCTTGACGGTGAAGAAACGCATCAGGATGTGCGGCAGGCCGGCGGTGCCGAACATCATGCCCACCGCCAGCGACAGGGTGTCGATGGGGTTGGCCAGCATGCCACCGGGGGCCATGATCGACGCGCCTTTGGCATGCACGGCGGCGGCGCCGGCGAACATCGCTTCGGTGCTGAAGTTGAAGTGGCGCAGCACCATGAAGGCCATGAAGCTGGCACCGGAGAGCAGCATCACCGCCTTGATGATCTGCACCCAGGTGGTGGCCAACATGCCGCCGAAGGTCACGTAGCAGACCATCAGCACCCCGACCAGCAGCACCGCCTGCAGGTAGCTGATGCCGAACAGCAGCTCGACCAGCTTGCCGGCACCGACCATCTGCGCCATCAGGTACATCAGCGCCACGATCAGCGTACCCAGTGCGGCGGTGATGCGGATGGGCGTCTGCTCCAGGCGGTACGACACCACGTCGGCGAAGGTGTACTTGCCCAGGTTGCGCAGGCGCTCGGCGATCAGGAACAGGATGATCGGCCAGGCCGCCACCACGCCCAGGGAATACAGCAGGGCATCGTAGCCGGCCATGAAGATCATCGCCGTGATGCCCAGGAAGGACGCGGCGCTGATCATGTCGCCGGCAATTGCCAGGCCGTTCTGCAGCCCGGTGATGCCGCCGCCGGCGGTGTAGAAGTCACTGGCCGAGCGGGTGCGCAGGGCCGCCCAGCGGGTCACGCCGAGGGTGAACAGCACGAACACCAGGAACATGCCGATGGCGTGCCAGTTCAACGGCCGTACCGGCGCTTCGGCGGCCAGGGCAGTGCCGCTGGCCAGCAGGCCACCGGCGAGGGCGATCAGGTGCGCGGCGATCATGGTCGCACCGCCTGCGCCAGCTTCTGGTTGAGCGGGTCGAGGACCTGATTGGTCTGGCGCACGTAGAAGGCGGTGAGCAGGAACGACATGATGATCACCGCCACGGCAACGGGAATGCCCAGCGTGGTGACCCCGCCGCTGAGCGAGCGGCCCAGTACCTGCGGGGCGAAGGCCATCAGCAGCACGAAGCCGTAGTAGATCCCCAGCATGCCGAGGGTCAGGGTCCAGGTCAGGCGCTGCTTGCGCTGCACCAGATGGATGAAGTCGGGGTGGGCCTGCAATTGCTCGATGTCGTGGGGTGTCATGACGCGGCTCTCTGTTGTTGTGATTGTCGAGACGGGGGATGCGTTGGGGGGCGATCTTCAGGGCTCTGCACACCGACCTGCATCAAAGCTGATCGAAGTCCAGCACCACCTTGTCGCTCAGCGGATAGGCCTGGCACGACAGCACGTAGCCGGCGGCCACTTCGTAGTCTTCCAGGGCGAAGTTGCTGTCCATCTCCACCTCGCCGGCCAGCACCTTGCACTTGCAGGTCGAGCACACCCCGGCCTTGCAGGAGTAGGGCAGCTCGGCGCCCTGGGCGTTGCCGGCGTCCAGCACGCTCTGGGTATTGCGTGGCAGCTCGAACGACAGCTCGCGGCCATCGCTGATTACGGTGATCTGGCTCACTGCGCTGTCGACCTGGGCGGCGGCCTGGCGCGCTTCGCGACGCGCCTCGCTGCCGGCGGCGGCGAACAGCTCGAAGTGGATGCGCTCGGTCGGCATGCCGTTGGCCTTGAGCTGCTCGCGTACGGTCTCGGTCATGGCCTGGGGGCCACAGATGAACGCCGCGTCCAGCGCCTTGACGTCGATCCAGCGGCTGAACAGCTGGCCGCACTTGTCGGCGTCGATGCGCCCGTTGTACAGGTCGACGTCCTGTTGCTCGCGGCTGAACACGAACACCAGGTTGAGGCGCTGCAGGTAGCGGTTCTTCAGGTCTTCCAGCTGTTCACGGAACAGCGCCGCGTTGCTGGAGCGGTTGCCGTAGATCAGCGTGACCTGGCTGTGCGGTTCGCTCTGCAGGGTGGTCTTGATGATCGACAGGATCGGCGTGATGCCGCTGCCGGCCGCCACCGCCAGGTAACGGCCGTGGCGCGCGGGGTCCAGGGGGACGTGGAAATGGCCCGAAGGGGGCATCACTTCGAGGCGGTGGCCGACCTGCAGGGTTTCGTTGGCGTAGGCCGAGAACACCCCGCCGGCCACGCGCTTGATCGCCACGCGCAGCTCGCCGTCCTGGGTGCCGGTGCAGATCGAGTAGGAGCGGCGCACTTCCTCGCCGCCAATGTGGGTACGCATTACCAGGTGTTGGCCCTGGGTGAAGCGGAACTGTTCGGCCAGCTCGCTCGGGATGTCGAAGGCGATGGACACCGCGTCGCGGGTTTCCGGGCGCACGTCCTTGATGGTCAGGCTGTGGAATTGGCTCATTGTCGTTCTCCGGCGCGGGTGCCGCTCAGATGCACTTGAAATAATCGAAGGGTTCCAGGCAGTCCCGGCAGCGATACAGGGCCTTGCAGGCGGTGGAGCCGAACTCGCTGAGGCGTTCGGTGTGGGCGCTGCCGCACTGCGGGCAGCACACCTGCGGTGCTTCACCGAGCAGGCTGCGCTTGCTGTGGCTGCCTTCGGGTGGCGCGATGCCGTACTCGCGCAGGCGCTGGCGACCTGCGGCGCTGATCCAGTCGGTGGTCCACGCCGGGTTCAGCCGCCGTTCCAGTTGCGGTGCGGCGAAGCCGGCCTGTTCCAGGGCCTGGGCGATGTCTTGCTCGATCACCTCGGTGGCCGGGCAGCCGGAGTAGGTCGGGGTGACCACCACGTGCAAGTGGCCGGCCTGCCAGTCGAGGTCGCGGACGATGCCCAGGTCGACCACGCTGACCACCGGCACTTCCGGGTCCATGACCTCAGCCAGCACGCACCAGGCCCTGGCCAGGTCGTCGGGCTGCTGGGCGCGGGCGCCGCGGTCGCCGAGGATCAGCTCACCAGGTCGCATCGGGATAGGCTCTTTGCAGGAACTGCATTTCTGCCAGCAGCAGGCCCAGGTGTTCGGTGTGCAGGCCCTGGCGGCCGCTGAGGTAGAAGTGGCTGGCGGCGTCCGGCAGGGGCAGGGTGGCGCGGGCGAACTGCTCGCTGACCCGGCTCTGCCAGGCGCTGGCCACATCTTGCGGGTCTGGCGCGAGGCCGGCCTGGAACAGGCGCAGCTCGACATCGTCGGCGCTGGTGAATTCCACGGTAAAGCGCCACAGCTGGGTCACGGCCTTGAGCATCCGCGCATGGCTTTCTTCGGTGCCATCGCCCAGACGCTCGATCCATTCGCCCGACCGACGCAGGTGATAGGTGACTTCCTTGACCGCCTTGGCGGCGATGCCGGCGATGCGCTCGTCGCGGGACTGGCTCAGGCCCTGCAGCACCGGTAAGTGCCAGGCGTCGTAGAGGAACTGCT
Source organism: Pseudomonas sp. DTU_2021_1001937_2_SI_NGA_ILE_001 (assembly GCF_032463525.1). Taxonomy (NCBI): domain Bacteria; kingdom Pseudomonadati; phylum Pseudomonadota; class Gammaproteobacteria; order Pseudomonadales; family Pseudomonadaceae; genus Pseudomonas; species Pseudomonas sp. DTU_2021_1001937_2_SI_NGA_ILE_001. The sequence goes on along the minus strand of NZ_CP135971.1, from coordinate 1,892,118 downwards.
TGGTCATGGTCACCGCGTAGTCGCCGTTGGGTTGTTCCACCAGCAGCAGGTTGCGGTAGGCACGCTCGTCGCGGCGGAACGCCAGGTGGTCGGCATCGCGACCGTCGTCGAGCAGTTCGGCGGCATATTCCAGCCAGTTTCGCGACTGGCCGACCAGGTCCAGGCCGACGTTCATCAGTGCCAGTTCCTCTTCGATGGCCGGCGCGCCGCCGCACCATTCGCACAGGCGCTGACCCTGCACCAGGGCGGTGTCGCCCAGGCGCAGCAGGTACTGGATCAGGTCTTCTCGTTGCGTAGGGTAGGTCATGGCCGGCTCCTCACATGTGGCCGACTTCAGGCGGCAGTTCGTAGAAGCTGGCATGCCGGTAGATCTTGTCGTCGGCCGGGTCGAACAGCGGGTCCTTTTCGTCCGGTGACGAGGCGGTGATCTGCGCCGAAGGCACCACCCACAGGCTCACGCCTTCGTTGCGCCGGGTGTACAGCTCGCGGGCGTTCTCGATGGCCATGGCCGGGTCGGCGGCATGCACGCTGCCCACGTGCTTGTGGTTGAGGCCGTGCTTGCTGCGCACGAAGACTTCGAAAAGGGTCCATTCGGACATGGTGGTTCTCCCGATCAGGCAGGGGCTCAGGCGACGTCGCGCCGGGCTTGTTGTTTTTTCGCGTAGGCCACGGCGGCTTCGCGCACCCAGGCGCCGTCGTCGATGGCCTGGCGGCGTTTGGCGACGCGCTCCTGGTTGCACGGGCCGTTGCCCTTGAGCACTTCGTAGAATTCCTGCCACTGAATCTCGCCAAAGTCGTAATGACCGCGTTCGGCGTTCCACTTCAGGTCCGGGTCCGGGGCGGTGCAACCCAGCAGTTCGAGCTGCGGCACGGTCTGGTCGACGAAGCGCTGGCGCAGCTCGTCGTTGCTCTGGCGCTTGATCTTCCAGGCCATGGACTGGGCGCTGTTGGGCGAGTCGGCGTCGCTGGGGCCGAACATCATCAGCGATGGCCACCACAGGCGGTTGATGGCGTCCTGGACCATGTCCTTCTGCGCCTGGGTGCCTTCTTTCATCATGGTCAGCAGCAGCTGGTAGCCCTGGCGCTGGTGGAAGCTCTCTTCCTTGCAGATGCGGATCATCGCCCGCGAGTAGGGGCCGTAGGAGGTGCGCTGCAGCACCACCTGGTTGACGATGGCTGCGCCATCCACCAGCCAGCCCACCGCGCCCATGTCGGCCCAGGTCAGGGTCGGGTAGTTGAAGATGCTCGAATACTTGGCCTTGCCGTTGTGCAGCTTGGCGATCTCCTCGTCGCGGTCGGCGCCGAGGGTTTCCATTGCGCTGTACAGGTACAGGCCATGGCCGGCTTCGTCCTGGATCTTGGCCATCAGTTGCAGCTTGCGCTTGAGGGTAGGCGCACGGGTAACCCAGTTGCCTTCAGGCAGCATGCCGACGATCTCGGAGTGCGCATGCTGGGAAATCTGCCGGATCAGGGTCTGGCGATAGGCCTCGGGCATCCAGTTCTTGGGCTCGATCTTGATTTCGGCGTCGATCTTCTCCTGGAAGGCGCGCTCCTCGGCGGACATCTCTTCCAGTGCCTTGAGCCGCTTGACGCCGGTCTCGACCAGTTGTGCGTACATGCTGTGCCTCCAGCTTGGTTCGTGAGGTTGGCGTGTGCCATGGCCATAGTTGTAAGCGATGCAAAAACAAATATCAAACAAAAAATGATGAATCGTAATTTGTTTGTGTATCGCTTTTCATGGCTCTTTCGGGCGAGCAGGTGCCAGGATTTATGGCTATGAATCCTGATGTTTGCGAGGGAGGTCGTCTTGCTTGGGTGTATTGCTGCTTTTTGATTGGTTTTATGATTGGTTTGTGTATCGCTTTTTTGTGGGCGCGAGAACGCGCACCCGGCAGGCGGCTTCAGCCCCGAAAGGCATCCCGGATAAAGCCAATACGGGTCAGTCAGGCCGTGGGAGCGAGCTTGCTCGCGAATAGCAGGCTATCTGGAGCGGGTACACCCGTCGCTGCATCAGTGCCCTTGAGTCACCTTTCCGCCTTTACGGCGGGTTACTTTTGGTTTCCAGGTGCCCTGCGCGCCAAAAGTAACCGAAAGGCGTTGCTCCTGGCTTGGGTCTGCCCTGCGGGCAGACTTCCCTCCTTCCGGCGCCATTCCAGGGGGCCGGCGCAATGGGCCGTCCCTGGCCCAGTGCGCCTAAGCCGGCATCCCTGCCGGCTTACCCCCTTCCATGACACCTCCACTCGGCCTGCACCGAAGTCGCGTTCGGCGGCGTCTGCAAGTTCTGTGCTTTAAAAGCAAAAGCGACGCCAGATCAGCTTGCTCTGGTCTAAAAGATCAGTATTGGGATAAAGCCGTTCCTGCCGTTTGCGCATGGGCGGGGGAGGGCTCAGCCCTTGGGGCGTTTGTCGAACACGTGGCAGGCCTTGCCCTCGGAGCGCTTGATGGTGTGGAAGGGCTGGATCAGCACCCGGGCGCTGATGCCGATGTGGGTCTTGATCTGCCGACTCAATTCATCGGCCACGCGCTTCTGCTGTTCGGCGTCCAGGTGCTGCTGCTCATGCTTGAGTTCTACATGCACATCGACGCTGTCCAGGTTGCCGTTGCGGTGCAGGTGCAACTCGTAGACCTCGGCCAGTGGCTTGATCTTGAGAATCTGCTCTTCGATCTGCGTGGGGAACAGGTTGACGCCCCGCACGATCAGCATGTCGTCGCTGCGCCCGGTGATCTTGTCGATACGCCGCATCGGCCGTGCCGTGCCGGGCAACAGGCGGGTCAGGTCGCGGGTGCGGTAGCGGATCATCGGCAGCGCTTCCTTGGACAGCGAGGTGAACACCAGCTCGCCCATCTCGCCGTCGGGCAGCACCTGTCCGGTCACCGGGTCGATGATCTCCGGGTAGAAGTGGTCTTCCCACACGGTGGGGCCGTCCTTGGTTTCTGCGCATTCCATGGCCACGCCTGGTCCCATGATTTCCGACAGGCCGTAGATGTCCAGGGCGGTGATGCCCAGGCGCTCTTCGATGGCGCGGCGCAGTTCGGCGGTCCAGGGCTCGGCACCGAAGATGCCCAGGCGCAGTTTCAGCGTGTGCGGGTCGACGCCCTGGCGCTCGATCTCGTCGGCCAGGTTGAGCATGTACGACGGTGTGACCATGATGATGTCGGGCTGGAAGTCGCGAATCAGCTGGACCTGTTTCTCGGTCTGCCCACCCGACATCGGGATCACCGTGCAGCCCAGGCGCTCGGCGCCGTAGTGTGCGCCCAGGCCGCCGGTGAACAGCCCGTAGCCGTAGGAAATGTGCACCTTGTCGCCGCGCCGCCCGCCTGCCGCTCGGATCGAGCGGGCGACCACGTTGGCCCAGGTGTCGATGTCGTTCTGCGTGTAGCCGACCACCGTGGGCTTGCCGGTGGTGCCGCTGGAAGCATGCAGGCGCACCACCTCGCTCTGCGGCACGGCGAACATGCCATAGGGATAGTTGTCACGCAGGTCGTTCTTGCCGGTGAAGGGGAAGCGCGCCAGGTCTTCCAGCTGCTTGAGGTCGTCCGGGTGCAAGCCCTGCTGGTCGAAGCGCTGGCGATACAGCGGCACGTTGTCGTAGGCATGCTTGAGGCTCCAGCGCAGGCGGTCGAGCTGGTGCTGGCGCAACTGGTCGACGCTGGCGGTTTCCATGGGGTCGAGCAAGGCGGTATTGGCGATCATGTTCATGGTTCACTCGATTGTTTTTGTACGGGCCGGTAGCGCCCTGAGTGGTCTGGCGCAGGTTAGCCCGCGCCGCCGTGTCCGATCTTTTCTATGCGTGTCAGAGTCTTTCGATGACCAGCGCGATGCCCTGGCCGACGCCGATGCACATGGTGCACAGCGCATAGCGGCCCTGGCGCTGTTCCAGCTCGTACAGGGCCGTGGTGACCAGGCGCGCGCCGCTCATGCCCAACGGATGACCCAGGGCGATGGCGCCGCCGTTGGGGTTGGCCCGCGGGTCGTCGTCGGCCAGGCCCAGCTCGCGCAACACCGCCAGGCCCTGGGCGGCGAAGGCTTCGTTGAGTTCGATGACGTCCATCTCGGCCAGCGACAGGCCGGCCAGGTCCAGCACCTTGCGTGTCGCGGGCACCGGGCCGATGCCCATGATGCGTGGCTCGACCCCGGCGCTGGCCATGGCCAGGACCCTGCCGCGCGCCTTCAGGCCATGGCGCTGGGCGGCGGCAGGGCTGGCCAGCAGCAGGGCGCAGGCACCGTCGTTGACCCCTGAGGCGTTGCCGGCGGTGACGCTGCCGCCGTCGCGGAACGGCGTACCCAGTTTGCTCAACTGCTCCAGGCTGGTGTCGGCGCGTGGGTGCTCGTCGTGCTCGACCACCTTGGCGGGGCCTTTGCGCTGGGCAATTTCCACCGGGGTGATTTCCCGTGCCAGGCGACCGCTGGCCTGGGCCGCTGCGGCCTTGTGCTGGCTGCGCATGGCGAAGGCGTCCTGGTCGGCGCGGGAAATGCTGAACTGCGCGGCGACGTTTTCCGCCGTCTCCGGCATGGAGTCGATGCCGTACTGTGCTTGCATCAAACGGTTGACGAAGCGCCAGCCGATGGTGGTGTCGAAGAGTTCCGCCGTGCGGCCGAAGGCCTGCTCGGACTTGCCCATCACGAACGGCGCGCGGGACATGGACTCCACGCCACCGGCCAGCAGCAGTCCGGCCTCGCCCGCGCGAATCGCCCGCGCGGCACTGCCCACGGCGTCCAGCCCGGACCCGCACAGGCGGTTGAGGGTGACGCCTGGCACGTTTACCGGCAGGCCGGCGAGCAGGGCGGCCATGCGCGCCACGTTGCGGTTGTCTTCGCCGGCCTGGTTGGCGCAGCCGTAGAACACATCCTCCACCTGGCTCCAGTCCAGCTCGGGATGGCGCTGCATGAGGGCGCGGATCGGTACGGCGCCCAGGTCGTCAGCGCGCACGCTGGCCAGGGCCCCGGCGTAGCGCCCGATGGGCGTGCGGATGGCGTCGATGATCAGGGCGTCAGTCATTGCAGGTTCTCCAGGTCGAGCAGGGTGCCGCGCACTTTGTAGGATTTGCCATGGAACAGGGCGATCAGCTCGCCACGCTGGTTTTCGATGCGCACGTCGTAGTTGCCGGTACGACCGCTGCGGCTCTGCTCGACGGCCCTGGCGACAAGCCGGTCGTCCAGCTGCGCAGGGGCGACGTAGTCGATGCTGCAGCCGATGGCCACGGTCACTGCGTTGTAGGTGTTGCAGGCGAAGGCGAAGGCCGAGTCGGCCAGGGCGAACAGGTGCCCGCCATGGCAGGTGCCAACGCCCTGCAGCATGTCGGCGCGCACGTGCATGCCGACACTGGCGCGGCCGGGACCGACCTCCAGCAGTTGCATGCCCATGGCCTGGCTGGCGGCATCGCGTTCGTAGAGGGTGCTGGCACAGGCTTCGGCCAGCTGCTGGGCATCAAGCGGCATGCAGGGTGCTCCCTTGTTCGGTGCGTCGCCGCAGCAGCAGCGAGGGGCGGTAGCGGGTTTCGCCGTAGGCGGCCTGCAGGTTTTCCAGGGTTCCGAGAACCTGCGCCGGGCCGATGGCGTCGGCCCAGGCCAGCGGGCCGCGTGGGTAGTTGACGCCGGCGCACATGGCCAGGTCGATGTCGGCGGCGCTGGCCACGCCGTGCAGCAGCGCGTCGGCGCCTTCGTTGGCGAGCATCGCCACGGTGCGCAGCACCACCAGCGCCGGGGTGTCCTCGATCAGGCTGACCTTCAGGCCGGCGCGCTGTAACAGGCCGATCGCCTGTTGCAACGCCGCTTCCGAGGTGCGGGCTGCGCGGCTGATGGCCAGGCGCTCGGCCTTGGCATAATCCAGGGCCAGGTCGAACAGCACCAGACCGCTGATGCCGTCCTGGCGGGCGCGCTGGCTGGCCAGGCGGCCATCGCTGAGCGCCAGTACCGCGTCACCGACGCGGATCAGCCCGGTTCCGGCACGCCGGGTTACCACCACCCCGGCCTGATGCAGGCGTTCGACCAGCGGCTCGGCGATACCCAGCTCGCCTTCCACCACACAGCCTTCGATGGATGGTGCGGCAGGTGCCTGGCTCGCGGTCGGGCGCAGTGCTCCATCGCTGTAGTCATAGAAGCCGCGGCCGCTCTTGCGGCCCAGGTGCCCGGCGTCCACCAGTTCCTTCTGGATCAGCGACGGCTGGAAACGCATGTCGCCGTAATAGGCCTCGAACACCGAGCAGGTCACCGCGTAATTGACGTCATGGCCGATCAGGTCGGTGAGTTCGAACGCACCCATGCGAAAGCCGCCGGCTTCGCGCAGCAGGGCGTCGAGGGTGGCGCAATCCGCCGCGCCTTCCTGCAGCAGGCGCAGGCTCTCGGCATAGAACGGTCGCGCCACGCGGTTGACGATGAAGCCCGGCGTAGAGCGCGTATGCACTGGCTGCTTGCCCCAGGCCCGGGCGGTGGCATACAGGGCGTCGGCCAGTGCCGGGGCGGTGGCCAGACCCGACACCACCTCGACCAGCGCCATCAGCGGCGCCGGGTTGAAGAAGTGCAGGCCGATGACGCGCTCGGGGTGTTGCAGGCCGGCGGCCAGGCTGGTGATCGACAGGGACGAGGTGTTGCTGGCCAGGATGCAGCTGGCGGTGCAGACGCTCTCCAGCTCGCGCAGCAGGCCCCGCTTGACCTCCAGGTTCTCGACGATGGCTTCGATCACCAGGCCGGCGTCAGCCAGCCCGGCGAGACTGTCGGCTGCGTGCAGGCGTGCGCGGATGGCGCTGTGTTCGCTGGCCGCCAGCCGGCCCTTTTCGACCAGCCGACCCAGCTGTCGGTCGATGCCGACGATGGCCTGGGCGGCCGCGCCGTCACGGGTGTCGAACAGGAGAACCGAGTGGCCGGCCTGAGCGGCGACCTGGGCGATGCCGGCGCCCATGGCGCCCGCGCCGATGACCGCCACCTGCGTGTTTTTATCCAGGGCTGCCATGGCTCAGTGTCCCTTGAAGGTGGGGGTGCGTTTGTTCATGAAGGCCGAGACGCCCTCGCGGTAGTCGTCGCTGCGCCCGGCCAGGCGCTGCAGGTCACGCTCCAGCTCCAGTTGTTCGTCGAAACTGTTGTGGGCGCTGGCATTGAAGGCGCGTTTGATCAGCGCCAGGCCGTAGGTGGGCTGGGTGGCGAGGTGGCGGGCCAGTTTCAGGGCTTCATCGCGCAGATCGGCGTCGTCCACCACCCGGTAGATCAAGCCCCATTGCTCGGCCTGTTCGGCACTGAGCCGCTCACCGAGCAGGGCCAGGGCCTTGGCCCGCGCCATGCCGACCAGGCGCGGCAGGCTCCAGGTACCGCCAGAATCCGGCACCAGACCGATCTTGCAGAACGCCTGGATGAAACTGGCCGAGCGCGCTGCCAGCACCAGGTCGCAGGCCAGCGGGATATTCGCCCCGGCACCGGCAGCCACGCCATTGACCGCGCAGATCACTGGCATTGGCAGGTCACGCAGGGTACGGATCAGCGGGTTGTAGAACTGCTCGATGGACTCGCCCAGGTCGGGCATCTGCGCGCCGGGTGCGACGTTGCGGTCGGAGAGGTCCTGGCCGGCGCAGAAGCCGCGGCCTTCGCCGGTAATCAGCAGCACCCGCGCCGCGCCGTCCTGGCGCACGCGCTTGAGGGCCTCGCGTACTTCCAGGTGCATGGCGGTGTTGAAACTGTTCAGTTGCTCGGGACGGTTGAGGCTGAGGAAGGCCACGCCGTCCTCAATGGCAAACAGGATGTGCTGGAAGTCCATGATGGCGCTCTCGATGAATGGCTTGGATCACCGGCCCTTGAAGGTCGGCGTGCGTTTGTCCTGGAAGGCGCGGATGCCCTCGTCGCGGTCGGCGGTGCCGGCCAGCAGGGTGAAGGCATGGCGCTCGAAGCGCAGGCCACTGGCCAGGTCGGTGTCCTGGGCCTTGAGTAGCGCTTCCTTGGCCAGGCGCACGGCCAGCGGGGCCTTTTCGGCGATGAGCCTGGCGATGGCCACGGCGCGCTCGACGGTCAGTTCCGGCTGGGTGACTTCGCTGACCAGCCCGGCGCGCAGGGCATGACGTGCGTCAATGGGTTGCCCGGTGAGCACCATCTGCATGGCCAGGGACTTGCCCACGGCGCGCAACAGACGTTGGGTGCCACCGGCGCCGGGCATGATCCCCAGGTTGATTTCCGGCTGGCCGAAGCGTGCATCTTCCCCGGCAACGAGGATGTCGGCATGCATGGCCAGTTCGCAGCCGCCGCCCAGGCAGAAGCCGTTGACGGCTGCCACCAGCGGCTTGGCAAAGGCGCTGATGCGCTGCCAGCAGGCCACCCTCGGGTCGTCGAGGATGCCCACCAGGTCACGTTCGGCCATTTCATTGATGTCGGCACCGGCGGCGAAGGCTTTGCGGCTGCCGGTGATGACCACGGCGCGCACCGCGTGGTCGGCTGCGGCCAGGTCCAGCTGGTCGGCCAGTTCGGCGAGCAGTTCGGTGTTCAGCGCATTGAGTGCCTGCGGGCGCTGCAGGGTGATGAGCCGTACGCCAGTGGCGGCTGTGGTTACGGCTAGGGTGTGAGGCATCGTCAGGTCCTCGGATGGCACGCGCGACCTTGGGGCCGCTGATTATTGGAATGGGCAGATGCCCTCGGGGCAGTGCTGGACCGAGTATAGGCTTGATGCGATACAAAACAACATATGTTTTATTTTATTTGTGTGTCTAATATGTGTTTGAGAAGGCGCGGCAATTACCAGCATTGGTGGTTGGCCCAATGAGTTAAAGCCTTTCATGGCGTTTGGAAAGATCTGAACGTGATACGCATGATTTTATAGATATGGGTCGTGCGGTAGAGCATGATCCTCGCCTGCGCCGACCCACGTGATACGAGGAGACTCATGAATGACCTGTTACAGCCTCGATGGCCTGACCCCCGTGGTGCATCCCACGGCTTTCGTGCACCCCACGGCGGTGCTGATCGGTGACGTGATCATCGGTCCTGGCTGCTATGTCGGTCCGCTGGCCAGCCTGCGCGGCGACTTCGGGCGCATCGTCCTGGAGGAGGGCGCCAACCTGCAGGACACCTGCGTGATGCACGGTTTTCCCGACAGCGATACGGTGGTGGGACGCAACGGCCATATCGGCCATGGCGCGGTGTTGCACGGCTGCCGTATCGGTGAGGATGTGCTGGTGGGCATGAACGCAGTGGTGATGGACTACGCCGAGATCGGCGCGCGGTCGTTCGTTGCCGCCACCACTTTCGTCAAGGCACGCTTCAGTTGCGCCGAGCAGTCGCTGGTGCTCGGTTCGCCAGCGACGGTCAAACGCCGCCTGAGCGATGACGAAGTGGCCTGGAAGCAGGCTGGCACCCGTGAATACCAGCAGTTGGCGCAACGCTGTCGGCACGGCCTGGTGGCCTGTGAGCCGCTGAGCGAAGTGGAAGCCGGACGGCCGCGAATCAGCGACAGCGCCTTGCGGCCCAAGGCCGGGGATTGATGGGCAGGCTCGCAGGCATCCCGCCGGGCGGTTATATTCGGCATCTTTTTCGCTGTCCGGTACGCCCATGACGTCCCTTGCTCCGCTCGCCCAGCTCATCCAGCGCTTTCAGGAGCGCACGCCGATCCGCGCCAGTTCACTGATCATCACCTTGTATGGCGATGCCATCGAGCCCCACGGCGGCACGGTCTGGCTGGGCAGCCTGATCCAGCTGCTGGAGCCCATGGGCATCAACGAGCGGCTGATCCGCACCTCGATCTTTCGTCTTACCAAGGAGGGCTGGCTGACGTCCGAGAAAGTCGGCCGACGCAGCTACTACAGCCTGACCGGCACCGGACGACGGCGTTTCGAAAAGGCCTTCAAGCGCGTGTACAGCACCAGCGTGCCAGCCTGGGATGGTGCCTGGTGCCTTGTGGTGCTCTCGCAACTGCCAGCAGACAAACGCAAGCAGGTGCGCGAAGAACTGGAGTGGCAGGGTTTTGGCGCGATCGCTCCGACCGTGCTGGCCAACCCGCGCGGCGACAAGGCAGATGTCAGCGCCACCCTGCAGGAACTCGACGCACTGGACGACAGCATCGTCTTCGAAACCCGCGGCCAGGATGTTCTGGCGTCCAAGGCGCTGCGTGCGCAGGCGCGCGAGAGCTGGAACATCGACGAGCTGGGCCAGCACTACAGTGAATTCATCCAGCTGTTCCGCCCGCTTTGGCAGGCGCTGCGTGAACAGGACGAACTGCGCGGCGAGGATTGCTTTCTGGCGCGTACCCTGTTGGTCCATGAGTACCGCCGCCTGCTGCTGCGCGACCCGCAACTGCCCGACGAACTGCTGCCCGGCGACTGGGAGGGGCGTGCGGCCCGCCAGCTGTGTCGCAATATCTACCGGCTGGTGTGTGCCAAGGCCGAGCAATGGCTGGCCGGCGCGATGGAGACCGCCGACGGACCTCTACCCGATGTAGGCGAAAGCTTCTGGCAGCGTTTCGGTGGCCTGCGTTAAAAAAACGGCGAGCATTGCTGCTGCGATAAAACCCTTTTGCGGCCGCATGGTCTGTGGCTGCGCAGGGATATTCTCGCTGCGTGCCGTGGCCGTCGTACGTGTCGCCACAGCGCCCCTTCCTATCGGGACTTCGAGCCGTGACCGATCATCAGATGAACCCCTTGCATGACCAACTGCAGCGCCTTGAGGCCGAGAATGCATGCTTGCGCCAGCAGCTGGCGGTGCGTGACCTGCAGGCCGAGACGGCCCTGGCGCTGTCCCAGGAGCGCTACCGCTTCCTGTTCGACACCATGGACGAAGGCTTCTGCATCATCGAGTTCTTCGATGGTCCGCATGGTCCGCTGAGCGACTATGTGCATGTCGAGGCCAATGCTGCCTACGCCAACCATGCCGGGATTCCCAACGTGGTCGGCAAGAAGGTTCGCGAGATGGTCGGTGCCGAGGCCGATGGCTGGATCGAGCTGTACGGCGAGGTGCTGCGCAGCGGCGTACCGATCCGGTTCGAGCGCGAGCTGGTGGCCACCGGGCGTTACCTGGCCCTGGCGGCCTTTCGCATCGAGCCGGCCAGCCGCAAGCAGGTGGCGGTGCTGTTCCAGGACATCACCCAGCGCAAGCGTGCCGAACTGGCCCTGCAGCAGCTCAACGAGACTCTGGAAAGCCGTGTGCGTGAGGCCGTGGCTGAACGCAACGTGCTGGCTGACGTGGTCGATGGAACCGATGCTCGTATTCATGTCATCGACCCCCAGTACCGCTGGCTGGCGTTCAACGTCATGGCGATCACCGAGTGCGAACAACTGTTCGGTGTGCAACCGCGGGTCGGGCAGAGTGTGCTCGATGCCCTGGATCACTTGCCCGATACCCGCGAGCACGTCCGCAGGTTGTGGGATCGCGCCTTGGGCGGCGAGGAATTCATCGAGGTTACCGATTTCCAGACCAGCGGCGCGCCATCGCGCTTCTACGAGATCCGCTACCGCACCTTGCGCGGGACCGATGGCCAGGTGATCGGCGCCTACATGTTCGCCTACGACATCAGCGACCGACTGCGTGAGCAGGAACGACTCAAGCAGGCCGAGGAGGCCCTGCGTCAGGCGCAGAAGATGGAAGCCGTCGGGCAGCTGACCGGGGGCATCGCGCATGACTTCAACAACCTGCTGACCGGTATCAACGGCTCGCTGGAGCTGCTGCGCGCGCGTCTGAGCCAGGGGCGTTTCGACGGCATTGATCGCTATGCCGCAGCGGCCCAGGATGCTTCGCGGCGAGCCGCTTCCCTGACGCACCGCCTGCTGGCGTTCTCGCGCCGCCAGACCCTGGACCCCAAGCCGGTGGACGTCAACCGCCTGGTGGCCGGCATGGAAGAATTGATTCGCCGTTCGGTCGGCCCGCACATCACCGTCGAGGTGGTCACCGCCATCGGCCTGTGGTCGACGTTCATCGACGCACCGCAGTTGGAAAGCGCCTTGCTCAACCTGTGCGTCAACGCCCGCGATGCCATGCCACTGGGCGGACGGATCACCATCGAGACGGCCAACAAGTGGATCGATGAGCGCGAGGCGCGGGTGCGCGACCTGTCGCCGGGTCAGTACCTGTCGCTGTGCGTGACCGATACCGGCACCGGCATGACCCCGGAGGTCATGTCCCGGGCCTTCGATCCCTTCTTCACCACCAAGCCGCTGGGGCAGGGCACCGGGCTGGGGCTATCGATGGTGTATGGCTTCGTGCGCCAGTCCGGTGGCCAGGTGCGTATCTATTCGGAACTCGAGCAGGGCACCACGCTGTGCCTGTACCTGCCGCGCCATTACCAGGCTGCCGAAGAGCCGCAGGTACTGGATGCCGAGAGTCCGGGCGCCTGCGCGCCGGCCGTGTGCCGGGTGATGATCGTCGACGATGAGCCGACCATCCGCATGCTGGTCAGCGAAGTGCTCGAAGAGCGTGGCTACGCGGTGATCGAAGCGGTGGATGGCGCCAGCGCGCTGCGCATTCTCGAGGGCGACAAGCCGGTCGACCTGCTGGTCACCGACGTGGGCTTGCCCGGTGGCATGAACGGTCGGCAGCTGGCCGATGCCGCGCGACGCCTGCGCCCTGAGCTGAAAGTGCTGTTCATCACCGGCTATGCCGAGAACGCGGTGATTGGCAACGGTCATCTTGAGCCGGGTATGTGGATCATGACCAAGCCGTTCGCCATGGAAGCGTTTGCCAGCCGGATCTACGAAATGCTCGAACGCAACTGAGCAGAAGGAAAGTTTGCTTTACATGCCGGCGGGCTTCGTTGCAACATGTAAAGCATGCTTTCCATTTCGAGAGAGGTCCCATGAATCGCTATCTGCGTGAATTCGCCGCTGCCTTGGTGGCTTATGTCGCCGTGTTGATCCTGAGCCTGGCGGCGTTGGCGCGGGCTGACCTGTCAGCGGCAGCACGAGCGGCAATCAGCCTGGCGCCGATGTTGCCTGGCCTGCTGTTGTGTTGGGCAGTGGTCCGCCAGCTGCGCCGCCTGGATGAACTGCAGCTGCGCATTCAGTTCGAAGCGCTGGGCTTCGCCTTCGCGGCCAGCGCGCTGCTGACTTTCAGCTACGGCTTTCTGGAAATCGCCGGGCTGCCGAAACTGTCGCTCTTCGTGGTCTGGCCATTGATGGCGGTGATGTGGATGCTGGGCTTGCTGATCGCCGCAAGGCGCTACCGTTGAACAACCGGCTCAAGGCGTTGCGGGCCGAGCGCCAGTGGTCCCAGGAGGATCTCGCCAGCCGCCTGGCGGTCTCCCGACAAACCATCAATGCCATCGAGAACGGCCGCTACGACCCCAGCCTGCCGCTGGCCTTCCAGATGTCCAGGCTGTTCGACCTGCCCATCGAGGCGATTTTCCAGTATGAGCCTGATCAACCCGGCTGAGCGGATTTGTGCGCCGCCTGGCGGGCCTGTTCGCTGGGCGCTGGTGTCTTGAGCAGTGTCTGCAGGGCCTGGCTATAAGCCTGGCGGCCCAGGCGCATGCTGTTGTTGTGCGTGCCGCCGGGCACCAGCAACAGGGTCTTGGGTTCGGCGGCGGCCTGGTACAGCGCTTCGCTGAAGCGCGGCGGGACGTAGCGGTCGTCGGTGCCATGCACGATCAGCACGGGCATGCCGATGTCGGCGATCTTGCCTTCGGAGTCGAACTTCTGCGACAGCAGCCAGCGTACCGGCAGCGAGGTGTAGCTGCTGGCGATGGAACTGGCCACATCGGCGAGGTTGGTGAAGGTCGACTCGATCACCAGCCCGCGCGCCTGCAGTTGCTGCGGGTCGCCATCGGCGTCGCGGCCCAGCTCGGCGGCCAGGTCCACGGCCACCGCGCCGCCCAGGGAGTGACCGTAGATCAGCCGCCGGGCAGGGTCGGGTTGCAGCAGCTTGAGGCGTTCCCAGGCGATACGCGCATCTTCATAGACGCTTTTCTCCGACGGCAGCTCGCCCTTGCTCTGGCCGAAACCCCGGTAGTCGATGGCCAGTACCGAAAAGCCCAGGCTGCGCAGTTGCTCGATACGGAACAGCTGGCCGGTAAGGTTCCAGCGTGAGCCGTGCAGATACAGCACCGCGGGGGCGTCCTTGCGCGGTGCCGGCCACCACCAGGCGTGGATATTCTGTCCGGCGGCCAGGCTGGGTGGCTTGAGGTCGAGTTCCTGGACACCTGCCGGCAGGCCGCCGTACCAGCTGGCGGTGCCCGGTTCGATGCGGAACACCAGTTCGCGTTCCTTGCGCTCCAGCACCGAGCAGCCGACCGGCAGGCCCACGGCGAACATCGCCATCAGCGTCCAGGTCAGCCGACGCAGGCCGCGGCGCGCAGGTTTGGGAGAAGACATTGGGAAATCCGGTAACCAAAATGACATAGACGCCGTTCATACCCCGGCATTACAGACGCTGCCAGACAGTTCGGTTACAGGATATTGCTCGGCGGCCAGTTCGCCTACGTCTGAATGGTCGCTCGCGGCATGGGCTGGTCCTGTCGCCGGGCATCGACAGCCGGGCAGGGCGATCCGATGACGCGTCGTGTCCGCGCGGTGGGGGCCTGCTGTACTGAAGTCAAGCAGGGCACGAGGCTCGATGTGGCAGGGCGGAAGGTCATGATGCCAGCTGGTACGTTGCTTGCAGGCTATTGTGTGCTCTCCACTTCTCAAGAGGTCAATGCCCGATGCTGCTTTACCGCCCCCTGGAAGAGAAAGACTTTGCCGCTGTCTGCGCGTTGCCGCGCACCCCGGATGAACTGTTCCACATGTTTCCACGGGCGAGTTATCCCTTCACCCCGGCGCAACTGGCCGAGTCGCTGGAGCAGCGCTCCGATCCTACGGTGATCGAAATGCAGGGCGAAGTGGTGGGCTATGCGAATTTCGTCCGGTGCGATTTCCGTGGGCGCTGCACCTTGGGCAACGTGATCATTTCCGCCGACTCGCGCAGCAAGGGTGTGGGTCGCTACCTGATCGGCTGCATGGCCGAGATCGCCTTCGACAAGCACGAAGCCCGCGAACTGACCGCGTCGTGCTTCAACCACAACGTCACCGGCCTGCTGTTCTACTCACGCATCGGCCTGCGCCCCTTCGCTATCGAGGAGCGGCGTGACAAACAGGGCCAGGCTGTGGCGCTGATTCACCTGCGCCTGGAGCGTCCCGAAAGCTGAGGCGTAGGCGGCCTGCTCTGGCAGTGCCGCATGACATCAGGCAGTGTGCGAAAAGTGTCTGCGCTCGGCCGTGCTGCGAGGACAGGCCGGATCACCAACTGGGTCCGAATGCTCATTGACACACAGGCGACGGGGCCTGCTTGCCGGTTTTTGCCAGGCCTGGGCTTTGCCCGTCAACTGTACGTACAAAACCTCACAAAGTAGGTTCAATAATTAACAAACGTTATTCATTTGATCGAGATCAATTGTTTTAAATATTCAGTGAATCGTTTTTTCATTGCCCTGCGTCGGATAACGGGTGACGAGCGGCCCGTTACGTCTGAAGTCGATTGCCTGCTGTAGTTGTCACGCGTATAAGGGGTGGAGATCACCGGTTTTCTGGTGGTATTCCTTGAGCAGGCGGAGTGCTTGCTTAATTACTCAAGTCACCAATAAGCGTGGGCGCACGCGGGATCGCATAGTTGCGCTTGCAAATAAGGAGATAGCCAATGATCGCTTGTGGACTTTCTACGCTCGAACTACGCAGCATCGTAGAAGGGGCGTTCCTGCCTCTCAATTGCACCTGTACCATCGCCCCGGACCAATCCATGACCGTACAGATCGCCGAGCCTCGCACTGGCCGGGTCGACCTGTTGGTCACCGGTATTTCCCTGGAGCGTCTGAATTCCAGCCGGGACATCTCCAATCTGGTTGCTGAACTGCGGGACGAACTGGTCAGTGTCGCGCAGCCTCAGGTTTACTCCCGCCTGGCCTGATACGCCAACTGAAGCGGCCGGCACAGCGGTGTCGGCTGCGGATCGTCAAATAGCCGACACCTCGTGCCAGGCCGATTGAAAGAATCAAGCAGCGTCCATCGCTGGAAGAAAATTGCCCCAATTGCAGGTGTTCTGCGGGGTTTGCCGACGTTCTGCCTTTTATGGCGTTTCAACGCGCTTTTCAGTGCCTGCCGAGCGGGTTTGACAGCGTTGAAAACCTTTGCAAACATTATTGCTGTCAGTGCGCTTATTCCCTTCGTAACACGCCTTTACCTATTCTTTGATCCTCCGCGTCGGCTTCTTGTCAGAAGCGGGCGGTAGCCTGTCCGATCATCAGCTTTTTTGTCGCCCGGCCTTATTCAAGGGTGTGCCGCTCGCGGCCTTTCAATCAACGTGGTGCTCCGCTCAGGTGCGCGTTTCATGCGCTGTTGTTTTTAATGAACAAACGCATTCATTCGCTTATTCAACTTGCACTTTCCTGCACGCCTGAATATGTCCGCTTATTTCAATAATCGAGGCAGGCGTTGCCACATGCCGTTCCAACAGCAGGTCAAGGAAGCCAAATCATGTTCGAAGATCATTTACACATTGAGTGTGGCTGCGTGGTGGGCGGCGCCGGCTTGGCAGGCATGGGTTTCCTGTTCAATGCCCTGAAGACCGGCGCCCTCGAACAGATGGCCAGCCAGGGGCTGATGGTCATCGATGCAGCGCCCGAAGCGGGCATCGGCAGCCTGGGGCAGTACCGCATCACCGCCAATTCGGTGGGCGATGTGTTCATCGATTGCCTGCGCGACCCCCGCCTGGCGGCAATTTTCGAGCCTCTGGAGTATTCGCCGGCCTATTGGCGCATCCGTCGGCAGGCGGACAGCGCGCCACCGCTGGCGGAGGTCGGTGAGTTGATGAGCGAGGCCCATCGCCTGGTGCTGCGCCATATCGTCCAGCGCTACGGGGTGAGGATCTGGCACAGCACGACGCTCACCGCCGTCACCTGGCAACCGGGCGGCTTGTGCTTGCAGGTCGACACCGCGGGCTTCGAGCGGCGTATCCATTGCCGTGCCCTGGTGCTCAACCTGGGAGGCCGCCAGGAACCCGGGCAGCTGTTCGACGCGCTGGCGCAATACCGCCTGCAAGTGCCGCCCGGCGCTCGTGTCATTGGCTCTGACGACCTGTTGCGCATGAGCGCGGTGCAGATTCGTGAGCAATTGATGCCGGTCGTCGATGCCGGGCAGCGTGTCACGGTGGTGGGCGGTTCGCACAGTGCCTTTTCGGTGTTGGAGAACCTTGCCGATGCCCTGGAGTTCGGCGGTTTGCAGGAACTGACGCTGATCCATCGCACGCCGATCCGCCTGTTCTATGAGAGCGCCGAGCAGGCTCGCGATGCGAACTATCGTTTCGACCCGCAGCAGGATGTATGTCCGGTGTCGGGGCGTATCAATCGCTCTGGCGGGTTGCGCTACCGGGCCCAGGAGATCGGTCGCGAAGTGCTGCTCAACCAGCGGGTCGGCAAGACCGGTGTGAAGATCTGCCGCGTACAGCTGCAGGATGGCGGCGTCGAGGCGGGCAACCACGCTGCACAATGGCTGGCCGAATCAGGTGCGGTGATCCAGTGCACGGGTTACCAGCCGGTGCTGCCGACCCTGCGGCACGAAGACGCTACGCCGATCCATTTGCGTCAGGCGCATGGCGGGCTGGATTCGGACGCCCAAGGCTGCCCGCTGGACCAGGATGGGCGGCGGCTCGATGGACTGTACTTGTTCGGTATCGGCGCAGGCCTGGCGGCGGACCCCAAACTGGGCAGCGAGGCGTCCTTCGAAGGACGCATCTATGGCGTATGGCAATTTCACCATGATGCCAGCCTGGCGGTGATCCAGGCCGTGCAGGCGCGCCTGCAGCGCTTCACCCGCCAGCCGGTGTCGGCGCGCCATTCGCTGGTACAGACCCTGGATGAAAACATGCGGCTGCTGTTGCCCGGTTTGAGCCGCGAAGCCTGAGGCCATTTCTCCCGGCAGTCCCCTCCTTTACGCACGGCTGGCCCGTGCGTTTTTTTGTTCGGGCGTCGCGCTGGCTGGGCACAAACAGCCTATTGGTGGGGCGCTGCTACCATTAGGGTGCAGTACACCCGGCGTTGCTCGCCATTCGAGCAGCGCCTTAGCTGTTTCCTATTCCCGATGGAGGCCCGATCCATGCCTGTCAAACATGATCTGTTCGCGGACTTGCACCTGAGCAAGGAAGAAGTGCTGGCACATGGCAGGAGCGATACGCGTCTGCAGCAGTTGCTCGATGATTACCAGCAGGCCGATTCCGAGGTGCTGGAGGCCGAGAAGGGCGTGGCGGGTGGCATAGGTGATGAAGCCCTGAAAAAGCTCAAGGAGCATCGTCTGCTGGTCAAGGACCGGATCGTCGAGCGACTGCACGGGCTGCAGTGACCGGTCGGCAGCGGCCTTGCCGGCAAGGCCGCTGCTTCGCTCAGAGGGTGGTGCCCGAGGTTGAAGGTGCGGTGCCCGAGGTTGAAGGTGCCGTACCCGATGCCGAAGGTACGCTGCCCGGCGCCGAATGTCCCTGCGCCGGCCTGGACCATTGCCGTTCCACCGGCGGCAGGTTCTGGCCGATGGCCGCGCCCAGGGCCAGGGCTACGCCCGCCAGCACCAGAGGCTGCTGGTGCACCAGGCTGGAAAGCCCGAGCTGCAGGCGCTGGCCTTGTTCGCCCAGCTTCAGGTCGCCCAGGCGACCGGCCTTGTCCTTCAGGGTCGAGGCGGTGTCCTGCAGCTTGTCCTTCAGGCCGTCCAGGCCGCCGGACGCCCCGTCGCCCGACTGCGGCGTAGTGGCGCCACTGCGTTGCTGGCCCAGCATCAACCAGGCCAGGCTCACCGACATCAGTACGGCTGGCAAGGGGTTGCGGCGTACGCTGCTGCCCAGGTTGCCGGCGAACTCTCCGCCGTTGTCGCGTACATAGGCGAGGGTCTGATCCACCCATTGTCCAGGGGACATCTTCTTCTCCAGAGCATCGACTATCTGGTCGATGCTGGAGCGCTGCTCGTCGACTTCGCGCTGCAATTGCTCAGGGCTGTCGGAGCGGTCATTGCTAGTCATGATGCTTTTCTCCTGATCACGTCCTTGTCCTTGTTGAGTGCCTGGGCGGTGCGCTCAGGCGTCAGGTTGGCGGCATCCAGGCGACGGTTGCCGGCCTTGAGCATGAGCATGCCGGCGATCAGCGCAGCGACCCCGACAATCAGGGCGGCCAGCCAGACCGCCACGAACCAGGCGAGAATCTGCACGATCACCAACAGCAGGATGACCAGACTGGCCTGCATGAACATCAGGCCGGCGGCCATGGTCCTGGCCCCTTGACGCGCCGACTGCAGCGACTCGCGCAACTCGGCCTTGGCCAGCGCGATCTCCTTGGCGACCAGCAGCGGCACCTCGTGGAACAACTGCCCGACCAGCCCGATGACCGAGGCATCGCCGTCGGTGCCGGGCTTTTGTGGAATATCGCTCATGGTCAGGCTCCTTGCATGCCTTGCGCGGCTTCATCGGGGTGTCCGTTCAGACCTGGCGCGGGTGCTACGCCGAAGTTGCTCGGCTCGGCTTGGGCGAACGGGTCGGCCTGACGGTCGCCGGCGAAGACCCGGGAAAGCCCGAAGCCCAGCGCCAGGCTGGCCAGCAGCAGTTTGGCCGGGTTGTCTCTGGCCAGGTTGCCCGCCTGCTGCAGCGCCTGGTCGGCGTTCTGCCCGCGCAGGTCGTCGGCCAGCTGCGCGATGCTTTGGGCCAGTTCATCGACATACTGGGCCAGGCCGTCGGCCTCGCTGCCAGTAGAGGGGGTATCGTCGAAATGATCTTCGAGAGGCGCGCCGGTGGTGCGGTCATCACCGCCCGACGCCCCGTATTGTGGAGTTGCCATGGTCATTCTCCGTGTTCTTGGCGGATGGAATGCTCGGCTCACTGCTTATTTCGGGGCGGGCACGGGAAGTGGACTGAACCGCGCGGCTTGGCGTTCAGGTGGAATGACCAATGGAGGCGACAATGAAAACGGCGCCGCGAAGGGCGCCGTGGGACGGCCCTGGGCAAAGGTGGGGCCGCACGAATCGAGGGGCAGCAGGAATTATTGGGAGTTCTGGTTGGGCGCCAGTTCTGCCTGGATACGCTTGTAGATTTCTTCGCGATGCACGGAAACATTCTTTGGGGCGTTGATGCCCAGGCGGACTTGCAGCCCTTGAACACCAAGAATGGTGACGGTGATGTCGTCACCGATGTTTATGCTTTCGCCTACTTTGCGGGTGAGTATCAACATAATCTTTTCCTTGATGGCCTCTCTTGACGCCTCTTTCAAGAGGCTGGCATGTGCCTTTGCGTGGTGATTGTTGCCGAGTGCATCAAAATGCTTCCATCGATACGACGTTGCAGCGGTGAATTTAATTCCCTCGGTTCATGTTTCTGTCACCTTGATTTGCATCAACACGTGACGAGCTTGCCAATTCTGCCCGTTTTGTCGCGCAAATGCCCGTATTTACTGGCAAAAGGCTGAAAAAGACTCGATTGGATCCTCATTGACCTGATAAACCCGTTTTAGTTGCGTGTAGGACGTTCTGCTTCAAAAAGTAGTCCCTTGCTGATCCAGAGAGTAGGCGGATTCTGGAAGCATTGCCTTAGCTTTCTCATATTTCAAATGAAAGCGAGTAAGGCGCTGTAGGAAAGCGTGGGGCAAGAAGGGCGGGGGATTGGCTGGAAGGCGCAGGCGCGCTGTCTGGCGAGGCTGGGGCGAATCAACCTGGCGCGGCAGGCTCGTGCGGCGTGTCAGACCGCACGAGAGGGGGATGCGCTCAGACCACGATCGACAGCAGCATGATGAAGATGATGCCGACCACCGACAGGATGGTTTCCATCACGGTCCAGGTCTTGAAGGTTTCGGTGACAGTCATGTTGAAGTACTGCTTGACCAGCCAGAACCCGGCGTCGTTGACATGAGAAAGAATCAGCGAGCCGGCACCCGTCGCCAGTACCAGCAGTTCGCGATTGACCCCCGGAATCAGCCCCACCACCGGGGCGACGATGCCGGCGCCGGTGATGGTCGCCACGGTGGCCGAGCCGGTGGCGATGCGGATCACTGCGGCGACCAGCCAGGCCAGCAGGATGGGGTTGAGCTGCGCCTGTACGGCCATATGGCCGATCACGTCACCCACGCCGCTGGCCACCAGCATCTGCTTGAAGCCGCCGCCGGCACCGACGATCAGCACGATGGCTGCGACCGGGGTCAGGCTCTGGTCGAGCAGTTTCATGATCTGCCCACGATCGAAGCCGCGGGCTGCACCAAAGGTGTAGAACGCCAGGAGCAGGGCCGCGAGCAGCGCGGTGATCGGGTGGCCGATGAAGTCCATCCAGGTTCGGAACAGGCTACCTTCAGGCAGCACTACGTCGGCGAAGGTCTTGAGCAGCATCAGCACCACGGGCAGCAGGATGGTCACCAGGGTGATGCCGAAACCGGGCAGGTTCTGCGCCGTGGACTCCTTGCCGATCTGCGCCATCAGCTCGGCCGAAGGACTGCCGGGAATGCGCTTGGAGATCCACATGCCGTACAGCGGCCCGGCGATGATCGCCGTCGGCAGGGCGACCAGAAGACCGTAGAAGATGGTCTTGCCGATGTCGGCACCGAACACGCCAATGGCCAGCAGCGGGCCTGGATGCGGAGGGACCAGGCCATGTACCGCCGAGAGGCCCGCCAACAGTGGGATGCCGATGCGGATGATGGAAATACCGGTGCGTCGGGCGACGATGTAGACCAGCGGAATCAGCAGCACGAAGCCGATTTCGAAGAACAGCGGGATGCCCACCAGAAAGGCGGAAAACATCATCGCCCAGTGCACCCTCTGTTTACCGAAGGTACGGATCAGGGTCTGGGCGATCTGGTCGGCGCCGCCGGAGTCGGCCATCAGCTTGCCGAGCATGGTGCCCAGCCCGAGGATGATGCCGACGAAGCCCAGCACGCCGCCGAAGCCGTCCTGGAAGGACTTCATGACTTTTTCCACCGGCATGCCGGAGGTCAGGCCAAGGAAGCCGGCTGCCACGGTCAGGGCGATGAAAGGGTGCACCTTGAATTGGGTGATCAGCAGAACCAGGCCGACGACAGTGACCAGGGCGTCGAGCAGCAGGTAGGTCTCATGGGTCAAACCGAACATGGGTATTCTCCAATTGTCATTGTTCTATGGAGCGACCGCCGAAGCGGATGTTCACTAAAAGATAGCGCTGTCTTTCACGGGCAGCGCTTTACTGCGGCCAGTGCGCCCGCCACCACTCGACCGCCTTGCGGCCAAGCGTATCGAGAGTCAGGGTGGCGTCCACGCACAGCGTTCGCGGTTCATCATGAGGCGGCTCCAGGGTGGCGAACTGGCTGTCCACCAGGCTGGCCGGCATGAAATGCCCCTGGCGGCTGGCGCAACGTTGCCGGGCGACCTCCACCGGCAGTTCAAGGAACACGAAACCCAGCTCGGGTACCGCGTCGCGCAGGAGTTGTCGATAACTGCGTTTGAGCGCCGAGCAGGCCAGTATCGGTCGTTCACCGCGCGCCACGGCGGCGGCCAGTTCTTCACCCAGGCGGGTCAGCCAGCCGGCGCGGTCGGTGTCGTCGAGGGGAATGCCGGCGCTCATCTTTTCGATATTGGCCGGTGGGTGGAATGCGTCGCCTTCGATCAGGCGGCTGCCGGTATGACGGGCGATCTGGCTGCCGACTTCGCTCTTGCCGCAGCCGGAGACGCCCATCACCACCAGGGCGGATATGTTCGTTGAAGCCTTGTTCACTGTTGCCACCTTTTCTGAAGACAGCGCTGTCTTTGCCGGTTTGAACAAAGTCTGCTGCGGTGCTTCAGCTCTTGTCGTTGTATTGGGGTCGCGGGTCGCCATCACTCGATGGGCGTGGCAAGCCGGGTCAGGCAGACATTGCCAGCAGGAATGGGACAGCGCTACCTTAGTGCTTGGCCCATTTCCCTGGCAACCCCCTCCGTTCAGTTGGCAACGCATGGCACGTATTGGTTCCCGCTCTACCGGCCGCCCGACCCTCAATGAAGTGGCACAACAGGCCGGCGTTTCCCCCATCACGGCTTCCAGGGCATTACGCGGTATCGCCACGGTGGCCCCGGAGCTGGTCGACAAGGTTCGCGCCGCCGCACAGCGACTGGGCTATGTGGCCAATCCCGCAGCCCGTGCGCTGGCTTCGTCGAGCAGCCCGACGGTGGTGGTGCTGGTGCCGTCACTGTCCAACCAGTTGTTCATCGAGACGCTGGAAGCCATCCAGAACGTCTTGCGCCCTCGCGGCCTGGAAGTGGTGATCGGCAACTACCACTACGATCCGCAGGAAGAAGAGAAGCTGCTGCGCAATTACATGGTCAACCGGCCGCGCGGCATCCTGCTCACTGGCCTGGATCACACCTCGGTGTCACGCCAGCTGCTGACCGACAGCGCGATTCCCTGTGTACACATGATGGAACTCGATGCCAGCGAGCAGGCGCATTGCGTGGGCTTTTCGCAGCAGCAGGCCGGTGCCGCAGCGGCGCGCCATCTGCTGGGCCGTGGCCGCAGGCGCCTGGCTTACATCGCCGCGCAGCTCGATCCGCGTGTGCTGCAGCGCGGCAGCGGTTTTCGCCAGGTGCTCGCCGACGCGGGGCTGGACGATCCGGCCCTGCACCTGATGTCGCCTCGACCGTCTTCCATCGGCCTGGGTTGCGAGCTGTTCGCCCGCTTGCTGGCGCAGCATCCGGACGTGGATGGCGTGTTCTTCTGCAACGACGACCTGGCCCAGGGCGCGGCACTCGAGGCATTGCGCCTGGGTATCAGCGTGCCGCAGCAGGTGTCGCTGGTCGGCTTCAACGACCTGCCCGGGTCGGCGCACATGATCCCGCGCCTGACCTCGATCCGTACCCCGCGCGAGTCGGTCGGCCAGCGCGCGGCGCAGATGCTCCTGGCGCTGCTCGACGAGCAGCCGACCCAGAGCCAAGTGGATCTGGGGTTCGAACTGGTGGTGCGGGAAAGCTCCTGAGCGATCGTTCAGCAACTTGCAGCACCGCGCAGGTCGCGGTTGAACAGCAGCAGCGCCAGGGCAGGAAGGACAGCGCCGACGGCGGCGATGCCGCTCCAGGCGAATTGTTGATACAGCAGGCCGGCCAGCGCCGAGCCACCGGCGCCGCCGATGAAAATGCTGGTCATGTACAGAGCGTTGAGGCGCCCGCGACTGGCCGCATCCAGGCCGTAGACCTCGCGTTGTCCCAGGACCATGTTCATCTGCACGGCAAAGTCCAGCAGGATCCCGGTCAGCGCCAGGCCAATGACGCTGGTGCCGGGCTGCCAGAGGCCCAGCAGCAGGGCCAGGGGCGCCAGGCCCATGGCCAGTTGCGAGGCACGCCGGGTATGCCCGGCGTCGGCCAGACGCCCAGCGATAGGCGCTGCGATGGCACCTATCGCACCGACGAGGGCGAAGAGGGCGATCTGGCTCTGGCTCAGTCCATGGCTGTGCATCAGCTCCAGCGGGACGGCGGTCCAGAACAGGCTGAAGGCCGCAAACATCAGCGCCTGGTACACCGAACGCTGACGCAGCCGTGGGTGGCGGCGCAGCAGGCCCAGTAGCGAACTCATCAGCTGTGCATAGCTGGCACGGTGGCTCGGCATTCTCGGTGGCACCAGCGCCGCCAGCAGCACGACGATGCCCAGCATCAGCGCGGCGGCGCCGATGAACACCATGCGCCAGCCCAGGTGATCGGCCACCAGGCTGGAGAGAGGGCGGGCCAGCAGAATGCCGAGCAACAGACCGCCCATGATGGTGCCGACCACCTGCCCGCGGCTTTCTTCGGGGGCCATGTGCGCGGCCATTGGTACCAGCATCTGTACCGCTACGGAACTGAATCCCAGCGCCAGGGACAGGGCCAGGAACACGCTACCGTGCTCGGTGGTGCCGGCCAGCAACAGGCACAGCGCGGCGGCCAGTGACGCGCCGATCATCAGGCGACGATTTTCCAGCAGATCGGCCAGAGGGACGAGCAGCAGCAGGCCGGCGGCGTAGCCGATCTGGGTCAGCGAGACGATCAGGCTGGCGCTGGACGGGCCCAGGCCCAGTTGCGCGGCGATCAGGCCAACGATGGGTTGTGCATAGTAGATATTGGCGACGATGGCGCCGCAGCAGAAGGCGAACAGGGTCACCAGCCAGCGCGACAGTGCCGGCGCGGGTGAATGGGCGAGGGTAAGGCTCATGGCGGTTCTCCGCAGGGTAAGGAACCGGCTCAGATTAAGTTTTGCGAAATTTTTAGAGAATTATCTTTCCAGGCAATGCATCGTTGTGAAAAACGCAAAACTGCTCAGCGCGGTGCCTCGTTGAGCAGTCCTTCGAGGAATTCCATGAAGGCGCCGACTCGCCGTGAGCCGCGATGATTCGGCAGGTACAGCGCGTTGATCTGGCTCCGGGCATGCTCAGGTCCGCATTCCCAGTCGTCGAGTACGCGCACCAGCCGTCCGGCGGCAACGTCCGCTGCCACCAGCCAGTCAGCCAGCAGCGCGAGGCCCAGGCCATCCAGAACGGCTTGGCGCAGCACATCGGCATTGTCGCTGCACAGTCGCCCCTGTACCGCCACCTCCACCTGACCGCCGGGCTGGTTGAAGCGCCACAGCGGGCGCGTCGAGGCGTAGTTGAAGCGCAGGCACTCATGGCCGGCCAGCTCTTGTGGTGCCTGCGGTATCCCCCGACTGGCCAGGTAGGCGGGGCTGGCCACCACCCAGCGGCGAAACTCCCCCAGCGGGCGGCACACCATATCGGCATCGGATGCCGCAGCGCCGAGGCGAATGGCCACGTCGAAGCGTCCGTCGAGCAGATCGTCCAGGCGGTCACTGAGGCTCAGGTCCAGCTCCAGTGCCGGGTAGCGCGCCAACCAGCGCCCCAGATGCGGCGCAATGCGCTGGCGCCCGAACTCCACGGGTACGCAGACCCGCAAACGGCCCACCGGCTCGCTGCCCCGATCGGAAACCTGGGCATCGGCGTCGGCCAGGTCGTCCAGGACCCGGCGGGCTTTCTGGTAATAGCGCGCACCGGCTTCGGTGACCGAGATCTGCCGCGTCGAGCGGTTGAGCAGGGTGGCCCCCAGGTCATGCTCCAGGGCATCGACGGCGCGGCTGACCGAGGACGTGGCCAGGCCCAGCTTGCGCGCCGCAGCAGAAAACCCCTGGGCGTCCACCGTCTCGATGAACATCCGTATCGCCAGCAACTTGTCCATCGCCGCTCCTGTCGCGTGATCGTCGCGGCGATTCTACCGGCAGCCGCCGGCGTGCGGGTTCATTCCGGAGGCTGGTCGAGCAGATTCTGCAGCAGGTGTGTGCAGCGTTCTGCCCACGCTTGCGATTCCAGGCCGGCCTGCCGCTCGCGTACATCGACCTCGTGGTAGTCCAGGGCATGCAGGGTCGCCGCCAGTGGCGTGTCGACCAGTCCCGTGCCGATGCCGTCGTGCAGCGCCTGGCGGCGTTCGTCGAGCTGCAACGGCGACCACGGCCCGACCCCGAGCTGCACACGTCCACGCAGTCCGCAGGCCATTGCCACGGCGCGGCGACGTTGGGTGGCCGTCGCCTGCCAGGCCGGGCATTGCGCCGAGGGCCGGGCGTGCTCCAGTGGGCCGCGCAGCAGGGCCAGGCGCGGCGCGATGGCCTGCAGGCAGGCTTCGAGGTTGAGGCTGGTGCGCCAGTGCTCGTCGACCAGGCCCAGCTTGAGCGTGTACTCCGGCAGCTCAAGGAGGGTCTCGATGCGCTGGCACAACAGCTGGACGAAGGCCGCTTCCTGGCAACCTTGCAGGTTCGGAACGCTGAGGTAGAGGCTGCCGGTACGTGAATTGCCCCGGCGTTGTCGGTCATGCAGGCCGATCAGGCTGCCCAGCGTTGCGTCGACGATCAGCTGGCTGACCGGGTTGCCCTGCACATCGAGCAGCGCCGGGCCATTCACCTGCAGGGCATTGACGTGCAGCGCCAGCAGCGGCCGGGCTGGCAGTAGCAGCTCGCCACCGGCGCTGCCCTGGTAGCGCAGGTCATGGGCCGGCATCGGCCTGGCCCTGTCCTTGGTCGATGGCTCGCTGGCAAGGGTATCGGTCATCAGTGCCAGCCAGTTGCCGTAGGTCTTGAGCGGGCCGGCCGCATCGACAGTCGGCAGCGGGTCAGTGATGTCCACCAGGGCGGTCAGCGCCGTTTCCAGGCGCACGTCGGCGAGGGTCGCGATGTCGCCACCGCCGGCCGGGCTCTGTGGGTCGAAGCGCAGTTCCAGGTGCAGACCGTGGTGCCGGAGCAGCACTGCGTCGGGCTGGTCCGGGTTGCCCCGGTGGCCCAGGTAGTGCTCCGGGGAGCGCAGCGCGGTTTCTTCGCCGCGTGCCAGCCTGACGCTCAATTGGCCCTGACGCACCCGGTAGCGCCGGGCATCGATATGGCTGCCCACCGCCAGGGGCACGAAGCGGTCGAGCAATTCGCGCACCTGCACCACCACGCGGGCCAGGCGCTGGGGGTCATGCGCAGAGGTCGCGGGCGCTCTGTGTTGGTCGGCGTCGCTTTGGTACAGCGCATCGTAAAGCGAGCCCCAGCGTGCCTGCTGGGCGTCGAGCAGCGCCGCGCGGTCGGTGCCTTCTACCAGCAGCTGGGGACCGGCCAGGTCGCTGATTTCCAGGTCCAGATTCGCCGAACTGACGCGTACCTGCGCAGGGGGCGAGTGCAGGTAGCCGCACTCGATGAGCCAGTCGCGCCATGCACCGGGGTCGCGTGGTGCCGGGTTGGCCGCTGTCCAGTCATTCAAGAGCGCCGCCAGGCGTTCGCGCTCGGCGAGCAGGTCGCGGCTAAGCGGGGCCAGTTCATGGACCAGATCGGCGAAGCCTTCCCAGAAGGCCTCGGCGTGCAGTCCGGTGCCCGGCAAGACCTGGTCGTCAATGAAACGTTGCAGTGCTGTGGCGACCTTGAGACGGTGCCGGGTGATGTAGTCCGTCATGGGCGGATCCTTGAGGGTTGTCCGTGGATGGCAATCCTGAAGGCGGCATCCGCCACAGCCTTGCTGCGGTGCGCGTCAGGGCCTGTCAGTCGGTGTTCAGCGCGGCGATACCCACCTTGGCGACCTGCGCGTCCTGGTCTGAACGCACCCCGGACACCCCCACGGCGGCGATCACCTGGCCATCGACGATCACTGGCACGCCGCCTTCCAGCGAGGTGAGCAGCGGGGCGCTGAGGAAGGCGGTGCGGCCGCCGTTGACCATTTCTTCGTAACCCTTGGACTCGCGACGGCCGAGTGCCGAAGTGCGCGCCTTTTCCATGCTGATGTAGCTGCTGATCGGGCTGGCACCGTCCAGGCGTTCGAAGGCCAGCAGGTGGCCGCCATCATCGACGATGGCGATGGACACCGCCCAGGCGTTGGCCAGGGCTTCCTGCCGGGCGGCAGCGAGGATCTGACTGGTTTCGGTCTGGGTCAGCACGGCTTTGCTTTTCATGCGGGGTCCTTGTTTCGGCGGGGGTAGAAGGCCGGGGGAGCGCCTCCGGGTCTGGCAGCATAGCGGCTGGGCCAGCATTTTTCATGCACGCCCGGACAAGCCGGGCTAGTCTGGAGGCATGAAGACAGGTGCCTTGCAGTTGCTCATCGGGGATTTTCTCGCGCGTAGCGTGCGCGGGATTTCCTGTGCGCCGCCGCTGGAAAGCTGATTCCGGTTACCCGCCGTTCTCACTTTTCTGCAAGGAGCCAGACCATGGCTGATCTGTACGACAACCCGATGGGGCTGATGGGCTTCGAATTCATCGAGCTTGCCGCTCCCACTCCAGGCGTGCTCGAGCCGGTGCTGCACTGCCTGGGCTTCACCCAGGTGGCCACCCACCGTTCCAAGGCCGTGACCCTGTATCGCCAGGGTGACATCAACCTGATCGTCAACCACGAACCCCACAGCCTGGCCTGGTACTTCGCCGCCGAGCACGGCCCGTCGGTGTGTGGCATGGCGTTCCGCGTCAAGGATGCCCACCATGCCTACCGGCGCGCCCTGGAACTGGGTGCCCAGCCGCTGGAAATTCCCACTGGCCCCATGGAGCTGCGCCTGCCGGCGATCCGTGGAATCGGCGGGGCGCCGCTGTACCTCATCGACCGCTTCGGCGAGGGCACGTCCATCTACGACATCGACTTCAACTTCATCGAAGGGGTCGACCGCCACCCGGTCGGCGCCGGGCTGAAGTTCATCGACCACCTCACCCACAACGTGTACCGCGGGCGCATGGCCTACTGGGCCGGTTTCTACGAGAAACTGTTCAACTTCCGCGAACTGCGCTACTTCGACATCAAGGGCGAGTACACCGGCCTGACCTCCCGGGCCATGACCGCTCCGGATGGCCTGATCCGCATTCCGCTGAACGAGGAGTCTTCCCGAGGCGCCGGGCAGATCGAAGAGTTCCTCATGCAGTTCAACGGCGAAGGCATCCAGCACGTCGCGTTCTTTACCGACGACCTGCTGCGCACCTGGGACGCCCTCAAGGCGCTGGGCATGCGCTTCATGTCGCCACCGCCGGACACCTACTACGAAATGCTCGAAGAGCGCCTGCCGGGGCATGGCGAGCCGGCCGATGAACTCAAGGCGCGCGGCATTCTTCTCGATGGCTCCAGCGAGGGCGGGCAGCGCCGCCTGCTATTGCAGATATTCTCCGAGACGCTGCTGGGGCCGGTGTTCTTCGAATTCATCCAGCGCAAGGGCGACGAGGGCTTCGGCGAAGGCAACTTCAAGGCACTGTTCGAGTCCATCGAGCGCGATCAGATCCGCCGGGGCGTGCTGGCTCAGGACTGAACGCGGTCCGCATGTTGGAACCACCACAATAACAATGCTTTCCAGGAGGCCCGCATGCCTGCGGCTACCGATGTCCCTGCCGTGCCGGACTACCAGTCGGGATTCGGCAATCATTTCACCAGCGAGGCTTTGCCAGGCGCCGTTGCGCGACTGCAGAATTCGCCCCAGCGCCACCCGCTGGGCCTGTACGCCGAGCAGTTGTCCGGCACCGCGTTCACCGTGCCGCGCAGCGAAGCGCGACGTACCTGGATGTATCGCATTCTGCCGTCGGCGGCGCATGGCCGCTTCGAGCTGCTGAAGCGCCAGCTGCGTGGCCAGGAAGATGGCCCGGCCGACCCCAACCGCCTGCGCTGGCGTCCACTGCCGATGCCCAGCGAATCCGTCGACCTGCTCGACGGGTTGGTGGCCATGGCACGCACGGCGCCTGCCGCACAGGCCGAAGGCGTGACGGTTTACCTATACGCCGCCAACCGCAGCATGGACAGGGCATTCTTCGATGCCGACGGTGAGTGGCTGCTGGTGCCGCAGCAAGGCCGCTTGCGCATCATCACCGAACTGGGCGTGCTGGAAGCCGCGCCCTGGCAGATTGTGCTGTTGCCCAGAGGGCTGAAGTTTCGCATCGAGCTGCCCGACGGCAGCGCTCGCGGTTACCTCTGCGAAAATCACGGCAGCCCGCTGCGTCTGCCGGATCTCGGCCCCATCGGCAGCAATGGCCTGGCCAGTCCGCGTGATTTCCTCGCGCCCTGCGCCTGGTTCGAGGATTGCCAGCAACCCATGCAACTGGTGCAGAAGTTCATGGGCCAGCTGTGGGCCACCGAGCTGGATCACTCGCCGTTCGATGTGGTGGGCTGGCATGGCAATCTGGTGCCGTACCTGTACGACCTGCGGCGTTTCAACACCTTGGGTACGGTGAGCTTCGATCATCCGGATCCGTCGATCTTCACGGTTCTGACCTCGCCGGGCAGCGTGACGGGGCAGGCCAATGTGGACTTCGTGATCTTTCCACCCCGTTGGATGGTGGCGGAACACACTTTTCGCCCGCCGTGGTTCCACCGCAACCTGATGAACGAGTTCATGGGCCTGATCGAAGGGGTCTACGATGCCAAGGCCGACGGCTTCCTGCCCGGCGGTGCGTCCCTGCACAACCGCATGAGCGCCCATGGGCCGGACAACGCCACGGTGCAGGTGGCCATGGCCGCGCACCTGCAGCCGCACAAGATCGACGGTACCCTGGCCTTCATGTTCGAGACCGGGCAGGTGCTACGGCCCACCGGCGAGGCGCTGCAGTGCCCGCAGCGGCAGATGGACTACGACCGTTGCTGGGAGGGCATGGCCCGTACCTTCAAACCGGAGGCCGCTTCATGAACGCAGCATCCTGCCGCCTGAGTTGGGTGGAGTCGGCCAACGGTCATCCGGACTTTCCCTTGCAGAACCTGCCCCTGGGCATCTTCAGTCACGGTGACGACAGGCGCCGGGGCGGCGTGGCGATCGGTGACTGGGTCCTCGACCTGCAAGCGGTACTCGCCGCCGGTCTGTTCGCCGGCTTGGCAGGTCAGGCCGCCGAGGCCGCCGCAGGCGAATCGCTCAATGCCTATTTCGCCCTGGGGGCCGATGCGCACCAGGCCTTGCGCACTGCACTCATGCAATTGCTGGACGAGGCCAGCCCGCAGCGTTCCAGGCTGGAGCCGCTGTTGCTGCCAATGAGCCAGTGCCGGATGCATCTGCCAGCCCGGGTCGGCGACTACACCGACTTCTATGCCGGTATCCATCACGCCCTGAACGTCGGTCGGCTGTTTCGCCCCGACAACCCGTTGCTGCCCAACTACAAGTACCTGCCGGTCGCCTACCATGGCCGCGCTTCGACCCTCTGCGTGTCCGGCACCGAGGTGCGGCGGCCCTGTGGTCAGTTGCCCAACGGCGAAGGCCAGGCCCCGCTGTTCGGCCCCTCGCGACGCCTGGATTTCGAACTGGAGGCCGGGGTCTGGATCGGCCCTGGCAATGCCACCGGCCAGCCCATTGCGCTGGCCGATGCCGGCCGACACATCGCCGGGCTGTGCCTGCTCAACGATTGGTCGGCGCGTGATATCCAGGCCTGGGAGTACCAGCCGCTGGGGCCGTTTCTGTCGAAAAGCTTCACCACCAGCCTGTCGCCCTGGGTGGTCAGCCCGCAGGCGCTGGAGCCCTTCCGGCGCCCACAGCCGTCCCGCCCTGAGGGCGACCCGCCACTGTTGGCGTACCTTGACGACCCGGCGGACCAGCGCACGGGAGCACTGGATATCGAACTGGAGGTGCTGCTGCACACCGAACGGATGCGCCGCGATGGGCTGGCCGCGCAGCGCGTTGCACTGAGCAATACCCTGTACATGTACTGGACGCTGGCGCAGATGGTTGCGCACCACACGGTAAACGGTTGCAGCCTGCGGCCTGGCGACCTGTTCGGCACCGGTACGCTGTCCGGGCCACAGGTGGGCCAGCATGGCAGCCTGCTGGAGATGACCCAGGGCGGCAAGGTGCCGCTGGTGCTGGGCAATGGCGAGCAACGGCTGTTTCTCGAACACGGCGATGAGGTGATCTTGCGCGCGCGCTGTCGCGCACCGGGAGTGGTATCGATCGGCTTTGGTGAGTGTCGCGGACGGGTCGTGGACAGCCTGCCGTGAGCCAGCGCGGCTATTGGCAGGCGAGACGCAGCGGGGTTTGGGCGCTGAAGTCCAGGGTGTGCAGGGCAAATTCCTGGCCATCGGCCTGCAGGACCCAACCCTGGCGATCCCAGTCGCCCAGCACGATGCGCTGGCCGGTGTGCTCGTCGATCTGCAGCTTGTGGATCGCCGGGCGGTGAGTGTGGCCGTGGATCAGCGTACGGACTCCGAAGGCACGCATGATGCGTGGCACTTCTTCGGGCGTGACATCGACGATGTCATTGGCCTTCATGCGCGTTTTGGCCTGGCTTTCGTTGCGCAGCCGGCGGGCCAGCTTCTGGCGGGTCTTGAGTGGCAGGTGACGGAGGATGAACAGGCTCAGCGGGTTGCGCAGCAGGCGACGCATCTTCTGGTAGCCGACGTCGCGGGTGCACAGGCTGTCGCCGTGCATCAGCAGCACGGGCTGGCCATTGAGGGCCACCACCGTGGGGTCATTGAGCAGGGTGCAGCCGGCGGCCTTGCAGAATCGTCGGCCGATCATGAAGTCGCGGTTGCCGTGCATCAGGAAGATCCGCGTGCCGGCGTCGCTGAGCTGGCGCAGTGCTGCACAGATCGACGCCTGGAAGGGCGACATGGCATCGTCGCCTATCCAGACTTCGAAGAAATCCCCGAGGATATACAGTGCCTGGGCCTGGCGAGCCGGGCCGGCCAGCAGATCCAGAAACGCCCGGGTGATGTCCGGGCGCTCTTCTTCCAGATGCAGATCGGAGATCAGCAGAATCACTCAACGGTCTCGGCTTTTTCGATGATCACGTCATCGACCGGTACGTCCTGGTGGCCGGCCTTGCTGGTGGTGGCCACGCCTTTGATCTTGTCGACGACGTCCTGGCCTTCGATCACTTCACCGAATACTGCGTAGCCCCAGCCCTGGGTGGTCTTGCCGGTGTGGTTGAGGAAGCTGTTGTCGGCCACGTTGATGAAGAACTGTGCCGAGGCCGAATGCGGGTCCATGGTACGGGCCATGGCGATGCTGTACTTCTTGTTCGGCAGGCCGTTGTCGGCTTCGTTCTGGATGCTTGGGCGCTTGTCTTTCTTCTCTTTCATGCCAGGTTCGAAACCGCCGCCCTGGATCATGAAGTTGCCGATGACGCGGTGGAAGATGACATTGCTGTAGTGACCGGCACTCACGTATTCCAGGAAGTTCGCTACGGTCAGCGGCGCCTTTTCGGCGTTGAGCTGCAGGACGATCTCGCCGTGGTTGGTGGTCAGTTTCACTTTGGACATAAAAAGTCGCTCTCTTGGTGTATGCATGGACAGGTGCGATTCCACCCTGACGCGCAGTTTAACGTGCTGGTTACATATTTCAGGGTTTTTAATGCGCATCGATCCTTGTGCGTCGTGTTTTCGCACTGCCTGTTGTCAGGGGCTTGACAGCATCGGCTATGATAGACGCTTTGATTTGCCGGCCCCTCCTGGCCGTGCGCCTGAAGTCCAAGGATCCTATGAGCAAGCCCACCCCCGAGTCCGCCGCGAACGCCAAGGCAGCCCCTGTCGCTCCCACCAATTTCCTGCGCCCGATCGTGCAGGCCGACCTGGATTCGGGCAAGCACAGTCAGATCGTGACGCGTTTCCCGCCAGAGCCCAATGGTTACCTGCACATCGGCCATGCCAAGTCGATCTGCGTGAACTTCGGTCTGGCCCAGGAATTCGGCGGCGTGACCCACCTGCGCTTCGATGACACCAACCCGGCCAAGGAAGACCAGGAGTACATCGATGCCATCATGAGCGACGTCAAGTGGCTGGGCTTCGAGTGGGCCGGCGAAGTTCGCTATGCGTCGCAGTACTTCGACCAGTTGCACGACTGGGCGGTGGAGCTGATCAAGGCCGGCAAGGCCTATGTCGATGACCTGACCCCCGAGCAGGCCCGCGAATACCGCGGCACCCTGACCGAGCCAGGACGCAACAGCCCGTTTCGCGAGCGCAGCGTCGAAGAGAACCTCGACCTGTTCGCGCGCATGAAGGCCGGTGAGTTCGAGGATGGCGCCCGGGTATTGCGCGCCAAGATCGACATGGCCTCGCCGAACATGAACCTGCGCGACCCGATCCTCTACCGCATCCGCCATGCCCACCACCACCAGACCGGTGACAAGTGGTGCATCTACCCCAACTACGACTTCACCCACGGGCAGTCGGATGCCATCGAAGGCATCACCCATTCGATCTGCACCCTGGAATTCGAAGGCCATCGTCCGCTGTACGACTGGTTCCTGAACAACCTGCCGGTGCCGTGCAAGCCACGTCAGTACGAATTCTCGCGCCTGAACCTCAGCTACACCGTGACCAGCAAGCGCAAGCTCAAGCAACTGGTGGACGAGAAGCACGTCAACGGCTGGGACGACCCGCGCATGTCGACGCTCTCGGGCTTCCGCCGCCGCGGCTACACGCCGGCGTCGATCCGCAACTTCTGCGAGATGATCGGCACCAACCGTTCCGACGGTGTGGTCGACTTCGCCATGCTCGAATTCAGTATCCGTGACGATCTGGACCGCAACGCACCGCGTGCCATGTGCGTGCTGCGCCCGCTCAAGGTGGTGATCACCAACTACCCCGAGGGGCAGGTCGAGACGCTGGAGCTGCCGCGTCACCCCAAGGAAGACATGGGCATGCGCGAGCTGCCGTTTTCCCGCGAGCTGTACATCGACCGCGACGACTACATGGAAGAGCCGCCCAAGGGCTACAAGCGCCTGGAACCCAACGGCGAAGTGCGCCTGCGCGGCAGCTATGTGATCCGCGCCGACGAGGCGATCAAGGACGCTGACGGCAATATCGTCGAGCTGCGCTGCTCCTACGACCCTGACACCCTGGGCAAGAACCCCGAGGGTCGCAAGGTCAAGGGCGTGATCCACTGGGTGCCGGCCGCCGAGAGCGTCGAGTGCGAAGTCCGTCTCTATGACCGTCTGTTCCGCTCCCCGACGCCAGAAAAGGCCGAGGAGGGCGCAAGCTTCCTGGACAACATCAATCCCGACTCCCTGCAAGTGCTGACCGGTTGTCGTGCCGAACCTTCGCTCGCCCAGGCGCAGCCGGAGGATCGTTTCCAGTTCGAGCGCGAAGGCTATTTCTGCGCCGACATCAAGGATTCGAAACCGGGCCGTCCCGTCTTCAACCGTACCGTGACGCTCCGCGACTCCTGGAACTGAGGTACGGCTTTACGCCACTTGAGGTAGGAACAACGTGCTTTCGATCTACAACACGCTCACCAAGAGCAAAGAAGTCTTCAAGCCGCTGGATGGCAACAAGGTGCGCATGTATGTCTGCGGTATGACCGTGTACGACTACTGCCACCTCGGGCATGGCCGTAGTATGGTGGCCTTCGACCTGGTCACCCGCTGGCTGCGTTTCAGCGGCTACGACCTGACCTATGTGCGCAACATCACCGACATCGACGACAAGATCATCCGTCGGGCGCGTGACAATGGCGAGGCGTTCGACCAGCTGACCGAGCGCATGATTGCCGCGATGCACGAGGACGAGGCGCGCCTGAATATCCTCAAACCGGACATGGAGCCGCGTGCCACCGAGCATATTCCCGGCATGCACGCGATGATCCAGACCCTGATCGACAAGGGCTTCGCCTACGCCCCGGGCAACGGCGACGTGTACTACCGGGTCGGCAAATTCCAGGGCTACGGCAAGCTGTCGCGCAAGAAGATCGAAGACCTGCGTATCGGTGCGCGGATCGAGGTCGACGAATCCAAGGAAGATCCGCTGGACTTCGTGCTCTGGAAGGGCGCCAAGCCGGGCGAGCCGAGTTGGGATTCGCCCTGGGGCGCGGGTCGGCCGGGCTGGCATATCGAATGCTCGGTGATGTCGACCTGCTGCCTGGGCGAGACCTTCGACATTCACGGTGGTGGCAGCGACCTGGAGTTTCCGCACCACGAGAACGAGATCGCGCAGAGCGAGGCGGCGACCGGCAAGACCTACGCCAATGCCTGGATGCACTGCGGGATGATCCGTATCAATGGCGAAAAGATGTCCAAGTCATTGAACAACTTCTTCACCATCCG
Source organism: Pseudomonas sp. DTU_2021_1001937_2_SI_NGA_ILE_001 (assembly GCF_032463525.1). Classification (NCBI taxonomy): domain Bacteria; kingdom Pseudomonadati; phylum Pseudomonadota; class Gammaproteobacteria; order Pseudomonadales; family Pseudomonadaceae; genus Pseudomonas; species Pseudomonas sp. DTU_2021_1001937_2_SI_NGA_ILE_001. The sequence continues at coordinate 1,855,781 of NZ_CP135971.1, read as the reverse complement.
CGACGTGCTGGAAAAATACCACCCCGAGGTGGTGCGCTACCTGCTGGTATCCAGCCACTACCGCAGCGCCATCAACTATTCCGAAGACAGCCTGCGCGAGTCCAAGGGTGCGCTGGAGCGTTTCTATCACGCCCTCAAAGGATTACCGAGTGCCGAGCCGGCTGGCGGCGAAGCCTTCGTCGAGCGCTTCAAGGCGGCGATGGACGACGACTTCGGTACTCCCGAGGCCTGTGCCGTGCTGTTCGACCTGGTGCGTGAGATCAACCGCCTGCGTGATAGCGATCCGGCTGCGGCGGCGGGGCTGGCGGCGCGCCTGAAGCAGCTGGCCAGCGTACTGGGTGTGCTGCAGCTGGATGCCGACGAGTTCCTGCGTGCCGGTGCCGAAGGCAAGGTGGATGCGACGCAGGTGGAAGCGCTGATCCAGGCACGCCTGACAGCACGTGCAGAGAAGAACTGGGCCGAGTCCGACCGTATCCGCGACCAGCTGACGGCCATGGGCGTGGTGCTGGAAGATGGCAAGGGCGGTACGACTTGGCGTCTGGCTGACTGACGCAGCGGCATGAACGAAAAACGGCACCCGAAGGTGCCGTTTTTTATGCCTGTAACACTCAGTCGTGCAGGGTTTCCGCCGCGTACAGAGTGTTCTCCAGCAGGCAGGCGCGGGTCATCGGGCCAACGCCGCCGGGTACCGGAGTGATCCAGCCGGCGCGGGGCAGGGCGGTCTCGTAGACCACGTCGCCGACCAGCTTGCCATCTTCCTGGCGGTTGATGCCGACGTCGATGACGATGGCACCTGGCTTGATCCATTCGCCCTTGACCAGGCCTGGCTTGCCGGCGGCCACCACCACCAGGTCGGCTCGCGCCACGTGGCTGGCCAGGTCCTGGGTGAAGCGGTGGGTCACGGTCACGGTGCAGCCGCCGAGCAGCAGTTCCATGGCCATCGGCCGACCGACGATGTTCGACGCACCTACCACCACGGCATCCAGACCGTAGAGATCGACACCGGTGCTTTCCAGCAGGGTCATGATGCCCTTTGGCGTGCAGGGGCGCAGCAGTGGGATGCGCTGTGCCAGGCGGCCGATGTTATAAGGATGGAAGCCATCGACGTCCTTGTCCGGGCGGATGCGCTCGAGCAGCAGCGAAGCGTCCAGGTGGGCGGGCAGCGGCAACTGAAGCAGAATGCCGTCGACCGCAGCGTCGTCGTTCAGACGGTCGATCAGGTCGCTCAGCTCGGCCTGGCTGGTGCTGGCGGGCAGGTCATAAGCCTGGGAGAGGAAGCCTACTTCTTCACAGTCCTTGCGCTTGTGCGAGACGTAGACCTGGGAGGCGGGATCGCTGCCCACCAGGATCACCGCAAGGCCCGGCGTGCGCAGGCCCTGCTGGCGGCGTTCGGCGACACGTTGGGCGATCTGCTGGCGCAGGCCGGCGGCGATCGCTTTGCCGTCGATTAGTTTTGCAGTCATGACGGGTGATTAACCATCGTAGGGGAAAAAATGAGCGCGCATTCTCTCACGCCATCGCGTCAGGGCAAAGGCGCTCGGCTGGCATATTCAGCTAACTCCTTTATCTGACTGAATTTTTTTTAAAAAAGAGTTGACGGGTCTCAGGGGCGTCTATAAGATTCGTCGCACTTGTCGGGCAGAGCCCAGCGCTGATGAAGATCGGAACTGGTTAATGCTGGTCAGATCGGTCAAGTTAGATGCTGGACCGAGATGGCTTGAAGCCTTTAATTTGTCGTCGTTCAAGATGCAGATTATATAAGTGCCCGTAGCTCAGCTGGATAGAGCATCCGCCTTCTAAGCGGATGGTCGCAGGTTCGAGTCCTGCCGGGTGCGCCATATGAAGGCAGCTTTGGCACAAGTAAATGCAATATGGTGGGCGTAGCTCAGTTGGTAGAGCACAGGATTGTGACTCCTGTTGTCGTGGGTTCGATCCCCATCGTCCACCCCATATTCAGAAAAGGCGCCAGATCAAATGGTCTGGCGCCTTTGCTTTAAGACCGGTCGCGCGGAAGTGGCGAAATTGGTAGACGCACTGGATTTAGGTTCCAGCGCCGCGAGGCGTAAGAGTTCGAGTCTCTTCTTCCGCACCACGATACATGCAGTCCGGAATCCTATTGGGTTCTGCCTGCAAGCAAACTAAGTCGCCCTGGAGCGGCTTTTTTTGTTTCAGGAGACGGGTTTCTGCTTCCCGTGCCGATGCCGTCGGTCACGGAGGGCGGGCCATCCGATGGAATCGATGGTGCCCGGGTGTCGTTGCCCCCTTTGCCATGGGGGCCGAGGTAGACAGGTTGCCGGGGGAGGTGGCCGCTATTTGGCTTTTCCTGCCTGGCAACCGATTTCGATCCTCTTCAATTGCCCTTTTTCACTAGGGTGACTTCTTGAGTTCGACCCACTAGAATGCATGCCCTTGATTCTGGGGTCGGAAACGCCGGCTAACGTCTGTGCAACGAGGAATATCCATGCAAGTTTCTGTTGAAAACACTTCTGCTCTCGAGCGTCGCATGACCATTGGCGTGCCTGCCGAGCGCGTCGAGACCGAAGTCAACAAGCGTCTGCAACAGACTGCACGCAGGGCCAAGATCCCGGGCTTCCGCCCAGGCAAGGTGCCAATGAGCGTGATCCGTCAGCGCTTCGAAGATGGCGCTCGCCAGGAAGCGCTGGGCGACCTGATCCAGGCCACCTTCTATGAAGCTGTCGTCGAGCAGAAGCTGAACCCGGCGGGTGCGCCGTCCGTAGAGCCCAAGTCCTTCGAGAAGGGCAAGGACCTGGAATACGTCGCCACTTTCGAGGTTTTCCCCGAGTTCACCGTGTCGGGCTTCGATTCCATCGCCGTAGAGCGCCTGTCGGCTGAAGTCGCTGATAGCGACCTGGACAACATGCTGGACATCCTGCGCAAGCAGAACGTCCGTTTCGAAGAAGTCGAGCGCGCTGCGCAGAACGACGATCAGGTCAACATCGACTTCGTCGGCAAGATCGACGGCGAAGCCTTCGCCGGCGGTTCGGCCAACGGTACCCAGCTGGTTCTGGGTTCCGGCCGCATGATCCCAGGTTTCGAAGACGGCCTGGTAGGCGCCAAGGCCGGTGAAGAGCGCGTTCTGAACGTGACCTTCCCAGAGGACTATCAGAACCTCGAGCTGGCCGGCAAGGCTGCCGAGTTCACCGTCAAGGTCAACAGCGTTTCCGAGCCCAAGCTGCCTGAACTGAACGAAGAGTTCTTCAAGCTGTTCGGTATCAAGGAAACCGGTCTGGAAGGCTTCCGCGCCGAAGTTCGCAAGAACATGGAGCGCGAGCTGCGTCAGGCGATCAAGTCCAAGGTCAAGAACCAGGTCATGGACGGTCTGCTGGCCGCCAACCCGATCGAAGTGCCAAAGGCGCTGCTGGACAACGAAGTCAACCGTCTGCGCGTGCAGGCCGTTCAGCAGTTCGGCGGCAACATCAAGCCGGACCAACTGCCAGCCGAGCTGTTCGAAGAGCAGGCCAAGCGCCGCGTCGAGCTGGGCCTGATCGTTGCTGAAGTGGTCAAGCAGTTCGACCTCAAGCCTGACGAAGCCCGCGTACAGGAAATGATCCAGGAAATGGCTTCGGCCTACCAGGAGCCAGAGCAGGTCGTCGCCTGGTACCAGAAGAACGAACAGCAGATGAACGAAGTTCGTTCGGTTGTGCTGGAAGAGCAAGTTGTAGATACTGTTTTGCAGAAAGCTAGCGTGACCGACAAAGCGGTCTCCTACGAAGAAGCGGTCAAGCCGGTGGAAGCTCCAAAAGCCGACTGATTTCTCTCTTTCGTGCGAACACACTCACAAGCCAGCCTTCGCGCTGGCTTGTGCGTATTCAAGACTCGACTATTTGGGAGTGAATGCAGGACATGTCCCGCAATTCTTATTTTCAGCACAACTCTGACATCCAGGCCGCTGGCGGCCTGGTCCCGATGGTTATCGAGCAGTCCGCCCGTGGCGAGCGTGCATATGACATCTACTCGCGCCTTCTGAAGGAGCGGGTGATCTTCATGGTCGGGCCGGTCGAAGACTACATGGCCAACCTGATCGCTGCTCAGCTGCTGTTCCTGGAAGCGGAAAACCCGGACAAGGATATCCATCTGTACATCAACTCCCCTGGCGGGTCGGTGACTGCGGGCATGTCGATCTACGACACCATGCAGTTCATCAAGCCGGACGTGTCGACCATCTGCATCGGCCAGGCCTGCAGCATGGGCGCCTTCCTGCTCGCCGGTGGTGCCAAGGGCAAGCGTCACTGCCTGCCGAACTCGCGGATGATGATTCACCAGCCCCTGGGCGGTTTCCAGGGCCAGGCGTCGGACATCGATATCCACGCCCGCGAGATCCTGCACATTCGTCACCGCCTGAACACCCTGCTGGCCGAGCACACCGGTCAGAGCCTGGAAACCATCGAGCGCGACACCGAGCGCGACAACTTCATGAGTGCGGAGCGCGCAGCCGAATACGGCCTGATCGACTCCGTCATCACCAAGCGTGAAATGCCTGCCTGAGCAGCATGGGATGTGGGCGGTCCGGGAACTGACCGCCTGCGGACTTGAAAAAGCCCGCAAGAGCCTTCATCTTGTGTTGCAAGCCTATCGGATTGGATCGATCGAATGACTGACACCCGCAACGGCGAGGACAACGGTAAATTGCTCTATTGCTCCTTCTGCGGCAAAAGCCAGCATGAAGTGCGCAAATTGATTGCCGGCCCCTCGGTCTTCATCTGCGACGAGTGCGTCGACCTGTGCAATGACATCATCCGTGAGGAGGTGCAGGAAGCCCAGGCCGAGAGCAGCGCGCATAAACTGCCTTCGCCTAAAGAAATCAGCGGTATCCTCGACCAGTACGTGATTGGTCAGGAGCGAGCCAAGAAGGTGCTCGCGGTAGCGGTTTACAACCACTACAAGCGTCTGAACCAGCGCGACAAGAAGAACGACGACGTCGAACTGGGCAAGAGCAACATCCTGCTGATCGGGCCTACCGGCTCGGGCAAGACCCTGCTCGCCGAAACCCTGGCACGCCTGCTGAACGTGCCGTTCACCATTGCCGACGCCACCACCCTGACCGAAGCCGGTTATGTGGGCGAGGACGTGGAGAACATTATTCAGAAGCTGTTGCAGAAATGTGATTACGACGTAGAAAAGGCCCAGATGGGCATTGTCTATATCGACGAAATCGACAAGATCTCGCGCAAATCCGACAACCCTTCGATCACTCGGGATGTCTCCGGCGAAGGCGTTCAGCAGGCCTTGCTGAAGCTCATCGAAGGCACGGTTGCATCGGTTCCGCCGCAAGGTGGTCGCAAGCATCCGCAACAGGAGTTCCTGCAGGTCGACACCCGCAACATCCTGTTCATCTGCGGTGGTGCTTTCTCGGGGCTGGAAAAAGTCATCCAGAACCGCTCGACCCGCGGCGGCATCGGCTTCAATGCCGAAGTGCGCAGCAAGGAAGAGGGCAAGAAAGTGGGCGAGTCGCTGCGTGAGGTCGAGCCGGACGATCTGGTCAAGTTCGGCCTGATTCCCGAGTTCGTCGGCCGTCTGCCTGTACTGGCGACCTTGGACGAGCTGGATGAAGCGGCGCTGATCCAGATCCTCACCGAGCCTAAGAACGCCTTGACCAAGCAATACGGCAAGCTGTTCGAAATGGAGGGTGTGGACCTCGAGTTCCGTACCGATGCACTCAAGGCCGTGGCTCGCCGCGCCCTGGAGCGCAAGACCGGTGCTCGTGGCCTGCGTTCGATTCTCGAAGGCGTACTGCTCGACACCATGTACGAAATTCCGTCGCAGACCGACGTGAGCAAGGTGGTGATCGACGAAAGTGTCATCGAAGGTTCGTCCAAGCCGCTGCTCATCTATGAGAACAGTGAGCCAACCGCCAAGGCGGCACCCGACGCCTGAGTCGGGTGGGTAAGTACCTGTGCGTCGACGCGAAGGGGCCTGCTTGGCCCCTTTCGCTTTTCAGAAGTGCCCGTTCGTGGCATCTGCTTCAGCAAGCCGGCCCGGTAAATTAAACCGTTACTATTACCGGAACGAGACACCAAGGCTTGTATTTTTGCGGCGCAGCCCCCATCTTGGTTTCAAGCTCATTCCATCTGTCCACGGCCGTCTGGCCGCTGTAGAGGCGAAATCATGAAAGCCACCATCGAACTGCCTCTCTTGCCATTGCGTGATGTTGTGGTCTATCCGCACATGGTCATCCCGCTGTTCGTGGGGCGCGAGAAGTCCATCGAAGCCCTTGAGGCGGCGATGACGGGTGACAAACAGATCCTTCTGCTCGCGCAGAGAAATCCGGCGGACGACGACCCGGGCGAAAAGGCCCTGTATGGTGTCGGCACCGTCGCAACCGTCCTGCAACTGCTCAAGCTGCCCGATGGCACCGTCAAGGTGTTGGTCGAGGGCGAGCAGCGCGGCAGCGTCGAGCGATTCATGGAGGTCGACGGTCATTGTCGTGCCGAAGTGGCACTGATCGACGAGGTCGAAGCGCCAGACCGCGAGTCCGAAGTCTTCGTCCGTAGCCTGCTGTCACAATTCGAGCAGTACGTCCAATTGGGCAAGAAAGTGCCCTCCGAAGTCCTGTCTTCGCTCAACAGCATCGAAGAGCCTGGCCGCCTGGTCGACACCATGGCTGCGCACATGGCGCTGAAGATCGAACAGAAGCAGGAAATCCTCGAAATCATCGACCTGTCTGCGCGTGTCGAGCACGTGCTGGCGCTGCTGGATGCCGAGATCGACCTGCTGCAGGTCGAAAAGCGCATCCGTGGGCGAGTCAAGAAACAGATGGAGCGCAGTCAGCGCGAGTACTACCTGAATGAGCAGATGAAGGCCATTCAGAAGGAACTCGGCGATGGCGACGAAGGCCACAACGAGATCGAAGAGCTGAAGAAGCGCATCGATGCCGCCGGCCTGCCCAAGGACGCGCTGGCCAAGGCCACGGCCGAGCTGAACAAGCTCAAGCAGATGTCGCCGATGTCTGCCGAGGCCACTGTGGTGCGCTCCTACATCGACTGGCTGGTCCAGGTGCCGTGGAAGGCCCAGAGCAAGGTCCGCCTTGACCTGGCCCGCGCCGAAGAAATCCTCGACTCCGATCACTATGGCCTGGAAGAGGTCAAGGAACGGATTCTCGAATACCTCGCCGTGCAGAAACGGGTCAAGAAAATCCGTGGCCCTGTGCTGTGCCTGGTCGGCCCTCCCGGCGTCGGCAAAACCTCGCTGGCCGAGTCCATTGCCAGTGCCACCAACCGCAAGTTCGTACGCATGGCCCTGGGGGGCGTGCGTGACGAAGCCGAGATCCGTGGCCACCGCCGCACCTACATCGGCTCGATGCCGGGCCGGTTGATCCAGAAGATGACCAAGGTCGGTGTGCGCAACCCGCTGTTCCTGCTCGACGAGATCGACAAGATGGGCAGCGACATGCGTGGCGACCCGGCGTCGGCGCTGCTGGAGGTCCTCGACCCCGAGCAGAACCACAACTTCAACGACCATTATCTGGAAGTCGACTACGACCTCTCGGACGTGATGTTCCTGTGCACCTCCAACTCGATGAACATCCCGCCGGCGCTGCTCGACCGTATGGAAGTCATCCGTCTGCCGGGCTACACCGAGGACGAGAAGATCAACATCGCGGTCAAGTACCTGTCGCCCAAGCAGACCCAGGCCAACGGCCTGAAGAAGGGCGAACTGGAATTCGACGAGAAGGCCATCCGCGACATCATCCGCTACTACACCCGTGAAGCCGGTGTGCGTGGCCTGGAGCGGCAGATCGCCAAGGTGTGCCGCAAGGTGGTCAAGGAGCACGCCAAGGACAAGAAATTCGCCATCAAGGTCACTGCCGACAACCTCGAGCATTACCTGGGCGTGCGCAAGTTCCGCTACGGCCTGGCCGAGCAACAGGACCAGATCGGCCAGGTCACCGGCCTGGCCTGGACCCAGGTAGGCGGCGAGCTGCTGACCATCGAGTCGGCCGTGGTTCCTGGCAAGGGCCAGTTGATCAAGACCGGTTCGCTGGGCGATGTGATGGTCGAGTCGATCACTGCAGCGCAGACCGTGGTGCGCAGCCGCGCGCGCAGCCTGGGCATCGCTTCGGACTTCCACGAGAAGCACGACACGCATATCCACATGCCTGAAGGGGCGACCCCCAAGGATGGTCCGAGTGCCGGTATCGGCATGTGCACCGCTCTGGTTTCGGCACTCACGCAGATTCCGGTACGTGCCGATGTGGCCATGACGGGTGAGATCACCTTGCGAGGTCAGGTGCTGGCCATCGGTGGCCTGAAGGAGAAATTACTGGCCGCTCATCGTGGCGGAATCAAGACAGTAATCATCCCTGAAGAAAATGTACGGGATTTGAAGGAAATTCCTGACAACATCAAGCAAGACTTGCAGATCAAACCCGTTAAATGGATTGACGAGGTCCTGCAAATTGCGCTGCAATACGCCCCTGAGCCCTTGCCGGATGTGGCTCCGGACAGAGTGGCGAAGGATGAAAAACGCGAGTCTGACTCTAAGGAAAGAATTAGCACGCATTAAGTCTGAATGGGCTTTCTTGACAGCTTTTTGGGCCGCTTGTTATAAAGCGGCTCTTTAAGGCAAGCCATAGCCGTCCATTCAGCGCTCGTTTTGCTTAACACCAAAAACTTAGAAACATACTCCATATAGAGATAAGGGGACTTAGAGTGAACAAGTCGGAACTGATTGATGCTATCGCTGCATCTGCTGATATCCCGAAAGCTGCTGCTGGCCGCGCGCTGGACGCAGTGATCGAATCCGTCACTGGCGCTCTGAAGGCTGGCGACTCGGTTGTGTTGGTTGGCTTTGGTACGTTCTCCGTTACTGACCGTCCTGCTCGCGTAGGTCGTAACCCACAGACTGGCAAGACCCTGGAAATCCCTGCCGCCAAGAAGCCAGTATTCAAGGCTGGCAAGGCTCTGAAAGAAGCAGTCAACTAAGCTTCTCTTCGGCCTTGGCGCGCCGGTTCGCGTCAGACGCGAGCCGGTAGCGGAAGGTTCGAGACCTTCCGCTCCGCGATTTACGGGAAGGCGCATCCTCTGATGCGCCTTTCTTCTATCCGCTATCTACCCACGCTCCGCGGTTGGTTCGTGAGTTCAACCGTTCTGGGGGACGCATGCTGCAGAACATCAGGGACAATTCACAAGGCTGGATTGCCAAGACAATTATCGGGATCATCGTTGCGCTGATGGCCCTGACGGGCATCGAAGCGATGTTCACCCACAATGGCAGCAAGCAGAATGCTGCCGAGGTGAACGGCGAAGAGGTGACCCAGAACGAACTGAGCCAGGCAGTCGACATGCAACGTCGCCAGTTGGCCCAGCAACTGGTCCAGCAACTGGGTCGGGACTTCGATCCCGCGCTGCTGGACGAGAAGCTGCTGCGTGAGTCGGCGCTCAAGGGCCTGATCGATCGCAAGCTGCTGCTTCAGGCTGCTGCCGACGACAAGTTCGCTTTCTCCGAGCAGGCGATCGACCAGCAACTGCTGGCCACACCTGAATTCCAGGTCGACGGCAAGTTCAATGCCGATCGCTTCGACCAGGTCATCCGCCAGCTGGGCTATAACCGCCTGCAATTCCGGCAGATGCTGACCCAGGAAATGCTCATCGCCCAGACTCGTGCCGGTATTGCGGGCAGTGCATTCGTCACTGACGCTCAGGTCGAGGCATTCGCCCGCCTGGAGAAGCAGACCCGTGATTCCGCGACCTTGACCATTCCCGCCAGCACCGCTGGCGTGTCGGTCAGCGACGATGAAGTCAAGGCCCACTACGATCAGCACGCCAAGGAGTTCATGAGCCCCGAGGAAGTGGTGCTGGACTACGTGGAACTGAAGAAGTCGTCGTTCTTCGACAAGGTCCAGGTCAAGGACGCCGACCTGCAGGCAGCGTACGAGCACGAAATCGCCAACCTCACCGAGCAGCGTCGCGCCGCGCATATCCTCATCGAGGTGAACGACAAGGTCAGCGATCAGCAGGCCAAGGCCAAGCTGGAAGAAGTCCAGCAGCGTCTGGCCAAGGGCGAGGACTTCGCCAAGCTGGCCAAGGAGTTTTCCCAGGACCCAGGCTCCTCGGCCAAAGGTGGTGACCTGGGCTATGCCGGTAAGGGTGTCTACGACCCGGCGTTCGAAACCGCGCTGTACTCGTTGAACAAGGACCAGGTCTCGCAGCCGGTACGCAGCGATTACGGCTGGCACCTGATCAAGCTGCTCGGCGTCGAAGCACCCTCGGTGCCCAGCTTCGCCAGTCTCAAGGACAAGCTGACCGCCGACCTCAAGTCGCAGCAGGTCGAGCAGAAGTTCGTCGAGGCCACCAAACAGCTGCAGGACTCGGCTTTCGAATCGTCCGATCTGGCCCAGCCAGCCCAGGAGCTCGGTTTGAAGGTGCAGACCACCGCGCCATTCGGGCGTGAAGGTGGCGAAGGCCTGACGGCCAACCGTTCGGTGATCCAGGCCGCGTTCAGCCCTGAAGTGCTGGAAGAGGGCGCCAACAGCAGCACCCTGGAACTGGACCCTGACACGGTCGTCGTGGTGCGTGTGAAAGAGCACCGCCAGCCAGAGCAGCTGCCGCTGGAGCAGGTCGCTGCCGCGATTCGCACCCAACTGGTCAAAGACAAGGCCAGTGCTGCGGCCAAGGACAAGGGTGAGAAGCTGCTCGCCGGCCTGCGCGATGGCAGCGTGCCGCTGGCCGCTCGTCAGGATGGCGTCGAGTGGAAGGTGCTGGAGGCGGTCAGCCGCGCCCAGGACGGTGTCGACCCGGCGGTGCTGCAGACCCTGTTCCGCATGCCCAAGCCGGCTGGCAAGGACAAGCCCGAGTACGCCAGCCTGAGCGCGCGCGACGGCAGCTTCGTGATCGTGCGCCTGAAGGGTGTCAACGAGGCCGCTGCACCGAGCGATGAGGAGAAGGCGCAGTATCGTCGCTTCCTGGCTTCGCGTGCCGGGCAGCAGGACTTCGCGGCTTACCGTGCGGAGCTTGAGCACAAGGCCAAGATCGAGAAGTACTGAGAACCGCTACAAACCGTAAGCTAAAAGTGGAAAGCTGATCGCGTTGCCTGAAAGACTTTCTCCCGGCAACGCGATCCACTTACAGCTAATGGCTTGAAGCCAAAAAAAAGGCCGTCCCCTGGGGGCGGCCTTTTTTTTGCGTCTGGAAAAAGCCTGGGCTTATTCCTCGATGTTACCCATCGCGGTGGTGTTGAAGCCGCCGTCGACGTACATGATTTCACCGCTGATACCCGAAGCCAGGTCGGAGCACAGGAAGGCGGCGGCGTTGCCGACTTCTTCGATGGTCACGTTGCGGCGCAGTGGGGTCTGGGCCTCGTTGGCGGAGAGCATCTTGCGGAAGTTCTTGATACCGGAAGCCGCCAGGGTACGGATCGGACCGGCCGATACGGCGTTGACGCGGGTGCCTTCCGGGCCGAGGCTGCCGGCCAGGTAACGTACACCGGCTTCCAGGCTGGCCTTGGCCATGCCCATCACGTTGTAGTTCGGCATGGTGCGCTCGGCGCCCAGGTACGACAGGGTCAGCAGGCTGCCGTTGCGGCCTTTCATCATGTCGCGACCGGCCTTGGCCAGGGCTACGAAGCTGTAGGCGCTGATGTCGTGAGCGATGCGGAAACCGTCGCGGGTGGTGGCGTCGGTGAAGTCGCCGTCGAGCTGGTCGCCCGGTGCGTAGCCTACCGAGTGGACGATCACGTCCAGGCCGTCCCACTTCTTGCTCAGCGCTTCGAAGACCTTGGCGATTTCTTCATCACTGGCCACGTCGCAAGGGAAGCACAGCTCCGGGCTCGAACCCCAGCCTGCCGCGAACTCTTCGACACGGCCCTTGAGCTTGTCGTTCTGATAGGTGAAGGCAAGCTCAGCACCCTCGCGGTGCATGGCGGCAGCGATGCCGGATGCGATGGACAGTTTACTGGCGACACCGACGATCAGGACGCGCTTACCGGCGAGAAAACCCATGTGTTGTTCCTCTTCAGGTTAATCGACAGCCACTGGTGCCATGAAGGCGGCTTCCAGCAGCTGCTGTGTGTAAGGATGTTGCGGTGCGGCGAAAACAGCCTCGGCCGCACCCTGTTCGACCACTTTGCCTTGCTTGATCACCATCAACTGGTGACTCAGCGCCTTGACGACAGCCAGGTCATGGCTGATGAACAGATACGTCAGGTTGTACTTGGCTTGCAGCGAGCGTAGCAGCTCGACTACCTGGCGCTGTACCGTCCGGTCGAGCGCCGAAGTGGGCTCGTCCAGCAGAATCAGCGCCGGCTTCAACACCAGCGCTCGGGCGATGGCGATACGTTGCCGTTGTCCCCCGGAAAACTCGTGAGGGTAACGATGCCGGGTTTCCGGGTCCAGGCCTACTTCCTCGAGCGCCGCGATAATCGCGGCCTGTTGCTCGGCCGGGGTGCCGATGCCATGGATGCGCAGGCCTTCACCGACGATCTCCGCCACCGACATGCGCGGGCTGAGACTGCCGAACGGATCCTGGAATACCACCTGCATCTGCCGACGCAGCGGGCGCACCTGCTGCTGCCCCAGGCCCTGCAGCGACTGCCCCTGGAAGCGGATCTCGCCCTGGCTGCTCAGCAGACGCAAAATCGCCAGGCCCAAGGTCGACTTGCCCGACCCGCTTTCACCGACGATACCCAGCGTCTGCCCGCGGGGCAGGCTGAAGTCTACGCCATCCACCGCCCTGACGTGGTCGACCGTGCGCTTGAACAGGCCCTTTTTGATCGGGAACCACACGCGCAGGTCTTGCACCTCCAGCAAGGCCGGGCCTGGCGGGTTGCCCGCAGGGGCGCCACTGGGCTCGGCGTTGATCAGCATCCGCGTGTACGGATGCCGGGGCGAACGGAACAATTCATCGCACGATGCCTGTTCGACGATGGAACCGCGCTGCATGACACATACGCGATGCGCGATTTGCCGGACCACGTTCAAATCATGGCTGATCAGCAGCAGGGCCATGCCCAGGCGGGCCTGCAGTTGCTTGAGCAGTTCGAGGATCTTCAGCTGTACGGTGACGTCCAGCGCGGTGGTTGGTTCGTCGGCGATCAGCAGCTCCGGCTCGTTGGCCAGGGCCATGGCGATCATCACCCGCTGCCGCTGGCCGCCGGAGAGCTCATGGGGCAGGGCCTTGAGGCGCTTGCGCGGCTCGGGGATACCCACCAGCTCCAGCAGTTCCAGCGTGCGCGCAGTGGCCGCCTGGCCGCTCAGGCCCTTGTGCAGGGCCAGCACTTCGTTGATCTGCTTTTCCACGCTGTGCAGCGGGTTGAGCGAGGTCATCGGCTCCTGGAAGATCATCGCGATGCGATTGCCGCGCAGGCTGCGCATGCGTCGTTCATTGAGATGCAGCAGGTCTTCGCCGGCATAGCGGATGGTGCCGTGCGGGTGGCTGGCCAAAGGGTAGGGCAGCAAGCGCAGGATCGAATGCGCGGTCACCGACTTGCCGGAGCCGCTTTCGCCGACCAGGGCCAGGGTTTCGCCACGGCGGATATCGAAACTCACACCCTCGACCACCCGCTGGCGCTTGTCGCCGCTGACGAACTCGACCGCCAGATCGCGGATTTCGATCAGATTGTCCTGGTTCATGTCATTTCCTTGGGTCGAAGGCGTCGCGCGCCGCTTCACCGATGAACACCAGCAGGCTCAGCATGATCGCCAGTACCGCGAAGGCACTGATGCCCAGCCAGGGCGCCTGCAGGTTGGCCTTGCCCTGGGCGACCAGCTCGCCCAGCGAGGGGGCGCCGGCCGGCAGGCCGAAGCCGAGGAAGTCCAGGGCGGTGAGGGTGCCGATGGCGCCGGTGAGGATAAACGGCATGAAGGTCAGGGTCGAGATCATGGCGTTGGGCAGGATGTGGCGGAACATGATCTCGCCGTTGCGCATGCCCAGTGCCCGGGCGGCGCGCACATATTCCAGGTTGCGGCCACGCAGGAACTCGGCACGCACCACGTCCACCAGGCTCATCCACGAGAACAGCAGCATGATGCCCAGCAGCCACCAGAAGTTGGGCTGCACGAAACTGGCCAGGATGATCAGCAGGTACAGCACCGGCAGCCCGGACCATACCTCAAGGAAGCGCTGGCCGAGCAGGTCGACCCAGCCCCCATAGAAGCCTTGCAGGGCGCCGGCGACGACGCCGATCACCGAACTGAGCAGGGTCAGGGTCAGGGCGAACAGTACCGAGATGCGGAAGCCGTAGATGACCCTGGCCAGCACGTCGCGACCCTGGTCGTCGGTGCCCAGCAGGTTGTCCCGCGACGGCGGGGCGGGGGCCGGGACCTTCAGGTCGTAGTTGATGCTCTGGTAGCTGAAGGGAATGGGCGCCCACAGCACCCAGCCGTTCTTGGCCGCCAGCAGGTCCTGGATATACGGGCTCTTGTAGTTGGCTTCCAGCGGGAATTCGCCGCCGAAGGTGGTTTCCGGGTAGCGCTCGAACACCGGGAAGTACCACTGGCCGTCGTAGCGCAGGGCCAGAGGCTTGTCGTTGGCGATCAGTTCCGCGCCCAGACTGAGCACGAACAGCACCAGAAAGATCCACAGCGACCACCAGCCTCGGCGGTTGGCCTTGAAGCGCTCGAAGCGGCGGCGATTGATTGGAGACAGCGTCATATCAATGCTCCCTGCTTTCGAAGTCGATACGCGGGTCGACCAGGGTGTAGGTCAGGTCGCCGATCAGTTTCACCACCAGGCCCAGCAAGGTGAAGATGAACAGGGTGCCGAACACCACCGGGTAGTCGCGGTTGATGGCCGATTCGAAGCTCATCAGGCCCAGGCCGTCCAGGGAGAAGATCACTTCCACCAGCAGCGAGCCGGTGAAGAAGATGCCAATGAACGCCGAAGGGAAGCCGGCGATCACCAGCAGCATGGCGTTGCGGAACACATGGCCGTACAGCACGCGGTTGTTCGACAGGCCCTTGGCCTTGGCGGTGATCACGTACTGCTTGCTGATCTCGTCGAGGAAGCTGTTCTTGGTCAGCAGGGTCAGGGTGGCGAAGTTGCCGATCACCAGGGCGGTGATCGGCAGCACCAGGTGCCAGAAATAGTCCAGCAGCTTGCCGGTGGTGCTCAGCTCGTCGAAGTTGTTCGAGGTCAGGCCGCGCAGCGGGAACCAGTCGAAGTAGCTGCCGCCGGCGAACAGCACGATCAGCAGGATGGCGAACAGGAAGGCCGGAATGGCATAACCGACGATGATCGCCGAGCTGGTCCAGACGTCGAACTGGCTGCCATGCCGGGTGGCCTTGGCAATGCCCAGTGGAATGGACACCAGGTACATGATCAGGGTGCTCCACAACCCCAGAGAGATGGAAACCGGCATCTTCTCCATGATCAGGTCGGTGACCTTGGCATCACGGAAGAAGCTGGTGCCGAAGTCCAGCTGCGCATAGTTCTTGATCATGATCCACAGGCGTTCCGGAGCGGGCTTGTCGAAGCCGTACATACGCTCGATTTCCTGCACCAGCGCCGGGTCCAGGCCCTGCGCACCCCGGTAGCTGGAGCCGGCCACGCCGACCTCCGAGCCACCGCCGGCGATGCGGCTGGTGGCGCCGTCGAAGCCTTCGAGCTTGGCGATCGTCTGTTCCACCGGGCCGCCGGGCGCAGCCTGGATGATGATGAAGTTGATGATGAGGATGCCGAACAGGGTCGGAATGATCAGCAGCAGGCGCCGCAGGATGTAGGCCAGCATCTCAGCGCTCCTCCTCGGTCTGGGGTTCTGGCAGCGGCGTCGGTGCGGCGGGCTGCACGCCCGGTTTGGCCCACCAGCTGCTCAGGCCGATATCGGTGAGGGCCTTGGCCTGTGGGTGAGCCAGGTGATCCCAGTAGACGATGCGCCAGCTCTTGATGTGCCAGTTGGGCACCACGTAGAAGCCCCACAGCAGCACCCGATCCAGGGCGCGGGCATAAGTGACCAGTTCTTCGCGGGAGTCGGCACGGATCAGGCCGTCGACCAGCGCGTCCACCGCTGGGTCCTTGAGGCCCATCAGGTTGCGGCTGCCCGCGCGATCGGCGCTGACCGAGTGGAAGTATTCGCGCTGTTCGTTGCCCGGCGAGGCGGATTGCGGAAAGCTGCTGACGATCAGGTCGAAGTCCCGCGAACGCAGGCGGTTGATGTATTCGGCCACGTCCACCCGGCGAATCGACAGGTCGATGCCCAGGTCCTTGAGGTTGCGCTTGTAGGGCAGCATGACCCGTTCGAAGGCCGTCTGCACCATGAGGAACTCCAGTTTCACCGGGTTGCCCTGGGCATCGGTCATCTGGTCGTCCTTGATGCGCCAGCCGGCTTCCTGCAGCAGTTGGTACGCACGGCGCAGCTGCGGGCGGATCATGCCGCTGCCATCGGTGACCGGCAGTGTGAAGGGCTCGGTGAACACGCGCTCGGGCACCTTGCCGCGCAGCGGTTCGAGGAGCTTCAGCTCGGCAGGCGAGGGCAGGCCGCTGGAGGCCATTTCCGAATTGTCGAAGTAGCTCTTGGTGCGCGTGTAGGAACCATTGAACAGCTGCTTGTTGGTCCATTCGAAGTCGAACAGCAGGCTCAGCGCCTCGCGCACCCTGGGGTCCTGGAACACCGGCTTGCGCAGGTTGAAGATGAAACCCTGCATGCCCTGCGGGTTGCCATTGGGCAGTTCTTCCTTGATCAGCCGGCCGTCGCGCACCGCCGGGATGTCATAGGCCGTGGCCCAGGCCTTCGCGGTGTTCTCTTCGCGGTAATCGTATTGGCCGGCCTTGAGGGCTTCGAGGGCCACGTCGCTGTCGCGGTAGTAGTCGTAGGCCATGACGTCGAAGTTGTACTGCCCACGGTTGACCGCCAGGTCCTTGGCCCAGTAGTCCTTCACCCGCTCGTAGCGCACCGAGCGCCCGGCCTTGACCTCCGCCACCTTGTAGGGGCCGCTGCCCAGCGGGAATTCCAGGTTGCTCTTGGTGAAGTCGCGGCTGGCCCAGAAGTGCTTGGGCAGCACCGGCAGCTGACCGAGGATCAGCGGCAGTTCGCGGCTGTGGTTGTCCTTGAACACGAACTTGACCCGCAGCGGGTCCTCGACCACCACCTTGTCGACACCGGCGTAGTAGGCCCGGTACATGGGCGTGCCGTCCTTGATCAGGGTGTTGAAGGTGAACTCGACGTCTTCGGCGCGAATCGGGTGGCCGTCGTGGAAGCGCGCTTCGGGGCGCAGATAGAAGCGCACCCAGGTGTTGTCCGGGGCCTTCTCGATCTTGCCGGCGATCAGGCCGTATTCAGTGAACGGCTCGTCGAGACTGGCGCGTGCCAGGGTGTCGTAGATCATGCCCACGTCTTCGGCCGGCGTGCCCTTGTTGATGAAGGGGTTGAGGCTGTCGAAACTGCCGAAGCCGGCCTGGCGTAGGGTGCCGCCCTTCGGGGCGTCGGGATTCACGTAGTCGAAGTGCTTGAAGTTGGCAGGGTACTTGGGGGCTTCGTCATACAGGGTCACGGCGTGTTGCGGCTGGGCCTGCAGGGTGCCGGCCAGGGCGGCGAGCATCAGGCCGCAGGCGCCGGCGAGCAGCGAACGCATGGGGGTCATCGGGATGTCTCCAGAGGCTTGAGCCACCACGCGCGCAAGCCCAGGGTATAGGGCGGCGTGGTGACCATGGCGAAGCGGTTGCGCCAGGCCAGGCGGTGGTTGTTCAGGTACCAGTTGGGAATCATGTAGTGCTCTGACAGCAGGACCCGGTCAAGTGCTCGGGCGGCGGCCACCTGATCTTCACGGCTCTGGGCGGCCAGCAGGCGATTGAGCAGGCCGTCGACCACCGGGTTACTGACCCCGGCGTAATTCTTGCTGCCGCTGATCGCCGCCTGGCTGGAGTGGAAGTACTGCCATTGCTCCAGGCCAGGGCTCAGGGTCTGCGGCAGGGTCATGAGGATCATGTCGAAATCGAAATGCTCCAGGCGCTGGCGGTACTGCGCGCGGTCCACGGTACGCAGGCCTGCATCGATACCGATGCGCCGCAGGTCCTCGACGTAAGGCTGCAGGATACGCTCCAGCCCGGGGTTGACCAGCAGGACCTCCAGGCGCAGCGGCTGCTGCTGCGCATCGACCAGGCGCTGGCCGGCGAAGCGCCAGCCGGCGTCCTTGAGCAACCCGAGGGCCTGGCGCAGGGTTTCCCGGGGAATGCCGCCGCCGTCGCTGCGCGGCAGGCTGGGTGGCTGGGTGAACAGGCTCGCCGGCAACTGGTCGCGATAGTGGCTGAGCAACAGCCATTCGGCGCCGGAGGGCAGGCCGCTGGCCGCGAACTCGCTATTGGGGTAATAGCTGTTCGAGCGCTGGTAGGCGTCGTTGAACAGCGCCCGGTTGGTCCACTCGAAATTGAACATCAGGCCCAGGGCTTCACGCACCCGCGCATCGGCGAAGGTCGCGCGTCGGCTGTTCATGAACAGGCCCTGGGTCTGGGTCGGAATCTGGTGGGCAATCTCGGCCTTGATCACCTCGCCGCGCTGTACGGCGGCGAAGGTGTAGCCGTTGGCCCAGTTCTTTGCCTGGTGCTCGATATAGATGTCGAATTCACCGGCCTTGAAGGCTTCGAAAGCCACTTCGCTGTCGCGGTAGAACTCCACCTCGACCCGGTCGAAGTTGTACTTGCCGCGATTGACCGGCAGGTCCTTGCCCCAGTAGTCCTTGACCCGCTCGAACACCAGCTGGCGGCCCGGTTGCACCCGCGTGATGCGATACGGGCCGCTGCCCAGAGGTGGTTCGAAGGTCGTGGCCTTGAAGTCACGGTCTTTCCAATAGTGCTGGGGCAGCACCGGCATCTCGCCCAGGCGCAGGATCAGCAGCGGGTTGCCGACGCGCTTGAGGACGAAGCGCACACGATGACGGCCAAGGATGTCGACGCGCTGCACTTCCTGCAGCGCCGTGCGGTATTGCGGGTGGCCGTCCTTGAGCAGGGTCCGATAGGAAAACGCCACGTCGTAGGCGGTGATGGGCTGGCCGTCATGGAACCTGGCCTCGGGGCGCAGGTTGTAGACCACCCAGCTGCGGTCTTCGCTGTACTCGACGCTGCGCGCGATCAGGCCGTAGCTGGAAGCCGGTTCGTCACCCGACGGGTCATAGGGACCGGTGCCGACCATCAGCGGCTCGTTCAGCTCATTGACCCCGTACTGCAGGAAATTGCCCGTCGCCACCGGGCTGCTGCCCTTGAGGGTGTAGGGGTTGAGCGTGTCGAAGGTGCCGAAGCCCATGATCCGCAGGGTGCCAGCCTTCGGCGCCTCGGGATTGACCCAGTCGAAATGCGTGAAGCTGGGCGGGTACTTGAGCGTGCCGAACTGCGCATAGCCATGGCTTTCGCTGATGGCTGCGCTGGCGTTCAGGCTCAGGCCCAGCATGAGGGCTGACAGGAAGGGACGTATCACGATCCGCACGGCTTTATCGGGCCGCTAACAGTAGCAGCTTGATGGCTACCACAAAAGACCGTGGCAGAGCGGTAAACCGCTCGCTCAACGGGGCAGGTAGACGGTCAGGGTCTGGCCGGGCTTGAGGGCCTGGCCGGTGCGCGGGTTCCAACGCTTGAGATGTTTCATCTCGACGTTGAAGCGCTTGGCGACCGCATACATGGAATCGCCTTTCTGGATCTTGTACTGCACCGGCTTGCCTTCGCTGTTTGTGCTACTGGCCACGGCGCTGCTGCTGACCTTGGCAGGCGCCTGAATGACCAGTGTCTGGCCGATGCTCAGGCGGTTGCCGGAGAGCTTGTTCCAGCGCTGCAGTTCGTCGACGTTGACCTTGTTGGCCTGGGCGATGCTGGACAGGTTGTCGCCGCTCTTGACCCGGTAGGTGCGCGAGCGCACCGGTTTGTCCTCGCTGGCCACCAGCTCGAAGGCCGGTTGGGCGACGCCGCCCGGTCGCACCGGGATGCTCAGCGACTGGCCGACCTTCAGCAGGTTGCCCGACAACTGGTTGTTGCCCTTGAGGGTGCTGACCGACACCTGGTAACGCTTGGCCAGGCTTTCCAGGGTATCGCCGCGGCGAACCCGGTAGTGCTGCCATTGCATCAGCTCGGCCGGCTGCAGGTTCGGCAGGTTGGCCGCCAGCAGTTGCGCCTTGGAGGTCGGTACCAGCAGGTGCTGCGGACCATCGACGGTCAGGCGCTTCTTGAATGCCGGGTTGAGCTGGATCAGTTCGTCTTCGTCGATGTCGGCCAGGCTGGCGACCTTGGACAGATCGACGCGCTTGTTCAGCTCCACCACTTCGAAGTAGGGCTCGTTGGCGATCGGCGTGAGGTTCACCCCGTAGGCCGCTGGCGTCTGTACCACCTGGGCCAGGGCCAGCAGCTTGGGTACGTAGTCACGGGTTTCCTGCGGCAGCGGCAGGTTCCAGTAGTCGGTCGGCAGGTTGAGCTTGTCGTTGCGTTCGATGGCGCGGCTGACCGTGCCTTCGCCGGCGTTGTAGGCGGCCAGGGCCAGCAGCCAGTCGCCGTTGAACATGTCGTGCAGGCGGCTCAGGTAATCCAGCGCCGCATTGGTCGAAGCCTGGATGTCGCGGCGCCCGTCGTAGAAGCTGGTCTGGCGCAGGTTGTAGTAGCGACCGGTGGACGGGATGAACTGCCACAGGCCGACGGCCTGGGCACGGGAGATGGCCATCGGGTTGTAGGCGCTCTCGATCACCGGCAGCAGGGCCAGCTCCAGCGGCATGTTGCGTTCTTCGAGGCGTTCGACGATGTAGTGCATATAGAGGCTGCCGCGTTCCCCGGCGCTCTCCAGGAACGTGGGGTTGTTGGCGAACCACAGGCGCTGCTGGTCGATGCGCGGGTTCAGGTCATTGCCCTGCTGCAGCTGGAAACCCTGGCGCATGCGCTCCCAGACATCCTGGGGCTGACTCTGCGCCGCCGGGGTGACGAACAGAGGCTTTTGCTTGATGCCGGAAGCCAGGCTGGGTTTGCTGCGATACGTGCTTTCCGGCTGGACGTGACCGCCGGTCTGGCAACCTGCTAGCAGTGCGCTGGCCGTCACCGCGATGGCTTGGGCCAGACGCGTCAAAGTCTCGGAATTCGCGGGGTTTCCAGTAGATGACGACATTGTCTGGGGTGTTTCCAGGAAAAAATGTCGGGCGATTCTAGGAAGGGACCCGGCGATGGTCAACCTTTGAGGTTTTTTCCGCAGATGGACGGCTGTATCAGAAGTTGTTTTTCCAGTCGCGCAGGCTGGCAAAAATCTCCGCTGGCGAGCGGTTGTCGCGACCATTCCATTCATCCGCTTTTTCTTTAACGGATGTTTCATGAACCCGCAGGAAGGGGTTGGTCCGGCGCTCCAGCGCCAGGTCGGTAGGCAGGCTGATCCGGTTCTCGGCCCGCCATTGGCTGACTTCGGCCAGGCGCCGGGCGATATCGGCGTTTTGCGGTTCAACGGCCTGGGCGAAGCGCAGGTTGCTCAGGGTGTATTCGTGGGCGCAGTAGACGGCGGTATGGTCGGGCAGTGCCGCCAGGCGGCTGAGCGAGTCGTGCATCTGCTGTGGCGTGCCTTCGAACAGGCGTCCGCAGCCGGCCGCGAACAGCGTATCGCCGCTGAACAGCAGTGGCCTTTGAGCGTCATCATGATAGAAAGCAATGTGCCCGGCGGTGTGTCCGGGCACATCGATGACCTGCCAGCGGCGGTCCAGCACTTCGATGCATTCGTCGTCCTGCAGAGCGACGTCGCGGGCCGGAATCGACTCCCTGGCCGGGCCCAGCACCCGGGCGCCGGTGGCCTGTTTGATCGCCACCACGCCGCCGACATGGTCGTTGTGATGGTGGGTGATGAGGATGTCGGTCAATTGCCAGTCGGGGTTGTCCTGCAACCAGGCCAGTACCGGCGCCGAGTCGCCCGGATCGACCACGGCGCAGTGGCGGGTCGAAAGGTCTTGTAACAACCAGATGTAGTTGTCACTGAAAGCGGGGAGGGCGTGGATCTGTATCATTGCGCAGTTCGCCTGGCGAGAAACGATAGTGCATCTTAGGCACTGTCGGCATACTCGTCGACCGCCATGTCTGTCCCGTGTCCCTCTGGGGCGTCGATCCGCCCCTGAGTCCTGGAGGTAACCAGCAATGACCGATGAAGCCTTCGCCCAGGCCGATCCCCAATGGCTGGCGTTGACCTGCGCCGCCCGCGAGTGGCTCTCGGGGCCGCTGGGGCAACTGCTGCAGGATGAGGAACGGCGCTTGCTGGAAGAAGAGTTGGCGCGTCTGTTCGGTAGCTTTCTGGTGCACTACGGGCCATCTGCGCAGGCGCTGCCACAGGCGCCGCAGATCCAGCGCAGCGTGCGCCTCGGTGCGCCACTGCCGGGCATGGAAATCGCCTGCGAGGAGCAGGCCTGGCCGCTGTGCGAGCATGCTGCCGACGTGGTGGTGCTGCAGCATGGCCTGGATTTCTGTGTGTCGCCCCATGGGCTGTTGCGCGAGGCCGCCAGCAGCGTGCGCCCTGGCGGACATCTGCTGATCGTGGGTATCAATCCGTGGAGCTTCTGGGGTGCACGCCGCGTGTTCGCCCGCGATGCGCTGCGCAAGGCGCGCTGCATTTCGCCGTCGCGGGTGGCCGACTGGCTCAACCTGTTGGGCTTCGCGCTGGAGAAGCGTCGCTTCGGGTGTTATCGTCCGCCGCTTGCATCGGCCAAGTGGCAGGCACGCCTGCTGGGGCTCGAAACCTGGGCCGGTGGCCAGGGCCTGGTCGGCGGCGGCTTCTACCTGCTGGTTGCGCGCAAGCTGGTGGTGGGGCTGCGGCCGCTGCGCCAGCCGCGGCGCGAGCCTATCGGCAAGCTGATTCCCCTGCCGCTGGCCAAGGTCAACCGTGACGGTTGCGAGCCGTGAGCCGTCAGCAGTTTCTTTGATCCGGGAAAGCGACCATGAGTGAACGCGTAGAACTTTTTACCGACGGTGCCTGCAAGGGAAATCCCGGGCCTGGCGGTTGGGGCGCGTTGCTGGTGTACAAGGGCCAGGAGAAGGAACTCTGGGGGGGCGAAGCCAACACCACCAACAATCGCATGGAGCTGCTCGGCGCGATTCGTGGCCTGGAGGCCCTCACCCGTCCTTGCGAGGTGACTCTGGTCACCGACTCGCAGTACGTGATGAAAGGCATCACCGAGTGGATGGCGAACTGGAAGAAGCGCGGCTGGAAAACCGCCGCGAAGGAGCCGGTAAAGAATGCCGACCTCTGGCAGCAGCTCGACGAACAGGTCAGCCGTCACAAGGTGGAGTGGAAGTGGGTGCGCGGGCATATCGGCCATGCGGGCAACGAGCGTGCCGACCAGCTGGCCAACCGCGGTGTCGACGAAGTGCGCCGCAAGGCCTGACGCGACGCCTGCGGCAGGCGTGTTAACATGCGCGCCTGCACAAGAGGCAAGCGTCCATGTCACTGCAAAATCCCGATAATCGTTCGATCGTCCTCGATACCGAAACCACTGGCATGCCGGTGACCGAAGGTCACCGGATCATCGAGATCGGTTGTGTCGAGCTGATCGGCCGGCGCCTGACCGGCCGCCATTTCCATGTCTACCTGCAGCCTGATCGCGAAAGCGACGAGGGCGCCATTGGCGTCCACGGCATCACCAACGAATTCCTGGTCGGCAAGCCGCGCTTCGCCGAGGTGGCCGACGAGTTCTTCGAATTCATCCGCGGCGCGCAGTTGATCATCCACAACGCGGCGTTCGACGTCGGCTTCATCAATAACGAATTCGCCCTTCTGGGCCAGCAGGATCGCGCCGACGTCACCCAGTACTGCACGGTCCTCGACACCCTGTTGATGGCGCGTGAGCGGCACCCGGGGCAGCGCAACAGCCTCGACGCGCTGTGCAAACGCTACGGGGTCGACAACTCCGGCCGTGAGCTGCACGGCGCCTTGCTCGACTCCGAGATCCTCGCCGACGTCTACCTGGCGATGACCGGTGGGCAGACCACCTTGTCGCTGTCCGGCCAGGGCGCCGACGGCGGCGACGGTGATGCCAGCCGCCCCAGCGAGATCCGTCGCCTGGCGGCCGACCGTGCTGCCGGGCGGATCATCCGCGCCAGCGAGGCAGAGCTGGCCGAGCACGAAGCACGCATGGCGATCATCGCCAAGGCCGCCGGTGCCCCGGCGTTGTGGGTGCAGTTGCAGGAAGCCGGGCAGCCGGCCAGTTCCTGAGCCAGCCACGACCATGTCGCCGCGTCCTGTGCTGAGCATCCGTGTCGCCGACGAGCAGTTCGAGGACTACATCCTCAACGGCGAATTCACCTTCACGGTACGCGGCTACGCCAGCGTCAGGGTGGGCGAGCCGGTCGCGGCCTGGCCGGTGACGGAAGTGATTCCGTACGAAAAGAACTACGGGGTCGACTCGCTGGAGTTCAGCGAACGGCGCATGAGCGGCGACAGCACGGTGCTGGTCGCCTGGTTGGGCGAGGAGGCGGTGGGCCATGTGGTGCTGCGCGCGCATGGCAACGGTTTCGCGCATATCGATGAGCTGGCCGTGGACATCCCGGCCAGGCGCAACGGGGTAGCCCGGTCACTGCTGGAAAGTGCCTGTCGCTGGAGCCAGTCGCGCAGGCTGGCAGGCATCATGCTGGAAACCCAGAACAACAACCTGGACGCCTGTCGGCTCTACGAGGATTTCGGTTTCGTGGTCGGTGGAGTCGATCACCTGTGCTACCGCGGCATCGACCCGCAGACGCGGGAAGTGGCCATTTTCTGGTACCTAATCTTTCCCGTCGCCTGAGCCTGTTCAGGGGATCCGGGTCATCTTCACGCCGGTCTGCACCAGCTCGAATTCATCACCGCCCAGGTGGTTGACGCGGTCGCCGATCACCAGCCGGTAGGTGGTCACCACCGTGGCGCCGCCCTCACCATCGAGTTGTGCTTCCTGAAACTCTTGTACCGGGTAGACACGACCCTCTGCATCCCTTGTTTGAAACTGCCCGACCAGAACTGAAGCCATTTTTTACCTTGAACCTTTGCAAATAAACCGCGGAATTGCTGTCAATCGCACAGGTAGACCATCAAAGCGGTGACTGGTTCGCCAGGTCGGGCAGCCGATCTGGCGCAATAAAAGGCACAGGCCTCATACAACCGGCGCCACCTCTGGTCTATAACTGCACTTTCTTCAATGAGCAGCAGGAGTCTTCATGAGCAAGGTCCATACGATTGCCGTTCTGGTCGGCAGCTTGAGAAAAGCCTCGATCAACCGCAAGATCGCGCACACCCTCGCAGAACTGGCGCCGCCAAGCCTGAATTTGAAAATCGTCGAGATCGGCGACCTGCCGCTGTACAACGAGGACATCGACGGCGACGACGCTCCGGCGGCCTACACGCGTTTTCGCCAGGAACTGGCCGCTGCCGATGGCCTGCTGTTCGTCACCCCTGAATACAACCGCTCGGTGCCCGGTGCGCTGAAGAACGCCATCGACGTTGGTTCGCGTCCCTACGGGCAGAGCAAGATGAGCGGCAAGCCCGGTGCGGTGATCAGCGCCTCCCCCGGTGCCATTGGCGGTTTCGGCGCCAACCATCACTTGCGCCAGTCGCTGGTGTTCCTCGACGTCGCCTGCCTGCAGCAGCCAGAGTCGTACTTGGGCAACATCAGCGCCAGTTTCGACGAGAACGGCCAAGTGAACGAGCGCACCAAAGCGTTCCTGCAGACCTTCATCGACACCTTCGCTGTCTGGGTGCAGACCACTCGCAAGTTCTGACCCGGCCCAGCCGCTGCCGGTCGCAACCGGGAGCGGCTACATGTCCGGCGCCGCGTCGTTTATAGCCCTATAGCCATATGTACGGCAGGCGCCAGCCCGGACTGCCTTTAGCTGCCCTTTTCATCTTTCGCCAACCCAGGCGCTGCACGCCTGGGTGCGACCATGCAAAAGGAAGCTGACATGACGACCCTTGCAACACCCTACCTCCATGAGCAAGCGCTCAGAGCGCGCTTTGCCCAGCATCTCAAGGAAGCCTTGGGCGCCACGCGTATCACCACCGAACAACACGCCTGGCTCCAGCGGCTGCTGGAGACGGACCCCGTTACGCACGAAACGCCCTTGCCGCGTATCGATCGGTTGTCCAGCGACGCGGGCATCGACCTGGGAAGCGAACTCGACGCGGCCTGGGTCATCAGCGACTCGCTCGACCCCAAGGCGCCGCTGTTTCTCAATACCCTGCTGTTCGGCACCGAAGTCTTCGCTGATCGTCGGGCGCTTGAACAGGCCATCACCTGGCGATTCCTGGGCGGGCGCGCTGCGGCGCTCGAACTGGAGCGTGTCGAGGGCAATGTCTTCGCGCAACGATCCAAAGCCATCCTTGAACAGGAGGCGGCGCGCCTGCAGGTGCTGGCGGAGTGTTTCGACGACTTGCCGGACCTGCAGGCTGCCATTTCGCACAAACTTCGCGACGAGCTGGCGCGACGTCTGGACCTGGTGAATGTCGATGTGTCCCGGCATCCGCTTCAGCTCATTACCGACTCGCCAGGCGAGGGCCCCCGGGTGCTTGGGACCCAGACGCTCGCTGAGGCGGCTTTCGAGCCTCTGGACAATGCGTCGGTGCGCCGGCGGTTTCTCAACGGACAAGGCTGGACGGTCAGCGAGCAAGAGGCTCGGGCCTGGGACACGGCCCTGACAGGCGCCGCCTCCCACTTGGAGCAGCACTTCGGCAACTTGTTGGGGGCGTTCTGGGACGATGTGCCGGCGAGCGGTGTTTCCCGGCGCCAGCGGCTGCAACGCGCGCTGGCCGATGCATTTCGCCAGCTTTTGATCACTGCAAGAACCGAGCAGCACTTGAGTGAACTGGAATTTCGTCGGCTGCGTGACCTTGCCTTGCAGCCTGGCCACGCCACCGGGCAGGCCTGGCAAATCGCCGTGCAGCTAGAGGATTCGCTGGTCGTCAAACTGTCGGGCATTTTCCTGCTGGAGCCCGTCAGCACCGAACTGGCGGGACTCTACCTGGTGTCGCCCCCACACGGCGTGCGTCGCTTCGTCAACCGCCAGCAGCTCCAGGCGCACTTCCAGAGTGCGCAGGGCAGCGACGAGCTGCTGTTGCACAGCTCGCTCAACGAGCATGGTGCGCTGAGTCGCGGCAGGGTTGGCAGCCTGCGTCTGGATCTGGTCGAGGACCCGCTGTTCGAGCGGCAGTGCGAGTCACTCATCGCCCTTCAGTTTCGTAATCTGCAGCACGTGCTGGGGCTACCGGTGATAGCCAGCGAACGCGCAGCCGTGCGGGTGGATGATGCCCTGGATATCCGTCATCTGGTCGATCGGCGTCTGCTGGCGCTGCATGACGGCTGGCGCTGGAGTAACGACAAGGGCCGTTTCGAAACACGCTGGACGGGGGGCGCCGGGCTGCCGCGGGGTGAACGCCTGTCGATTGCCGAGTTGCTGACGCCGCCGACCTGGGGGGGGCAGATGAAGCGGCTGGATCTGCTGCTGCAGCGCCAGGCCGATCTGGGCGAGGGCGCCTATGGCGCGATGCGCCTGGCGTTGAATCGTTACCTCGCGGTGTTCGACAACCCGGCCCTGGACGCTCGTGATCTCTGGCTTCAGATACCAGGCGAGGGCAACGTACGGCTGATCGACTGGGCGCTGGAGCATTTCACCGGTCATGCGCCGCGGGCGCTGTCCAGCGATGTCAGCGTGTTGCACGGCGGCTCGGAACGCTTCGTCGAACCTGTCGGCGGCCTGCCGGTGGCGCTGATCGAGCTGATCGTGGCGCAGACCAGCGCAGGGTTCGCCGGACATTACCTGCAGGCGCTGCGCCAGTTCTTCAGCCGTTCCCGGCGCTGGCTCGACACGCGACTGCGGCTGCCGGCGCTGGGCGGCTGGATACGCGAATGTGCGCTGCGTCTCGACCTGGCCATGGCCACACGCCTCGGCGCTCTCAAGCCCGCCAGCCTGAGCATGGCCGGGCAGGTGCTGGAGCGTCCCCTGGATGCCGTACGGCGGTCGTTGGGGGCGGAGCGTGTCGAGGTCTGTCGCCTGCATGTGATGTATGACCCAGGGCAGCCAGCCCTTAAGCTCGATGAGGCCATCGTCCTGCGCGGTGAAAACCCGGCCAGTGGCCTGGTCCTCTGGTCGCTGTGCGAAGGATTCAGCGAATACGCCTCGCTGTCGGACTTGCAACAAGGCCTGGCTAAACGCCTGAGCCTGGCCGAGGCCAGGGCCGCGTGGATGGCGCAACTGGGCGGCGAAAGCCGCCAGCGGTTCCAGGCGTATCTGGACACGGTGCCGGGGCCAGCCGAGCTGGTACTCACGCTACAACCGGTCAGTGGCCATTTCATCGAGGCACTGCAGCGCGATGCGCTCGAGCTTCAGTGTGCGGGTGCCTTGCGTGCCTTGCACCGGGCGCAGGCCTGGCAAGCGGCGGCGCCCGTGCTGCGCGAGGCGTTGCAGCCGTACGAGCATGACGACGCCAATCGCCAGTTGCTCGATCGTATCGGCATCACCATGCAGGTGATTCTGGCCGACACCCGGCTTCCCGAATGGGTCAAGCAGGCCTCGTACGCGCAACTGAAAGACCTCAGGAGCATCGTTCTGCGCTGGTACCTGGCCTGTCATTCCGACCAGGACTTTCTTCACGATATTCCGGAGCCCAAGGTGTTCGCCCATGCCAGGCTGCTGGCGCGGCTCAAGGGTGATTTTCCCGACCTTGACCTCGACCCGGACCGGATCGTCGTGACCCTCACCCGCTACACGCCAGCGCCGGTGACGCTGGGGGAGATTCCGCCAAGCGTGCCGGCCGCCACCAGCCAGGTTCAGGCCAGCCTGACCGATTACGCCATCGAGCGCTTCGCGGCGACCCAGGGCGCGCTGGTATCGGTCCTGGCCGGCGAGGGTGATCCCGTCGACGAGCGTCTGACGATCGACTATTTCAGTGAAATGGTGCGCGAACTGGACATCGCCGCCACGTACCGCCAACTGCTTGAAGCCCACTTCTCGCCGTCAGGCCCCGAGTACGCCGAGCGCTTGCGGCTCTATGCCGAACAGGTGCCGCCGCTGGAACTGCTGCGTGGCTACTCGATGCGGGTGACCGGGCGCTTGAGCGAGGAGGGTTACCGGTTCATCGAAGGCGTACTGGACATGCCCGACGGCCGCAGCCGCCTGGCGGTCCTTGATCGGCAGGTGATCTTCAGCCCGTTGCAGATCAGCGCCGGCCCCGGCATGCAGCCTGATCGAGTACCCGGTGCCTTCATCATTGCCCCGGGTGCCGCACAGCCTGGTCCGTGGCTGCTGTACATGCTGTTCAACGCCGACTTCGTGCTTCAGGAATACGCCGACGAGCAGGCGTTGCTGGACGATATCCGGGGCAACGCACAGCTGCAGAAATTCATTCTCGAGCGCCTGGACTCCAGAGGCCGGCGCCTTTATGACCATGGGGGCTTTCTCGAGCCTCACATACCCTTCAGTACGGAGTCCGATCAGGACGTGCCCTGGCAAGTGCCAGGGCCGGTGACCCTGGTGGTCGAACCGGTGCTGGGCAATGCGCTGCGCACGCTCTTCGACAGTACGGGTGAAGTTCTGCGCTGGTGGTTCGACCAGTCGAGCGTGACCAATGCCGAAGCGGATCGCGCCAGTACCCGCTTTCTGTGGAGCCTGGGCGCCGAACAGGTGCTGGCCCTGCTGCCCGGACGACTGGGGGCGCTGGTGGGGGTCTGGCAGAGTCAGCATTTGCTGCATGAGTCGGCCCTTGACGTCATCAGCCAACGCTGGGGCAAGGCCGCGTCTGAGCTGCTGGCCGGGCTGGGGCTGTTGATCGCCGTCAGGCGCGCCAGGGAGGAGGAGCCGATCGATCCCGAGCCGGAGCCGGAGCAGAACGGTGGTGAGGTGGCGAGTGAGCTGCCGCGGGTTATCGGTTTCCCCGAGTTTGGCTGGGGAAACGGGCGAATGACCCCGGAACTGTGGGGGCGCTTACGCCCCTTCCAGATCCATGACGTGGTGCTCGAGAACCTGCAGCATGACGAACTGCTGAATGTCTACCAGGGTGACGATGATCGGCGGTACGTACGCCTGGCCGGAGCGGTCTACGAGGTGGCCCGCGACGAAAACAGCTGGTACATCTTCAGGGACGACAGTCTCGGCCCACGGATCGTACTCGACAACCAGCAGCAGTGGCAGGTCGATCTGCGCGCCGGGCTCAAGGGCGGCGGCGGGGTGCTGACGCGGGTCAGCAACGGCCTTATCGCGGCCGGCGTCAACCGCTCGATGATTGTCGAGGCGCGTGGCATGCAAGAGATCCGCCAGCGATTTCGCAACCGCGCCCAGAACATCGTCGATGCCCATGCCCAGGCCCGCCAGTACCTGGAAACCTGCCTGGACAACCTTGCCTTCCGCGACGCTGCGGGTGCCCGCCACCCGGCCGTCAAGGCGTGGGTGGCCGACTTCTTCGGCGTGGCCGAGCCCGATGCCGGGTTGTACGCAAAGGTCGAGCAGAGGGTCGGTGTGCTGTATCAGGAATTGATGGACAGCACGCTCTCGCCGTGGAATTCGTCGCGCTACGTGGTGGGCACTCGTCGCCACGCTGGCGAGAACACCCTGGCGTTCACCTTCCCCGGCGAGGAGCAGAAGCGCCTTTACCTGACCGAGCGCTTCTTCATGGACCCGGTGTGCCGCCTCAAGCCCAGGGTGCAGAGCCACGGTCAGTTCAATCTGGGTGCGCATTTCCGCGCGGCGATACTCTTGCATGAGCTGTCGCACCTGTACTGCGCTACCGAAGACATCGCCTACGTGGAGTCGCACATGCCTTTCGTCGACCTGCTCGATGACAACTCGGCTTACCGGCGCGGCCTGCGTGACGACATGCTGGTGCATCAGAACGGTCTGTCGCATCGCACGCCCAGCGACCGCCTGTTTCATCGCCACAACGAAGACGGCAGCTGGCAGGACCTGGGGCGTAGCGAAGGCAAGGCGCTGCGCAAGATCCTCGACATCACAGGGCAGAAGACCTTGGCCGGGGCACGGGTCGAGTTCTATGCCAATGCCGAGATACGCAGTGATGTGATGCTGGCCAACGCCGACACCGTCGCCTTGCTGGTCACGCAGCTGGGCCGCCGCAGGCTGGTGCCGGCATGATCACCATGGCCCAGCCTGTAGTGCCTTGTCTTCGTTCGTACCGGGCAGCTGGTCGTTCGGCCAGGCCACGCGCCTAGAGCGAGTAGTGGCGCAGCTCACGGGCGATCAGCAGGCGCTGGATCTCACTGGTGCCTTCGTAGATCTGGGTGATACGCGCATCACGGTACAGCCGCTCCACCGGGTAGTCTTCCAGGTAACCGTAGCCGCCGTGGATCTGTACGGCGCTGGAGCACACCTGCTCGGCCATTTCCGAGGCGAACAGCTTGGCCTGCGATGCCTCGGACAGGCAGGGCAGGGCGGCGCTGCGCAGACGCGCCGCATGCAGCACCAGCAGCCGTGCGGCGTTGATGCGCGTGTGCATGTCAGCCAGCAGGTTGGCGACGCTGGGGTGCTCGATGATCGGCTTGTCAAACTGCACCCGCTCGCGGGCGTAGGCCAGCGCGGCTTCGAAGGCGGCGCGGGCGATGCCCAGGGCCTGGGCCGCGATGCCGATACGTCCGCCCTCCAGGTTCGACAGGGCGATGGCCAGGCCCTTGCCGCGTTCACCCAGCAGGTTGGCGGCGGGGATGCGGCAGTCATCGAGGCTGATGGCGCAAGTGTCCGAAGCCTTGATGCCCATCTTGTGCTCGCGACGTTCGACCGTGAAACCGGGGGTGTCGGTGGGCACCAGGAAGGCCGAAAGACCTTTCTTGCCCAGCTGCGGGTCGGTCACGGCGAAAACGATCGCCAGTTGCGCGCGCTGGCCATTGCTGACGAACTGCTTGGCGCCGTTGAGCACCCACTGGTCGCCGTGCAGCTCGGCGCGGGTGCGCAGATTGTGCGCTTCGGAACCGGCATGGGGTTCGGTGAGGCAGAAGCAACCGATGGCCTGGCCGCTGGCCAGCCGCGCCAGCCAGGTGTTCTTCTGCTGTTCGCTGCCGTAGTTGAGCAGCGGGCCGCAGCCCACAGAGCTGTGCACGCTCATCAAGGTGCCGGTGGCCGCGTCGGCGGCGGAAATCTCTTCCACGGCCAGGGCGTAGGCCACGTAGTCGAGGTACGAACCGCCCCATTGTTCGGGGACGATCATGCCCAGCAGGCCGAGTTCGCCCATGCGCGCCACCAGCGCGTCGTCAATCCAGCCTTCCTGCTCCCAGCGCCTGGCATGCGGGGCGATTTCATGGCGGGCGAAATCCCGGGCCATATCACGGATCATCACCTGTTCTCCGCTCAGTTCGATGTCGTGCATATCAACTCTCCTGGCGGGTGAAGAAACGCTGCACATCCTCTTGGCTGACGCCTGCGGCCTTGCTGTGCTTCCAGCGCGGGCGTTTGTCCTTGTCGATGATCAGGGCGCGCACGCCTTCGATCAGGTCGCCCTGCTCGAACCATTGGCGGTCCAGCTGCAATTCCATGGCGAAGCATTCCGGCAGCGACAGGTGTCGGCCACGACGCAGCAGTTCCAGGGTCACCGCCATGGCCAGGGGCGAGCGGTTGTGCATCGCGGCAGCGGTATCCAGCGCCCATTCGCGACTGTCGGCCACCGAGACCTGCTGCAGCTGTTCAAGGATGCTCGGCACATCCGGCAGGGAAAAGAAGTGATCGATGGCCGGGCGCAGGGCCTGCAGCGGTGGCTCTGGCAGGCACTGGCTGCCCAGGCGCGCCATCACACCCTGCAGGTCCTTGAGCGGGGTGATCTTCCACTTCAGGTGGTCGAGCATGTGGTCCAGGCGGGGCAGGGCCTGGCTGGGCATGTGCCAGTCGGCCAGCCCGCAGTACAAGGCGTCGGCAGCGCCGATACGGTTGCCGGTCACGCCCAGGTAGATGCCCAGCTCGCCGGGCAGGCGCGACAGGAAGTAACTGGCGCCGACATCGGGGAAGTAGCCGATGGCCACTTCCGGCATGCCCAGCGAACTGCGCTCGGTGACCACCCGCAGGTCGGCGCTCTGCACCAGGCCCATGCCCCCGCCCAGCACCAGCCCGTCCATCAGCGCGAGGATCGGCTTGCGGTAGTCGTGGATGGTCTGGTCGAGGGCGTATTCCTCTTCGAAGAAGCGCAGGTGCAGGCCCTGGCCGGCGCGATAGCTGTCGTACAGGGCGCGGATGTCACCGCCGGCACAGAAGGCTTTGTCGCCGGCACCGCGCAGTACCACGGCATAAATGTCGTCGTCGTTGGCCCAGGCGTCGAGCTGCCATTGCAGGTGGCGGACCATGTCCAGGTCCAGGGCATTGAGTCCGGCGGGGCGGTTGAGGATCAAGTGGCCGATGTGGTTGCGCACGTCGCTGAGAATGGCTTTGTCGCCGCTTTGCTTAGCCTGGCGCTGGAGTGAAGCCGATGAACTCATTTCGAACTCCTTGTCGTTTTTGTCCGGCGGCCGGCCTGGCCAAGGTTCCGCCACTTCCCAAGAGCATAGCCTTTTGCTGCGAGGCGGCTCTGGAGCTTTACCGTCCTTTGCGCTTCACTGGCGATGTTGCCGGTTAATTGCAGGGCGCACTGAGCATTCCGGCGACCGCCAATGTCACACAAGGGACTTTCAAGGCCTGCTCATGAACCTGCATCCATGACCGACAAGTACGCCCCGCGCCAGTGGCAGCCCCATGAGCGCCCGACCATGCCGGGTTCGCCGTCCACGCCCCTGCATCCGACACCCAAGCGCCTGGCCTTCGCCCTGGTCGGAGTGATCGTGGCCTTGACCGGTGGCCTGGGCAATGCCCTGGTGGTCGCCAACCTGCCGTATCTGCAAGGCGCTCTGGGCGCCACCACGGAGGACATCGCCTGGCTGCCGGCCGCGTACGTGATGACCAACGTTTCGATGAACCTGCTGCTGGTGAAGTTCCGCCAGCAGTATGGATTGCGCGCGTTCACCGAACTGTTCCTGGTGCTTTACGCGCTGGTGACCCTGGCCCATCTGTTCGTCAACGATATCGATTCCGCGGTGGCCGTGCGTGCGGCCCACGGCATGGTTGGCGCGGCGCTGAGCACCCTGGGCCTTTACTACATGATCCAGGCTTTTCCACAGAAGTGGCGGCTCAAGGCCCTGGTGCTGGGGCTGGGCACCGCGCAACTGGCCACGCCCATGGCGCGACTGATTTCCGAAGACTTGTTGCAGATCGCCGAATGGCGCGGCCTGTACCTGTTCGAGCTGGGCATGGCGATGCTCTCGCTGGGCTGCGTGCTGATGCTCAAGCTGCCGCCGGGCGACCGCTTCAAGGCCTTCGAGAAGCTCGACTTCCTGACCTTCGGCCTGCTGGCCAGCGGCTTTGCCTTGTTGTGTGCGGTGCTGTCACTGGGGCGCATCGAATGGTGGCTGGAAGAGCCCTGGATCGGCATCGCCTCGGCGGCCTCCATCGCGCTGATCTGCGCGGGGCTGGCGATCGAGCACAACCGCCGCAACCCTTTGCTGATCACCCGCTGGCTGGGCAGCGGGGCGATCCTGCGCCTGGGGCTGGCGGTGATTCTGTTTCGGGTGGTGCTGTCCGAACAGTCGGTGGGCGCGGTAGCGTTCTTGCAGGCGCTGAACCTGGGCAGCGAGCAGTTGCACAGCCTGTACCTGGTGATGCTGCTCGGCAGCATCGCAGGCCTGCTGGTCAGTGC
Organism: Pseudomonas sp. DTU_2021_1001937_2_SI_NGA_ILE_001; assembly: GCF_032463525.1. Taxonomy (NCBI): domain Bacteria; kingdom Pseudomonadati; phylum Pseudomonadota; class Gammaproteobacteria; order Pseudomonadales; family Pseudomonadaceae; genus Pseudomonas; species Pseudomonas sp. DTU_2021_1001937_2_SI_NGA_ILE_001. Next base: position 1,821,230 of record NZ_CP135971.1, on the reverse strand, counting down.
CCTGACCATCGACCCGGCGCACCTGATCAAACCGCTGCTGATTTCCCTGGCAATGATGGCCGCCGGGGCCTGGATGGACAGCGGCTCGACCTACCAGACCCGCCCGGAAAACATGTACCTCAGCCAGTTCCTGCTGGCCTTCGGTGGCACCTTCTTCCTTGGCCCGACGCTGGTGCTGGGCATCAGCGGCGTATTGGCCAACCCGCGTAATATGGTCAGCTTCTCGGTGCTGTTCGGCATCACCCAGAACATCGGCGGGCTGATCGGTTCGGCGGCGCTGGGCACCTTCCAGATCGTGCGCGAGAAATTTCACTCCAGCCAGCTCATGGAACACATCACCGCCTTCGACCCGCTGGTGCAGGCCCGCCTGCAAAGCGGGGCGGCGGCCTATGGGGGGGTGATCGCCGACCCCGCCGCACGCACCGCCCAGGGCATGCGCGCCCTGGCCAGCACCGCTACCCGCGAGGCCAATGTGCTGGCCTATAACGACGTGTTCATGCTCATCGCCCTGATCGCCGTGCTGACCATGCTGTGGATCACCCTGCGGATGATCTGGCTGAAGATGACCACCGAGCCCACCCAGCCGCTGTCTGCGGCCTCCCCATCCACCAGCAGTGCGCAGACTCGATGAACGACACCACCCGTAAAGATTCCACCGATGCGGCCCCGGTCGCCAGCAACCCGCCGCCGGCGCCGCTCACCTCACCGGCCACCAGCAAGCCACGGCCGCTGCGCGCACGGGTGATTTCCACCACGCTGTTCGCCTTGATTGCCCTGGGCGGCATCCTCATCGTGCTCTACGCCTGGCAACTGCCGCCGTTCACCAGCCCCATCCAGAGTACCGAGAACGCCCAGGTGCATGGCCAGACCACGCTGATCGGCCCGCAGCTGAGCGGTTACGTGCATGAGGTCACGGTGCAGGACTTCGAGCATGTGAAGGCCGGGCAACTGCTGGTGCGCCTGGACGACCGCATTTACCGTCAGCGCCTGGAGCAGGCCGAGGCGCAACTGGGCGTGCAGCAGGCGGCCCTGGCCAACAACCTGCAGCAGCGGCGCAGTGCCGAGGCGACCATCGCCCAGCGCCAGGCCGCCTTGCAGAGCAGCTCGGCACAGGTGCGCAAGAGCGCGGCCGATCTCAAGCGCAACCAGGCGCTGGTCACCGACGGCTCGGTGTCGCGCAGCGAGCTGGACGTCGCCCGCGCGGCCGACGCCCAGGCCCAGGCCGCCGAAGCCGAGGCGCGTGCCGCCTTGCAGATCGCCAGGGAAGACCTGCAGACGGTGATCGTCAACCGTGACTCGCTGCAGGCCCAGGTGGAGAACGCCAAAGCCGCGGTGGAACTGGCGCGTATCGACCTGGACAACACCCGCATTACCGCGCCACGCGACGGCCAGTTGGGGCAGATCGGCGTGCGCCTCGGTGCCTACGTGAATTCCGGTGCCCAGCTCATGGCCCTGGTTCCCGATAACCTGTGGATCATCGCCAACCTGAAGGAAACCCAGATGGCCCAGGTGCGCCTCGGCCAGCCGGTGAGCTTCAGCGTCGATGCCCTGGACCATCAGAAGCTCAATGGTCGGGTCGAGCGCATCTCGCCAGCCACCGGTTCGGAGTTCAGCCTGTTGCCGGCCGACAACGCCACCGGCAACTTCGTCAAGATCGCCCAGCGCATCCCGGTGCGCATCAGCGTCGACCCCGACCAGCCGCTGGCCGCGCGGCTGCGGCCAGGCATGTCGGTGGTGGTGAGCATCGACACCTCGGTAGACACCGAGCACCAGGCCAACGCCGTCGATTGAGCGCGCGGCCGACAGCTGGCCCACCCCTTGCATTCACCCCCTTCAGGCCCGCCCGGCCGCCTCGTACATCCAGTACCGGCGGTGTCAGGGCGGGGTGAACAGGTGAATTCGCGCCTTGAACATCCTCGACCTCGACCACAGCCTTACCGCCCAGGAACCCATCGCCCGGCGCCTGACCGAAGGCCGCGCCACGCATATCGACCTGCTCGACCTCGGGCCGCACCTGCGGCTGTGGACCACCGAAGCCCGCTACCGGACCTTCAGCCAGCGCCTGCAGCAGAGCAGCCGGCCCAGGGGGCGCCGGCCGCAGATCTATTTCGTCGGCTCCGGCGATTACCACCACCTGACCCCGGCGTTTCTCGCCGGGCTGACCGAGCCGGTCAGCCTGATCCACTTCGACAACCACCCCGACTGGGTACGCCTGGCGCCGCGCCGGCATTGCGGCTCGTGGGTCAACCGGGCGTTGCAGTTGCCGCTGGTTCGCCGCGTGATCACCCTCGGGCCGTGCAGCGACGACCTGCATAACCCGCAGTTGCGCGGGGCCAACTTCGCCGCCCTGCGCAGCGGGCAGCTGCAGCTGTTCCCCTGGCAGCACGCGCCGTCGCGGGTGTGGGGGCATGTGGGCGACGGCCCTGGCCACCAGCAGCGCGGCCACTACCTGCACTGGACCAACCTGGCCGAGCTGGACTGGTCGCGGTTTCTTGCCCAGTTGGCGGCGACGCTGCCCACCGAAGCGGTGTGGATCACCATCGACAAGGACGTGCTGGCCAGTGAAGACGCGGCCACCAACTGGGACCAGGGCGGCATGCGCCTGAGCCACCTGCTCGAGGCGTTGCGCCTGCTGGCCACGCGCAAGCGGGTGCTGGGTATCGACGTATGCGGCGAGTTTTCAGCACCGGCGCATCGCAACCCGTTCAAGCGCTGGGAGGCGCGCAGCGACCAGCCACCCGCCGAACGCTGGAGCGCTGCGGATATCCAGCGCAATGCGCAGACCAACGCGGCCTTGCTGGCGCTGTTCGACGAGGTGTTCCCATGAGTCCCTCGGTGATTGCGCTGATCGCGCTGTCCATCGGTCTCGATGTCGCCGGACAGATCGCCTTCAAGCTGGGTCTGGACCGCCTGCCGGAAATGGACGGCGGCTTTCGCCTGGCCGGCTTCTGGTGGCAGCTGCTGGGCGCGCCGTTGCTGTGGGCCGGCATCCTGGCCTATGCCCTGGAGTTCCTGGTGTGGCTGGCGGTGCTGTCGCTGGCCCCCTTGAGCCTGGCCTTTCCTGCCGCCAGCCTGGCCTATTGCGGGGTGGTGCTGGCCGGGCGCCTGGTGCTGGGCGAGGCGGTGAGCCGCCGCCGCTGGCTCGGCACGCTGATCATTACCGGTGGGGTGATGCTGGTCATCGCCAGTGGAGGTTGAGCATGAACACGACATCGTCTTCGAGTCTTTCCAGCACGCCTGGCTGGCTGCAGCATCGCGTCACCGCCGTGGTGCTGTGGCTGTTGCTGATCGGCAGTGAAAGCACGGCGCAGATCGCCATGAAGGTGGGCGGCGATGCGCTTACCCATCTGCCATTCGGCCTGGCCTGGTTGGGCACTGCGCTGCTGACGCCCGCAGTGCTGCTGGCGCTGGCCTGCTATGCGGGGTCGTTCTTCGTGTGGATGCTGATTCTGCGCAGTGCCCCGGTGAGCGTGGCCTTTCCCTTGAGCTCGCTGGTGTTCGTCGGCGTGCTGCTGGGTTCCTGGCTGGGGCTGGGTGAGCAAATCGACTGGCTGCGCTGGGTGGGCGTGGCGATCATCATCAGCGGCATCGCGGTCATGGCCGAGGGGGAGGGTTGAACCGCGTATCAAGAGCCGCAAATGGTATGGGCTTTACCGGCCCCTGATTTCGCCGATGGGGTCGGCTAGGCGGCTATAGCCACACTACTGTCCGCTTAAGCGGCATGTGGCCCGGTGGGAGCGGCTTTAGCCGCGAAAGCGCCAGGAAGCTCACTGCATCTGTCGTGAACATGCGATCGCTTCGCGGCTGAAGCCGCTCCTACCCGGTCTAACTGAGCCGTATTGGCTTTAGCGGCGAAAGCGCCAGGAAAATCAGTGCATCTGTCGTGAACATACGGTCGCTTCGCGGCTGTAGTCGTTTCTGCAAGTCGGCTTGAGCGGGGGACTCTCAGAAGTGATAGGCCACGCCGATGTCCACTTCACCCTGCTCGGCGTGGCCGCGTTGCTGGACGATGCTGCTGTCGGCGGCCGAGCCGGTCAGGTGGGTCCAGCTCAGGTTGCCCAGCAGCGACCAGTGTGGCGACAGCGGCACCGCCAGGCTCTGGCTCAGGGTCAGGTCACGCAGGCCACCGCCAGCGTTGTACGGGCGAATGCCCGAGGCCTGCGACTCGTCCGCACTGACCCCGAAGAACGTCTGGTTCAGCTCTCGGTTGGCCAGGTGCGCCACCAGCCGGGTGCTGCCGAATACTCCGGCGCCCAATGGATAATCAGCCTCCGCGCCCACCTGGCCCAACACGCCGCCCTGGCTCTCGGCGGTGCCGAAGGTGCGCCCGGCGCGAGCGAACAGGCTCAGCCATTGCACCGGGCTGTAGGCCACGAAGCCACCGGCCACGCCCATGCCCGAGACATCCCGCAGGCCGCGCAGCGAGCCCTGGCCGTCGCGTCCTGGCAGGTAGTTGAGATACGGCCCGGCGCTCCAGCCGTTTTCGGTCTTGAAGGCGTTCCACGACAGCCCGTCTTCGGAGTCCAGGTCGACATCGCCCAGGCTCAGGTCCAGGTACGGCACGGCCTTGAACTCGTAGCTGCTCGCCGTGGGGTCGTAGGGGCGATACGACCACAGCGCTCCGGCCATGCCCTGCAAGCCCCACAGCGGCTTGGCGGCGCTGGCGTCCGGCTCGGCGGCGCGCCCGGGCGGGCTGACCAGCGTGGCGCAGAGCGCGACGCCGCAGAGCAAATTGCGCATCGGTGGCATGGGCGATTCCTCGGGCAGATTGACATGGCGCTATCAATCACCATCGCGCCGCCGCTCGGCAAGCACTCATGTTGTTTGTAGCGAGCTACAAAATTTGTAGCTCCACCCGCCGCCTTTTACCCCCGCACAGGCTGCAGGCCACGTCCTGCGGGCTTGTGGTGCGTTGGCACGCTTGCTGCTCAAGCCCCTTGCGACTGCGCCGAGCGCGCTTCACTCAACATGGGCAAACGCAGATGATGCACTGGCATATCGTGTGTGACTTCGACGGTACCGTGACCCGGACCGACGTCATCGACAGCATCCTGGAACGCTTCGCCGAACCCGGCTGGGAAGCGATCGAACAACAATGGCTCGACGGCCAGATCGGCTCGCGGGAGTGCCTGACCCGCCAACTGGCCCTGGTACGGGCCACCCCGGCGCAACTGCTGGGCTACTTCGACAGCGTGGCCATCGACCCGGACTTCCCGGCCTTCGTCGACCTGGCCACCAGCCTCGGCGCGACCCTGGATATCGTCAGCGACGGCCTGGAGCAGGCCATCGCGCGGATCCTGTCGCGCAACGACTGCCCGCTGCTGCCGATCGTTGCCAACGGCCTGCGCCAGGTCGACCACGACCGCTGGCGCATCGTCTTTCCCTATGCCCGTGACACCTGCCGCGCCGCTGCCGGCAACTGCAAGTGCCGCTCGGTGCCGGCGGGCCGCCACGTGCTGGTGATCGGCGACGGGCGCTCGGACATGTGCGTGGCCGAGACCGCCGACTTCGTCCTGGCCCGCGGCAGCCTCGCCGACCACTGCGTGCGCCTCGGGCTGCCCCATGCACGCTTCGACACCTTTGCCGAAATCCCCGCGCTGCTGGCCAACCTGCCGCAGCTGCTGACCCCGATCGTCCCGACCCTTACTCCCGAACTGCAGGAACGTTTCCATCATGTCTGATATCCGCATCGCTACCGCCGAAGACCGCATCCTTCTCGACAAGGAAGCCAAGTACTGCTCCTACGGTGACACCGTTCACTACATCGAACCCCCGCGCATCTTCAGCCGCTGCGAAGGCTCCTACGTCTTCGACACCAGCGACCAGGCCTACCTCGACCTGCAGATGTGGTACTCGGCGGTCAACTTCGGCTATGCCAACCCGCGCCTGAACAACGCCCTCAAGCAGCAGATCGACACCCTGCCGCAGATCGCCAGCCAGTACCTGCACAAGGGCAAGATCGAGCTGGCCGAACGCATCGCCGTGGATGCCCGCAACAAGTTCGGCCTCGATGGCCGCGTGCATTTCAACGTCGGCGGTTCGCAGTCCATCGAGGACTCGCTGAAAGTGGTGCGCAACGCCACCCAGGGCAAGAGCCTGATGTTCGCCTTCGAAGGTGGCTACCACGGCCGCACCCTGGGCGCCTCGTCGATCACCTCCAGTTACCGCTACCGCCGCCGTTACGGGCATTTCGGCGAGCGTGCGCAGTTCATCCCGTTCCCGTACCACTTCCGTGGCCCGAAAGGCATGAGCAAGGAAGAGTACGGCAGTCTCTGCGTGCAGCAGTTCGCCCGGCTGTTCGAGACCGAATACAACGGTGTCTGGGACCCCAAGGTCGGCCAGAGCGAGTACGCGGCGTTCTATGTGGAGCCGATCCAGGGCACCGGCGGCTATGTGATCCCGCCGATGAACTTCTACAGCGAGCTGAAGAAGGTCCTTGACCAGCACGGCATCCTGATGGTGGTCGACGAGATCCAGATGGGCTTCTTCCGTACCGGCAAGCTGTGGTCCATCGAACACTTCGACGTCAAGCCGGACGTCATCGTGTTCGGCAAGGCACTGACCAACGGCCTCAACCCGCTGGGCGGCCTCTGGGCCCGTGAGGAGCTGATCAACCCCGGGATCTTCCCGCCAGGTTCGACCCACTCGACCTTCGCCTCCAACCCGCTAGGCACGGCCGTCGGGGTTGAAGTGCTGAAGATGACCTCGGAAGTCGACTACGGCGCCATGGTCATGGCCAAGGGCAAGTATTTCCTCGCCGGCCTGCAGGAGCTGCAGAAGCGCTATCCGATCATCGGCGACGTCGACGGCCTGGGTCTGGCCTTGCGTGCGGAAATCTGCGCGGCCGACGGCTTCACCCCGGACAAGGCGACCCTGGACTTCATGGTCGAAGAAGGCATGAAGGGCGACCTGGAAGTCGATGGTCGGCGTCTGGGCCTGGTGCTGGACGTGGGTGGCTACTACAAGAACGTCATCACCCTGGCACCGTCGCTGGAGATCACCTACGAGGAGATCGACCTGGGCCTGGCCCTGCTCGACCGCCTGCTGCATCGGGCCATGAAACGATGAACGCCGTCGCGGTGGAGATGGGTGAGGGGGATGCCGGCTTCGCAGTCGGCACCGGTGAGGTCGCGGTGCTGCTCATCCACGGCCTGACCGGTACGCCGGCCGAGCTGCGCCGCGTGGCCCAGGGCCTGGCGGACCGGGGCTGCACGGTCTACGTGCCGACCCTGGCCGGCCATTGTGGCAACAACGACGACCTGCGTCGCACGGTCTGGACTGACTGGTATGAAAGCGCCCGGCGCGCGTTCGCCGGCATCCGCGCCCGCCACGCGCAGGTGTTCGTCGGCGGGCTGTCAATGGGCGCGGTGATGGCCATGCACCTGGCCGCCGAACACCCCGGCCAGGTCGCCGGCCTGCTGCTGTATTCCACGACCTTGCGCTACGACGGCTGGAACATGCCGTTCGCCGCACGCTTCACGCGGATTTTCATGGCCATTCCGTTTGGCGTGCACATCTGCCGCTTCAACGAAAAGCCGCCCTACGGCATCAAGAATCCGCGCCTGCGAGCCATCGTCGAGCGGCAGATGAAAGACGGCGAAAGCAGCAATGCCGGGTTGTTGACCATGTCGGGCATCAGTGTGCGCGAGCTGCATCGGCTGATCGCCAGGACCAAGCGCGGGATGCCGTCGATCCGAACACCGGCGCTGGTGCTGCATTCCCGGGAAGACGACATCACCAGCCGCTGGAACGCTGACTACATCGAACGGCACATCGGCGGCCCGGTGTTCAAGGTGCTGCTCGACAACTGCTACCACATGATCACCGTCGACCTGCAATACCGCGAGGTGGTGAACCTGAGTGCCAACTTCATCGATGCCCGTGTCGAAGGGCTCATCGCCCCGGCAGTGGCTGCCTTGCCACGCAGGGCCTGACGCGATGATCACCGCCCATGCATTCGCCAGCATCGAACGTATCGAGCGTGAACAGTGGAACGCCTGTTTCCCCGACACGCTGGAAGACTGGGACTACTACCTGGCCGTGGAGAAAGCCGGTATCGAGGGTTTCGAATGGCGCTACCTGGCGCTGTATGAAGACCAGCAACTCGTGGCGGCGGTGCCGGCGTTCATCACCCGCTACAGCCTGGACACCACGGTGCAGGGCCTGGCAAGGCGCCTGAGCCAGGCGCTGGCACGCCTGTGGCCGGGTGCCTTGCAACTGGGGCTGTATGCCCTGGGCTCGCCCGTGGCCGAGCGCTGTGAAGCGGGGGTGGCCCGCCACCTGCCGCAGGTACAGCGCGCCGACCTGCTGCAACGCCTGCTGGCGCTGGCCCGCGAGGATGCGCAGCGTTTCGAGATTGGCCTGCTGGCGGTCAAGGACGCGCCGCTGGCCGCTGGCGAATGGGTGCAGGCCTGCGAGCAGGCCGGGTTGCATGCGCTGCCGAGCTTGCCCGGCGCCAGCCTGCCGGTGGGCTTCGCCTGCCTGGATGACTACGTCGGCACCTTGGGCAAGTCCACCCGCAAGGACCTGCGACGCCTGTTGCGCAGCCCGGCGCCGCAGATCGAGTGGCGCCAGCAGGTCGACGACGTGCTGCCGGAAATGATGCGCCTGTATGAAGCCACCCTGGCACGTAGCGACCTGCAGTTCGAGCGCCTGGGGCCGGATTACTTCACCGGTGTCCTGCAGCGCCTGCCAGGCCGGGCAGCCTGCGTGCTGTATTGGGTCGACGGGCAACTGGCGGCCTTCAATCTGCTGCTGGTCGACGAACACCGCCTGCTCGACAAATTCTTCGCCCATGACCTGCAACGCACCCGCGAGCACAGCCTTTACGCCCGCAGCTGGCTGGCCAACGTCGAATACTGCATCCGTCAGGGCATCAGCACTTACGAGTGCGGGCAGGCCGGCTACGCCAGCAAGATGCGTTTCGGTTGCCGATTCCAGGGCAATATGCTGTTCTTTCGCCATCGCAACTGGTTGATCGACACCTTGCTGCGCCTGGTGAAACGGCTCATCCGCCCCGACCGACACGATCCCGCCATGGCGGCCGCTATAAGCGAACATTCATGACCCAGGCCAAACCCCGGTTGTTTTCCCTGTCGCGCTGGACCGTGCAGCGCAAGCTGGTGCTGGCGTTCTGGTTGGTCAGTGTGATCCCTACCATGATCGCCGCCGAGCTGGCCGCTACCACGCTGTCGCAGATCTTCGACAGCAACGTGCGTATCTGGCTGCAGGAGTCGACGCGCATCGTCAACGACGAGATCAGCGAGATCCTGCGCGACAACGCGCGCGCCGCGCAGTTGTTCCTCGGCTACCTGGACAACGGCGCGCAACCGGGCAAGGTGCCTGACCGGCGCATCGCCGACATTGCCGATGCCATGGGCATCGACGTGGTGGCGCTGGTGCGCAGCAGCGACCACCAGGTGCTGTATTCCACCGCGCCGGATGCAGTGGTCGGGCAGATCAGCCTGGGCGCCGATGAAGTGCTGCAGACCGTGCGCTACGGCGGCGCGCCGGTGGGGGCGGTGGTTTCCACCTATCACACCATCCAGGGCGGGGTCGATTGCCAGTTGATGATCGCCACCTACCTGGACAGCAGCTTCCTGACCAGCGTCGCCGACGTGCATTCCCTCGACCTGCGCCTGTACCTTAAGGACCAGGAGGGCTTTGCCGAAGTCTTTTCCACTCAGCGCTTCGAGAACCACCCGTTGCGCGTACCGCCGGGTATCGAGACGCTGCTGCGCCAGACCCGTGAGCCCAGCGAACAGTCCAATTCGCGCTACAGCGGCGTGTATTCGCCGATCTTCAACGACGGCGGCGACATGCAAGGGGTGGTGTTCAGCGGCCTGCTGCGCCATTCGACGCTGGTCGGGCTGGTCAACCAGACCAACCTGTTCCTGTTGATCCTGCTGTTCGGCTCGGCGCTGTCGCTGAGCGTCGGCTGGTTCATCTCGCAGCGCCTGACCCGCCCGCTGCGTGGGCTGGCCGCAGGGGTGCAGGCGGTGACCGCCGGCGATTATCAGCAGCATGTCGAGGTGATCGGCAGCGATGAGCTGGCCGACCTGAGCGTGACCTTCAACCACATGACCGAGCGCCTGCGCGAGCTGCAGGACCTCGAAGCCCAGTTGCGCCGTCGCGACCGCCTGCACACCCTGGGTGAAGTGGCCATGGGCCTGGCCCACGAGATTCGCAACCCGCTGGGCATCATCAAGACCGCCACGCAGTTGCTGCACCGCCGCGCGGCCTTGCCGGAAGCCGACATGCGCCACCTCGAATACGTGATCAGCGAGGTGACGCGCATCAACGACCTGATCACCGAGTTTCTCGATTTCGCCCGGCCCAGCGCGCCGCTGCGCTCGCTGCAGCCGGCCCGCCCGCTGCTGGAGGACCTGCTGGGTTTCTGCGCGCCGGAGCTGGCGACCCGGCATATCGAAGCGCACATCGAAGAGCGCGACGCCGAAACGCGTATCTATGCCGATGGCCGCCAACTGACCCAGGCGTGCCTGAACCTGGTGCTCAACGCCATCGACGCGATGCCCGACGGCGGCACCCTGACCCTCAGCCTGTCCAGCGAAGGGCCTTGGACGCTGATCAGCGTCAGCGACACCGGGCAGGGTATCGAGGCCGACATGCTCGAACGCATCTTCACGCCGTTCGTCACCACCAAGGCTTCGGGGACCGGCCTGGGCCTGGCCAAGGTCTACTCGATCATGGAAAACCACGACGGGCACATCGAGTGCATCAGCGAACCAGGCGCCGGGGCGACCTTCAACCTGTACCTGCCCAGCCATGAACACAGCGATCAAGGAAAGCAGCCATGAGCCACAACGTGCTGGTGGTCGACGACGAACCCAAGCTCTGCGACCTGCTGGCCTCGGCCCTGAGCCACAGCAACCTGCAGGTGTTCACCGCCGGTAACGGTCTGCATGGCCTGACGGTCATGGAGCGCGAAGACATCGACCTGGTGATCAGTGACTGGCGCATGCCTGGCATGGATGGTCCGCAACTGCTGGCGGAAATCCGCACGCGCTACCCGCAGGTGCCGGTGATCGTCATGACCGCCTACAGCACGGTGAAGAACGCCGTGCAGTCGATGCGCAACGGTGCCTTCGACTACATCGCCAAGCCGTTCGACATCGACGAGCTGGACATCACCGTCAGCAAGGCCCTGCAATTCCGTGACATCCTGCGCGACAACCATCGCCTGCGCGCCGAACTCGACGAGCACCGGCAGATCGACAGCCTGGTGGGCGAGAGCCCGGCCTTCCGCCGGGTGATCCAGGCCGTGGAATCGGTGCGCGAAAGCAGCGCCACCATTCTGCTGACCGGGGAGAGCGGCACCGGCAAGGAAATGGTCGCCCGCGCCATCCACCGCCACGGTAATCGCGCCGACCAGCCGTTCGTGGCGGTCAACTGTGCGGCGATTCCCGAAGGCCTGCTGGAGAGCGAGATGTTCGGCCACCGCAAGGGCGCCTTCACCGGGGCGGTGGCAGACCGGGTAGGGCGCTTCCAGCAAGCCGACAAGGGCACGCTGTTTCTCGACGAAATCGGTGAAATGCCCCTGGCGCTGCAGGCCAAGATCCTGCGTGCCCTGCAGGAGCGCATCATCGAGCCGGTGGGTGATCCGCGCGAGCGCAAGGTGGATGTGCGGGTCATCGCAGCCACCAACAAGGACCTGCTCGAAGCGGTGGCGAACAAGGAGTTTCGCGAAGACCTCTACTACCGCCTCAACGTCTTCCCGATTCCGCTGCCGCCGCTGCGTGAGCGGGTCGAAGACATCGCCCCGCTGGCGCGTCATTTCGCCCACAGCCTGGGCGCCGAGGCCGGCAAGCGCATCACCGGTTTCAGCCCCGAAGCGCTGCTGGCCATGAGTCGCTATGCCTGGCCGGGCAATATCCGCGAACTGCAGAACTGCGTCGAACGCGCCACCATCGTGGCGAGCGGGCCGGTGATCCAGGACAGCGACCTGCCGGGCTATCTGTTCAACGCTCCCGCGGCCCAGGATGCGGCACCGCTCGACGCCGTGAGCGACATTCCCTCGGACCTCGACGCTGCCCTGGCGCAAGTGGAAAAGACCTGCATCCTCGCTGCCCTGCAGCGCACCCAGGGCGTCCAGGCCGCCGCCGCGCAACTGCTGGGCATTTCCGAACGCAGCCTGTGGTACCGGATCAAGAAGTTGGAGATCCATGTCGAGCGGATCGTGCGCTAGAAAACGGTCGGTCAGGCTGGCTTCAGCGAAGACGCGGCATCGAGCCTGGCGGCGACTGTCTGGTCGAAAATGCCCCGGTCTGTATCTATGGTCGGCTGCGCCGAGCCTCTACTGTGTGGCTTCGACCTCAGGGAGTGTTGCCCATGCCGGACTTGAACAGCCTCTACCTCTTCAGCCTCGCCGCACTTGTGCTGCTGGTCGTGCCCGGCCCGAACATGGCGTTCGTTACCAGCCATGCGCTGGCCTATGGTTGGCGGGCCGGGTTTGCCGCTGCCTTGGGTAATGCGCTGGCTGATCTGGTACTGACCCTGCTGGTCAGCGCCGGTGTCGGAGCGCTGGTGATGAGCTGGGCGCCAGCGTTCGAGATCCTGCGCATGCTCGGTGCCGCCTACCTGCTGTGGATGGCCTGGCAGGCGGTCAAAGACGCCAAGGCGCCAACCGGGCAACCGGCACAACTGGCCGCCTGGCCCCGGGTGCTGCTGCGCGCCGCGCTCAACAGCCTGCTCAACCCCAAGGCACTGCTGTTCTTCATGGTGTTCCTGCCGCAGTTCGTCACCCTCGGCAATGGCCACGTCGCTCTGCAACTGCTGGTCCTCGGCGCGTTGCTGTCGCTCATGGCGTTGCTGTTCAATGCGCTGCTGGCCGCCGCCGCGCTGCTGCTCAAGCGCCGCCTGGTCGGCGGTTCGCGCCGCGCACGGCTGGCCAACTACGGCTTCGCCGGGGTCATGGCGGCCCTGGCCATACGCCTGGTGTTCTTCGAACGCTCGGCCTGAACACGGCCAGGGGCAATACAGTTCAGACCGTGGGAGCGAGCTTGCTCGCGAATGGCAGGCTATCTAGACCGGGTACACCCGCCGCAGCACCAGTGCCTTTGAGTCACCTTTCCGCCCTGACGGCGGGTTACTTTTGGTTTCCAGGTGCCCTGCGCGCCAAAAGTAACCAAAAGGCATTGCTCCTGGCTTGGGTCTGCCCTGCGGGCAGACTTCCCTCCTTCCGGCGCCATTCCAGGGGGGCGGCGCAATGGGCCGTCCCTGGCCCAGTGCGCCTAAGCCGGCATCCCTGCCGGCTTACCCCCTTCCATGACACCTCCACTCGGCCTGCACCGAAGTCGCGTTTTGCGGCGTCTGTGAGGGCGGTGCTTGAAAAGCAAAAGCGACGCCAATCAGATTACTCTGGTCTAAAAGATCAGTATTGCGGCTAGGGGCAATACTGTTCGCCTAAACGGCATGTGGCCGGTGGGAGCGGCTTTAGCCGCGAAAGCGCCAGGAAATTCACTGCATCTGTCGTGAATAGGCGGTCGTTTCACGGCTGAAGCCGCTCCTACCCGGCCTGACTGAAGAGTATTGGCTGTAAGCGCAATACAGTTCAGTTAGTCGTTACGTGGCCGGTGGGAGCGGCTTTAGCCGCGAAAGCGTCAGGAAACTCCCTGCATCTGTCGTGAATAGGCGGTCGTTTCGCGGCTGAAGCCGCTCCTACCCGGCCTGACTGAATAGTAGTGGCTGTAAGCGTGATGCTGCGTTCGCGAGCGGCAGCGTGCGGCTAGGCGCCTGAGTTCAGGTCCAGCGCACGCATGACCTCACGCCGCCAGGGCGTGGCGATCTGTTCCGGCACGCGGGCCAGGTAGTCGCGGGCGTGCTCGCGGGTTTCGCCCTGCAGGCCCTGCAAGTAATCGATGGCCTGCTTGCGGCTGGGCAGGCGACCTTCCTGGTTGTCGATCCTTGGCGGCAGTGCCGTCCACACCAGGGCGTCGACACCGCGCTCCAGGGCCCAGTCGGCCAGGACCCCCTGGTCGTTACGCGCCGGCACGTACAGGCCGACGCCATCGTCGCGCTGCTCGGGAATCTGCTCGCGCACGCGCAACGCCTGGCAGGCCGTATCCAGGTCAGGCACATCCAGTACCGACCACAGCACCTGGCTGGGCGTCGCGTTCATGCACAAGGCCGTGGCCAGTTCGCCGCCGTCGCCGACCCGGCAGAATTCCACCGGCAGCCTCGGGCCATCGAAGAACCACTCGCAGCGCAAAGGCAGATCGCCCGGTTTCCATATCAGTGAACCCCATCCCAGGCAGGCAATGACCATCGCTTTACCTCTCCAATACAGCGATACAGGTGCCGAGGCACGTCCTGCAGGTTGGAGTGGCCGGTAATGGCAAAAGGTCCATCAATCCGCTGGCAGGGCTGCCGCAGGCTTCAAGTGACGAGCAAATCCCTGTAGGTTCGGCAGCCTGATCCAGAAGGCTGGCCAGCCTTCGTCCGCAACGAGGAGTCGCTGCATGCAAGCTGTCCGGGATGCTCTGGAAAACCGTCAGGTCACCATTTACTTCGTCGCCGTGCTGCTGGCGGCTGTGCTGGCCTGGCAACTGCCGGGCACCGAGGCGCTGGAGGCGGCTGTCGAGCCGGCACTGGCCTTCATGCTGCTGGTGACCTTTCTGCAGGTGCCACTGGTCGAACTGCGCCAGGCCTTTACTCGGCTGCGCTTCATCGGCGCGCTGCTGACCGCCAATTTCATCGTCGTGCCGTTGCTGGTGTGGGCGCTGCTGCCGCTGGTGCCGGCCGACCCTCTGGTGCGCCTGGGTGTGCTGCTGGTGTTACTGGCACCGTGCATCGACTATGTGGTGACTTTCACCCAACTGGGACGCGGCGACGCACGGCTGCTGCTGGCCGCCACCCCAGTGCTGCTGGTGGTGCAGATGCTGGCACTGCCGCTGTACCTGGAGGCCCTGCTGGGCGAGATGGCCACCGGAGTCATTCATGCCGGGCCGTTCCTGCAGGCCTTCGCCTGGCTGATCGCACTGCCGTTGCTGCTGGCCGCCGCCCTGCAATGGCTGGGCCGGCGCAGCCGTGCGATGGCGGGCGTCAATCTCGGCCTGGGGCTGTGCCCGGTACCCGCCACGGCGCTGGTGCTGCTCATCGTGATCGCCGCAACCGGGCCGCGTATCGAAGCCGCACTGCCCAGCGCGCTGGCGGTGTTGCCGGTGTACCTGGCGTTCGCGCTCATCACCCCGTTGCTCGGCGCCTGTGTGGCACGGGCCTGGCGCCTCGACGCGGCAGCGGGCAGGGCGGTGCTGTTCAGTGCCGCGACACGTAATTCCCTGGTGGTGCTGCCGCTGGCCCTGGCGGTGCCGGGAGCGATTCCGGTGCTGCCGGCGGTGATCATCACCCAGACCCTGGTGGAATTGTGCGCCGAGCTGGTCTATGTGCGCCTGGCGCCGCGCCTCGGTCGCCAGGGCAGGTCTCAGGCCAACTGATCGACTCGCTTAAGCGTTCAGTACGTGGCTCAGTTTGCAAATGGGAACAGAGAAGGGCGGGGCGTTGCATCGGTTTTACGAAAACGTATGCACATGGGGCTGGTTGGCATAGGTCGCACTTTTTCCAACGGCTGAGCGACCCATTCGTCACCCTGCTTTTTCAATGCGCCGATGGCACAAAATGCCTGGTCACGCTCAAGGCCTGGTATCAGACCGGACACCTTCTTGTTGTACGTATCGGACTGAAAGAGATACGAGGCATCCTTCTCGGGGGTGAAGGAGACATGTATCACGCAGTATTGGCTGCCATAGGTATCGTCATATCTGAGGACCAATGGCTTGTCCGGCCTGACGTCGGCGCTAAGGTAGCCATCGGCGTAAGGCATGGATGAAACTCCTTGATAGCAACCCCGGTCATCGATGTTCAGCAGGGCCAGATTCGTGTCGGAGGATTGCTTCATGCGAATGTTCGCCGAGGGTTCTCCGGGCTTTGGAAAGTCATAGGGTTTGCCAGAGGGGGACCAGCTGCAGGCGCTCAGCGAGCTGACCAGGGCGAAAGACAGACCCATGCCGAGCGTTTTTTGCATCCTGTACATCGATTGCTTCCTTCAAATACACGCCTGTCCCTGCGTCAAGTCATCCGAGACTTGCCATCTCTATTTGTTACGGCTGTGTCGGGCTGGGTGTTGCAGGGGAGAAAAAAGGAGGCGGCGCTGCCCGTGCCGCCCCGCGTTGAGCCTCAGACCATTTCCAACGGCATCTTGCGCGTCGGCGGCTGCCAGGCGCGGTCGATGTCGAGCAGGTCCTGGTCGCTGAGACGCAGGTCCAGCGCCGCGAGGTTTTCGCGGATGTGCCCGGGTTCCACGGCCTTGGGAATGGCGACCAGTTGCTGCTGGCGCAGCACCCAGGCCAGGCTGATCTGCGCCGGGCTGGCGTTGTGGCGGCGGGCCACGGTCTGCAGGGCGGGGTGCCAGAGCAGGTCGCCGCCCTGGCCGATGGGGCAGTAGGCCATGGTCGGCAGCTGGCGTTCGGCGGACCAGGGCAGCAGGTCGAACTCGATGCCCCGCTGCGAGGGGTTGTACAGCACCTGATTGGCCGCACACCGCGAGTCGTGCAGTTCCACCAGGTCGGGGACGTCGAAGTTAGACACGCCCCAGGCGCCGATCTTGCCTTGCTCGCGCAGGTGCTCGAAGGCTTCGACGGTTTCTTCCAGGGGGTACTGGCCGCGCCAGTGCAGTAGGTACAGGTCGATGTAGTCGGTGCCCAGGCGCCGCAGGCTGGCCTCGCAGGCACGCGGCACGCCCTGGGTGCTGGCGTTGAAGGGGTAGACCTTGCTGACCAGGCACACGCGGTCGCGCTGGCCGCGTATCGCCTGGGCGACGACCTCTTCGGCGCCGCCGTCGGCGTACATCTCGGCGGTGTCGATGAGGGTCAGGCCCAGGTCGATGCCCAGGCACAGGGCCGCGATTTCTTCCGAGCGTCGGTGGCTTTTCTCACCCATGTGCCAAGTGCCCTGGCCAAGGACCGGGACGCTCTTGCCCGCCAATTTCAAAGTGCGCATTTCGTCTGCTCCCGCCAGTTCGGATAAGGGGCTTTGATGGAAAAACGCTGTGCGGGTTCAACCTCAGACCCGGAAAGGCCTCAGCCAATCGTTGAGTTGCTGGCTGAGCCGCGCCAGATTCAGGCTCGCGGCGCTGGACTGTTCGGCGGCCAGGGTAGTGCTCTGCGACAGCTGCGCGGTCTGGGTGACGTTCTGGTTGATGTCATCCACCACATGGGATTGCTGCAGCGTGGCGCTGGCGATCGAGGCATTGAGGCCGTTGAGGTTGCGCAGTGCCTGGCTGATCGAGCTGAGACTCTGGCCAGCCAGATTGGCTTGCTCGATGGTCGCCTGGGAGGCGCGGCTGCTGTCGCCGATGACCTTGACTGCCGCATCGGAATGTCCTTGCAGGCTCTCGATCATGCCCTGGATTTCCGCCGTGGACTTCTGCGTACGCTGGGCCAGCAGGCGCACCTCGTCGGCGACCACGGCGAAGCCGCGGCCCTGTTCGCCCGCGCGTGCCGCCTCGATGGCGGCGTTGAGGGCCAGCAGGTTGGTCTGTTCGGCGATGCCGCTGATCACTTCCAGTACGCTGCCGATCTGGGTGGTCTCGCTGGACAGGGTGCGGATCACCGCCACGGCCTGCTCGATGGTGGCCGACAGCTGCTGGATCTGCCGCAGGCTGCCGTCGATATTGACCAGGCCCTGCTGCGCTTCGGACTCGGCGTTGCGCATTTCGCTGGCGGCATGTTCGGCGTTGCGCGCCACGTCCTGCACGCCATAGGTGACCTGGTTGACCGCCGTGGCCACCAGTTCCATCTGTTGCGATTGCCGCTGGCTGCGCGCCTGGGCCTGCTCGGCGCTGCTGCCCAGCTCCTGCGAGGCGTTGCCCAGGGCCACCGCCGACTGCTGGAGCTGGCCGATCACCCCGCGCAACTGAGCGATGAAGGTATTGAAATGCTGGCCGAGCTGGGTGATTTCATCCTTGCCATGGGTTTCCAGGGTGCGCGTCAGGTCGCTTTCGCCACTGGCCACGTTGGCCATGGCCTGTACGGCTGCGCGTAACGGCACGACGATGCTGCGCAGGATGACGATGACCAGCAGGGCCATGATCACGCCGATGGCCAGGCACACCAGGGCGGCCTTGATGATCTGGGCCTTGAACTCCGCCGCGACGTCGTCGACGTAAACGCCCGAGCCGATGATCCAGCCCCAGGGTTCGAAGAGTTGCACATAGGACGTCTTGGGCACCGGTTCGCTGGCGCCCGGCTGGGGCCAGCGGTAATTCACCACGCCGGAACCCTGGCGCTTGGCGATGACGACCATCTCGTTGAACAGGGCGAAACCGTCAGGGTCCTTGATCCCCGAGAGATCCTGGCCTTCGAGCTTGGCATTCATGGGATGCATGATCATCACCGGGCGCAGGTCGTTGATCCAGAAGTAATCGTTCTGGTCGTAGCGCAGCCCGCGGATCGCCGACAACGCTTGTTGCTGGGCGGCTTCGCGAGTGAGGGTGCCAGCGCTTTCCAGGCCGTTGTAGTACTTGAGAATACCGCTGGCGGTCTGCACCACATGGATGGTCTTGAGGGTCTTGGCCTGATACAGGTCGTCGTGGATCTGCTTGAGCAGGGCGCCGGCCAGAATGCACAGCATGACCACACAGACCACGAGAATCAGCCACAGGCGGCGGCTGATGGAAAGATTGCGCATGTGCATGGCACAGCCCTCGATGATTATTGTTATTCACGCAGGGTGTCGGGCTCGGACCCAGCGGGCGGGTCGACGCCTTTTATCTGCGTGTCGGCGTATCGTGACCAAAACTGAGCAGGGGGTCACGATTTTTTTCATGGCTTACGGCCATCGTCGTAGATGGGAGGGCTTGTCAGGCAGGAGGTGCGGGGTAGAGCGGTGATGCGCTGTTCGTCAGGGGCGCTGTTAAATCTTGTAAAGGTAGTTACAGGTTGTGAAAAATTTGTGATTTACTAGTAACGATTCTCAAGAACGTTAGCAGATGCTTCGCGTTCCAGAAGGACTTCGTTCGGCCAAGGAGGGGCCATCACTTTCAGGTATCCCGCCCCATGGCTCTTCGCTTTCCGTCTCGCCCGACCCTGCTCGCGCTGTGTTGCTCTGCCAGTTTCGCGGTGAATGCCGCCGACCCGGTGATCGAACTGGGTGCCATCGATGTCAATGCTGCGGCCGTCAAGGCCAACTCCAACACCCTGCCGGACGCCTATGCCGGCGGCCAGGTCGCCAGGGGCGGGCAGATGGGTGTGCTGGGCAACCAGGACAACATGGACGTGCCGTTCACCCTGACCAGCTATACCTCGAAACTGATCGAGGACCAGCAGGCCGAAGACGTCGGCGACGTGCTGCTCAACGACCCCTCGGTGCGCCAGTCGTTCGGTTTCGGCAACCAGTCCCAAGTGTTCGTGATCCGTGGCATGCCCCTGAACGGCGACGATATTTCGTACAACGGCCTGTATGGCGTGCTGCCTCGGCAGATCCTCTCCATCGACGCGCTGGAGCGGGTCGAGGTGTTCAAGGGGCCCAATGCCTTCATCAATGGCGTGACACCCACCGGCAGCGGCCTGGGTGGCGGTGTGAACCTGCAGCCCAAGCGCGCTGGCGACACGCCGACCCGCCGCTATACCCAGGACATCAGCAGCGACGGACGCATCGGCGAACACCTTGACCTGGGTCAGCGCTTCGGCGCCGACAACCGTTTCGGTGCGCGGGTCAACCTCAGCCAGCGCGAAGGCGAAACCGCCATCGACGACCAGGACCAGCGCTCCAAGCTGTTCGTCGCCGGGCTGGACTACCGTGGCGACAACTTCCGGGTGTCCGGCGATTTCGGTTACCAGAAAGAGCGCATCAACCACCTGCGCAACACCGTGCAGATCGGCACCGCCACCCGGGTGCCGACCGCGCCGAGCGCCAGCCATAACTATGGCCAGGACTGGACCTACAGCGAGACCGAAGACACCTTCGGCATGCTGCGCGGCGACTGGGACCTGAGCGAGAACTGGACCGCCTACCTGGCCGGCGGCGCCAAGCACAGCCGTGAGACCGGCGTGTACGGCACCCCGACCCTGGTCGGCAACAGCGGCACGGCGACCATCGGCGGCTCGGAAATTCCCCATAACGAGGACAACACCTCGTTCGCTGCCGGCCTCAATGGCCGGATGCAGACCGGGCCGGTCAGTCATCAGATCGCGATTGGCGCGTCGACCATCTGGACCCAGCAGGAGAATGCCTACACCTTCTATCGCTCGACTGCGGGCAACACCAATATCTATGACAAGGTCACCTTGCCCAAGCCCACCAATGTATCGTTTGCCGGTGGAGAAATGGGGGATCCAGGGGTGACCGGCAAGACTCGTAACCGCAGCCTGGCCATTTCCGACACCGTCGGGCTGTTCGACGACAGCCTGCTGCTTACCTATGGCCTGCGTCGGCAGCAATTGCGTGTAGAAAACTACAGCTACGATGGCCCGGTCGCCGATGGCAGCCGTACTTCGCTCTACGACCAATCCATCACCACCCCGGTGTACGGCATCGTCTACAAGCCGGTGCAGAGCGTGTCGCTGTATGCCAACCGCATCGAAGGCCTGGCCGCCGGGCCGGTGGCGTCGGGCAGCAATATCACCAACCTCGGCCAGGCCTTCCCGCCGGGGCGCACCAAGCAGCTGGAAGCCGGTATCAAGCTGGACCGGCAGAGCTACGGCGCCAATCTGGCGGTGTTCCGCATCGAAAAGCCGTCTGATGGCTACGTGGATAGCCGCCAGAACCTCTATGTGCGCGACGGCGAGCAGGTCAACAAGGGCCTGGAGCTGAGCCTGTTCGGCGAGCCTGTCGAAGGTCTGCGCCTGATGGCCGGCGGCACGCGCATGACCTCCGAACTGAAGAACACCTCGGGGGGCACCAATGACGGTAACCACGCCATCGGTGTGCCGACCTTCCAGCTCAACGCCAGCGTCGACTGGGACGTACCCGGTGTCGAAGGCCTGGCCCTCAACGCGCGCGCCCTGCGCACCGGCGGCCAGTACGCCGACGCGGCGAACAACCTGAGCCTGCCGACCTGGAACCGCTTCGACGCCGGCGCGCGCTACAAGCTCAAGGCCTGGAAAGACCTGACCCTGCGCGTCAACGTGGAGAACATCACCGACAAGAACTACTGGGCCTCGGCCAATGGCGGCTACCTGACCCAGGGCGAGCCGCGGCTGGTGAAGTTCTCCGGGACCATCGATTTCTGACCCGAGGGAAGGCTGCGCAGCGGCTTCGGTCGCGATTGCTTCCCGGCTGAAGCCGGTCCTACAGGACAGGAGTGGCTTCAGCCGCGAAACAGGCCCCGCCGTCGCGGCTCAATGCCGTTGTCATGCCCCTCACTGACGGGGCTTGAAGGCCTGGCTGAACGAGGTGTCGATCACCGCCCGGGTGTCGAAGGCCTTGGGCAGGGCACCGGTCTGTACCAGGAAGTCGGCGGTGCCCTGGTAATCGTGGGCGGCCTGTTCGTCCACCGGGCCGACGCTCATGTCGGCCTGGCCGATCCAGTGGCGCGACACAGTCGGGTCGAGGTTGGCTTTCTTCGCCCAGGTGTCGGCGTAGCTGTCCTTGTTGGCCTCGACCCACTCCCGTGCCTTCTGCAGGCGCCCGAGGAAGTCGCTGATGGCTGCGCGCTTGGGCTCGATGGCACTGGCGTTGGCGGCAATGCTCGACAGACCGGGCATCAGGCCGCGTGCGGTGATGATCGGCCGGGCGCCAGAGTGCACCACCTGCTGGGAAATGTACGGCTCCCATACCGGAAAGGCGTCGATGCTGCCCTGGGGAAAGGCCGCTGCCGCGTCGATGGGCATCAGTTTGACGAACTGTACGTAGTCATGCGGCAGGCCGGCCTTGTCCAGTGCCCGCAAGGTCAGCTGCTGGCTCCAGGCGCCGGGCCAGTAGGCGACTTTCTTGCCCTTGAGGTCTTCGATGCGCTGGATCGGCGAGTCCTTGCCCACCAGCAGGGCAATGGTGTCCGGGTTTTGCCGCGACACGCCGATCAGCTTCACCGGCGCGCCCTTGGCGGCCAGGAACAGAAAGCCCGAATCGCCGAGAAAACCCAGGTCCAGGGCGCCGACTTCCAGGCCTTCGGCCACCGGTGCGGCAGACTGGAAATGTTTCCACTCGACCGTGTAAGGCGCGCCCTCCAGCACGCCGGAGGCTTCCACCGACGCACGCACGTTGTAGTAGTTCTGGTCGCCGATGCGCAGCACCGTCTGCTCAGCCGCCTGGGCGGCGGGAAGGACGATGGCCAGGGCTGCCAGACTGTTGCGCAGGGCTTGAAGCAGGTTCATGCAGGTCTCCTCAGCCGGCCAGGCGCGGTTGCAGGGCGGCGATCTGTTCACGAATTGCCGGTATCAAGCCCCGGCCGTAGGCTTCGGCGTCGTCCAGAGGATCGAAGCCGCGAATCAGGAAGGTGCTGGCGCCGGCCTGCCAGTAGCGGCCCAGGGCTTTGGCGACCTGTTCCGGGGTGCCGACCAGGGCGGTGGAGTTCCATTGCGCGCCGGTCAACCGCGCGACACCGGTCCACAGCCGTTCGTCGAGCACTTCGCCGCGCTGCGCCGCTGCCAACAGGCGTTGTGAACCCGCGTTGTCCGGTGTGTGGCCATGCACGGGCAGGCCCAGGCGTTCACGGTTGGCGCGGATGCGTTCGAGGATCTCGGCGGCGCGGCGCCAGGCGGCTTCTTCGCTGTCGGCGACGATGGGCCGGAACGACACCGAGATGCGCGGGTTGCGACCCTGGGCCTGAGCCAGCCGCTGCAGGTGGCGTACGTGCTCGCTGAAGTCCGCCAACGGTTCGCCCCACAGCATGTAGGTGTCGGCATGGCGCGCGGCAACCTCCAGCGCGGCGGGCGAGGAGCCGCTGAAGTAAATGGGGATGTGTGGCTTTTGCCGCGGGCGTACGTTGGGCAAGGCGCCCTTGAAGCGATAGAACTCGCCCTGGTGGTCCACCGGACCCGCAGCCGTCCAGATCGCCTTGAGCGCGTGCAGGTATTCATCGGTACGCGCGTAGCGCTGGTCATGGTCGAGCCAGTCGCCGTCGCGTTGCTGATCCGTGTCGCTGCCACCGCTGATCACATTGAGGGCCAGGCGGCCGTTGCTGAACTGGTCGAGCGTGGCCAGCTGCCGGGCCGCCAGGGGCGGGGCGATCACGCCGGGGCGGTAGGCGAGCAGGATGCCGAGGTGCTGGGTGGCGGCGGCGATGAACGAGCTGACCACCGCGCCCTCGGCGCCATTGGAGAAGTAGCCGACCAGCGCCTTGTCGAAGCCGGCGTTTTCATGCGCCTGCGCGAAGCGGCGCACGAAGTCCGCGTCTACGGCGTCGCCCAGCGGCTGGTCCACCTCGGCGCTGGGAGTGGCGGTGATCATGCCGATGATTTCGACGCTCATGGAAGCTCCTTCGCCTGGGATGCTGGCTTGCCAATAAAGGGATTTCTTATAAGCAGTAGGTACTGACCTATCGCTTGCTTATAAGAGTAAGGGGCAAGTCATGGCGAAGTGAAATTCGTAATGGCTATAAGCTAATATTTTAATCCTGTATTAAGTTTGTTTTGTAAGTTGCAATAAATGCATTTATTGGGCGCTGATTGCTAGCGCTGGTGTACCCGCCTTCCCGCCGCCCAGGTCTGCCTGATCGCTCGGTCGTCGCCCAGGGTCATGAGCACGAAAAGCCTTTCTTCCAGGCTGCGGCAGTGCTTAAGACGCTGGGTGATCAGCGGCGTGGCGTGGTAGTCCAGTACCACGAAGTCCGCTTCGTTGCCGGGCCTGAAGCTGCCGATGCGGTCGTCCAGGTGCAGGGCCCGGGCGCCGCCGAGGGTGGCCAGGTACAGCGACTTGAACGGATGCAGCCGTGCGCCCTGCAGCTGCATCACTTTGTAGGCCTCGTTGAGGGTCTGCAGGATCGAGAAGCTGGTGCCGGCGCCGACATCCGTGCCCAGGCCCACCTTGACCTTGTGCCGTTCGGCCATCGGCAGGTTGAACAGGCCGCTGCCCAGAAACAGGTTGGAGGTCGGGCAGAAAGCGATGGCCGAGCCGGCTTGTGCCAGGCGCGCGCAGTCGGTGTCGCACAGGTGTACGCCATGGGCGAACACCGAGCGCTCGCCGAGCAACTGGTGATGATCGTAGACGTCCAGGTAGCTGCTGCGCTCGGGGTGCAGCGAGCGCACCCAGTCGATTTCCTGACGGTTCTCGCTCAGGTGGGTCTGCAGATACACGCCGGGGTGTTCGGCCAGCAGTCGCCCGGCCATGGCCAGCTGTTCGGGCGAGCTGGTCGGCGCGAAACGCGGCGTGATCGCATAGCTCAAGCGGCCCCGGCCATGCCAGCGCTCGATCAGCGCCTTGCTGTCGGTGTAGGCACACTGCGGGGTGTCGAGCAGATCGGGCGGCGCGTTGCGGTCCATCATCACCTTGCCGGCGATCATCCGCAGGTCACGGCGTTCGGCCTCGGCGAAGAAGGCCTCGACCGAAGTCCGGTGCACGCTGCCGAATACCATGGCGGTGGTGGTGCCGTTGCGCAGCAGTTCGTCGATGAACTGGCTGGCCGCCGTAGCGGCATGGGCGGGTTCGGCGAACTGGCGTTCGCAGGGGAAAGTGTAGGTCTGCAGCCAGTCCAGCAGCTGTTCGCCATAGGCGCCGATCATCCCGGCCTGGGGCAGATGAATGTGGGTGTCGATGAACCCGGGGGTGAGCAGTGCGTCGGGGTGTTCGATCAGGGTGACTTCGCGGCCCAGTTGCGGCAACAGCTCGCTGGCCGGCCCCATGGCCTGGATCTGCCCGTTTTCGACCAGCAGCAGGCCGTCCTCGACATATTCGAAGCTGGCCTCGACACCGACCTCGGCCGGGTCGGCCAGGCTGTGTAGCAGGGCGCCACGATGGGCGGTACGAAGGGGGTTGGCAGACGGCATTGAAACCTCATGAATGGTGCGCACAGGCATACAAGTGATCGGACAGCGATTCGTGTGGGCGTTTCCTGATGTTTTGTTCATCCACACCCTGGCGCTTGATATACACTGCGCCGCTTGTATCGAAACTTCGCACGACAGGGCACGTCAAGCCCGCTCCAGGCGACGCCTGGCGGCTCCCCCGGCATTCAGCCCAGGGGTCTGGTCCGGATTCTCAAGGAATTAAACGATGTTCAAGGCGCTGGATAGTCTGGCAGAGCAGATTGCCCAACATTTGGCCGAGCGGATCATCCGCGGCGAACTCAAGCCTGGTGAGCGCATCCAGGAACAGAAAGTCACCCAGGCCCTGAACGTCAGCCGCGGTTCGGTGCGCGAGGCGCTGCTGATTCTGCAGCGCCGCCACCTGGTGGTGATTCTGCCCCGGCGTGGCGCCCAGGTCACCGCGCTCAACGCGCACCACGTGACCAGCCTGTGCAAGCTGATGAGCGAGTTGTACATCCTGCTGGGTATCGCAGTGTCCGAACGCTGGCAGAGTCCCGCCGACCTGCAGCCTTTCCTGGTCATCCAGCAGCGTCTGCAGGCCAGCTTCGAAAGCCAGAACGTGCAGGCCTTCGTCGAAGACAGCTTCAACGTCATGCGTGCGGCCTTTCCGTTCGCCGACAACCCTTACCTGCAGGAAACCGTCGAGAATCTGCAGCCCGCCATGAGCCGCAACTATTTCCTGGCTTTGGAGCAGCGCAAGGCCGAAATGAGCGACTACCTGCGGCTGTTCGAGCAACTGCTGCAGGCCGTACTCGACCGCGACCCGGTGCGCGTGCGCGAGGTGTTGTCCGAATACGGCCAGCGCAGCTGCCAGCTGGTGCTGGCCGCCTTGCAGGCGGTCTGAATCCATGCGCCTGAAGTGCATCAAGCTGGCGGGCTTCAAGTCCTTCGTCGACCCGACCACGGTGAACTTCCCCAGCAACATGGCGGCCGTGGTCGGCCCCAACGGTTGCGGCAAATCCAACATCATCGACGCGGTGCGCTGGGTCATGGGCGAAAGCTCGGCGAAGAACCTGCGCGGCGAATCGATGACCGACGTCATCTTCAACGGCTCGACCAGCCGCAAGCCGGTCAGCCAGGCGAGCATCGAACTGGTGTTCGACAACTCCGCCGGCACCCTGGTGGGGGAGTACGCCGCGTATGCGGAGATTTCCATCCGCCGCAAGGTGACCCGCGAAAGCCAGAACACCTATTACCTCAACGGCGTGAAGTGCCGGCGCAAGGACATCACCGACATCTTCCTCGGCACCGGCCTGGGGCCGCGCAGCTACTCGATCATCGAGCAGGGAATGATTTCCAAGCTCATCGAGGCCAAGCCCGAGGAGTTGCGTAACTTCATCGAGGAAGCCGCGGGTATCTCCAAGTACAAGGAGCGTCGCCGCGAGACCGAGAACCGTATCCGCCGCACCCAGGAGAACCTGGCGCGCCTCACCGACCTGCGCGAAGAGCTCGAACGCCAGCTCGAACGCCTGCACCGCCAGGCCCAGGCTGCCGAGAAGTACCAGCAGTACAAAGGCGAGGAACGGCAGTTGAAAGCCCAGCTCTCGGCGTTGCGCTGGCAGACCCTCAACGACCAGGTGCGCCAGCGCGAAGCGGTGATCGGCGACCAGGAAGTGGCCTACGAGGCATTGGTGGCCGAGCAACGCAACGCTGACGCTGGCATCGAGCGCCTGCGCGACGGCCATCATGAACTGTCGGAGCGTTTCAACCTGGTACAGGGGCGCTTCTATTCGGTGGGCGGTGACATCGCCCGGGTCGAACAGAGTATCCAGCACGGCCAGCAACGGCTGCGCCAGTTGCAGGACGATTTGCGCGAAGCCGAGCGCGCGCGCCAGGAAACCGAGTCGCACCTGGGGCACGACACCACGCTGCTGGCGACCCTGGACGAAGAGCTGCAGATGCTCGAACCCGAGCAGGAAATCACCGCCGCCGCTGCCGAGGAATCGGCCATCGCCCTGGAAGACGCCGAGGCGGCGATGCATGCCTGGCAGGAACAGTGGGACCGCTTCAACCAGCAGTCGGCCGAGCCGCAGCGCCAGGCGCAGGTGCAGCAGGCGCGCATCCAGCAGCTGGAGCAGAGCCTGGAACGCCTGGCCGAGCGCCAGCGGCGCCTGGCTGAAGAGCTGCAGCTGCTTGCCGCCGACCCCGAAGACGCGGCCATCCAGGCCCTGGACGAGGAACTGGCGGCTCGCGAGCTGACCCTCGAAGACCTGCAGATCAACGAAGAGCAGGCCGGCGAGCGCCTGGAGCAGCTGCGCGACGACTTGCAGCGCAGCGTGCAGGCGCAGCAGCAGGCGCAGGGTGAACTGCAACGCCTCAATGGTCGCCTGGCTTCCCTCGAAGCCTTGCAGCAGGCCGCCCTGGACCCGGACAGCGGCACCGCCGACTGGTTGCGCGAGCAGCAGCTGGTACAACGTCCGCGACTGGCCGAGGGGCTGGAGGTGGAGCCGGGTTGGGAACTGGCGGTGGAAACCGTGCTGGGCGCCGACCTGCAGGCGGTGCTGGTGGATGATTTCGCCCGCCTCGATCTGGCCGGTTTCAGCCAGGGCGACCTGCGTCTGGTCAGCCCTGGCAACGCCACGTCCGGTGCGCCCGGCAGCCTGCTGGACAAGGTGCGCAGCGCGGTCGACCTGTCGGCCTGGCTGGGTCAGGTCGTGCCCGTCGACGACCTCGACCAGGCGCTGGCACGCCGTGCTTCGCTGCAGCCAGGGCAGAGTCTGATCAGCCGTGACGGCTATTGGCTGGGGCGCGACTTCCTGCGTGTGCGCCGCGCCGCCGAGGCGCAGAGTGGCGTCTTGGCGCGGGGTCAGGAAATCCAGCAGTTGGGCATGCAACGCGACGAACGCGAGTCGGCGCTGGCCGAGCTGGAGGAGCGTCTGCAGGTGTTGCGTGAGCAACAGTCCAGCCACGAACAACAGCGTGAGGAATTGCGCCGCCGCCTGCAGGACGAAAACCGCCAGCAGGGTGAACTCAAGGCGCGCCTGTCGGCGGCACGTGCCAAGGCCGAGCAGTTGACCCTGCGTCGCACGCGCCTGGAAGAAGAGTTGGCCGAACTGGCCGAACAGCGCAGCGTCGAGCACGAGAACCTCGGCGAGTCGCGCCTGCAATTGCAGGACGCCCTGGATGCCATGGCCCAGGACACCGAGCAGCGCGAAGTGCTGCAGGGCCAGCGTGACCAGTTGCGTGAGCGCCTCGACCGGGTCCGTCAGGAGGCGCGCCAGCACAAGGATCGCAGCCACCAGCTGGCTGTGCGTCTGGGCTCGCTGAAGGCGCAGCACAGTTCCACCCATCAGGCACTGGAGCGTCTGCGCATGCAGTCCGAGCGCCTCAGCGAGCGCCGTGAGCAGTTGAGCCTGAACCTGGAGGAGGGCGCCGCGCCCCTCGAAGAACTGCGCCTGAAGCTCGAAGAGCTGCTGGAGCGGCGCATGGTGGTGGATGACGAAATGCGCACCGCCAAGAACGCCCTGGAAGACGCCGACCGCGAACTGCGCGAGGTCGAGAAGCGCCGCAGCCAGGCCGAGCAGCAGGCTGCCCTGTTACGGGGCCAGCTGGAGCAGCAGCGCCTGGACTGGCAGTCGTTGAGCGTGCGGCGCAAAGCCTTGCAGGATCAGTTGCACGAGGACGGCTATGACCTCGCCGGTGTGCTGGCGACCCTGGAGCCCGGCGCCACCGAGCGCCAGGCCGAGGATGAGCTGGAGAACATCGCTGCGCGTATCCAGCGCCTGGGGGCGATCAACCTGGCGGCCATCGACGAGTTCCAGCAGCAGTCGGAGCGCAAGCGTTACCTGGATGCCCAGAACGCCGACCTGGTCGAGGCTCTGGATACCCTGGAGAACGTCATCCGCAAGATCGACAAGGAAACCCGCAACCGCTTCAAGGACACCTTCGATCAGATCAACAGCGGTATCCAGGCCCTTTTTCCAAAAGTTTTCGGTGGTGGCTCGGCTTATTTGGAACTGACGGGCGAAGATCTACTCGATACAGGGGTGACGATCATGGCGCGCCCCCCCGGGAAGAAGAACAGCACCATTCATTTGCTGTCTGGCGGCGAGAAAGCCCTGACAGCCCTGTCGCTGGTGTTCGCCATCTTCCAGCTCAACCCGGCGCCGTTCTGCATGCTCGACGAAGTCGACGCGCCGCTGGACGACGCCAACGTGGGCCGCTATGCACGTCTGGTGAAAGAGATGTCGCAGACCGTGCAGTTCATCTACATCACCCACAACAAGATCGCCATGGAAATGGCCGATCAACTGATGGGCGTGACCATGCACGAGCCGGGGTGCTCGCGGCTGGTGGCGGTGGATGTGGAGGAAGCCATGGCGATGGTGGACGCCTGAGGGCCGTCGGCCGATGCCGGAAATGGCTTTTTGCTAGTGCGGTTGTGCTCAAGATAACGATTCAGAACACAACAGGTGGTACAGACGGTGTTAAGTTGCCGAAGGTCGTGCTAGTTTAATGACCACTTTTTTATTTCGACGTGGGCAAAATGCCAGTTAGAACATAGACTTGGCTCCACGTTTTAAAGGGGTTTGCTCCCCTGTTTTTAGAATTTCTCATTCGAGGCACTGGATTACATGGAAATCGGTCTGCGTGAATGGCTGATCGTCATCGGCATTATCGTCATCGCCGGTATTCTCTTTGATGGCTGGCGGCGCATGCGCGGCGGCAAGGGCAAATTGAAATTCAGGCTTGATCGCAGCTATTCCAACCTGCCGGACGACGACGAAGCGTCGTCCGCCGAGCTGCTCGGCCCCTCCCGCGTGCTGGAAACCCAGAAAGAACCGCAACTCGACGAGCATGACTTGCCGTCGGTCAGTGCCGAGGCGCGTGAGCCGCGCCGTCGCCACAACGACAAGAAGCGCAAGGACGAGCCGCAGCAGGGCGACCTGGATCTGGACGAAAGCCCGGCACCGCTGTCGGCCCGCGAAGAGCACGAGGTCGAAGACAAGCCGGCTGCGCGTGGCACCTCTTCGTCCGGCTATGGCAACGTCGCCGAGGACAAGGAGCAGGCGCCGCTGGAAGAAGTGCTGGTGATCAGCGTGATTTCCCGCGACGAGAGCGGCTTCAAGGGCCCGGCGCTGCTGCAGAACATCCTGGAAAGCGGCCTGCGTTTCGGCGAGATGGACATCTTCCACCGCCACGAGAGCATGGCCGGCAACGGCGAGGTGCTGTTCTCCATGGCCAACGCGGTCAAGCCGGGGGTGTTCGACCTCGACGACATCGACCACTTCAGCACCCGTGCGGTGAGCTTCTTCCTCGGCCTGCCAGGTCCACGGCATCCGAAGCAGGCGTTCGACGTGATGGTCGCTGCCGCACGCAAGCTGGCCCACGAACTCAACGGCGAGCTCAAGGACGACCAGCGCAGCGTGCTGACCGCCCAGACCATCGAGCACTACCGCCAGCGCATCGTCGAGTTCGAGCGCCGCGCGCTGACCCAGCGCCGCTGAGCGGGGGCGGGTGATGTCTCGGCCCGCCCGGATCAACTTGTTCGTAGAGAGCAGCTTCGGCTGCTTTCTTGCTTTTTGTCTTGAGAGAACACCATGAAGGCTGTCGAAACCCGAATCCTGGAATTGCGCACCGAGCTGGACCAGCACAACTATCGTTATCACGTGCTGGATGAACCCAGTATCCCGGATGCCGAATACGACCGCCTGTTCCACGAACTCAAGGCCCTGGAAGCCGACAACCCGCACCTGGTGACCCCGGACTCGCCCACCCAGCGGGTCGGCAGCGCAGCCTTGACTGCCTTTACCCAGGTACGCCACGAGCTGCCGATGCTCAGCCTGGGCAACGCCTTCGAGGAAAGTGACCTGCGTGATTTCGACCGCCGCGTCGGCGAGGGGCTCGACCTGCCGGCTGGTGACCTGTTCGGCGCGGGCGCCAAGGTGCAGTACAGCTGTGAACCCAAGCTCGACGGGCTGGCGGTGAGCCTGCTGTACCGCGACGGCGCCCTGGTGCGCGGTGCTACGCGCGGTGATGGCACCACCGGCGAAGACATCAGCGTCAACGTGCGCACCATCCGTAATGTGCCGCTCAAGCTGCAGGGCAAGGGCTGGCCGGCGACCCTGGAGGTACGCGGTGAGGTGTTCATGTCCAAGGCCGGCTTCGAGAAGCTCAACGCCAGTCAGGCCGAAATCGGCGGCAAGACCTTCGCCAACCCGCGCAATGCCGCCGCCGGCAGCCTGCGCCAGCTGGATTCGAAAATCACCGCCAGCCGTCCGCTGGAATTCTGCTGTTACGGTTTGGGGCAAGTAACTGAAGAAATTTCCGACACGCATGTAGGCGTGTTGGAAAAACTCAAGACCTGGGGTTTGCCGATCAGCCGCGAACTGAAACTCGCTGATGGCGTTGAGCAATGCCTGGACTATTACCGTGATATCGGTGAGCGGCGCTTGAGTCTGCCTTACGAAATCGACGGCGTGGTGTTCAAGGTCAATAGCCTGGCCTCCCAGCGCGAGCTTGGTTTCCGCGCCCGCGAGCCGCGCTGGGCCATTGCCCACAAGTTCCCGGCCCTGGAAGAACTCACCGAACTGCTCGACGTCGAGTTCCAGGTCGGGCGTACCGGCGCGGTGACTCCCGTGGCGCGCCTTAAACCGGTCAAGGTGGCCGGCGTGACGGTGTCCAACGCCACCCTGCACAACATGGACGAGGTGGCGCGCCTGGGCGTGATGATCGGCGATACGGTGATCATCCGCCGCGCGGGTGACGTGATTCCTCAGGTTGTCCAGGTGGTTACCGAGCGCCGACCCGAGAATGCGCGCCCGGTGCAGGTGCCCGAGCAATGCCCGGTGTGCGGCTCGCACGTCGAGCGTACCCAGCTGGTCAAGCGCAGCAAGGGCAAGGAAACCCTCAGCGAGGGAGCCGTGTACCGTTGCATCGGCCGCCTGGCCTGTGCCGCGCAGCTCAAGCAGGCGATCATCCACTATGTGTCGCGGCGCGCGATGGACATCGAAGGCCTGGGTGACAAGACCATCGAGCAACTGGTGGACGAACAACTGATCGGCTCGCCGGCCGACCTCTATGGCCTGCAGTACGAGCAGATCATCGACCTGGAAGGCTTTGCCGAGGTGTCCACCAACAAGCTGCTCAAGGCCATCGCCGACAGCCGCCAGCCGAGCCTGGCGCGCTTCATCTACGCCCTGGGCATTCCCGACGTGGGCGAGGAAACCGCCAAGGTCCTGGCCCGCTCACTGGGCGCCTTGCAGCGCGTGCAGCGGGCCTTGCCCGAGGTGCTAACCTACCTGCCGGACATCGGTCTGGAAGTGGCGCACGAGATCCACAACTTCTTCGAAGACGAGCACAACCGCCAGGTCATCGATGCCCTGCTCGGTGAGCGCGGTCTGGTCCTGCAGGACGAAGGCGAGGTGAGCGCCGAGTTCGCCGCCAGCGCCACCCTCGACGGGCTGCTCGACAAACTGCACATTCCCTTCGTCGGCCCGGGCGGTGCGCTGAAGCTTGCCGAACGTTTTGGTGCGCTGGACAAAGTGATCGAGGCCGACTGGTTGGACATGCGCCAGGCGCTGCCGGAGAAGCAGGCCAACGCCGTGCGCGAGTTCTTCGCCAGCCCGGACAACGCCGCCCGCGCCCGCGCCATCGAGGCGCAGCTCAAGGATTTCGGTATGCACTGGCACAGCGAGCGCAAGACCGCCGAAGGCCTGCCGCTGGCCGGCCAGACCTGGGTGCTCACCGGGACCCTGGAACGCATGAGCCGCGACATCGCCAAGGACAAGCTGGAAAGCCTCGGCGCCAAGGTCTCCGGCTCGGTGTCGGGCAAGACCCACACGGTGGTCGCAGGACCCGGTGCCGGCTCCAAGCTGACCAAGGCCAACGAGCTGGGTGTCCGGGTGATGGACGAAGACGCCTTCGTGGATTTCCTTGCCGGCCATGGCATCAGTGCCTGACGCACGCCGGGCGCACGCCAGCCGGCTGATAAACGGAACCCGCGCTGAAGGGCATGATCTAGTCATGCACATCAGCGGGGGAAATCCACCATGCTTCGTTTCTTCGAACAGTTGAGTTCGCGTATCTCCGCGCCCTTCATCAGCGACAGCCGCCGGGCCAGCAAGGTCTGGCAGTGCCGCTGCGGGCAGCCGGTATTTTTCCCCAATACCCAGTGCCTGGCCTGCGAGGCGGCGCTGGGTTATCTGCCGGAGCAGGGGCGTGTGGTGGCGCTGGAGCCGGCCGGCCAGCCCGACACCTGGCGCGTCAGCGGCGAACCGGGCGATGCCCTGTACCGGCGCTGCGCCAACCTGGGCACGGCGGCGGCGTGCAACTGGCTGCTGCCGGTGTATGAAATGGGTGACTTCTGTGTGGCCTGCGCGCTGAATCGCACCATTCCCGACCTGAACATTGCCGAGAACCCCGAGCGCTGGTGCAAGGTAGAAACCGCCAAGCGCCGCCTGGTGGCCCAACTGGTCGGTCTGGGACTGCGGGTCATTCCCAAGAGTGTCGACGAGCAGCGCGGCCTGGCCTTCGATTTCATCGGCGTGGACCAGGAGGGCCGCAGGCCGACCACCGGGCATGCCAACGGCCTGATCACCCTCGACATCCGCGAAGCCGACGATGCCCACCGCGAAGCGATACGCGTGCAGATGGGCGAGCCATACCGAACCTTGCTCGGCCACTTCCGCCATGAAGTGGGGCACTACTACTGGGACCAACTGATTGCCAACAGCCACTGGCTGTGGTCGTTCCGCCAGCTGTTCGGTGACGAGCAGGCGAGCTACGCCGAGGCGCTGGAGCGCCACTACCAGCAAGGCGCCCCCGCCGACTGGCAGACGCATTACGTGAGCGCCTACGCCACCATGCACCCTTGGGAAGATTGGGCGGAAACCTGGGCGCATTACCTGCACATGGTAGATGCCGTCGACACCGCACTGGGCTTCGGCATGAGCGCCCGCGACAAGGGCCTGGAGTTCCAGCCGTTTCCGCTAGAAGCACTGTTCGACCCACAGCACCCCGGCGGGCCGTCGTTCCTGGCCTTCGTCAACGCCTGGATCGAACTGGCCGGTATGCTCAACGAACTGTCACGCAGCATGGGCCAGCCGGATTTCTACCCCTTCGTGCTCACCCCGGCGGTGATCGCCAAGCTGCACTTCATCCACCTGGTGATCCAAGACGCCGGCGGCAAGGCTGATGAGGTGGTGCAGGTCTGAGCGGTATCGAGGGCAGGGGCTCAGCCCCGGCTGACCCGGCATTGGAGCCAAGTCCTTGAGCGACCTGATTTTTTAATCGCAATCAGAGGTTGTATCTTCGCCGCAGACCGGTACAATAGCGCGGCCCGCTAGCAGCGGGCGTCTTTATGGTGACCCCATCGGTCCCCTCGCAATGATTACCCGTCAACCTGGTCAGGTCCGGAAGGAAGCAGCCATAGCGGGAACATCGTGTGCCGGGGTGTGGCTGGTGGGGTTGCCACCCTCTCAAGCTCGTCCGAGCTGCTGAATCTCTTAATCGAACATTCTTCGCGTCGCCCTCTGGTACTCGTTCGCCTGTCATTCACCGCCATCCGTATTGGCGCGGTCATCTTGTGCCCGACACTTTCCTGATGAGGAAATTTGATTGCATATGCAATCAGATTGCTTTATTCCTGACCCTCCCGCGCCCATCGCCACAGGAGTTCGAAGGAATGAAGACGCACCCTCAACAGCCCGTTCCGGCCACCGGTCAGTTGGTCGAAACGTGTCTCCAGCGTTTCGACAAGGCCCTGGCCAGCGGCGCCGGGCAACGCTGTTCGCCGTTGGCGGCAGTCGGCGAGGTGCTGCGAAGTTTCCAGGGGGTGTCCGCTCGGCACGGGCCGAGGGTGATCAACGACCATCCCGCCGACTTGCAAAGCCAGGTGCCGATCAGTGCCTGGCCGTTGTGGTTCGCCGAGGCGCAAGAGGCCGAGCGGCCGTTGTTCTACCTGACCCGTTCGCCGACCTCCGCGCATCTGTCGATGTTGAGTCGGCAGATCGGTGAGCGGGGCATCGTGTTCAATGACATCGAGTCTTCGCCGTCGCGCTGGGCCAAGGGGGCACACCCGTGGTTGCCGCTGTGGCTGGCGGGCAACCGGCAGTGTTTGCCGTTCGACCCGGCCTGTGGCGCAGAGGCGCTGGCAATCGTGGTCGGCGCCTTGCGATCGTTGTACGTGGAGGGGCGGCCGGGTTTCTGTTACCTGACCTTGCATGACCAGATCCCAAGCGTCGCCGGCCCGTATGTAGACCTGCACGGAGCCTGGCTGGGGCTTTACCGTGTGAATCCGCCAGCGCCCAGCGCGCCGCTGCGCCTGCTCGGTGCCGGGCGCATGCTGGATGAGGTGCGTGAGGCGGCGCGGCTGCTGGCAGAGGATTGGGGCGTGGCCTGTGAACTGTGGAGCTGCCCGAGCTATACGCGCCTGGCCCGGGATGCCGAGAGGGCAGGGCAGCGCAGCCATCTGCTCGGCTGTCTGGGACAGGGCGACAGGCCAGTGCTGGCGGTGACGGGGTATGCGCAGTTCGTTGCGGCGCAGATTGGCGCGCACCTGCCGGGGCCGTTCCGGGCACTGGGGGCGGACAGTCTCGCGCCGGGGCAGCGCCTGGATCGACACTGGGTGGCCTACAGCGCCCTGCAGATGCTGGTCGATAGCGGGCACTTGCCGGTCAGTTGCCTGGCCGAGGCGCTGCAGTGCTACCGCCTCAACTGACTTACCCGTATTGGCTTCAGCCGCGCCGGCAGGTCAGCAGCGGCCGATGTCTATTCGTGCGCACCCCGGCGGGCATTGTGCATGGCGTTTTCCAGCGCTTCGGCGAACACCCGCTGCTGCGCCTCATCGAATTCGGCGAGGAACAGCTCGTCCACCGCCTGCTTGTAGACCTTCCACATGCGCTGGCGCAGTGCCCGGCCACTGTCGGTGATGCACGCCAGGGCGGCACGGCCGTCATCGGCCACCTTGACCCGCTGGACCAGATGTTCCTTCTCCAGGCGGTCGACCAGGCGAGTGAGGTTGTATCGTTCGATGGCCAGTACGTCGGCCAGTTCGTGCATGCGCCGGGTGCCATCCGGGCCACTTTCGATACCCCACAGCGCGTCGTACCAGGCGTAGGGCGGCAGTTTTTCGTCGGCCAGGCGGCGTTCGATTTCGCGGATGAGGCTGCGGTGGGCGCGAATGAAGTTGAACCAGAGATCAGGGGGCGGCGTGGCCATTGCGGCTCCAGGGATTGGTAATTGCAGTTGCAATCATAGGCGGGTTGGCGATAGATTCAATTGCAACTGCAATCAAATGGTCGGCGCTCCTGCACTGGCCAATGCCTGTTCAGGAGGATTTTTCCGATGGCGCAACGCTCCCCACACCTCGATGCCGACCCCCAGGAAACCCGCGAATGGCTCGACTCGATCGCCTCGGTGGTCGAGGCCGAGGGCCGTCCGCGCGCGCATTTTCTGATCGACCAGCTGCTGGATTTCGATGTCTCGCTGCACGGTGATTTTCATGGTCGGGTGACCACGCCCTATGTCAATACCATCACTCCGGATCGACAATTGCCTTACCCCGGCGACCTGGACATGGAAGCGCGCCTGAACGCCTACATTCGCTGGAACGCCCTGGCCATGGTGCTGCGGGCTGGCAAGCACTCTGGCGTCGGCGGGCATATCGCCACCTACGCCTCGGCGGCGGTGCTCTACGACGTCGGCTTCGATCATTTCTTCCGTGGCCGCACCGAGCGCTTCGCCGGCGACATGGTCTACATCCAGGGGCATTCCTCGCCGGGCATCTATGGCCGCGCCTACGTGGAGGGTCGGCTGAGTGAAGAGCAGCTCGACAACTTCCGCCGCGAGACCGACCGCGACGGCATTTCCTCCTATCCGCACCCACGCCTGATGCCGGACTTCTGGCAGTTTCCCACCGTGTCCATGGGGCTGGGGCCGATCACTGCCGCGTATCAGGCGCGCTTCATGCGCTACTTGGAGAACCGTGGCCTGAAGGAACATCAGGGCCGCAAGGTGTGGGCTTTCCTCGGTGACGGCGAGATGGACCAGCCCGAGTCGCTGGCAGCCATTTCCCTGGCCGGGCGCGAAAAGCTCGACAACATCATCTTCGTGGTCAACTGCAACCTGCAGCGCCTCGACGGGCCGGTGCGCGGCAATGCCAAGGTGATCCAGGAGTTCGAGAGCCTGTACCGCGCCGCCGGCTGGAACGTCATCAAGGTGGTCTGGGGCAGCGGCTGGGACGCATTGCTGGAGAAGGACAAGAGCGGTCTGTTGCGCCAGCGCATGATGGAGTGCGTCGACGGCGACTACCAGACCTACAAGGCGCAGAACGGCGCCTATGTGCGTGAGCACTTCTTCGGCAAGTACCCGGAGCTGCTGGAGCTGGTCGCCGACCTGAGCGACGAGCAGATCTGGAAGCTGTCGCGCGGCGGGCACGACCCACTGAAGGTCTACAACGCCTATGCGGCGGCGATGCGCCACAAAGGCCGGCCGACCGTGATCCTCGCCAAGACCGTCAAGGGCTTCGGCATGGGCGAGGCCGGCGAGGGGCAGAATATCAACCACCAGCTGAAGAAAATGGGGGCCGAGGCGGTGAAGGCCTTCCGTGACCGCTTCGGCCTGCAGATCGACGACGCGCAACTGGGCGACATGCCCTACCTGCGTCCGGCAATGGACAGCCCGGAAGCCCGTTACCTGCAATCGCGCCGTGACAGCCTCGGGGGCCAGGTGCCGGCCCGCCATGCGCAGGTCGAGCCGTTGGCAATACCGCCGCTGTCGGCGCTGGAGGCGCAGCTCAAGGGCACCGGCGAACGCACCATTTCCACCACCATGGCGTTCGTGCGCATTCTCAGCACCCTGCTCAAAGACCCTAACGTCGGGCGCCTGGTGGTGCCCATCGTGCCGGACGAATCGCGCACCTTCGGCATGGAGAACCTGTTCCGTCAGGTGGGTATTCATTCCCATGTCGGCCAGCTCTACACCCCGCAGGACGCCGGCACGCTGTCGTACTACAAGGAGAGCCGCGACGGGCAGATCATGCAGGAGGGTCTCAACGAGTCCGGCGCGACGTCCTCGTGGATCGCCGCCAGCACCTCGTACGCCAACCACGGCGTGATGACGTTGCCGTTCTACATCTTCTATTCGATGTTCGGCTTCCAGCGCGTCGGCGACCTGCTGTGGGCGGCCGGGGATGCCCGCGCCAGGGGCTTTCTGCTTGGCGCCACCTCGGGGCGTACCACGCTGATGGGCGAGGGCCTGCAGCATGACGACGGGCACAGCCATGTGATGTCCGCCACGGTGCCGTGCTGCATCTCCTACGACCCGACCTATTCCTACGAGCTGGCGGTGATCATCCACGACGGCATGCGGCGCATGTTCGTCGAACAGCAGGACGTCTACTACTACGTCACCGTGCTCAACGAGAACTATCAGCACCCGGACATGCCCGAGGGCTCAGAGCAGGGGATTCTCAAAGGGCTGTACCGTCTGCCGGTGGAGCGCGCCGCGCAGGGCACGCGGCATGTGCAACTGATGGGCAGCGGGTCGATCCTGCCCGAGGTGCTGGCGGCGGGCGATATTCTCGAACGCGACTATGGCGTCAGCAGCGAGGTGTGGAGCGCCACCAGCCTCACTGAAGTGCGCCGCGAGGCCCAGGCCGTGGAGCGCTGGAACCTGCTGCACCCGCTGGAAGAACCGCAGGTGCCGTATGTGCGCCAGGTGCTCGACGGGCATCCCGGGCCAGTGGTGGTGGCCACCGACTACATGAAGATTCACGCCGACCAGATCCGCCCCTGGCTGGGCGACCGCCGCTTCGTGGCGCTGGGCACCGACGGCTTCGGCCAGTCCGACACCCGCGAGGCGTTGCGCCGGCATTTCGAGGTGGACCGCCAGTTCATCGTGCTGGCGGCGCTCAAGGCGCTGGCCGACGACGGCGTGATCGAGCGCGCAGTGGTGGCCCAGGCCTTGACCGACCTGGGCATCGACGCCGGCAAGACCGACCCGGCCAGTGTCTGATCAGCCTTGCAGCAGGGCTGCGCCCCGGCTCAGGTAACGGTCCATTTCCTCAGCTGGCACCATGCCGCCGCCGGTGGCCCAGATCAGGTGGGTGGCCTGGGCCATGCTGCGTTCGTCCAGGCCGAGGCGCTGGCGGTAGCCCTGGTGCTCCTGCAGCACATGCCAGGTGCCGGGCGCACCGGCCAGGGCCGAGGGCTCCAGGGCGATGCCTTCGCTCTGTTGCATGAGCGCCAGCAGGCGCATCAGTTCGTCGTCGCTGACCGTGTAGTAGCCATCGAGCATGCGTTGCAGGCTGCGCCCGACGAAGCCGGAGGGGCGGCCCACGGCCAGGCCGTCGGCGACGGTCCGGTTGCTGATACCGAAATCCTGCACCGCCAGCTGCTCGTGCAGGCCGGTGTAGACGCCCATCAGCATGCAGGGTGATTCGGTGGGTTCGGCGAAGATGCAATGCACATCGTCACCGAACGCTAGCTTGAGGCCGAAGGCAATGCCGCCGGGGCCGCCGCCCACGCCACAAGGCAGGTAGACGAACAGCGGGTGCTTGGCATCCACCTGGAGGCCTTGTGCCTCGAACTGTGCCTTGAGGCGTGCGCCGGCCACCGAATAGCCGAGGAACAGCGTCGTGGAGTTCTCGTCATCGACGAAGTGGCAGCTCGGGTCGGCGGCCGCTTCACGGCGGCCCTGTTCCACGGCCTGGCCGTAGTCGCCAGCGTATTCGACGACCCTGACCCCATGGGCGCGCAGTTTGTCTTTCTTCCATTGCCGGGCATCGGCCGACATGTGCACCGTGGTTTCGAAGCCCAGGCGTGCGCTGGCGATACCGATCGACAGGCCGAGGTTGCCGGTGGAGCCGACGGCGATCTTGTGCCGGGCGAACAGCGCCTGCAGTTCGGGCTCGGCGAGCTTGCGGTAGTCGTCATCCAGGCTCAGCAGGCCGGCTTGCAGGGCCAGTTGCTCGGCGTGGAACAGCACCTCGTAGATGCCGCCACGGGCTTTCACGGAACCTGAGATTGGCAGGTGGCTGTCCATCTTCAGCAGCAGGCGCGGTGCTGTGCGCAGGCTGTAACGCTCGCTCAGCACACTGGCAAAGGCGGGTATCTCGCGCAGCTCGGATTCGATGATGCCGCCGCTGGCGGCGACTTCCGGGAAGGCTGCGGCCAGGAACGGTGCGAAGCGTTGCAGGCGGGCGCTGGCCTGGTCCACGTCGGTCGCGCCCAGAGGAATGTCGTGCAGGGCCTCGGCCAGTGGCGCGATGGCCGGGTTGAACCAGCTCAGTGGTTCCAGGCGCAGCAGCGGCGCCAGCAGCGGGTAGGCGGCCAGCCAGTCTTGCAGCGGTTTACCGTGCACTGTGGTGTCCATGGGGCGCTCCGTGAAGGCGTGTGAATGAGGATCAGACCGCCGACAGGCCGGCGCTGCTCGCTACCGGCGTGTCCAGCGGCGGGTGGGTGACTGGGCTGCGCAGGTCGACCTGGGTGGCGCGCAGGGCTTCCAGATCTGGCCGGGGGCGGCGCAGGGCGGGGTCCTGTTCGCAATGCGCCTCCAGGGCACGGGCGGCGATCAGCAGTTCCAGGTCGCCCCGGAAGCGCCCGATCACCTGCATGCCGAATGGCATGCCGCGATGGTCGCGGCCCATGGGCATCGACAGCGCCGGGTTGGTGGCCAGGGTCACCACGTAGGTCAGGGCCAGCCAGCGGTAATAGTTCTCCAGCGCCACGCCGTTGACTGCGCTGAGATAAGGCTCGGCCCAAGGGAAGGGCGAGACCGGCGTGGTCGGCGAAAGGATCAGGTCGTAGCGGCTGAACAGCTGCTGGAAGCGGCGGAAGATGCGCGTCTGCTCGGCACCGGCCCACACGCAGTCCTTCAGAGTCAGTTTGGCGCCCATCTCGTAGTTGGCGCGGGGGTTGGGGCCGAGCGCGTCCGGGTCTTTCTCGTAGGCGGCCTGCAGGCTGCCGACGAAGGCTTCAGCGCGCAGTACGTCGAAGCAGCGGTGCGCCTCGGGCATGTCGATGTCCACCGGCTCGCAGACGGCGAACACCGATTTCAGCGCGGCGATCTTGTCGCGGAACACCTGGCGGATGCCGTCGTCGACCTCGCACACGCCGAAGTCTTCGGTGTAGCCGACCCGCAGTTGCGAGAGGTCGGCCTGGCCGGTCAACCGGGCCGGCATTTCGCAGGCGTAGCTCAATGGGTCACCCTGTGCCAACCCGGTGGTGGCCGCCAGCTGCAGCCAGGTGTCCTCGACATTACGGCCCATCGGGCCGACCACCGAGATCGGTGTCCAGCCCAGCAGCTTGCGCTCGCTGGGTACCAGGCCGGGGGAGGTGCGCAGGCCCACCACGCCGCATTTGGCAGCGGGAATGCGCAGCGAGCCACCGGTGTCCGAGCCGCTGCACAGCGGCACCATGTCCACCGCCAGGGCCGCCGCCGAGCCGCCGGACGAACCGCCGGCATTCAGGGCCGGGTCGAAGGGGTTGCCGGTGGCGCCCCAGACCGGGTTGCGGGTGTTGGCCCCGGCGCCCATCTCCGGCACGTTGGTCTTGCCCACCACTATGGCCCCGGCGGCGCGCAGGCGGCGCACCAGTTCGTTGTCCTGCTCGGGCACGTTGCCGCGATACAGCGGCGAGCCGTAGGTGGTCAGCAGGCCAGCGGTCTCTTCCAGGTCCTTGATGCCGATCGGCAGGCCATCGAGCAGGCCGCGCTGCTGGCCCTTGGCGATGGCTCGCTCGCTGGCCACGGCTTCGTCGCGGGCACGGTCGAACGAGGTGGCGCAAAAGGCGTTGATCTTCGGGTTGAGGCTTTCGATGCGGTCGATGCAGGCCTCGAGCAGTTCGACCGGCGACAGCTCCCGCGTGTCGATCAGTCGCTTGAGTTCGACGGCGCTGTTTTCCAGCAGGTCTTGGGCATTGCGCATGAGGGCTTCCTGAGTCGGGTTCGAGGAAATACTAAGAAGCGCCGGAGGCTGCCAACAACCGACTTTTTCAGAAGGCTGCCTTGCCGTTTGCAGATGGCCGGGGCGCTCAGGTGTCGCCGGGCAACACGCCCTGGATGTAGTCGATGAACGACTGCAGCGGCCCGCTCAGCGGGCGCCGGGCCAGGGTCTGGATTTCGATGGAACGTTCACTGCCGCGCAGCTCGGGGACTTCCAGGGCGATCAGTTGGCCGGTCTGCAGGCGTTCACGGGCGAACAGCTCACCGCAGAAGGTGATGGCGTGGCCAGCCATGCAGAAGTTGAGCAGGCTCTCCAGGTGGTCGGTGTCGAGGATGCTGCGGTAGTTGATGCCTTCACGGCTGCTGTACAGGTCGAGCAACTGGCGGATGGTGGTGTGCGGGCCGGGCAGTGCAAGGGGGTGCCTGACCACCTCATGCAGTGCCAGGCTGCCTTGTCCTGCCAATTCATGCTGTGGCGCGACCAGGGCCAGCACCGGCGCCGGCTGGCTGTACGCCACGCTGATGCCCTTGGCTGCGCCCAGGCTGAAGGAAAAGCCGATATCCACTTCGCCCTCGCGGACCCTGCGCGTCACCTCTGCGGCCGTGGCCACGTCGATGCGAAAACAGCTGTTGGCACCGCGCTGACGAAACCCAGCGATGGCCCGTGGCAGGCAGTGCGACGCAAAGCCCTCGGTGCAAGCGATGCTGATCAGCGCTTCAGACTGGTCACGCAACGCGGCGATTTCCTGGCTGACCTGTTCGGCATCCAGCAGGGTGCGGCGTGCGTAGGCGGCCAGCAGCTCACCCGCCGGGCTCAGGGCAACGCCGCGCGACTGACGTTCGAGCAAGGGCGAGCCCAGTTCATTTTCCAGGCGACTGATCTGCCGGCTGACCGCCGAAGGCACCACATGCAGGCGGCTGGCGGCCTCGCTGATCGAGCCGCTGTTGACCACCTGGAGGAAGTAGCGGATCGCGGTTTCACTGAGGGTTCGGGCGCTCATGGTGGCGGGTTGCTCCGGTCTTGCAAGGCTGGAGCCCAGAGCCTAACGCATTCGCCACCCGGTCGCCGGGCCTCATGCTTCATGCATGTTGGCCTGCTGTACAGCCAACACCTTGCGGTCGCTGATCGACAGGCTGATCAGGGTGGCCGCCACCGTGGCGCAGAGCAGGAACAGGAAGGCGGATTCGTAGGTGCCGTAGTGTGCCACCAGAAAACCGATGACCATCGGCGAGACGAAGCCCGCCACCTGGCCGCCGAAGTTGACCATGCCGATGCCGGTACCGACCAGGCGCTGGGCGAGTATCTTGGTGGGCAGGGCGAAGGCGGTGGCGAACACGAAGGATTTGAAGAAGTACACGATGGCTTGATAAGTGATGACCTCGGTGGTGCTCTGCGACTGGTACATGCCGTAGAGAAACAGGCCGGTGAGCGCGCAACTGGCGGTCATCAGCAGTTTTTCCCGACCATCGAAGTAGCGGGTCATCAGCCAGCCGCCCATCGCCGAGGCGATGCTCGCGGTGATGAAGGGCAGAGGCACCAGCATGCCGACGGTCTTCAGGTCCAGGCCGCGGGCGGTGAGCAGGTACATCGGCATCCAGGCGTCCAGCCCCTTGTTGACCAGGCCGAGGGAGAACCACACCAGTACGATCTTCCACAGCAGTGGCATGCGCAGCAGCACCTTGGCGTCGACCTTGCCGGCGCTGCCGCTGGCCACGTGCGACTGGTAGTTGCCATAGGCCTCGGGGCGCTTGACCAGCCAGGCGAAGCCGAGGGCAAACAGGATGCCGGCCACACCGATGGCCAGGAACACGTCACGCCAGCCCAGCCAGACCAGCAGCGGGGTGATGATCAGCGGTGCGGCGAAACTGCCGGTGTAGTTGGAAGAGATGAGCAGGCTGGTCATCTTCGGCCGGTCGGCGCGGGTGTACAGCTCGGCCACACCCTTGACCGCTGCCGACGGATAGCTGCCTTCGCCCAGGCCGAACAGGAAGCGGATCACCAGTAACG
This sequence comes from Pseudomonas sp. DTU_2021_1001937_2_SI_NGA_ILE_001, assembly GCF_032463525.1. NCBI lineage: Bacteria > Pseudomonadati > Pseudomonadota > Gammaproteobacteria > Pseudomonadales > Pseudomonadaceae > Pseudomonas > Pseudomonas sp. DTU_2021_1001937_2_SI_NGA_ILE_001. Next base: position 1,777,361 of record NZ_CP135971.1, on the reverse strand, counting down.
AGGCCAGTGACCAGGCCAGGCCGGTCATCAGTGTGAACACCGACCACAGCGCGATGGAGACCACCACCACCCATTTGGCGCCGAAGCGGTCGGCCAGCCAGCCGCCAGGAATCTGCATCACGGCATAACCCAGGTAGAACGCGCTGAGCACCACGCCCAGCTCCCCGGCGCCCAGGTGGAAGTCTTCGCCGATGTGCGACAGGGCCAGGGAGATGGCGGCGCGGTCGATATAGGAAATGACGTAGCCCAGGTACAGCAGGGCAAAGACGAAGAGAGACTTGTGCAACGCGTTATTGGTTTTCATGATTCTGCGCACCTGTCGGTTGGCCAGCGGGTCCTGGCATCCTAGGAGCGCGTTCGCGAGGGTCACAAGTGACGAATTTAGAGCCGAGTCGTGCCAAAAATGCACAGCACGGCGATGGTGCGCAGGCCCCGGTTTTGGGGCGCTGGAGAGCGCCGGATGTCGGCAGGCGTGCACCAAGGGTGTGCCGGTCATGGCGCTTGGACCGGTTGTCCGGTCGGTCGAAAAAAACCGGAAAAGTCCCTGGCGATCGGTTCGGCACCCTGCCGCTGGCCTGGGTTATCATGCGGCCCAGTCAACCGCGAGCCCGTCATTGCTTCCATGTTCACCATCACCCGCCTGGAAAACCCGCCGCCCGAGTCGATCAAGAACCAGATCATGCAGATGGTCATCGACTACGTGACCGATATCGGCATGGTCGGCATCCTGCCCAGCAATCCCCTGTACCCGCTGTACCAGTACGGCGTCGGCTTCGAGGTCAACCGCTACCAGGAGGCCATGGACGGCTCGCTGGGGCTGGCCGTGGAACTGATCGTGGCCCTGGACGGCGAAGACCCGACGCAGGTGATCGGCTTTCTGCTTTACCTGCCCTATGAAGACGACCCGCAGGCCTGCGCCGTGGCCTACATGGCCGTGCGCGCCGGCTGGCGTCGGCATGGTGTGGCGCGCGGCATGCTCGCTGTCATGTTGCAGCGCTACCCGCACGCGGAACTGGCCTGCTTCGCCAGCAAGGTGCCGTGTTTCGAAGCCCTGGGCTTTCAGGTGCTCGGCGCACGCGGGCCGCAGGTGCTGATGAACACCCGCGACCATGCCTCCAACGGGCGCCTGGCGGTGCTCGATGTGGAACCCATCTACCGCAGCGAGGAAGTACGGCAGATCCACGCCTACCTGCTCAACCGCCACGGGCGGCGGGCCATGGTTGATGCCGAGAAGAGCCGTGACCGGCACATGGACCGCCTGGCCCGGCAGGCCGACGCGCTGGTGGTCGACCGTCTGGGCGATGGAGTGCTCAACCCCGAGCGGCGCCCGCTGCGCCTGGTCTGAAGCGGCGGCCTGTCAGCGGCGGGGAGCGTAGCGCTCGACGATGCGCTGGATCTCGCCTGATTTGCGCATGGCCTGCAGGGTGTCGAGAATCTGCTGCACCGGCAGGGCAGGGTCCTTGCGCACCAGACACGCGGCGTCCTGTTCACTGACCGTGGCGACTACCTTGAGGCGCTGTTCGGGTGGCAGCTCCCGGTTGATCCAGTCCATCGCCAGCTGGTTGCTGATTGCATAGTTGTAGCGGCCCGCCACCAGCATGCGCAGCACCTGCTCCTGGTTGCGGGCGTCTTCGCGTACCAGGCGGTGGCTATCGAACAGGTGCTGCAAGGCAGGGTAGTTGTAACCGGTGACGGTGCCGATCACCTCGTTGTCGAACTGCTCGGGGTAGGGGCCGACGGTCAGCGGTGCCGCCACCAGCAGGTCGCGCTGCACCAGGATCGGCACGCTCCAGGCGTAGTCACCGCGCAGGTCGCCCAGCCAGGACTTGGCGATGTAGCAGCGCACGTCGATGTCCGCGCTCTCCAGCGCACCCTGGATGCGCAGGCGGGGCATGACGTGGTACTCGGCCTGGCGACCGACCTGGCGCGCCAGGCTGTCGAAGATTTCCAGGAGGATGCCGCTGGTCGGCTGGTGGTTTTCCAGGTGCATCAGCGGCATCGACCAGCTTTCCGACACCGAGAAGCGCAGCGCAGCCGGTTCGGCGATGCCTTCCTGGCTCAGCAGCAGCGACAGGCTCAGCAGTAACTTGCGCATGGAAATTCCCGGCCTGCGGCCTGATAGAGGAAGGTTGAGGCATGACACTCTGACATCTTTGTCTTTTATCCGTTGCTGTCGAGTGAGTGAAGGGGTGTGACACCAGATGCAATTTTAGCCTTGCTCCGCTAGGATTAGCGGTCTTCCGCTTACCCTTCGCGACGGTTTTCGATGAGTTATCAGGTTCTTGCACGTAAATGGCGTCCGCGCTCGTTCCGCGAAATGGTCGGCCAGACCCATGTGCTCAAGGCTCTGATCAACGCCCTGGACAGCCAGCGTCTGCACCATGCCTATCTGTTCACCGGTACCCGCGGGGTGGGCAAGACCACCATCGCGCGGATCATCGCCAAGTGCCTCAACTGCGAAACCGGCATCACCTCCAGCCCGTGCGGCACCTGCTCGGTGTGCCAGGAGATCGACGATGGCCGCTTCGTCGACCTGATCGAGATCGACGCCGCCAGCCGCACCAAGGTCGAGGATACCCGCGAGCTGCTCGACAACGTGCAGTACGCGCCGAGCCGCGGGCGCTTCAAGGTCTACCTGATCGACGAAGTGCACATGCTTTCCAGCCACTCCTTCAACGCCTTGCTCAAGACGCTGGAGGAGCCGCCGCCCTACGTCAAGTTCATCCTCGCCACCACCGACCCGCAGAAACTGCCGGCCACCATCCTGTCGCGCTGCCTGCAGTTCTCGCTGAAGAACATGACCCCCGAGCGGGTGGTCGAGCACCTCAGCCATGTCCTGGGCGCCGAGAACGTGCCGTTCGAGGACGATGCCCTGTGGCTGCTGGGCCGCGCCGCCGATGGCTCGATGCGCGATGCCATGAGCCTTACCGACCAGGCCATCGCCTTCGGCGAAGGCAAGGTCATGGCCGCCGATGTGCGCGCCATGCTGGGTACCCTGGACCACGGGCAGGTGTTCGACGTGCTGGGCGCGCTGCTGCAGGGTGATGCCCGGGCGCTGCTCGAAGCCGTCCGGCACCTGGCTGAACAAGGCCCGGACTGGAACGGCGTGCTGGCGGAAATGCTCAACGTGCTGCACCGCGTGGCCATCGCCCAGGCCTTGCCTGAAGCGGTGGACAACGGCCATGGCGACCGCGAGCGGGTTCTGGCCCTGGCCCAGGCCCTGCCCGGCGAAGACGTACAGTTCTATTACCAGATGGGCCTGATTGGCCGTCGTGACCTGCCGCTGGCACCAGACCCGCGCAGCGGTTTCGAAATGGTCCTGCTGCGCATGCTGGCGTTCCGCCCCGCCGATAGCGACGGTGCGCCGAGTCAACCGCTAAAGCCAGTGGGAGTCAGCCAGGCCAGAGTTGACTCCCAGCCCGCCCTGGCCCAGCCGGCCAGCGTCGCGCCAACCGCCACGCCAGCACCCGAGCCGACGCCCCAGGTGGCATCACCGGCGGCCGCGCCAGCCCCGGTGGTGCCCGCAGTCGCCGCTGCCCAGCCAGCGCCGCAAGCTGAATCCCGGCCAGCACCCGACCCCGAGCCACAAGTCGTGGATGTGCCCTGGGATACGCAGCCGGCGAGCGCGCGACCCGAACCGGTGCCGGCTGCGCCAGTCAGCGCCGAACCGGTCCTGGAAACCCGCGCCGAGCCGCCCGAGCTGCCCGCCATGCCGGCACCTGTACCCGCCAGCCCGGTGCCGGATGCACCGCAGGCCGAACAGGCGCCTGCACCGGATCGCAGCACCGGTGGCCTGGAAGACATTCCCGACAGCGCCTACTTGTCGATGCCACCGCAAATGGACGACGAGGGCGCCCAGGACGACGACTACAGCGAGCCAGAGGTCGACATCGACCCGGCGTCGGTGAGCCTGCTCGATGAGCTGGCCCACGACCACGTGCATGACGAAGACGAGCCGGAGCCCGAGCCTGAACCGGCCGCCATGCCGGCCACGGGGCTGGCCTTGGAATGGCTGCAGATGTTTCCCAAGCTGGCGATTTCCGGCATGACCGGCAGCATCGCCGCCAACTGCACCCTGATCAGCATCGAGGGCGACCGCTGGCTGTTGCACCTGGACCCGGCGCACAGCGCGCTGTTCAACGCCACCCAGCAGCGGCGCCTCAACGACGCGTTGAACCAGTATCATGGCAGCGCCATCCAACTGCATATCGAGCTGGTGCGCCCCGAGCAGGAAACCCCGGCGCAGGCCGCTGCCCGGCAACGTGCCGAACGTCAGCGCCAGGCCATCGCGTCGATCCATGCCGATCCGTTCGTCCAGCACATGATGCAACAGTTTGGCGCGGTGGTTCGGGAGGATACGATCAAGCCGGTGGATGCCGTGCCGGCGCAATGAACGAACGCACGGCGCCAGTGGCGGCGTGCAAAGCAACCATGCATTTTCGAGGAGATATCCCATGATGAAAGGTGGCATGGCTGGCCTGATGAAGCAGGCCCAGCAGATGCAGGAAAAAATGGCCAAGATGCAGGAAGAACTGGCCAATGCCGAAGTCACCGGCCAGTCCGGCGCCGGCCTGGTGAGCGTGGTGATGACCGGTCGTCACGACGTCAAGCGCATCACCCTGGACGACAGCCTGATGCAGGAAGACAAGGAAGTGCTGGAAGACCTGATCGCCGCTGCCGTCAACGACGCAGTGCGCAAGATCGAGCAGTCCAGCGCCGAGAAGACCGCCAGCATGACCGCCGGTCTGCAACTGCCGCCGGGCATGAAGCTGCCGTTCTGACGGTGCTTTTCCTGCCGTGACCAATGCCAGGCTTGTCCTGGCATTTTCATGTCGATCGAACGCTGGCGGCTGAGCATGGTCTGCCCTCTACGTGTTTCTGAAAGCCAGCAGAGGAGTGTTCCATGACTCAAGACAGCGTGCTCAACCAGCGTTTCGTCCTGGCGTCCCGACCCAAGGGCCGCCCCACGCTAGAGAACTTTCGCATGGAGCGCGAGACCCTGCCGGAGCTGCAGGGCGGCCAGGTGCAACTGCGTACCCTGTACCTGTCGCTGGACCCCTACATGCGGGGGCGCATGAGTGACGCGCCGTCCTATGCCGAACCGGTGCAGATCGGCGCGGTGATGGAGGGCGGCGCAGTCAGTGTCGTGGAGCAATCGCTCAACTCGCACTTCCAGCCCGGTGACCTGGTGGTCGGTCAGACCGGCTGGCAGACCCACAGCGTCAGCGATGGCTCGGCGCTGTTCAAGCTGCCCAAGGACCTGCCGCGTCCTTCCCTGGCGCTGGGCGCCTTGGGCATGCCGGGGATGACCGCCTACATGGGGCTGATGGACATCGGCAAGCCCAAGGCGGGCGAGACCCTGGTGGTCGCCGCCGCATCCGGCGCCGTCGGTTCGGTGGTCGGCCAGGTGGCCAAGCTCAACGGTCTGCGGGCGGTGGGTATCGCCGGCGGCCCGGACAAGTGCCGCTACGTGGTCGAAGAGCTGGGCTTCGACGCCTGCATCGACCATCGCAGCGATGACTTTGCCGCGCAACTGGCCGAGGCCTGCCCGCAGGGCATCGACGTCTACTACGAACTGGTCGGTGGCAAGGTGCTCGAAGCCGTATTGCCGCTGCTCAATGCCCATGCTCGCATTCCGTTGTGCGGGGTGATCGCCCAGTACAACGCCGATGGCGACTTCGAGGGCCCCGACCAGCTGCCGCTGATGATGCGCACCTTGCTGACCAAGCGCGTGCATGTGCAGGGCTTCATCGTCTTCGAGGCCTACGGGCATCGGCGCCAGGAGTTCATCGAAGCCATGACCCCGCTGGTCACCTCCGGCAAGGTCAAGTTCCGCGAAGACGTGGTCCAGGGGCTGGAGGCCGCGCCCGAGGCGCTGATCGGCCTGCTCGAAGGGCGCAACTTCGGCAAGCTGGTGGTCGAGGTTTCCCAGCTGTGATTGACGCTGGTGACAAGGCGCGGTTATAAACCGCGTCTTTCGATTGCCCGGGACCCTTTTCCATGAGCTTCAGCCCCCTGATCCGCCAACTGATCGACGCCTTCCGCGTACTGCCCGGCGTGGGTCAGAAGACCGCCCAGCGCATGGCCTTGCAACTGCTGGAGCGTGACCGCAGCGGTGGCTCGCGCCTGGCCCTGGCGTTGCAGCAGGCCATGGACGGCGTGGGGCATTGCCAGCGTTGCCGTACCCTCACCGAGGAAGAACTGTGCCTGCAGTGCGCCGACCCGCGTCGTGACGACACGCTGCTGTGCGTGGTGGAAGGGCCAACCGACGTGTACGCCGTCGAGCAGACCGGCTACCGGGGGCGCTACTTCGTGCTCAAGGGGCACCTTTCGCCCCTCGATGGCCTGGGGCCGGAGGCCATCGGCATTCCCCAGTTGATGGAGCGCATCGACAGCCAGGGCTCGTTCACCGAGGTGATTCTGGCCACCAACCCGACGGTGGAAGGTGAAGCCACCGCGCATTACATCGCCCAGCTGCTTCACGAGAAAGGTCTGACCGCCTCGCGCATCGCCCATGGCGTGCCGCTGGGTGGCGAGCTGGACCTGGTCGACGGCGGCACTCTGGCCCACTCGTTCGCGGGCCGCAAACCCATCACCCTGTAGGAACGGCTTGAGCCGCGAAGAAATCCCGGCTAAAGCCAATACAGTTCAGTTAGCCGTTATTTGGCTCGGTAGGAGCGGCTTTAGCCGCGAAAGTGCGAGGAAATTCACTGCATCTGTTGTGAACATGCGTTCGCTTCGCGGCTGAAGCCGCTCCTACCCGGTCTAACTGACCCGTATGGCGGCTAAAGCCGGTCCAGCCAGGTGAAAGCGGCCACGACCTCCTGTGTTACATCTCGTCGAGGCTGTAGCGGGTCAGGCAGAAGGTCGGTACCTGCTGGTCGTTGAGGCGTTGCGAGCCGCCCAGTTGCGGCAGGTCGATGATCGCCGCGGCCTCGTGGACCTTGGCGCCCATGCGGCGGATCAGGTTGACGGCGGCGAGCAGGGTGCCGCCGGTGGCGATCAGGTCATCGAACAGCACCACGCTGTCGCCGTCGCACAGGCTGTCGGCGTGCACTTCCAGGAACGCCTGGCCGTACTCGGTCTGGTAACCCTCGGCCAGCACGTCGGCCGGCAGCTTGCCCTGCTTGCGGAACAGCACCAGCGGCTTGTTCAGTTCGTAGGCGACCACCGAACCGATCAGGAAGCCCCGGGCGTCCATTACGCCGATGTGGTTGAAGTCGGCGTCGATATAGCGCTGCACGAACTGGTCGACGACCTGGCGCGTGGCCTTGGGCGACTGGAACAGTGGGGTGATGTCACGGAACACCACGCCAGGCTTGGGGAAGTCCACCACGGGGCGGATCAGGGATTTGATGAGGGAATCGTCGAAAGTCATGCGTACTGTCCGGTGCAAGAGTGCCCGGTAGTATAGGGGCTGTCGGGGCTCGACCGCGACCGTCGATGCACCCGGCAGCCTGGCTGCACGCTCAGCTTTCCATCGCGCCACCGGCCAGCGCGCACAGCTGGATCGGGTCGAGAATGTGGATTTCCTTGCCTTCGGCGGCGATCAGCTGGTTCTGCTGGAAGCGCGTGAACACCCGCGACACGGTTTCCACCGCCAGGCCCAGATGGTTGCCGATCTCGTTGCGCGACATGCTCAGGCGGAAATGATTGGCCGAGAACCCCCGGGCGCGGAAGCGGGCCGAGAGGTTCACCAGGAAGGTGGCGATGCGTTCGTCGGCGGTCTTCTTCGACAGCAGCAGCATCATCTGTTGGTCGTCGCGGATCTCGCGGCTCATCACCCGCATCAGTTGGCGACGCAGTTGTGGCAGCTGCACCGAAAGCTCATCGAGACGTTCGAAGGGAATCTCGCATACCGATGTGGTCTCCAGCGCCTGGGCCGAGACCGGATAGGCCTCGGCATCCATACCGGACATGCCCACCAGCTCGCTGGGCAGGTGGAAACCGGTGAGCTGCTCGGCACCGCCGTCGCTGATGCTGAAGGTCTTCAGCGCGCCGGAGCGCACGGCATAGACCGACTCGAAGGTATCGCCCTGGCGGAACAGGAATTCGCCCTTTTTCAGCGGGCGGCCGCGCTTGACGATCTGGTCGAGCGCGTCCATGTCCTCCAGATTGAGGGAGAGGGGCAGGCAAAGCGGGGCGAGACTGCAGTCCTTGCAATGAGCCTGGTTGTGAGCACGCATTTTGACTGGCTCAGACATCACTAGATTCCTTGTGGGATAAGCACACATAGGACGTAAGGTTAACTCACTCGGGGCGGCTTGAGCCAGCCGCGCGGCGCTTGCCAGGGTTCTCATGGGCTTCATATGACTCGTGAAAAGCGTTGGCTGTTCTGCGGGTTGAGGTAGGCGTCGAACAGCATGCACACCCCGCGCACCAGCAGGCGCCCGGCGGGCAGCACGCGGATCCCATGCGCGTCCAGGGCGATCAGGCCATCACTGGCCATGGCGTGCAGGGGCGCTTGGAGGTCCCGGAAGTAATGCGCGAAGTCGATGCCGAACGCCTGCTCGATGCGGGTGAAATCCAGCTCGAAATGGCAGATCAGCTGCTGGATGACTGCCCGGCGGATACGGTCGTCGTCATTGCACAGCAGGCCGCGCTTGGTGGCCAGCTGGTCGCTGCCCAGCAGGCTCTGATAGTCGTTGAGATCGCTGCTGTTCTGGCAGTACAGGTCGCCGATCTGGCTGATTGCCGAGACCCCCAGCCCGAGCAGGTCGCAATGCCCATGCGTGGTGTAGCCCTGGAAGTTGCGTTGCAGCGTGCCTTCTTCCTGGGCAATGGCCAGTTCGTCGTCGGGCAGGGCGAAGTGGTCCATGCCGATGTAGCGGTAGCCGGCGCCGGTCAGTTGCTCGATGGTGCGTTCGAGCATCTGCAGTTTCTGCTCCGGGCGCGGCAAGGCCTGGGTGTCGATGCGCCGCTGCGGCATGAAGCGTTCGGGCAGGTGCGCATAGTTGAACACCGACAGACGGTCGGGCTGCAGGGCGATGATTTCCTCCACCGTGCGGGCGAAGCCCTCGGGGGTTTGCAACGGCAGGCCGTAGATCAGGTCGATGTTCACCGAGCGGAACTGCAGGGTACGCGCCGCTTCGACGATAGCGCGGGTCTGCTCCAGGCTCTGCAGGCGGTTGACCGCACGCTGCACCGCCGGATCGAGATCCTGCACGCCGAGGCTGACCCGGTTGAAGCCCAGTTCGCGGAGCAGGCCCATGGACGACCAGTCGGCCTCGCGCGGGTCGATCTCGATGCCGTAGTCGCCGGAGTCGTCGTCCAGCAGATTGAAGTGCGTACGCAGCTGGGCCATCAGTTGACGCAGCTCGCCATGATTGAGGAAGGTCGGCGTGCCGCCGCCCAGATGCAGTTGCTCTACCACCTGGTCTGGCGCGAGGTGGCAGGCCAGCATCTTGATTTCATGTTCCAGGCGTTGCAGGTAGGCCTGAGCGCGGCTGCGGTCCTTGGTGACCACTTTGTTGCACGCGCAGTAGTAGCAGATGTTGGCGCAGAACGGGATGTGCGCGTACAGCGACAGTGGGCGCGAGGCCTTGCGACTTTCACGCAGGGCGTGCAGCAGGTCGAAGGCGCCGACCTGGGTATTGAACTGCACGGCGGTGGGGTAGGAGGTGTAACGCGGTCCTGCCAGATCGTAGCGACGGATCAGGTCAGAATCCCAACGAATGGCGTCGAGCATGCGGGCATTCCCCTGGTTAGGCTGGCGATGCCCGAGTCTAGGCGAGCCACTTGCCAGGCCTGTTGATATGCATCAAGGGTTTGCCAAAGGGGTCATCGTTCAGTGACCCATCAACAGGCGCTGGTGCGGACCCGGCAGGCTCCAGAGGCCGAAGGCGATGACCAGCAGGCCCCCGACAGTACGCAGCCCGCGACGGCGCAGCAGGGCCCGGGTACGTTCGGCGGCCAGGCCGGCGGCGAGCAGAACCGGCCAGGTGCCCAGGCCGAAGGCCAGCATCAGCGTCGCGCTGGTCAGCGCATTGCCCTGCAAGGCTGCCCACAGCAGCACGCTGTACACCAGCCCGCATGGCAGCCAGCCCCACAGGGCACCGACCAGGGCCGCGCGGGGCACGCTGTTCATCGGCAGCAGGCGGCGGGCCACAGGTTGCAGGTGGCGCCACAGGCCACGGCCGAGGCGTTCGATGTAAGTCAGCCCTTGCCACCAGCCGGCCAGGTACAGGCCCATGGCGATCAACAGCAGCGCAGCGATGACCCGCAGTATCAGGGCACCCGGCCCGTTGGCCACGGCGTGGCCGAGCAGGCCGGTGAGCAGCCCGGCCACCGCGTAGCTGGCAACCCGCCCGAGGTTGTAGGCCAGCAGCAGGCGCCAGCGGCGCTGGCGCTCAGGGACCGCCAGGGTCAGGGCGCCCATCAGCCCGCCGCACATGCCGATGCAGTGGCCGCCGCCGAGCACGCCGAACAGCAGCGCCGTGCCGAGCAGGCCGAGCAGCTCAGTCATGCCGCTCACGCGACTGCGCCGCAGCCTTGTGGGCCGGGTCTTCGTCGTCGAACAGGATGCTGTGTGCCGGGCTGTCCAGGTCGTCGTACTGGCCGCTGTCCACGGCCCAGAAGAACACCCGGATGGCGACGCCGACCAGCAGCAGGGCGGCGGGGATCATGATGTAGAGCGCAGGCATGCGGACTCCGGGGTCATCGGCAGAGGGGGTGTGACACGGCTCAGGCGCAGGGCATTGAGCACTACGATCAGCGAACTGAGCGACATGCCGATGGCCGCCCACATCGGCGTCACCCAGCCGAGGGCGGCGAACGGCAACACCAGGCCATTGTACAGCCCGGCCCACAGCAGGTTCTGGCGGATCACCCGGCGTGTGCGGCGTGCCAGCTCGAAGGCCTGCACCAGAGTGCCCAGGCGGTTGCACAGCAGCACGGCGTCGGCGCTGGTCTTGGCCAGGTCGGTGGCCGAACCCATGGCCACGCTGATGTCGGCGGCAGCCAGCACCGGCACGTCATTGATGCCGTCACCGAGCATCAGCACCTTGCGTCCCTCGCGGTGCAGGCCGTGCAGGACCTGCAGCTTGTCGTCGGGGCGCAGGCCGCCACGCGCGTCGTCGATACCCAGCTGCGCCGCCACCTGGGTGACCATCGGTGAGCTGTCGCCGGACAGCAGCAGGGTCCGCCAGCCGCGTGCGCGGCAGGCCTGGAGCAGATCAGGGGCGTCGTCGCGCAGGCGGTCGTCCAGCACCAGCCAGGCCAGCGCCCCCTGCTGGTTACCCAGCAGCAGCCACTGGCCGGAATCTTCGGGCACCGTCAGCGGCGTCGTACCGCTCAGGGCACAGACGAACGCCGGCTGGCCGATGCGCAGGCACTGCCCGTCTACCACGCCCTGCAGACCCAGGCCGGCATGCACCTGCAGGGCTTCGGCCACCTGCGTGCTGGGGCCGAAGGCGCGGGCGATCGGGTGTTGCGTGCGGTTTTCCAACGCGGCAGCGAGGCTCAGGCAGGTTTCGCCGTCCAGCTCCGCCAGGGGCAGCACCCGGCGCAATTGCAGGCGACCTTCGGTGAGGGTGCCGGTCTTGTCGAACACCACCGTGTCGACCTGCTCCAAGGCTTCGAGCACGTGCCCGCGGGTCAGCAGCAGGCCCAGGCGATGCAGGCTGCCGGTGGCGGCGGTCAGCGCCGTCGGAGTGGCCAGCGACAGGGCGCAGGGGCAGGTGGCGATGAGCATGGCCAGGACGATCCAGAAGGCCCGCGAGGGATCCAGTTGCCACCACAGGGCACCGACTGCCACGCAGGCCAGCAGCGAGCCCAGCAGGAACCACTGTGCCGCACGGTCGGCCAGGCGCGCCAGGCGCGGCTTGTCGGTCTGTGCGCGTTCGAGCAGGCGCACGATGGCCGACAGCCGCGTGTCCTGGCCCAGGGCCTGGACCTCCACGCTGAGCGGACTGTCGACGTTCAGGGTGCCGGCGGTGACCCGGTCACCCGGCTGGCGTGGCTGCGGCAGGTATTCGCCGGTAAGCAGTGATTCGTCGAGGCTGGACAACCCCTCGACGATACGCCCGTCGGCCGGCACCAGCGCACCGGGCAGCACCAGCACCCGGTCGCCCAGGCGCAGTTCGCTGAGTAGCACGCGTTGCTGTTGGCCCTGGGCGTCCAGGCGCAGGCAGGACGGCGGCAGCAGTCGCACCAGCTGCGTGGTGGCTGCAGCGGTGCGTTGTCGGGCGCGGCGTTCCAGGTAGCGGCCACTGAGCAGGAACAGAGCGAACATGCCCACCGCATCGAAATACAGCTCGCCCTGGCCGCTGATTGCGCTCCACACCCCGGCGCCATAGGCGGTGCCGATGGCCAGCGACACCGAGACGTCCATGCTCAGCTGGCGGTTGCGCAGGTCGCGGGCCGCGCCCTTGAACAGCGCTGCGCAGCTGTAGAAGACGATCGGTGTGGTGAGGAACATCGCCGCCCAGCGCAGGATGCTGTGCATCTCGGGGCTGAGGTCGATGTTGAATTCCGGCCAGGTGGCCATGGTCGCCATCATCGCCTGGAACCACAGCAGCCCGGCCACCCCCAGGCGGCGCAATGCCTGGCGGTTGTCTGCGGCCAGGCGCTCGCTGGCCTGGTCGGGCTGCCAGGGGTGGGCCAGGTAGCCGAGTTCGCGCAGCCCCTGCAGCAGCTCGCTCAGCGGGCGCTGCGCGGTGTCCCAGCGCAGCTGCAGGCGGTGGCTGGTGAGGTTCAGGCGGGCCTCGCTGACCCCCGGTACCGCCAGCAGGTAGCGCTCGATCAGCCAGCCACAGGCGGCGCACGTGATGCCTTCAACCAGCAGCGTCGCTTCGCAGGCCTGACCGTCTTCGCGCCCGAAGCCCTGTCGCACGTCGGGTCGGTCGTACAGGCGCAGCTCATCGGGCGGCGGTGTCGGCAGTTCCTGAGGGTTGCCGGCCGCCGTGCTGCGATGCCGGTAGTAAGCGTCCAGTCCACCGCTGACGATGGCTTCGGCCACCGCCTGGCAACCGGGGCAGCAGAAGGCGCGGGGTTCGCCCAGCACTTGGGCGATGAAGGGGCTGCCGGGTGGAACGGGCAGGGCGCAGTGATAGCAGGTCGCTGGATGCACGGCTGAAGGGGCGGGCCGAGGCGCAGTCAAGGCGCGGCCTGCAGCGGCTCGTCGCCCAGCACCAGGGTGCGGCCCGGACGCACGAATTCTTCTTCGAACAGGCGCCAGGTGCCGGCCTGTGCCTGGCCCAGCAGTTCGACGAAGCGCCGGCCATCGACCCGGTCATCGAGCTGGCCGATGTAGCGTCCGGTTTCGCCGGGGCTGCGCCGCAGCAGGATGTGGCGATCCTTGTCCGGCTGGGTCGGCGACAGCAGGTTGAGTTGCAGGGTGTCGGGCAGGCTGTCACCTGCCAGGCGCAGTTCGGCTTCGCCGGTCAGCTCGTCGAGGTTCAGGCTGGCGCGCAGCTTCAGGGCCAGGGCCAGCTGTTCGCGGTCCAGCGAGCGGTTGATGCCCTTGCCGGCCTCGTAATAGTTGTCGCTGACCAAGTTGACCGGATGCTGCACGGCGATCACCACCATGGTCAGGCTGAGGGTCACCGAACAGCCCAGCAGGCCGATGATGAACCACGGCCAGCGGTGCCGGTACCAGGGGACGGCGCTTGTGTTCAAGAGAATCTCCTAACGGACCTGCGGACCGATGAAGCGGCTTTTCGCGACAACCCGGTTATCGCTGTCGTCGATGTCTTGCAAGGTGAAGGTCACCTCATTGCTGCTCGATGGCATCTGTTCGGCAGCGCTGGACAGCTGCACCGCCAGGCTCAGGCTGTCGCCGGCCGCCACGCGGATCTCGCGCTGACCCTGCAGGCGCAGGTCGGGCAAGCCTGCAGCCTGCAACAGGTAGGTGTGCGGGTGCTGGTCCTTGTTGAGGATCTTCAGGCTGTAGACGTTCTCGATCCGCCCTTCGGCGTTCTCACGATAAAGCATGCGGTCCTTGGCGACATCCAGGCCGGTCAACGGGCGCATGGCGAAAGCGCTGGCCAGCAGGCCGAGCATGCTCAGCAGCACCAGCGCGTAGCCGATCAGTCGTGGCCGCAAGGTACGGGTTTGCTGGCCGGAAAGGTTGTGTTCGGTGGTGTAGCTAACCAGTCCGCGCGGGTAGCCCATCTTGTCCATCACCGTGTCGCAGGCGTCGATGCAGGCCGCGCAGCCGATGCAGGCGATCTGCAGGCCGTCGCGGATGTCGATGCCGGTGGGGCAGACCTGCACGCACAACGTGCAGTCGATGCACTCGCCCAGGCCCTGGCTCTTGAAGTCTGCCTGACGACGCCTTGGGCCGCGTGGTTCGCCGCGACGCGGGTCGTAGGAGACGATCAGCGTGTCCTTGTCGAACATCACACTCTGGAAGCGCGAATAGGGACACATGTGCACGCATACCTGTTCGCGCAGCCAGCCGGCGTTGCCGTAGGTGGCCAGGGTGAAGAAGCCGACCCAGAAATACGCCCAGCCGTCGGCCTGGCCGGTGAACAGCTCGATGCACAGTTCGCGAATCGGCGCGAAGTAGCCGACGAAGGTCAGCCCGGTGACAAAGCCGATCAGCAGCCACAGGCCGTGTTTGGCGCTCTTGCGCAGCAGCTTGCTGGCGCTGGCCGGCGCCTTGTCGAGCTTGATGCGCTGGTTGCGGTCGCCTTCGGTGAGCTTCTCGCACCACATGAACATCCAGGTCCAGACGCTTTGCGGGCAGGTGTAGCCGCACCACACTCGACCGGCGTAGACCGTGATGAAGAACAGCCCGAAAGCGGCAACGATGAGAATGCCCGAAAGCAGGATGAAATCCTGTGGCCAGAAGGTCGAGCCGAAGATGTAGAACTTGCGTTCCGGCAGGTTCCACCACACCGCCTGGCGGCCGTTCCAGCTCAGCCATACGGTGCCGAAGTAGATCAGCATCAGCAGTGCGCCACCGGCCATCCGCAGGTTGCGGAAGAAACCGCTGAAGGCGCGGGTGTGGATCTTTTCCCGGGCGGCGTACAGGTCGACGCCTTCGCTGTTCGGGGCGGGCGGCGGGGTGATGTCTTGTAGCGGTATCCGATGACTCATCGCAACGTCCCACGGCAGTAGCAGAGTGCCCGGTTCAGGCCGGGACGGGGGGGCTTCCTTGTACCTCGATGATACCCCCGCACCTTTCTGTCACCCTGCGACACTTGGTCGCCTTTGCGGGCCGGGAGGGCCTGTGCGACTGATCTGGATCAACGGACGGCTCGATAGCCCGGCGGCTCCCAGGGTCATGGCGGCGTGGGGCTGCTGACTGCTTGCGCAGGGGGTGCCGGCGTCGGGGCGGGCGGCTGCGACAGGCTGTAGATGTAGGCTGCCAGAATGTGCACGCGGTCGTCACCCTGGCTGGCCTGCTGGGCCGGCATCTGCCCCTGGCGTCCCTGGTGGATACTCTGCTGCACCTGGTCGAAGCGCGTGCCGTAGATGTATGCGCCCGGCTGGCTCAGGTCGGGCGCGCCGAGCAGCGGGTTGCCCTGGCGCTGCGGGCCGTGGCAGGCGATGCAGGTGGTGGCGTAGAGTTTCTCCCCGGCCTGCGGGTCGGCCTGGGCGTCGGCGGGCAGCTCACGGCCCATGCCGGCCAGTACATAGGCGGCCACGTCCCTGACGCCCTGTTCGCCGAGTACGGCGCCCCAGGCGGGCATCACCGCCTGACGGCCGTTGAGGATGCTGGTCTTGATCGACTGCGGGTCGCCGCCCCAACGCCAGTACGCGTCGGTGAGGTTTGGGAAGCCATAGGCGCCCTTGGCGTCCGAGCCGTGGCACACCGCACAGTTGGCGGCGAACAGCCGGGCGCCGATCTGCAAGGCTTGCGGCTCTTTGGCCACCTGTTCCAGCGGCATGCTGGCGAAGCGTGCAAAGATCGGCCCGTAGCGTGCTTCGGCCTGGGCCATTTCCTTTTCCCACTCGTGCACGCCACTCCAGCCGCGCTGGCCGTCGGCGAAACGCACCTGGCGCTCGCTGTCCAACCAATCATAGCCGGGCAGCAGACCGCGCCAGTTGCCCAGCCCCGGATAGAGCAGCAGGTACAGCACGGCGAACACCAGGGTGGCGATGAACAGCCAGAACCACCAGCGCGGCAGCGGATTGTCGTATTCCTCGATGCCGTCGAAGCTGTGCTTGAGGGTTTCCTCGCCTGGCTTCTGGCGCTCGCCCTTGCGGGTGGCCAGCAGCAGCCAGAGCAGCCCGGCCAGGGTGCCGAGGGTCAGCAGGCTGACGAACAGGCTCCAGGCGCTGCTCATGCGTCGGGCTTCCGGCGCTGTACATCCAGGCTTTCTGGCTCGTCGGCGAACGGCAGGCGGCTGGCTTCATCGAAGTCTTTCTGGCGCCTGGGGCTGAACACCCACAGGGCCAGGCCGACGAAGGCCAGCAACACCAGCAGGGTGCCCAGGCCACGCAGGGTTCCGATGTCCATCGGCTTCACCTCTTGCTCTTGATCTGCACGCCCAGCCCCTGCAGGTAGGCGACCAGCGCGTCCAGTTCGGTCTTGCCCTGTACCGCCTCGCTGGCGCCGGCGATGTCTGCATCGCTGTAGGGCACGCCGAGGCTGCGCAGGGCCTGCATCTTCTTCGGCGTCTGGCTGGCGTCGACGGTCTTGTGGGCGAGGAAGGGGTAGGCGGGCATCTTCGATTCCGGCACTACGTCACGCGGGTTGATCAGGTGGATGCGATGCCAGGCGTCCGAGTAGCGCCCGCCGATGCGCGCCAGGTCCGGGCCGGTGCGCTTGGAACCCCACAGGAAGGGGTGGTCCCAGACGCTTTCGCCGGCCACCGAATAGTGGCCGTAGCGCTCGGTCTCGGCGCGGAACGGGCGGATCATCTGCGAGTGGCAGCCCACGCAGCCGTTGGCGATGTATACGTCGCGGCCTTCGAGCTGCAGGGCAGTGTAGGGCTGCATGCCTTCGACCGGGGTGTTCACCGTGTCCTGGAAGAACAGCGGCACGATCTGCGTCAGGCCACCGATACTCACGGCCAGGACCATCAGCAACGCCAGCAGGCCAACGTGCTTCTCGACCTTTTCGTGCTTCATGGGCGGGCTCCCGCCAGCGGAATGCGCGCCGCGTCATCCGCGGCTTGCGGGTCGCCGCCACGGATGGTCTGCCAGGTGTTCCAGGCCATCAGCAGCATGCCGCTGGCGAACAGCGCGCCGCCGAGCATGCGCACCACGTAGCCGGGGTGGCTGGCCACCACCGATTCGACGAAGGAAAAGGTCAGGGTGCCGTCGGCATTCACCGCCCGCCACATCAGGCCCTGGGTGATGCCGTTGACCCACATGGCGGCGATGTACAGCACGGTGCCGATGGTCGCCAGCCAGAAGTGCGCGTGGATCAGGCCGATACTGTGCATCGCCGGGCGCCCGAACAGCCGCGGAAGCATGTGGTAGGTGGCGCCGATGGTAATCATCGCCACCCAGCCCAAAGCGCCGGCATGCACATGGCCGATGGTCCAGTCGGTGTAGTGCGACAGGGCGTTGACCGTCTTGATCGCCATCATCGGCCCTTCGAAGGTCGACATGCCGTAGAAGGCCAGCGACAGCACCAGAAAGCGCAGGACCGGGTCGCTGCGCAACTTATGCCAGGCGCCGGAGAGGGTCATCATGCCGTTGATCATGCCGCCCCAGCTGGGCACCAGCAGAATGATCGACATCACCATGCCCAGCGACTGCGCCCAGTCGGGCAGGGCGGTGTAGTGCAGGTGGTGGGGGCCTGCCCAGATGTACAGGGTAATCAGCGCCCAGAAGTGCACGATCGACAGCCGGTACGAGTACACCGGGCGTTCGGCCTGCTTGGGCACGAAGTAATACATGATGCCGAGAAAGCCGGTGGTGAGGAAAAAGCCCACCGCGTTGTGGCCGTACCACCACTGGATCATCGCGTCGGTAGCCCCGGCGTAGATCGAGTACGACTTGGTCAGGCTCACCGGCACAGCCAGGTGGTTGACCACGTGCAGCATCAGGGTGACGAGGATGAAGGCGCCGTAGAACCAGTTGGCGACATAGATATGCGGCGTGCGCCGCCGCGCCAGGGTGCCAAAGAACACCCAGGCGTAGGCCACCCAGACGATGGCCAGGAGGATCGCGATGGGCCACTCCAGTTCGGCATATTCCTTGGTGGTGGTGTAGCCCAGTGGCAGGCTGACCAGCGCGCCGAGGATCACCGCCTGCCCGCCCCAGAAGGTGAAGGCCGCCAGGCGGTCGCTGAGCAGGCGCACCTGGCAGGTGCGTTGCACCACGTAATAGGAGGTGCCGAACAGCGCGCAGCCACCGAAGGCGAAGATCACCAGGTTAGTGTGCAGTGGTCGCAGGCGCCCGAAGGTGGTCCATTCCAGACCGAAGTTCAGTTCCGGCCAGACCAGCTGCGCGGCGATGAACACGCCGACGAACATGCCCACGATGCCCCAGACCACCGTCATCACGGCGAACTGGCGCACCACTTTGTAGTTGTAGGCAGCCGGAGAGATTGCGGTACTCATTGCCGGGGTCGAGGCTCCTGGGGGCATACGGCGGGGCCTGCAAACGAGGCGGTCGTGTACTGGACGAGTGGAAAGCGCAAAGATTCAACGCCGCGCAGCTTAATGCCTGGCACCGGCAGAGGGAAGCTGCAGGCTAGACGGCGTCTGTTGGCAGCCTGGCGGTTGTTCGTAGGGGAGCGCTTTACTCGCAATGAAGGTCGGTGCAATGACTTGAGCCGCCATACCGTTCGGTTAGGCCGGTAGCCGCGGCCACTCGTTTTGCAGGCAAAAAAAACGCCCCCCAAGCGGGAGGCGTAAATCCATGCGTCGCAGAACTACATGCTACCGGGCGGCGGCCTGTACCGGCGCGGCGACCGCGGGGGAGGCGGTCGGCCGTGACAGGCTGTACACATACGCGGCCAGCAACTGCACCTTGTCATTGCCCAGCAGATTGGCCTGAGCAGGCATATGACCCTGGCGCCCCAGACGAATGGTCTGTTGCAGTTGTGCCAGGCTGGTGCCGTAGATGAAACCACCCGGTTGTGTGAGGTCCGGGGCACCCATCAGAGAAATGCCCTGGCCCGTCGCACCGTGACAGGCTACGCAGGTGCTGCTGAACGCTTGCTGTCCGGCGGCCAGATCCGCCTGGGTGCCTTCCGGCAGTGGCAGGCCGGCCAGCGACTGGCGCACGTAGGCGGCGACATTCTTCACGCCTTCCTCACCCAGTACCGGGCCCCAGGCTGGCATCGCCGCCACACGTCCGCCCATGATGCTGGCCTTGATGGTCTCCGGGCTGCCGCCCCAGCGCCAGTGGTCGTCGGTGAGGTTGGGAAAGCCGAAGGCGCCCTTGGCATCCGCGCCATGGCACACGGCGCAGTTGGAGGCGAACAGCCGGCCCCCCATGCGCAGCGCCTGCGGGTCCTGCGCCACTGCTTCGATGGGCATGGCTGCGTAGCGGGCGAAGATCGGCCCGAAGCGGGCGTCGGCCTGCTGCATCTCCTTCTGCCACTCGGCGTCGCTGGTCCAGCCGTCCTGGTAGCCGGGCAGCACGCCTTTCCAGTTACCCAGGCCGGGGTAGAGCACCAGGTACACCAGGGAGAACACCAGGGTGGCGACGAACAGCAGGAACCACCAGCGTGGCAGCGGATTGTCGTACTCCTCGATGCCATCGAAACTGTGCCCCAGGGTCTGGTCCTGGCTGCCGCCCGGCTGGCTGCGACGGGTGCCGAACAGCAGCCAGGCCAGCCCGGCCAGGCTGCCCAGGGTCAGCACGCTGATATAGATACTCCAGAAGGTGCTCATGGCTGCTCGCTCCGCTCGGCAGGTTGGTCGGGGTCATTGGCTGGCAGGGGTTCGTCGGCGAACGGCGCCATGCGTGCCTGGGCGAAGTCTTCGTTGCGGCGGCTGCTGGACACCCACAGCGAAAGGCCGATGAAGGCGATGGCGACGATCAGGGTGCCGAGCCCGCGCAGGTCTGCGATGTCCATGCGTTACCTCTTGCTCTTGATGGCGGTGCCCAGCACCTGCAGATAGGCGACCAGCGCGTCCATTTCGGTCTTGCCCTTGAGGCTCGCCACCGCACCGTCGATGTCGGCGTCGCTGTAGGGCACGCCGAGGGTGCGCATGGCCTTGAGCTTGGCGACGGTGTCGCGGCTGTCCAGCGGGGTTTCCACCAGCCAGGGGTAGGCGGGCATCTTCGACTCCGGCACCACGTTGCGCGGGTTGTACAGGTGCGTGCGGTGCCAGTCGTCCGAGTAGCGCCCGCCGACCCGCGCCAGGTCCGGGCCGGTGCGCTTGGAGCCCCACAGGAAGGGGTGGTCCCAGACGCTTTCGCCGGCCACCGAATAGTGGCCGTAGCGCTCGGTCTCGGCGCGGAACGGGCGGATCATCTGCGAGTGACAGCCTACGCAGCCTTCGCGGATATAGATGTCGCGGCCTTCGAGCTGCAGGGCGGTGTAGGGCTTCATGCCTTCGACCGGGGTATTCACCGTGTCCTGGAAGAACAGCGGCACGATCTGCGTCAGGCCGCCGACGCTCACCGCCAGCACCATCAGGAGCATCAGCAGGGTGACATTCTTTTCGATCACTTCATGTCTCATGGCGCTCTCCTCAAGCCATCTGCGCGGCGGACTGGACCTGTGCAGGTTCGGCGGCGCGCACGGTGCGCCAGGTGTTCCAGGCCATCAGCAGCATGCCGGTGAAGAACACTGCACCACCGACCAGGCGCACGATGAAGCCTGGGTGGCTGGCCACCAGGGTCTCGATGAAGGAATAGGTGAGCGTGCCGTCGTCGTTGATCGCTCGCCACATCAGGCCCTGGGCGATGCCGTTGACCCACATCGAGGCGATGTAGAGCACGGTGCCGATGGTCGCCAGCCAGAAGTGCGCATTTATCAGGCCGATGCTGTGCATCGCCGGGCGGCCGAACAGGCGCGGGATCATGTGGTACACCGCGCCGATGGAAATCATCGCCACCCAGCCCAAAGCGCCGGCATGCACATGGCCGATGGTCCAGTCGGTGTAGTGCGACAGGGCGTTGACCGTCTTGATCGCCATCATCGGCCCTTCGAAGGTCGACATGCCGTAGAAGGCCAGCGACAGCACCAGAAAGCGCAGGATCGGGTCGCTGCGCAACTTATGCCAGGCGCCGGAGAGGGTCATCATGCCGTTGATCATGCCGCCCCAGCTCGGCGCCAGCAGCACCAGGGACATGATCATGCCCAGCGACTGCGCCCAGTCGGGCAGGGCGGTGTAGTGCAGGTGGTGGGGGCCGGCCCAGATGTACAGGGTGATCAGCGCCCAGAAGTGCACGATCGACAGCCGGTACGAGTACACCGGGCGTTCGGCCTGCTTGGGCACGAAGTAATACATCATGCCCAGAAAGCCTGCGGTGAGGAAAAAGCCCACCGCGTTATGCCCGTACCACCACTGCACCATGGCGTCGGTGGCACCGGCGTAGATCGAGTACGACTTGGTCAGGCTGACCGGCAGTTCCAGGTTGTTGACCACATGGAGCATGGCCACGGTGAGGATGAAGGCACCGAAGAACCAGTTGCCCACATAGATGTGCTTGGTCTTGCGCGTCGCCAGGGTGCCGAAGAACACCACCGCATAGGCCACCCAGACGATGGTGATAAGGATATCGATGGGCCATTCCAGCTCGGCGTATTCCTTCGATGAGGTGTAGCCCAGCGGTAGGCTGATGGCCGCCAGCACGATCACCAGTTGCCAGCCCCAGAACGTGAAGGCCGCCAGGCGTGGCATGAACAGCGGGGTCTGGCAGGTGCGCTGCACCGAGTAGTAGGAGCTGGCGAACAGCGCGCAGCCGCCGAAGGCGAAGATCACTGCGTTGGTGTGCAGCGGGCGCAGGCGGCCGAAGCTGGTCCAGGGCAGGTCGAAATTGAGTTGTGGCCAGACCAGTTGCGCGGCCAGAAAAACCCCTAGCCCCATCCCGACAATCCCCCAGACCACCGTCATAATGGCGAACTGGCGGACCACCTGATAGTGATAGGCGGTGCTGTGTGTTGTATTCATTTTGGGCTGTATCCCTTTCAGCGTGGTCGGAGCCTGCACCCCCAAGGGTCGAAAGGCGTCGGCGGACTCATCAGAAGCGAGGCAAGCATGGTTAATGGGCTAAATGCCTGTATTGACAGGGATCAATGGGCCGGGCACGCCCGTGAGCAGGGCTGGCTGTGGACGCCGGGCCAGCTCGACGCGCCGGGCGAGGCACCGACCCTGCTCCTTGCGCATGGTGCAGGGGCACCGATGGAGAGCGATTTCATGAACGAAATGGCGGCGTTCCTGGGCCAACAAGGGGTGAACGTGCTGCGATTCGAGTTCCCCTACATGGCTCAGCGGCGCACCGGCGGCGGCAAGCGACCGCCCGATCCGCAAGGGCAGTTGCTCGACCATTGGCGCGACCTGTTCGCCCAGGTGCGACCTCATGTCGCTGGGCGCCTGGCGGTCGGCGGCAAGTCCATGGGCGGGCGTATGGCCAGCCTGCTGGTCGACGAGCTAAAGGCCGATGCCCTGGTGTGCCTGGGCTATCCCTTCTATGCGGCGGGCAAGCCGGACAAGCCACGGGTGGCGCACCTGGCCGACCTGCGCACGCCGACGCTGATCGTCCAGGGCGAGCGCGATGCCCTGGGCAACCGTGAGACGGTGCAAGACTATGCGCTGTCCAGTGCCATCGAGCTGCAATGGCTGGCGGCTGCCGACCACGACCTCAAGCCCCTCAAGGCTTCGGGCCATACCCATGAGGGCCACCTGCGCGCCGCGGCGCAGCGCGTCGCGGCGTTTCTGCACGGCTGAATCAGCCCGGCCAGAGGTCGAAGCGGCCCTCGCTGACCTGAAAGCCCATGGCCGAAATGCCGAACTCGAAGCAACCCTGCAGGCATCGGCGTCGCGCGTCGGCGGCCAGCAGGGTCAGCACACCGCTTTGCAGGTGCTGCGAGTGGTAGAGGGTGCCGCGCCCATGGGGCGTGTCGTAGTAGACCACGCGGATCTGCGGGTGGCCGACCAGTTCGTGGCGCCCCAGCGGCAGGTCAGGGTCGAAGTACAGGCCGATGCCGGCGCGCTTGCGACCGGCCCTGCCGCTGGCGATCACCTTCCATTGCCAGTGACGACTGGGGCCACGCAGTTCCGGGCGCAAGCTCAGGCCACCCAGAACCGAGGCGACCTGCAGCGCACGGCCGTTGACCCTGGCCTGGAAAAGCTGGCACGGCAGGGGTCTGTCGCTCATCCGCGCCGCATCAGCGCGGGGCTGCCTGGCTGGAGTCTGGCCGTGCTGCGCGGATGTTCAGCGCAGTGCCACGCCACGCGCACCGTAGACCTCTTTCAGCTTGTTTTCCGCACCGCTCATCATGTCCTTGACCGAGTACCACGACCAGCCGATGACCAATGCGACGTCCGACGACCAGCAAGGCACATTGCCCATCGGCCAACGGCCCGCGTAGAGGGCGTGAATTTCCCTCAACTCCTGCAGGCGCGGAATGCGCCCCCCCTGGCCGGCGGCGGCAGCCGACATGTCCTTGTAATTGCCACCCCCTACGTTGAGGCAGTGGATGACACCGGTGACGGTCACCTGGTAGTCCATGGTCTGGCCGGCGCTGTCCGTGACCTTGATCTGCGCAGTCCCTCTGCCGCGCACGGTAACCAGGCCATTGGCGTCGACGTGGGCCACGGTCGGTTGGCTACTGGCATAGCGATACGGCGGCAGGCCCCCGCTCGGGTGTCGCTGGACGGAGGTTCCATCGGGGAACGCCGGCAGCAGATCAGGGTAACCGGGTAGCAGGTACACCTTGCCGGCCAGGGTAACCGGCTGGGTGTCCAGTTCCAGAGGCTTGAGCACGGTCAGTCGCAGCGGCAGGGACGCCTCGACATGGCTTGCGCGGGTTACCCGGTAGTCCAGGCTGGCGGTCCCGCCGCCACTTTCGTTGATCAGCGCCTTGGGGATATTGAACACCAGCTCCGGAAGGTTGCCTGCAACCTGCTCAGCCGTGTCATGTTCGGTTGCACCGTGCCAACTGACCTGCACCCGGTCACCGGCCTGCATGCCTGGATAGCGTACGCGTACGGTGGCGCCGGTTTGTGGAATCCGTGAGGGAATCACCAGTCCGGTGGAACCCACGCTGTCCATGCTGGGTGCGGGCAGTGTCTGTAATCCGTGAGTGATCTGCAGGTGCAGGGTTTCGGAAGTCTGCACCTCACCGGTAGCGCGCTCGACGCGGTAGTCAACGGCAACCGTCTCGCCGAGATTGGCGATGACCAGCGCCGCCGCGAAGAGTATCTCCAGCGGCTTGCCGGCATCGCCTGCGGCGATGGTCTTTTCCTTCTGGTCGCTACCCTTGGGGCCTTGCCAACGGAGGGTGACACGGTCTGCAACCTGCAATGCGGCGCTGGCGTCGACCTGCACGGTTGCGCCAAGCCGGGCGTTGGCCGGGTCGAGGCGGTCGCCCTCGGCTTCCTTCACCGTCGGGCGCGGCAGCGGAGTCGTCACGTTCTGACGGACGCTGATGCGGGTGCGCAGCGAAACGAAGGTGCGCCCGTTGCGCAGCACCTCGTACCAGACATCCACACCGGCATCGAGGTTGGCGGTCACGAAGTTCTTCGGCACCCGGAAGATCACCTCCTTGTTCACCGTGCCGCTGTTGAGCACCGTGTAGGTGCTGTAGGTGCCGCCGGGGCGTTCGCCCTGCCACTGCAGCGTGACCCGGTCGCCTATGGCCATGGCCGGATAGGGCTGGATGCGCACTACGGCTTCCAGGACCAGATCGTCGGGGTCCAGTACGCCTTGCGCGTCCACCTGATCCACCTGCGGTGCTGGCAGCGGGCGGCTGGCGTCGACATCGACGGTCAGATGCAGGGTCGGCGACTTGAAGAAGTCACGCTCGAAGGTGGTGATGGTGTAGTACAGCTCCACCGCGCCACCGGCCAGCGGGGCGAGCTTGTCATCGGGAATCAGGAATTCCAGGGCCTGGCCCACATCGTCCTGATTGAGGTTCTTGGTTTCCTGATGCAGCAGGGTCATGCCGTCGCCGGTGCGGCCCATCCATACCAGGGTCACATCCTGGCCGTCAGCCATGAACGAATAGGCCGGCACCTGGGCGATGAGATTGTGCAGGGTCGGGTCGAGCACACCATCCACTGCAGCGGGCACCTGTGGCAAGGCCAGCTCCCGAGCCTGGCCGAGTATGCTCAGCGACAGGCTCTTGGAGCGCAGGCTCTCACCCGAGGCCTTGTTCACCCTGTACCTGAAGCGCGCCCGGCCCTGGGCGATGGGTTGGAACTGCGCGTTGGGAATCAGGAACTCGAAGAAGCTGGCCGGTGCCTGGATGACCTGTTCCAGCACATAGGGTTGCAAGGGCAGCCCATCGGCGTTGTTGCGCTCGACGATGAATTGCAGCGTGTCACCGATGGCGATTTGCGGGTGCGTCAGCACCAGCGCCTGGACGTCGGCACCGGCCAGCTTGTCGAGGTCCAGTTCCATCTGCGGTGCCTGGGGTGCGATGGGCGCGGGCAGGGTGGCGTTGCCGGCCTCCACTTCGACGTAGGTCGGCGGCGAGAAGCGTGACCAGTTGTGTACGACGTCGCGGATGTCGTAGCGCACCACGATCATGTCCGAATCACCGGCCTCGATGACCACCTCGCGGGGTATGGGGACCACCACCGGATGGCCGATCTGGCCGGCCAGCAACGGCTCGCTCCTGATCAGCAGGCCGTGCCAGTAGATGCTCAGCTGGTCGCCGACGCTCATGTTGTCCCAGGGGCGCACGGTGACCGAGACACCGTCGGGGGTGGTAATGACACCGGGTGGGACCACGTCGGGCGCCGTGAGTCGTTCGTTTTCGTAGGGGCTTTCCGGGTCTGGATCGCGGCCGCCGGGAATCGACAGTTTGACGATGACCTCCCGGGTCGGCGAAAGCTCGGGGGTTGCCGACGGGTAGGGGGTGTAGGTGTAGCGCACCGTCGTGACGCCAGGCTCGATCCAGCGCGTGTCGACATACAGCGAAAAGATGCCGTTGGTGTCCGGGGCGTCCGGGGAATGTGTGTAGCTGGCCACCGGTTCCGGTCTGGCGCCCCAGTACAGGTCGATGCGGTCGCGCTGGCTGAGGTCGATGGGGCCGACCAGCACTTCCAGGGGTTTGCTCGGGTCGGCGACATCCACATCGCCGATGCCGTGGGGGTAGTGGCTGAGCACCAGCGGCGCAGTCAGGGGTTGTTTGGCGCGTGAAGCGTTCATTGTCTTGGTCCATCCATGAATCTGAAGAGGAGGGCGAGGCGGCGGCCTCGCCCCGTGGAGTCAGATGCCGCAGCTGCCGGCGACGCGCATGTCCACCAGCACGCTGGCACGACGCGAATTGCCCTGGCCTTGCGCGCTGCGCACGGCGAAGGTCGCCTCGGCATGGCCGTAGCAGTGCTGGTTGAGGATCGTGCGCGGCACCAGGAAGTGGTAACCGCCGTCGACTTCTGCCTGGGTCAGCGCTGCAGAGGTGTGCACCCACTCGAACTTCTTGGTGCCGCCTACCAGGCTGTCGTAGGCCTCGTAGGTGAAGACGATCACCTGGCCTTCGGCGATGTTGATGTAGGGCTCGATGTACACCGGGGCACCGTGGGCGCCGTTGGTCACGTTGATCGCGCCGTTCTCGTTGAGGTCGGTGAACAGCGGCGCGATCGGGCCGTCGGGGCCGCCGGGCAGCTCGTCCTTGGAGCGCACCACGATCGATTGCTCTTCGGAGATAGAGATATTCGGATTACCCGCCATCGATACGCTGTAGTACACGCGGATGTCACTGCCGGTGCCCACCGGTACGAACAGGCTGTTCAGCGCGGTCAGCAGCAGCGGCCGGCCCGCCACCACGTCGGAGTTGGTGATGGTGTAGGGCTGCTGCAGCACCGCCTGGCCGCCCCAGTACACTTCGATGACCTGGGACGCCTTGAAGTTGGGGTTCCAGTCGATGATCACCGTGGCATTGAGCTCGAAGTCGTTCTCATCGATGAAATTGTCTTCGTTGCTCGGCGTGCCGCTGCCGCCGCGTACTGTCGGCTTGGCCGGGGTCTGCGGGACGGGGCGCTCGATCAGCACCTGGGTGGGCAATTCGGTGGATACACCGACCACCTGGCCGCTGCGCAACACCTCGTACTTGAGTACGCGCAGGCCGTCGCCGGCCGCCTCGATCACCGGCAGCGCGACGTCGAAGATCAGCACGAAAGGCATACCCAGGTCATCGGGGTCGATGGCCGCCGGGCCCAGCTTCTGATTGCCCCAGTACAGCTGGATCTGGTCTCCGGCCTCGAGCAGTGTGGAGGTCGGAATCTTTACCTCCACGCCAGCAGCGGCGTCGGCGTAGTCGATCAGGCCGTCGTCGCCCTCGATCACCGGCGCCGGCAGGTCCGGGGTGATTTCGGTGAGAAACAGCGGGATGGTGACCCGGCGCGATTCCACCGAAACGTTGCCGGCGCGGTCGGTCACCGTGTAGTAGGTGGCGCCGGCCGGGTTCGGCAGGCTGGTCAGGAAGTCCTTGGTAAAACCGACTTCCAGCGGCGTGTCTTCATCTTCATCGCCATTCAGGGTGAGTGTCGGGCCAGCCACGCCGCCCCAGTAGGTGTTGATCACGTCGCCACGGTTCAGCCCCGAGTAACCGAAGATCCTGCCCGGCAGTACATCGCCCATGGCGCTGAGTTCTTCCAGGGTCAGGCCGTCCTTGGCTTCGTCGGGGAAGTCCATGTAGCCCAGCTGGTGCGAGCCGGGTGCGGTGCGGTCGACGATGAGGTAGGTGGGCTTGGAAACCGTGTCATTGGAGCCGGGATTCGAGCTGGTCTGATATTGCAGGCTATAAATCCCATCTTCGAGCAGGTGGGTAGCCACCGGAATGGTCAGCTCCATCTGCGTACCGTTGGGCGGGATAGGGTTAAGAACGCTCGGTTCTCCAACCGCTTCACCGTTGAGGATCAGCCAGTATTCATCGTTGAGTTGGGGAAGATTCCAGAGCGGAAAGTTGACGACGATATCGTTCTGCAAGTCCACGGTTCTGATCAGACCGTCTTCGGGATCGGCAATCGGCACCAGCGGCGGATCGTATTCCTCGTTCTGGTCGGCTTGCGGACGATGCGCGTGGTAAAGCTCCGTGGTGTTTTTCATGGTATTCGATTCCTTCGAAAAGTTGTGCGGCAAGTGCAGCGGTTAATGTGCGTTAAGTACGCAGAGCAGAATCAGTAGCGGCAGGAGCATTGTCGAGCCACTGGAAAATCACGTAATCGGAGGTATTGGACGCTGTCAATAGTTAACGTCTTGTTGAAGTGTCGAATCTTTCAGGTTGAAGTTTATTTGTATAAGGCGTTGTAGGAAGTCGCAGGGTGTTCTTTCAGAAGTGCCTGACAGCAAAGATAAATGTAGGGCGCACCTTCATCCTTTTCCGAACGGCACCATGAAGCCTGGAAAAGGGAGGAACTTATGGTGCGTTATAAATTGAATGGAAAGTTCATGGCCTGTTGTGGGCTGGGCGTGATGTCGGGTCTGGGCAGTCTGCCGGGATGGGCTGAAGAGCCAAGCAGGCCGATCGATCTGGTCGGGCAGAGTTTGACCTTGGGACCTGATGCACCGTTCAACAGCTACCGCCTTAAGGATGGTGCCCAGTTGACCGTCCAGGGTGCACGCCTGGGGTCGATCACTAACCGCAATTCCGTGCTGATCGTGAAAGATCATGCGCATATTCAGGGTGAGGTCCGCGGGGCGGGTCTCGGCCAAACCTCAATTTCCAACTCGACGGTCAGCGTGGATCGCAACATCGCCATGATCGTGCAGGACAATCACCGGGCTGAGGTCGTCGATAGCATCTTTACGGGGGTGAGGGCGGGGATCAGTGTCGTTTCCAGTACGTTCTCTGCCCAGGGCACGCGAATGATAGGCACCCAGGCACACGACTCCGGGTTGAGCTGGGGGTTGGGGGTTCTGGGATCTCGGGCCTTCGTCACGTCTGGCAGCGAGGCGATTGGTGCTTCCTATGGCTTGCTCGTTTCATACGCCCGGTCATTGACACCTGGGCCGGTAGATCCGGGCTACAGCCAGGTGGTCATTGACGATTCGACTTTCCAGGGGTTGGCAGGCGCAGCGCTGATGGTCGACAGTTGGGGTGTCCTGCCCACAACGGCCGACATCGAAGTACGCAACGGCTCCCGCCTGCTGTCGAGTATCAATGTGCTGGCCGAAGCGCGCAGGGAGTCCACCCTCAACCTCACCGTCGACGACAGCGTGCTCAGCGGTGACCTGCTCGCCGACGACACCAGCACCATCAACCTGGTATTGCAGAACAACGCCCGGCTGACCGGCGACATCGTCGGCGGTGACCAGGTCGCCGTGGCGTCCGGTGCGCGCTGGACGCTGACCGGCGACAATGAAATCGGCACCCTGACACTCGACGGCGGTGGCGTGGACTTCGGCACCGGGTCGTTCAAGGAACTGGTGATGAGCTCACTCTCTGGCAACGGTCATTTCGCCATGCGCGTCGACCTGGACCAGGGCGACGGCGACCTGCTCTGGGTCGAGGGGCCGGCCACCGGCCAGTTCGGTCTGCACGTGCGCAACACCGGCAGCGAAGCGGTGACCCCGGAGCTGGAACCGCTGCTGCTCGTGCATACCGAAGGCGGTGATGCGCAGTTCAGCCTGACGGGTGAGCGGGTCGACCTGGGCGCTTTCTCCTACCAGTTGCAACAGCAGGGTAACGACTGGTTCATCGTCGGTGATGACCGGCGTATCAGCCCGTCTACGGCCAGCGCCCTGGCGCTGTTCAACGCGGCGCCGAGCATCTGGATGAGCGAGCTGAACAGCTTGCGCAGCCGCATCGGCGAGGTACGTGGCGCTGGCGCGGCGGGCGGCTGGATGCGCAGCTACGGCAGCCGCCTGGAGGCCACCACCGGTGATGGCGTCGACTACCGGCAGAAGCAGCGTGGTTTCAGCCTGGGCGCCGACGCGCCGGTGCCGGTCGCCAACGGGCAACTGTCGCTGGGCGTGCTGGTGGGTCACAGCCGCTCCGACCTGGACCTCAACCACGGCACCACCGGCAGCGTCGACAGCGTGTACCTGGGGGGCTACGGCACCTGGTTGTCCGAGCAGGGCTACTACGTGGATGCCGTGCTCAAGCTCAACCACCTGCGCAACAAGTCCAAAGTGGCAATGAGCGACAGCGGCCGCGCCAAGGGCAGCTACGACACCCTGGCCGCTGGCGCCTCGGTGGAGTTGGGGCGCCATGTGAAGCTGGCCGATGGCTGGTTCGTCGAGCCGTTCACGCAACTGGCGGCGGTCAATGTCAGTGGTGACCGCTACCAGCTGGACAACGGCTTGCGCGCCAGCAACGACCATACCCGTTCGGTACTGGGCAAGGTCGGTGCCTCGCTGGGTCGTGACATTGCCCTCAAGGATGGCGGTGTGCTGCAGCCGTATGTACGCCTGGCCGCTGCGCAGGAGTTTTCGCGGCGCAATCCGGTCGAGGTCAATGGCCACCGCTTCGACAACGACCTGTTTGGCTCGCGGCTGGAAGCCGGTGCCGGGGTCTCGGTGTCGCTGTCCGAACGCCTGCAACTGCAGGCCGACTTCGACTACATGAACGGCAAGCGCATCGAGCAGCCCTGGGGCGCCAACCTGGGCCTGCGCCTGGCGTTCTGAGGCCGTTTACTGCAACGCAGCCCTTGCCGTCCACGCGGCGGGGGCTTTGCTGTTTCAGGCGTCCGGGGGAAGTACGCAGACATTCAGCGTGGGTGAGGTGCCAATCAACTGCCCGGCGCGGTAGATCCGGTAATACAGCTGCAAGGGCCCGTACTCGGGCGTTTCGATCAACGGGTAGGCCAGGCACAGGCGCCGCACCACCGTGTGATCGCCCGTGACATGGTGCAAGGTGCTGGAGCTTTCATGGCCGCCCCAGCAGAACACCAGGACGTCTTCGGGGCGCAGTTGCGGCGAGCCCGGAATCTCGACCGTGACCCCGACGTTGGCCTGTTGTGCAGTGATTGCCTGCGGCGCGACGTGACAGACCTGAGGTGCCTTGAGACTGCCCGAAATGTCCGGCAGGCCCAGCCAGTGCGAGGGGATGCCGGCGAGGCGCTCGGCCGCTTCGTGAGGCGTGGGTTCAGGACGCAATGCCGAGGAGGCATCGCCAGGTTGCGGTTTATCTTCCATATCGACTCTTGTGGTTAAGCAGGGGTACTTTCAGTGCAAGTTTTGGCTGGCACCGGCTGGTTTATTCAAGTTGGTCCTGCGTCGGTTCGGGAGCTTTCAACGCCACTAGGGTGTTTTACTATCGAGGCCGTGTGTTCGGTGAAGGCTGTTCGGCATTTTTCCGAAAATGAGAAAGATCACGCGTCCATTGACATATTGTCTGTCACGCACATGGATGATGGGGGCTGTTCACACTATTCAGTTGAAGGCTTGTTAGTTGCTGTTGGTGAAGGTGCATGGAAGTGCCAGCTCATTTGACGTTCAATGCGCTGCAAGTAATAGGGGGGTGGTGAGGTTGTCAATGATCGTGAAGGAAATTCTTCGGTGAAGGGTGAAAGTAAGGAATGTTCCTACTTGTTGAGTTCGGTATGTCATTCGCCCAATAAAAAACCCCGCCAGGCGGGGTTCTTCATGAGCCAGTCTTTCAGCGGTTGAACCGCTCCACCAGCGAGTATTGCGAATTGGCCGTATGGGTCAGCTCGGCACTGAGCTGAGCCGAGCGCTGGGCGCCGTCGGCGGTCTGGTCCGCGAGCTGGGCGATGTTGGCGATGTTCTGGCTGATTTCATCGGCGACCGAGGTCTGTTGGTCGGTGGCGGCGGCGATCTGCGTGGCCATGTCGGTGATGTTGGCCACCGCCTCGCTGATGCCCACCAACGCCTGGTCCGCTTCCAGCACCCGGGCCACGCCTTCTTCGGCCTGGCGATGGCCGGCATCCATGGTCTGCACGGCGTTGTTGGCGGTCTGCTGCAGCTTGGCGATCAGCCCGTGGATCTGCCCGGTCGATTCGCTGGTGCGTTGTGCCAGCTGGCGTACTTCGTCGGCCACCACGGCAAAACCGCGGCCCATTTCACCGGCGCGGGCGGCTTCGATGGCGGCGTTGAGGGCCAGCAGGTTGGTCTGGTCGGCGATGCCCTTGATCACATCCACCACGCCGCCGATCTCGTCGCTGTCCTTGGCCAGCTGGGTCACGGTCAGGCCGGTTTCACCAACGGCGGTGGACAGCCGCTGGATCGCGTCGCGGGTCTCCCCGGCAATGTCGCGACCCCGACGGGTCAGCTCGTTGGCCTGCTGGGTGGCACTGGCGGCGCTCTGCACGTGGCTGGCCACCTGTTGAGTGGTGGCGGCCATCTGGTTGATCGCGGCGGCCACCTGCTCGGTTTCCACACGCTGACGCTCCAGGCCCGCAGAGCTGGCATTGGCCAGGTCGTTGGACTGGCGAGCTTGGATGTTGAGGTGCTCGGCGGTGTCCTGCAGGCGGGTCAGACAGGTCTTAAGGCGCGCATCCTGGCTGAGGATCGACATCTCCAGGCGCGCCTGGGGGCCGCGGCTGTCGGTGTACATCTGCGCGATCAGCGCGTCGGAGGTGGTCTGCTCGGCCAGGCGCAGCAAGCGCTTGATGCCGCGTTGCTGCCAGCTCAAGCCCAGCAAGCCCAGTGGTACCGAGAGAGCGGCGGCGCAGATGAAGCCCCAATGCGAGTCGAGCCAGGCGCCGATCAGGAAACCGACCTGGCTGACCAGGATGAACGGCAGCCAGTCCTGCAGCACCGGCAGCCATTTGTCGCGCCTTGGCACGGCGGGCTTGCCGGCGTTGATGCGCGCATACAGCGCCTGGGCGCGGCGCACCTGTTCGCTGGTTGGCTTGACCCGCACCGACTCGTAGCCCACCACCTTGCCGCTTTCCAGGATCGGCGTGACGTAGGCGTTGACCCAGTAATGGTCGCCGTTCTTGCAGCGGTTCTTGACGATGCCCATCCACGGCTGACCGGCCTTCAACGTGCTCCACATGTGCTCGAACACCGCGGCCGGTACGTCGGGGTGGCGTACCAGGTTGTGCGGGGACTTGAGCAGTTCCTGCTGGGTGAAGCCGCTGATTTCCTGGAAGGCTTCGTTGCAATAGGTGATCACGCCCTTGGTGTCGGTGGTGGAGATCAGCCGCTGATCGGCGGCGACGGTTCGCTCACGTTGAGTGACGGGCTGGTTGTTGCGCATGGCTTTTCGGTCCTTCGATCCAGATAGGCTTGGCTGCGTTATCGGCATCCTGCCGGAAAAATTGAGCGGTCGATCACGGTCTTGTCACGCAAACGTTGCCGTGGGTCAAGACTTATCGATTCAGCATGGGGTAGGCGAACAGGCTGAAATGCACCAGGTTGAGCAGGAAATGCGCACCGATGGCAGCCCATGGCCCGCCCTGGTTCCAGGCCAATCCGTAGCCCACGCCGGCCAGCCCCGCCAGCATTACCCAGGCCCAGCCCCCTCCGGCATGGGCCAGGCCGAACAGCAGGGCCGTGATGGCGATGGGCAGTATGCGCCCCAGGGCTCGATTGTGACAGCGATGTTGCAGCGCGCTTTGCAAGGCGCCCTGAAGATAGCCGCGAAACAGCAGCTCTTCGGTGATGACCACCAGCAGCAGGTTGTTGGCCAACCACAACCAGGCGTAGTCCGGCCATTTCGGGGCCCAGGCCGTTACGCCCATGACGCAGGCCAGGGTCAGGCACAGCGTGGAGGTGCCCAGAGCGATCGACAGCGAGCGCCGCCAGGACGAGTCGATGGCGCGCTGGAAGAGCCACGGGCAGGCCAGCAGCAGCCACAGACCGATGAGCGGCTTGTCGAGGTTCAGGTGCGTGATGAAAGGCTGCGCGCCGGGGCTGGAAGCGCCCTCGGGCATGATCGACGCGCTGTTGAAGCCCGGCCACAGGTGCAACGCCAGCCCCAGGGCGGTGACCACGAACAGGCCATGGCCCAGCCTGCGAACGAGGCCTGGCCGATGTGCCCGCACGGCCGCACCGGCCACTGCCAGCAATGCCATGGGAAAGAGTGTCGCCAGACTCGGCTGCCCCGCATGCAGGGCCATGGCATAGCCAAGCAGTAGAAGGGCCAGGGCGCTCCAGCGGGGTGAATTCAAGGTGGTCTCCTGGCGACGGCGCGGGCCTGCATCTTACGAGGCAGGCCCGGCGTCGGCACGGAGATTTTCCAGTCCGCTCAGATCACGGACCGCGTTGCACACCCCCATCGGCTTTTGTTGGAGCGAACAGTATTGCGGCTAAAGCCAATACTGGTCAGTTAGGCCGGGTAGGAGCGGCTTCAGCCGCGAAGCGACCGCCTGTTCACAACAGATGCACTGAATTTCCTGGCGCTTTCGCGGCTAAAGCCGCTCCCACCGGCCACATACCGCTTAAGCGAACAGTATTGCGGCTAAAGCCCTGCCAGCCATCGCGCCGTCAGGCGGCGATCAGCTGGCGCAGCACGTAGTGCAGGATGCCACCGGCCTTGAAGTACTCCACTTCATTGAGGGTGTCGATGCGGCACAGCAGTTCGATGTCCTGCTGGCGGCCGTCCTCGAAGCGAATGTTCAGGGTCAGGTCCATACCGGGGCGCAGCTCGGCCTGGGTCAGCCCCTTGATGCTCAGGATTTCGCGCCCGGTCAGCCCCAGGCTCTTGCGGTCATGCGGCGCCTTGAACTGCAACGGCAGCACGCCCATGCCCACCAGATTGGAGCGGTGGATACGCTCGAAGCTCTCGGCGATCACCGCCTTGACCCCCAACAGGTTGGTGCCCTTGGCCGCCCAGTCGCGGCTGGAACCGGTGCCGTACTCCTGCCCGGCGACGATCACCAGGGGCGTGCCTTCCTGCTGGTAGCGCATCGAGGCATCGAAGATCGGCAGTTTTTCGTCGCTGGGCACATGCAGGGTGTAGCCGCCTTCCTCGCCGCCGAGCATTTCGTTGCGAATGCGGATGTTGGCGAAGGTACCGCGCATCATCACCTCGTGGTTGCCGCGTCGCGACCCATAGGAGTTGAAGTCCTTGGGCTCCACACCCTTCTCGCGCAGGTAGCGGCCCGCCGGGCTGTCGGCCTTGATGTTGCCAGCCGGGGAAATGTGGTCGGTGGTCACCGAGTCGCCGAGCAGGGCGAGAATGCGCGCCTCGCGGATGTCCTCGATCACCGGCAGCGGGCCGGCCACGTCTGCGAAGAACGGCGGGTTCTGGATGTAGGTGGAGTCGTCCTGCCAGACATAAGTGGCGGCTTGCGGTACTTCGATGGCCTGCCATTGCTCGTCGCCGGCGAAGACCTCCGCATACTCCTTGCGGAACATCGCGGTGTCGACCTGGCTGACCGCCTCGGCGATCTCCTGTTGGCTCGGCCAGATATCGCGCAGGTACACCGGCTGGCCGTCGCTGCCTTCACCGAGGGGATCGCGGCTCAGGTCGACCCGTACATTGCCGGCCAGGGCGTAGGCGACCACCAGGGGCGGGGAGGCCAGCCAGTTGGTCTTGACCAGCGGATGCACGCGGCCTTCGAAGTTGCGGTTGCCCGACAGCACCGAGGCGACGGTCAGGTCCGAGCGCTGGATGGCCTTCTCGATGGGCTCCAGCAGCGGGCCGGAGTTGCCGATGCAGGTGGTGCAGCCGTAGCCGACCAGGTCGAAGCCGAGCTTGTCGAGGTAAGGGGTCAGCCCGGCGGCGCGGTAGTAGTCGGTGACCACCTTGGAGCCGGGTGCCAGCGAACTCTTCACCCAGGGCTTGCGTTGCAGGCCCTTTTCCACCGCTTTCTTGGCCAGCAGGCCAGCAGCCATCATCACGCTGGGGTTGGAGGTGTTGGTGCAGGAAGTGATGGCCGCGATGACCACCGCACCGTTCTTCAACCGGTAGCTCTGGCCGTTGTATTCATATTCGGCTTCACCCGATACCAGCTCGGCATTACCCACTGCCACACCGCCACCGCCTTCGCTCTCCAGGCGACCTTCTTCGACCTGCGCCGGCTTGACCTGCAGGCCCAGGAAATCTTCGAAGGCCTTGGCGACCTGGGGCAGGGGGACGCGGTCTTGCGGACGCTTGGGGCCGGCCAGGCTGGCCTGTACTTCACCCATGTCCAGTTCCAAGGTGTCGGTGAACACCGGCTCCTGGCCCGGCAGGCGCCACAGGCCCTGGGCCTTGCAGTAGGCCTCGACCAGCTCGACGGTTTCGGCGGGGCGGCCGGACAGGCGCAGGTAGTCCAGGGTCACGTCGTCCACCGGGAAGAAACCGCAGGTGGCGCCATATTCCGGCGCCATGTTGGCGATGGTGGCGCGGTCGGCCAGGGGCAGCTCGGCCAGGCCGTCGCCATAGAATTCGACGAATTTGCCCACCACACCCTTCTTGCGCAACATCTGGGTCACGGTCAGCACCAGGTCGGTGGCGGTGATGCCTTCCTTGAGCTTGCCGGTGAGCTTGAAGCCGATCACTTCGGGAATCAGCATCGACACCGGCTGGCCGAGCATCGCCGCTTCCGCCTCGATGCCGCCGACGCCCCAGCCCAGCACACCCAGGCCGTTGATCATGGTGGTGTGCGAGTCGGTGCCCACCAGGGTGTCCGGGAAGGCGTAGGTGCGGCCGTCTTCCTCTTTGGTCCACACCGTGCGGCCCAGGTATTCCAGGTTCACCTGGTGACAGATGCCGGTGCCCGGCGGCACCACGCTGAAGTTGTCGAAGGCGCTCTGGCCCCAGCGCAGGAAGGCGTAGCGCTCGCCGTTGCGCTGCATTTCAATGGCCACGTTTTCGGCGAAGGCGTCATCGCTGCCATAGGTGTCGACCATCACCGAGTGGTCGATCACCAGGTCCACCGGTGACAGGGGATTGATGCGCTGCGGATCGCCGCCGGCCTTGGCCACCGCGTCGCGCATGGCGGCCAGGTCAACCACCGCCGGCACGCCAGTGAAGTCCTGCATCAGCACCCGCGCCGGGCGGTACTGAATCTCGCGGTCCGAGCGGCGCTCCTTGAGCCAGCCGGCCAGGGCCTTGAGGTCGTCACCGGTGACGGTCTGGCCGTCTTCCCAGCGCAGCAGGTTTTCCAGCAGCACCTTGAGCGACATCGGCAGGCGGTCCAGCTCGCCAAGGCTGCGGGCGGCCTCCGGCAGGCTGAAGTAATGGTAGGTCTTGTCTTGGATGGCCAGTGTCTTCTGGCTTTTCAGGCTATCGAGGGAGGGCATGGAACGGCTCCTTGAACGGTATTCTGACGTCCTGCAAGCCTCAGGGCGGGGCCACGAGACTGCCTGGTTCGGACCTGGTAACGGTCAGCGCGGCACACGCCGCCGGTACCCATACTGTTGGTGTGGACCTTCGGGCCGAGTCAGAGGTTCCGCTTTCGGCTATCATGCGCGGCTTTGATCTTTGCAGGCTGCATTCTCGCCCATGAATACGCTGTTTATGCACTGCCGACCCGGCTTCGAAGGCGAAGTCTGCTCGGAAATCGCCGATATCGCTGCACGTCTTGACGTGGCCGGCTACGCCAAGGCCAAGCCGGACAGCGCCTGTGCGCAGTTCATCTGCCTGGAGCCCGGCGGTGCGCAACGGTTGATGCAGGGCCAGCGTTTCGAGCAGTTGATCTTCCCCCGGCAATG
The DNA here is from genome assembly GCF_032463525.1 of Pseudomonas sp. DTU_2021_1001937_2_SI_NGA_ILE_001. Classification (NCBI taxonomy): domain Bacteria; kingdom Pseudomonadati; phylum Pseudomonadota; class Gammaproteobacteria; order Pseudomonadales; family Pseudomonadaceae; genus Pseudomonas; species Pseudomonas sp. DTU_2021_1001937_2_SI_NGA_ILE_001. The sequence continues at coordinate 1,739,834 of NZ_CP135971.1, read as the reverse complement.
GGCCCGCGGGGCCTTTGTCGAACTGCCGGAAAGCGACCGCATCAGCGTGTTGCTGGCGCAGCTGCAGGACTACCCGGTGTGCGGCAGCCTGTGGTTGGAGGTGCTGGACACCAATGACGGCAAGGAACTCTCGACCTTCTGCCGCAAGTTCGAGGTGCCGCTGCGCAAGGCCCTGACCCAGGCCGGGCGCCTGCGCGACGACCCACGGCTGCCGCGCCTGTTGCTGACCTTCAAGAGTGGTCGCGAGGTGTTCCTCGGTCTCGCCGAGGCCGGTAACCATGCCATGTGGCCGATGGGCATTGCGCGTCTGAAGTTTCCCCGCGAGGCACCCAGCCGTTCGACCCTCAAGCTGGAGGAGGCCTGGCACCATTTCATTCCCCGTGAGCAGTGGGACACGCGGTTGTCCGATGACATGACCGGCGTCGATCTGGGCGCCTCACCCGGCGGCTGGACCTATCAGCTGGTGCGTCGCGGCATGCTGGTGACCGCCATCGACAACGGGCCGATGGCCGAAAGCCTGATGGAAACCGGGCTGGTGCAGCACCTGATGACCGACGGTTTCACCTGGAAGCCACGGCAGACCGTCGACTGGATGGTCTGTGACATTGTCGAGAAGCCCGCGCGCAGCGCCGCACTGCTGGAAACCTGGCTGGGCGAGGGCCTGTGCCGCGAGGCCGTGGTCAACCTCAAGCTGCCGATGAAGCAGCGCTACGCTGAAGTACGGCGCCTGCTCGAGCGTATCGAGGAGGGCTTCAAGACCCGTGGCGTGAAAGTGTCGATCGGCTGCAAGCAGCTGTATCACGACCGCGAGGAAGTGACCTGCCACCTGCGCCGCCTGGACCTGACGCGGGCCTGATTGGTCGCGCAGGTTCTTTTGAGCGACAATGCCCGCCTGTTTCCGGAGTGCCCCATGCCTGAACCCATCGAACACCTCACCGTCGACGCGACCCTGGACGCCACCGGCCTGAATTGCCCGGAGCCGGTGATGATGCTGCACCAGAAAGTCCGCGACCTGCCGGCCAGCGGCCTGCTCAAGGTCATCGCCACCGACCCCTCCACGCAGCGCGACATCCCCAAGTTCTGCGTATTTCTGGGTCATGAGCTGGTCGCGCAACGCGCCGAAGCCGACACCTACCTGTACTGGATCCGCAAGAAAGCCGACTGACCGCGTCGTGCCCTGTACCTGACCTTTTCTGCGGAGCACACCATGCAGATCGTCGCTGATGAAAATATCCCGCTGCTCGACGCGTTCTTCGCCGGCTTCGGTTCCATCCGCCGCTTGCCGGGGCGCGCCATCGACCGTGCGGCGGTGGCCGACGCCGACATCCTGCTGGTGCGTTCGATCACCCCGGTGACCCTTGAGCTGCTCGCTGGCAGCCCGGTGCGTTTCGTTGGCACCTGCACCATCGGCACCGACCACCTCGACCTGGACTATTTCGCCGAAGCCGCTATTGGCTGGTCCAGCGCGCCGGGTTGCAATGCCCGTGGCGTGGTCGATTACGTGCTGGGCAGCCTGTTGACCCTGGCCGAGCTGGAAGGCGTGAAGCTGGACAGCCGCACCTACGGTGTGGTGGGCGCCGGTCAGGTGGGTGGCCGTCTGGTCGAGGTGCTGCGCGGCCTGGGCTGGACGGTGCTGGTCTGCGACCCGCCGCGTCAGCAGACCGAGGGCGGCGACTACGTGAGCCTGGAGCAGATCATCGAGCAATGTGATGTGATCAGCCTGCACACCCCGCTGCAGCGCAGCGGCGAGCACCCCAGCTGGCATTTGCTCGACCGTGAACGCTTGCAGCGCCTGCGCCAAGGGGCCTGGCTGATCAATGCCAGCCGTGGCGCGGTGGTGAACAACCAGGCGCTCTACGAGGTGATGCTGGAGCGTGACGACCTGCAGGCGGTGCTGGATGTCTGGGAGGGCGAGCCACAGGTGCATGTGCCGCTGGCCGAACTCTGCACCCTGGCCACGCCACACATTGCCGGCTACAGCCTGGATGGCCGGCAGCGCGGTACCGAGCAGATCTACCAGGCCCTGTGCCGCTTCCTCGGTGTGGCGCCGAGCATTCGTCTGCACGACCTGCTGCCGCGTCCCTGGCTGGCCCAGGTGACCCTGGACGGCGCCAGCGACCCGGCCTGGGCCCTGGCGATGGTCTGCCGGGGTGTCTATGACCCGCGCCGTGACGATGCCGATTTCCGACGCACGCTGGAAGGCGATGTGCACAGCCAGCGTCAGGCCTTCGACGCGCTGCGCAAGCATTACCCGCCGCGCCGCGAGATCGACGCGTTGCGGGTGCGGCTGGAAGGCGATGGCGAGGCGCTGGCTCAGTTGCGCCAATGGATGACCGCGCTGGGCACTCAGCTCGGTTAGGTCCAATACTGTTCGATCAAGCGCTTTACGGCTTTGTGGGAACGAGCTTGTTCGCGAAAAGCTGGCAAGGTCGCTGAGTTGGCTGTGAACGTGACGCCGCCTTCGCGAGCAAGCTCGCTCCCACGGTATTCGCTAGCGCCGGGCATGAAAAACCCGGCACAGGGCCGGGTCTTCGAGGGCCGGACGCTTCAGTCCGTATGTTCTGCGGCGTGCTCCGGGGTCACCCAGTGCTGGTCGCATTCCTGGCAGGCCTGCTGCACCATCGCCTCGGTGATCGGGGTTTCCTGACCGTTTTCATCCAGGATTGCACCGCCGACCGGTTGGCCGGGTTGGGTGCGGATGACCTCGACTCGGTTGCCGTGCGTTTGCAAGCTCATGGTCCGTCTCCTCATCAGGTGTTGCATTCAAACTTAATCACCCAGGATGACCGTGCCATGACAGCCCACGGTCGTTGGCCTGGTTCCGGCTCCACCGGTCGACTTCCCGTCTTGCGGCAGACGCTTGGGCAAGGCCAGTGTAGCCTTGGCCTTTCATGTGAGTACCACAGGCGGTCAGAGTTCATGGTTTCAGCATCGTACGACAGCCGGCGCCAGGCCCTCGGCCTGGCCTGGCGCTTCGTGTCACCTTATCGCTGGCGGGTCGGCGCCGCCCTGCTGGCGCTGATCGTCACTGCCGGCATTACCCTGTCCATGGGGCAGGGCATTCGCCTGTTGGTCGACCAGGGTTTCATGACCCGCTCTCCCGAACTGCTCAATCGTTCCATCGCCGTGTTCGGCGTGCTGACCCTGGGGCTGGCTGCCGGCACCTTCATCCGTTTCTATCTGGTGTCGTGGATCGGCGAGCGGGTGGTGGCCGACGTGCGACGGGCGGTGTTCGCCCATCTGCTGGACCTGCATCCTGGTTTCTTCGAGCACAACCGCGGCTCGGAAATCCAGTCCCGGCTGACCGCCGACACCGCGCTGTTGCAGTCGGTGGTGGGTTCGTCGTTATCGATGTTCCTGCGCAGTGCCCTGATGGTGGCCGGGGGCATCGTGCTGCTGTTCGTTACCAACCCGCGGTTGACCAGCATCGTGGTGATCTCGCTGCCGCTGGTGCTGGCGCCGATCCTGATCTTCGGGCGCCGGGTACGGCGCCTGTCACGACAGAACCAGGACCGCGTCGCTGAGGTCGGCAGCTACGTCGCCGAGACCCTGGGGCAGATCAAGACCGTACAGGCCTACAACCATCAGGCGCTGGACCGCCAGCAGTTTTCCAGCACCGTGGAGCAGGCGTTTGCTACCGCGCGGCGGCACATCCTGCAGCGTGCCTGGCTGATCACCCTGGTCATCGTCCTGGTGCTGGGCGCCGTGGCGGTCATGCTGCGCGTCGGTGGCATGGATGTCATCGAAGGGCGGATCAGCAATGGCGAGCTGGCAGCCTTCGTGTTCTACGCCCTGGTGGTCGGCACCTCGTTCGGCACCATCAGCGAAGTGATCGGCGAGCTGCAACGCGCGGCCGGCGCGGCGCAGCGTATCGGTGAACTGCTCCAGGCACGCAGCGAAGTGCGCGCGCCGCAGCCGGTCCCTGAGGCCTTGTCAGAGCGCATTGTCGGGCGTCTGGCGCTGCAGGGTGTGAGCTTCGCCTATCCGTCGCGGCCCGAGCGCATGGTGATCGATGACCTGAACCTGAACGTCGAACCGGGCGAAACCCTGGCGCTGGTCGGCCCTTCGGGGGCGGGCAAGTCGACGCTGTTCGACCTGCTGCTGCGTTTCTACGACCCGCAGCAGGGGCAGATCAGCCTTGAGGGCGTGGCGTTGCGGCAACTCGATCCGCTTGAGCTGCGTCGGCACTTCGCCCTGGTGTCGCAGAACCCGGCGCTGTTTTTCGGCAGCATCGCCGACAACATCCGTTACGGGCGGCCGGATGCCAGTGACGAGCAGGTGCGCGCCGCTGCACGTGTCGCCCATGCCGACGAGTTCATCAGCCAGATGCCGGACGGCTACCACACGCGGCTGGGGGAGGGCGGGCTGGGTCTGTCTGGCGGCCAGAAGCAACGCCTGGCCATCGCCCGGGCGGTGCTGGTGGACGCACCGATCCTGTTGCTCGACGAAGCCACCAGCGCGCTGGATGCACAGAGCGAGCACCTGATCCAGCAGGCCTTGCCGAGCCTGATGCAGGGGCGTACCACGCTGGTCATCGCGCACCGCCTGGCCTCCGTCCAGAACGCCGACCGTATCGCCGTGCTGGAGCATGGGCGGCTGGTGGCCATCGGCAGCCATCGGCAACTGATCGACAGCAGCCCGCTCTACGCACGGCTGGCGGCGCTGCAATTCAATCTCGAAGGGTAACGCCGGTCAGTGGCGCATGCGGCAGGGCCGAACGGCCCTGCCAGGGTGTGGGTTCAGCGGTATTCGCACAGATAGGCGGTATCGACGCTGACCTTGAGCTGGAACTTGCTGTTGGCGGGCACGTTGAAACGGCTGCCGCTGGCGAAGGTTTCCCAGGCGTCGCTGCCCGGCAGCTTGACCACCAGCTCACCGGAGATGACGTGCATGATCTCGGCCTGGGCAGTGCCGAATTCATATTCACCGGCAGCCATCACACCGATGGTGGCCTGGCCTTCGGCCTGGCTGAAGGCGATGGATTTGACGGTGCCGTCGAAATATTCGTTGACCTTGAACATGCGGGTTCCTTGCAGAGGCTGAAAATAGGGCCGGCCAGTATGCACAAGGCTCTGGTCGACGTCACGCCTGTCAGGCCGGCAGGATCAGCGGCAGCAGGCGTGCGGTGTTGCGGGCGTCGACCAGGGCCCGGTGCTGCTGGCCGGTGAAGTGCATGCCGGCCAGTTGCAGGGCGCTGTTGAGTCCTACCGGTCGCTGCAGCTGGCGCGCCTGGGCGAAGCGGTGCTTGAGGTTGACGTAGGGCATCTGGCGCAGCGAGCTGTCGAGGCGATGGCTGCGCCATTCCTCCTGCAGTTGATGATGGTCGTAGTCGCCCCAGCTGGCCCAGCCCACCACTCGTGCGCGGTGATGGCCCAGCCAGCGTTCGAACTGGGGCCAGACGCTCTCCAGGGGCTCGGCCGTGTCGATGTTGTGCTGAGCGATGTGGGTCAGGTCCTTGCAGAACTGGGTCAGCAGCGGGCGCCGTGCCGGACGCACGAAGCGCTCGAAATGGTCCAGCTCACGGCCGTCCTGGTTCACCAGCGTCGCGCCTATTTCGATGATTTCCATCTCGGTGACCGGCCAACCGCCTTCCTCGGTGGTGGCTTCCAGGTCAATCACCAGCCAATGCGGCATTTCAAAGCTCCCATCCAACGGTTTCGATATACAGGCGACAGCCTCCAGCGTAGCCATGTTCGCCGCCTTGTGCCTGGCTGCGTTCCCGGATTGACCCTAGGGGTGGGCAAAGGTGCCTTTTCCCCGCCGGTTGGCACGCCGGGCGGCGGGTGCCGACAGTGCCGAGGCCATAGGAAGCGCGATGACGCGCTGCAGAGGAGTATTCGAAGACGGGCGGCCGAGGGCCGCCCGGTGGGAGGGTCAGCGATCCTTGGCTTCCTTCGCGTCCATTTCTGCGTTGCGTTCATGGACCCGCTTGAGCTGCTCCTCGGTCAGCGGCAGCTTTTGCGCGGTGTCACGCAACAGCAGCAAGCCGCCGACGATGGAGCCGATCGCCACGATGAGAATCAACCAGGCATACCAGGGCATAGCGCACTCCTTGTGGTGATGACATTTTGAGCCACGACAGCGCCCGATGGTTCAAGTGTATGCCGGTGGTACAGGTTGTGCACCGCCATACGGCCAGATCGGCTACAATGCGCGCCGATTTCGACTTGCTGAGAACCCGCTCATGTCCGCTTGCCAGACCCCTGTCATCGTCGCCCTGGATTTCCCGACCCGAGAAGCCGCCCTGAAGCTGGCCGATCAGCTCGATCCGAAGCTGTGCAGGGTCAAGGTCGGCAAGGAGCTGTTCACCAGCAGCGCCTCGGGCATCGTGGCGACCCTCTGCGAGCGCGGTTTCGAGGTATTCCTCGACCTCAAGTTTCACGACATTCCCAACACCACCGCCATGGCCGTGCGCGCGGCTGCCGAGATGGGCGTATGGATGGTCAACGTGCATTGCTCCGGCGGCCTGCGCATGATGCAGGCGTGCCGCGAGGTGCTGGCGCAGCGCAGTGGTCCGCAGCCCCTGCTGATCGGCGTGACCGTGCTGACCAGCATGGAGCGCGAAGACCTGGCCGGTATCGGCCTGGATATCGAGCCGCAGGAGCAGGTGCTGCGCCTGGCGGCCCTGGCCGAGAAGGCCGGCATGGATGGCCTGGTGTGTTCGGCCCAGGAAGCCCGGGCGCTGAAGACCGCGCACCCGTCGCTGCAGCTGGTCACGCCTGGCATTCGCCCGGCCGGCAGCGCCCAAGACGACCAGCGCCGTATCCTGACCCCGCGCCAGGCCCTGGAGGCCGGTTCCGACTATCTGGTGATCGGTCGGCCGATCAGCCAGGCCGCCGACCCGGCCCAGGCCCTGGCGGCGGTGGTCGCCGAACTGGCCTGAAACCTGCCGCGCGTGCTCAGACCTTGAGCACCAGCTTGCCGAAGTTCTCGCCGTTGAACAGCTTGAGCAGGGTCTCGGGGAAGGTTTCCAGGCCCTCGACCACATCTTCGCGGCTGTGCAAGCGGCCCTCGGCGATCCAGCCGGCCATTTCCCGGGCCGCTTCGGCGTAGCGGGCGGCGTAGTCGAGTACCACGAAGCCTTCCATGCGTGCGCGATTGACCAGCAGCGACAGATAGTTGGCGGGTCCTTTGACAGGTGTGCTGTTGTTGTACTGGCTGATAGCGCCGCAGATCACTACCCGCGCCTTGGGCGCCAGGCGCGCCAGCACCGTGTCGAGAATCTCCCCACCAACGTTGTCGAAGAAGACATCTACGCCTTTGGGGCAGTCGCGTTTCAATGCCGCGGCGACGTCTTCGTTCTTGTAGTCGATGGCCGCATCGAAGCCCAGTTCCTCGATCAGCGAGCGGCATTTGGCCGGACCGCCGGCGATACCCACCACTCGGCAGCCCTTGAGCTTGGCGATTTGCCCAGCGATGCTGCCCACCGCGCCGGCTGCGCCGGAAATCACCACCGTTTCGCCTTCGCGGGGCTGACCGACTTCCAGCAAGGCGAAGTAGGCCGTCATGCCGGTCATGCCCAGGGCTGACAGATAGCGCGGTAACGGCGCAGCTTGCGGGTCTACCGGGTAGAAGCCCTTGGGGGCGCCAAGGAAGTAATCCTGCACACCCAGTGCGCCCTGCACATGGTCGCCCACCGCAAAGCGCGGGTGCCGGGAGGCGATCACTTCGCCGATGCCCAGCGCCCGCATGACCTCGCCCAGGCCGACCGGCTCGATATACGATTTGCCTTCATTCATCCAGCCGCGCATGGCCGGGTCCAGCGACAGGTACAGGTTGCGCACCAGGATCTGACCGTCTTCGGGTTCGCCCACGGGTACCTCTTCGAAGCCGAAGTCGTCCCGGCTCACCAGCCCGGAAGGGCGTCTGTTCAGGACGAAGCGGCGATTGGGTAATGGGCTCATGGCGGTTCCTCGGTATTGGCGTGAGTCGTCATTGAAGTCGCTCATCGATTACGCAGCAAGCCATGTTCTCCGAAGCCGGCTTGAGTTGGCGGGATGGTTGCCCTAAATTGCAGTTTTGCCGCCTGCCCGGAAGTTTTCGATGTCACTTGCCCCTGCGCCTGTCCTTCACCCTTCTGTATTAAGCCCCGGTGATGCGGTGGCGCTGGTTTCGCCTGCCGGGCCGGTGGAGCCCGCGCGCATCGAGGCGGCCGCCGCAGAGCTGGAAAACTGGGGGTTGCGGCCGAAGGTGTACCCGCATGCCTTCGAGCGGCACTCCTTCTACGCCGGCACTGACGCCGACCGGCTCGCCGATCTCAACCACGCCCTGGCGGACCCGCAGATCCGCGCGGTGATCTGCAATCGCGGCGGTTATGGCGTGCAGCGTATTCTCGGCCAGCTCGACCTGGCGGCAGTGCACCGTGACCCCAAGCTGGTTGTCGGTTTTTCCGACATCACCGCCTTGCATGGCCTGCTCTGGGCCCAGGCCCGCCTGGCGACCGTGCATGGCCCGGTGGCCAACCAATTGCAACCCGGTAATCCCTACGGCGACGGCCTGCGCCAGGTATTGATGAGTCGTGAGCCGGTGCGTCTGCTCGCCGACCGCGAGGCTGCGACTGGCAGCGTGCGCACGTCAGGGCGCGCGTCGGGGCGTTTGCTGGGGGGCAATCTGGCGATACTCGGCACCTGCGTCGGCACGCCGTTCATGCCGGATCTTGAAGGCGCCATTCTGCTGCTTGAGGATGTTGGGGAAGCGGCCTACCGCATCGACCGCATGCTGACCCACCTGGGTAACTGCGGTCTGTTGCAGCGCCTGGCCGGTGTGGCCGTGGGCGACTTCAGCGTGCCAGCCGGTGCCGGGGGCGCCATTACCCCCGCCCACGTGCTGCAGGAGCGCCTGGGCGGGCTGGGCATTCCGGTGCTGGGTGGCCTGCCGGTGGGGCATGGTCAGGTCAACCAGGCCGTGCCGCTGGGTACCGAAGCGGTGTTGGACGCCGATGCCGGTACCCTGCAAGTCGCTACGCTGTTCCGCAGCTAGGCGGTCATCGGTGCAGGCATTCTGAAAACGACCTGCGCATAGCTTTTTGCCACTGTTGCGCGACTGGCGTCTTGTGCTTCGCTGTTGGCATTGCGAACCTGCATGCTGGACGGAGTTCTGCTGGGGAGTGAGAGGCTATGGTGTCGACCGGATTCGCCAACCTGGGGATGGCCCGCAAACTTGGTCTGGGCTTTGGTCTGGTATTGCTGCTGACCGCACTGGTCGCTGGGGTAGGCGTCTGGTCGTTGCAGCACATCAGCCAGGATTTCACCGGCCTCAAGCAGATGTCCGCGCTCAACGATGAACTGCTCGACGTGCGCCTGCTGGAGCAGGCGTACGCGGTGACCAGCAACCCCAAGCTGGTTGAGCAGGTGCACACCCGCCTGCAGGGTCTCGATGAGCAGGCCAAGCTGCTGGGCGACCGTTCGCCAGCCAGTGCCGAGGTAATGAGCCAGGTGCGCCAGGCGCTGGCCGCCTATCGCCAGTCGTTCGATGCCGTCGTTGATATCAACCAGAGCAAGGACCTGGCCCTGGAGATGGCCAGCTGGTCGGTGGACAGCGTGTCCAACAGCCTTGAACTGCTGCGCGCGGGCCTGACCGATGACGGCACCTGGACGCTCAAGGATTCCCAGGGCAAGGACGGCGCGCAGTTCATCGAGCAGGCCGCCAGTATCAGCCAGGTCGGGCGCCTGATGCTGGTGGCCCTCGACCAGGCCCGTACCCGCCTGGAAAAGAGCCGCCGCGCCACGGCCGGCGACGAGGTGCCCAAGGGCAATATCGAAGAGGCCGAGCAGGCCAGGGCCCTGGCCGAAACGCTAAAGGCCGCGATCAACGACCCCGGTTACCAGTCAGTGATGGGTGAGGTCACCGGGCATATCGGCAACTTCAACGAAAAGCTCCAGGAATACGCCGGGCTGCTGGAACGCCAGGCGCTGATCGACCGGCAACTGGCGGAGAACGCCCGTCAGGTGACCGACCGCGTACGTCATTTGTATTCGGCCGAAGACCAGTCGATGCAGGCGCAGATCGGCACAGGCACGCTGTACATCATCGTTTCTTCGGTGGCGGCCCTGCTGGTAGGGCTGGTCGCATCGCTGCTCATCACCCGCCTGATCGTCGCGCCGTTGCGCCAGGTCATCGACCAGGCGCGGCGTATTGCCGCCGGCGATCTGAGCGGGCGCATCGACGCGCAGCGTCGCGACGAGATCGGTCAACTGCTCGAGGCCATGCAACAGATGAGCGCCGGCCTCAGCCAGATCGTCAGCGGTCTGCAATCGGGCATCGAGCAACTGGCCAGCTCAGCCCAGGATCTGTCGGCAGTCACCGAGCAGACCAACCTTGAGGTCAACAGCCAGCGCGAAGAGACCGAGCAGGTGGCCACGGCCATGAACCAGATGACCGCCACTGTTCACGATGTGGCGCGCAATGCCGAAGAGGCCGCGCTGGCGGCGCAGAGTGCCGACGACAAGGTGGTCAGTGGTCAGGCGGTGGTGCGCCAGAGCATGCAGCGCATCGAGGCGCTGGCGCGTTCGTCGACCTCGGCCAGCCAGAGCATCGAGGACCTCAGCGCGAAAGTGCAGAACATCGATCAGGTGCTGGGGGTGATCAAGAGTGTCGCCGAACAGACCAACCTGCTGGCTCTCAATGCCGCCATCGAAGCGGCGCGCGCCGGAGAACAGGGGCGCGGCTTCGCGGTGGTGGCCGACGAGGTGCGTGCCCTGGCGCGGCGCACCCAGCATTCGACCGAAGAGATCGAAAACCTGGTGGTCAGCTTGCGCAGCGGCGCCCGCGCCTCGGTGGAGCAGATCCAGGGCAGTGGCGAGTTGGTGCGGCTGGCAGTGGAAGATGCGTTGCAGACTGAAAGCGCGCTGGGCAGCATCGCCAGCGCCGTGTCGACCATCCAGCAGATGAACCAGCAGATTGCCGCCGCGGCTGAGCAGCAAAGCTCGGTCGCCGAGGAAATCAACCGCAGCGTCACCAGCATCCGCAGCAGTGCCGATCAGTCGGCGCAGGCGATGCAGGGCAACGCGGCATCCAGTACCCAGTTGGCCAACCTGGGCGCGCAACTGAAAGGCATGGTCGGGCACTTCCGCCTCTAGGTAGGCGTCATGTCACCTGGTAGGCGCGGCTTTTTAGCCGCAATACTGGTCAGTTAGGCTGGGTAGGAGCGGCTTCAGCCGCGAAGTGACTGCATGTTCACAACAGATGCAGTGGGTTTCCTGGCATCTTCGCGGCTAAAGCCGCTCCCACAAAGCCGCAAAGCGCTTAATCGAACTGTATTGGCTTGAGCCGCGAGCCGGCCTGATTTGACTCGCTGACTCAGCGCGCACGCGTGTTGAGAATCAGCAGGGTCAGTACGCCGGCGACGATGCCCCAGAATGCCGACCCCACCGAGAACAGCGTCAGGCCCGAGGCGGTGACCATGAAGGTGATCAACGCTGCTTCACGCTCGCTGGGCTCGCTCATCGCCACGCTCAGGCCGTTGATGATCGAGCCGAACAGCGCCAGCGCGGCGATGGACAGCACCAGTTCCTTGGGGAAGGCCGCGAACAACGCTGCCAGCGTGGCGCCATACAGCCCGGCGATGCCGTAGAACACCCCGCACCACACTGCTGCGGTATAGCGCTTGTGCGGGTCTTCATGGGCTGTGGGGCCGGTGCAGATGGCGGCACTGATCGCCGCCAGATTGATGCCGTGGGCGCCGAACGGTGCGGTCAGCAACGACGCCAGGCCGGTCACGGTGATCAATGGCGAGGAGGGTGTGTCGTAGCCGTCGGCGCGTAGCACCGCGATGCCAGGCATGTTCTGCGAAGCCATGGCGACGACGAACAGCGGAATGCCGATACTGATGGTCGCGGCCAGGGAAAAGCTTGGTGTGGTCCAGACCGGCACGGCCAGTTCCAGGTTGAAACCGCTGAAGTTGAGCAGGCCCTGTGCACCGGCCATCACCACCCCGGCCAGCAAGGCGGCGAGAACTGAATAGCGCGGCGAAACGCGCTTGACCAGCAGATAGGTGAAGAACATCGTCAGTACCAGCCCGGTCCGGTGCTGGGCGGCGATGAAGATTTCGCTGCCGATCTTGAACAGGATGCCGGCCAGCAGTGCAGCGGCAAGAGAGGCGGGCAGGCGCTTGACCAGGCGCTCGAAGGTGCCGGTCATGCCGCACAGGGTGATCATGGCTGCACAGGTGATGAATGCACCGATCGCTTCCGGGTAGCTGACCCCGCCCAGGCTGGTGATCAGCAACGCCGCGCCAGGGGTCGACCAGGCCACGGTAATGGGTGTGCGATAGCGCAGCGACAGGCCGATGCTGCACAGCGCCATGCCCATGAACAGTGCCCACAGCCACGAAGAAATCTGCCCGCTGCTCAGTCCGGCCGCCTGGCCGGCCTGGAACATCAGCACCAGTGAGCTGGTGCAGCCGGTCATCATGGCGATGAAACCGGCGACCAGCGAAGAGGGTGAAGAGTCCGCCAGCGGTCGCAACGGGGTCTTCAGGGCGGTGGCTGACATGCGTTATTCCTTCATGACGCGTAAAAACGAGGCGCCAAGCCTAAACGCCGCAGGCAGGGCTTTCACGATACAGCGACTGGCGTATTGGGCCGTACAGTTCAGTGCTGGCCCGGCGCGTCGCTGCGCGAGGCGGCGGTGGTCGTGCCGAGCATCTGGTTAACCTTCAACCAGCCTGCCACGGCCTCCGGACCGGCTTCATCGAACACCCGCTGCAGCAGGCGCACCTGCTCGCGACGCAATGCCTGTTCGAACTGGCGTCCCTGGTCGCTCAGCGCCAGCAGGCGCTTGCGCTTGTCGGTTGGCGGCGTGCTGCTGACCACCATGTCCATGCCGATCAGCTGGCGCAGCGGCATGTTCAGCGCCTGTTTGGTCACACCCAGCAGCGCCAGCAGTTGCTTGACGCTCAGCCCCGGATAGCGGGCGATGAAGAACAGGATGCGTTGATGCACTCGGCTGAAGCCTCGGCGTTCGAGCATTTCATCGGGCTTGGCGGTGAAGGCCTGGTAGCCGAAGAAGAAGTCTTCCATAGCCCGTTGCTGGTCGATGCAGTTTTTAAGGTCAAGCATGTTGACGTATCCACGGAAGGCGTCGTAGGGTTGGTCAACAAGTTTGACGTATTTCCCTTTCCTCCGGCTAGCGGTGAATGTCCATGGCTTTTTCCGAACGTGTTGCGCGCCTCAAGAGTTCCCTGATCCGTGAGATCCTCGCAGCGGCCCAGCGCCCGGAGGTGATGTCCTTTGCAGGCGGCCTGCCGGCCGAGTCGATGCTGCCGACCGTGCAGTGGGCCGACATGCCTGCGGGCCTGGGTCAGTACGGCATGAGCGAGGGCGAACCGGCCCTGCGCGAGGCGCTGGCCGCCGAGGCCCGTGCCCTGGGCATCGACTGTCAGGCCAGCCAGGTGCTGGTGATCAGTGGCTCGCAACAGGCTCTGGATCTGGCCGCCAAACTGTATGTCGACCGCGGTACCGAGATCATCGTCGAAGGGCCGACCTACCTGGCCGCTCTGCAGATCTTCCAGTTGTTCGGCGCTGACTGCCTGAGCGTGCCGGTAGGCGCCGAAGGGCCGGACCTGGTCGCCTTGCGCCAGCGCCTGGAGCATCACGCCCCAGCCTTCGCCTACCTGATCCCGACTTTCCAGAATCCGTCCGGGGTGCGCTATAGCGAAGCCAGCCGCGACACGGTGGCGGGCCTGCTCGACGAATTCGAGGTCACCCTGATCGAAGACGAACCGTATCGCGAGCTGACCTTCGACGCTGTGCAGTCGCGACCGATCGTGAGCCGTCTGCGCAAGGCCAGCTGGATCTACACCGGCACGGTATCCAAGACCCTGCTGCCGGGGCTGCGCGTCGGTTACTTGATCGCCAGTCCCGACCTGTTCCCGCACCTGCTGCGCCTGAAACAGTCCGCCGACCTGCACACCAACCGTTTCGGCCAGTGGCAGGCGTTGCAGTGGGTCGGCAGCGAGCAGTACCGTAGCCATCTGGCCGAACTGCGCGAGTTCTATCGCGAGCGTCGCGACGCATTCGATGTGGCCCTGCAGCGGCATTTCACCGGGCTGGCTGACTGGCACACTCCGCAGGGCGGGCTGTTCTTCTGGCTGACCCTGAAGCAGCCGCTGGACACCCGCACCTTGCTGGACGCCGCGCTGGCCCAAGATGTGGCGTTCATGCCGGGTGAGCCATTCTTTGTCGATCCGGATGCCAACCCGGGTCATCTGCGACTCAATTTCAGCCACATCGACCCGTCCCGCCTCGACGAAGGGCTGGGGCGGCTGGCCGAGGTGCTGCGTCAGGGGTTGCTCAAGTCGTCTTCTACTTGTGCGTCGACAGCCCTGCCGCGCAGCGGCGCGGTTTCGACCTGACGGCCTATCCGGCCAGCCGTCGCTGGCTGGCGGAGATGGCTGCGCAGCCAGACGAAGGCGGCATGTTGGAGTCAGCCGCGCCAGGCGACTCAGGCGTTGGCGAAGCGCTGGTTCAGGTAGTCGATGATGACCTTGGATTCGTACATCCAGGTCACCTGGTCGCCGTCCTGAATGCGCAGGCACGGCACCTTGATCCGGCCGCCCTGTTCCAGCAGGGTCTGACGCTCGACCGGGTCATTCTTGGCGTCGCGCAGGGCCACCGGCACATTGAGCTTGTGCAGCGTGCGACGGGTCTTGACGCAGAACGGGCAGGCGTGGAACTGGTACAGCGCCAGGTCACGGGCAGCCTGTTCGACCTTGGCCTGGGCCTCGGTGCTGCGCTTGAGTGGGGCCGGGCGGGTCAGTTTGTCGCCAAGCACGATGAGCTGGCCGAGGCCGACTCGCAGGGCTTTCATGAGCATGGGGGGAGCCTCCGCAGGTGAACCGGCCGGCACCCTGGGCGAGGCCGGCCGTTCGGCGTGTTTACTTGATCAGGCTGAGGAATTCGCTGCGTGTGGCAGCATTTTCACGGAACTCGCCGAGCATCACCGAGGTGATCATCGCCGAATTCTGCTTCTCGACACCGCGCATCATCATGCACATGTGCTTGGCTTCGATGACCACGGCCACGCCCAGCGCGCCCGTGACCTGCTGAATGGCTTCGGCGATCTGGCGGCTGAGATTCTCCTGGATCTGCAGGCGGCGGGCGTACATGTCGACGATGCGCGCCACCTTGGACAGGCCCAGAACCTTGCCGCTGGGAATGTAGGCCACATGGGCCTTGCCGATGAACGGCAGCAGGTGGTGTTCGCACAGCGAGTACAGCTCGATGTCCTTGACCATCACCATTTCACTGGCATCGGAGCTGAACAATGCACCGTTGGTGACTTCTTCGAGGGTCTGCTGATAGCCGCGGCACAGGTACTGCATGGCCTTGGCGGCGCGTTTCGGGGTGTCGAGGAGGCCTTCGCGGCTGACGTCCTCACCCAATTGGCCCAGGATGGCGGTGTAGTTCTGTTCCAGTGTCACAGGAGTGTGTTTCCGTATGGATGGCGATCAGGGCGCACATACTACCCGAGCGCTGCGCTCAGGTGTATGGCTGAGGCGTAATTACGCCGGCAGGGCAGGGCTTGTGTATCAATACGCTGACCAAGCGACTACCCAATGGCTACCCACTTCGCGGTCCGGCCGCGGTCTCATGCGTGCAGGTCATTCCTGACCTTTGTCCGAGAGTGTGAGATCCATGGTTATTCGAGTAGTGAAAATCGCGATGTTCATCGCCGTATTGGCGTCGGTGTCCGGCTGTTGGCCGTTCTGGGGGCCGGCCCCTGGTGGGCCCGGTGGGGGCGGTCATCACCAGGGAGGACCGGGACCAGGCCCCGGTGGCCCCGGTCCTGGCGGGCGCTGAGCCGGTCAGTGACGGGTGCGGCGTTACTCGTCGCGCCCTTCGAGCATGGTGCGCCGCAGCATGACGTAGACCGCACCGGTGCCGCCGTGTCTTGGCTGGCATGAGCAGAAGCCCAGCACCTGCGGGTGCTGGCGCAGCCAGGTGTTGACGTGGCTCTTGATCATCGGCCGCTTGCCGTCCAGGCGCACCGCCTTGCCGTGGGTCACCCGCACGCAGCGGATTTCCAGCTTGGTGGCTTCGGCCAGAAATTCCCAGAGGGTTTCGCGGGCCACCTCCACGTTCATGCCATGCAGGTCCAGACTGCCTTCGAAGCTGATCTGGCCCAGCTTGAGCTTGCGCATCTGGCCTTCCTGCACGCCATCGCGTGCCCAGTGCAGGGGATCTTCCGGGCCTACGTCGATGACGAACTGGTCGGACAGCCCGTCGACCGTGATCGATTCGCTGCTGGCGGTGGCGGACTGCCGCAGGCGATTGAGCTGGCGGCGGTCGGCCTTGGGCTTGCCGGTGTCGGCGAAGACCTGTTCGATGCGCTTCACGCCGCGCATTTCACTCTGGAACAGGGAAAAGTCATCGTCTTGCATGTAAAACCTCGTGGCGCCAGGCCCGGTGCGGGTGAGGGCGGCGCACGCGCGTGGCCGCGGGCTGTATCGGACAGCCCGGAGGGGCTCAGATCAGGTCGCGGGTCAGGGCAACGGTGGCGAAGTTGTCGGCCATGATCGCCATCTCGGTGCGATGCACGACCTCGGCGCTGACCACGCCGTCGGGAGTCGGCAGGTCACGGGTGGCGCAGGCGTCGTCGACCAGGGTGCAGCGGTAGCCGTAGTCCTTGGTGGCGCGTACCGTGGTGCTGATGCTCGAATGGCTCATGAAGCCGCAGACGATCAGGTCCAGGCGCCCCAGGCTCTGCAGCAGTTCATGCAGGCCGGTGCCGTTGAAGGCGTTCGGCAGACGCTTCTCGACCAGGTGCTCGCCTTCCTGGGGCAGCAGTTCCGGAACCAGCTCGCCGCGCTCGCCCTGCGGGTCGAACAGGCCACCCACGGTGCCCAGGTGGCGGATATGCACGATAGGGCATTTGGCGGCGCGGGCCTTTTCCACCAGCAGGCCGATGTTGGCCAGCGCTTCATGCACACCGGTCAGCGCCAGCGGGCCGCTGAGGTACTCTTTCTGGGCGTCGATGACGATCAGCGTGGCGTTGTTCAGGCTGGCACGGGCGTGGACCCGACCGCTGAGTTGAAACATGGTCTTGGGAGAAGACATCTGGGGCTCCTTCAAATGAGGCTTTCAGGCCTTGTGCAAGCGACGCCGGGTGGTGTTGCGGGCACCTCGTGGGCGGGCTGGCACATCCGCGAGAGGGGTGGTTCGCGGCGGTTGTCCGCCGTATCTGCGCGTGGTGCGCGACCCTCTTGGGTGACGTTCGTGCATGGCCTGTTTTGTCACATTGTCCTCCGAGCGAGCGCCGATGTGAATCTTGACAATCGCATGCCCCCGGATTTAGCAGCGTGCCGGATGCAAAAAACGGGGGCGTGGTGGTGGCTGTTTGCCTTGCTGGACGTGGCGCAATGGTAGACACTCCTTTGCCTGCCGTCACTCACCGGCTGGCCAGTGCTGATAGAATCGTTCGCCGTTTTTCTCAAGGAGCTTGCCCATGATCACTTCCCGTTTGCGCACCGTGCGCGATCATATCCGTTGGGCTGTCAGCCGCTTTCATGAGGAAGACGTGTTTTTTGGCCACGGCACCGACAATGCCTGGGACGAGGCACGGCAGCTGGTCCTGGGCGCACTGAGCCTGCCTTGGGAAATCGCCGACAGCTACCTGGACTGCCGCCTTGAGGTCGACGAGATTTCCGAGGTGCAGCGCCTGATCCGTCGGCGTATCGACGAGCGTGTGCCGACGCCTTACCTGTTGGGCGAGGCCTGGTTCTGCGGCATGTCATTCATCGTCGATGACCGCGTACTGATTCCGCGCTCGCCGATCGCCGAACTCATCGAAGAGCGTTTCGAACCCTGGCTCGCCCAGGATCCGGCGCGCATTCTCGACCTGTGCACCGGGTCCGGTTGCATCGGTATCGCCTGTGCCGATGTGTTCCCCGACGCCGAAGTGGTGCTGGCCGACCTGTCCTTCGATGCCCTCGAGGTGGCCAACCAGAACATCGAACGCCATGGCCTGGAAGAACGCGTGTACACGGTGCAGGGCGATGGTTTCGACGGCTTGCCGGGGCAACGCTTCGACCTGATCGTGTCCAACCCGCCGTATGTCGACGCCGAAGACTTCGCTGACATGCCCGAAGAATTCCAGCATGAGCCCGAGCTGGCCCTGGCCTGCGGCGATGACGGGTTGAACCTGGTGCGGAGGATGCTCTGCGAAGCCGCCGACCACCTCACCGACAAGGGCCTGCTGATCGTCGAGGTCGGCAACAGCCAGGTTCACGTGCAGGCGCTGTACCCGGAAGTGGACTTCGCCTGGCTGGACTTCAAGCGCGGCGGCCATGGGGTGTTCATGCTCACCGCCGAACAGTGCCGCGAGCACCGCGCCCTGTTCGAGTCGCGCCGCTAGAACCTGCCCTGTGAATGAACTGCGCCCCAGGTTCGCGGCTTAAGCCAATACTGTTCGGTTAGACCGGGTAGGAGCGGCTTCAGCCGCGAAGCGACTGCCTGTTCGCAACGGATGCAGTGAATTTCCTGATGCTTTCGCGGCTAAAGCCGCTCCCACCGGCCACATTCCGCTTAAGCGAACATCTCTCGAGCAAGCTCGCTCCAACAAAAGCCGGGAAGCGCTTAGCCGAACGGTATTGCATCTAGGCCGCGCCTTCCGGGTGAGGCGCCTCAGCGGTGGGTGGCAATCCAGATCAGCAACCCCGCCTGAAACACCGCAAAAGTCACCAGGCAGGCGATGGTGAAGCGCAGGCCGGCGTCGTCGCGGCGGTACTGGTTGACCCGTTCCTCGTGCTTGCGGATGGTCACTTCCTGTT
This sequence comes from Pseudomonas sp. DTU_2021_1001937_2_SI_NGA_ILE_001, assembly GCF_032463525.1. Lineage (NCBI taxonomy): Bacteria > Pseudomonadati > Pseudomonadota > Gammaproteobacteria > Pseudomonadales > Pseudomonadaceae > Pseudomonas > Pseudomonas sp. DTU_2021_1001937_2_SI_NGA_ILE_001. Next base: position 1,721,065 of record NZ_CP135971.1, on the reverse strand, counting down.
CCTGCAGCCGCTGCTCGGCCTTTTCCAGCATCTGCGCGGCGTCGAGAATCTCGACGATCTGCACCTTTTCGTTGTTCCAGGTGTTGTTCAGGTTACCGACCTGTACTTCGTTGATGCTGCCCTTCATGTGCTGGGCATCGGCATAGCCGACCTGGAAGCCCTGGGTGCGCAGGAAGTGATCGCGGCGCAGGCGGGTGTCTTCGTTCAGCCCGTCTTTGCTGGCCAGCGGGAAGCTGTCGATCTTGTAGCCGGACCAGTGTTTCTGTGCCCAGTGGATGGCGTGGGCCATGATGAAGCGGCCCAGGCCACGGTTCCAGGGTTCGACCTGCAGCCCTGAATCCGGTGCGAAGCGCACGGTGCGGGTCTGATGGTCGGCCCAGACGTCCAGGTGGTTCTGTTCGCGACGCACGCGCTGGCCGGGCAGCTGGATGTTCAGGCGCAGCAGGCTGAGCTCCTTGCTGTGTCGCTCGGCCTTGCCGAGCTGCACGAAGCGCAGTGGCCGCCCGCCGGTGGCGCGATCGGTGGGCAGCGGGGCCAGGCGCAGCATCTGGAAGTGTTCGGGTACAACATCGTCCCACGGCTGTGGCGGTGCGGCGTTGTCATCGGTTTCGGCGGTCTTTTCGACAGCCTCGGTGCTTTCGGTCATGCGTGACGATCCTGTCCAGAGCCCTGGTGGCAGACATCCTGCCAATTGTCTGCGTATCGGCCTGTCGGCCGATTTCTTAAGTTTTCGGCGAAATGGTCGGCAACTGGTCGATGAACTGCACGATCTGCTCGGTCAGTTCACTGGCCAGCGGCAGGTTCGGGTTGCGGTACGAGCGCAACTGCTGCTGCAGGTCCTGCGGCACGATGCGCAGCACGTGGTTCATGCCATCGATCAGTACCAGGCGGGCGTCGGGCCGCGCCTTGTGCAGCCGTTCGGCGTCTTCGACGTTGACCTGGATGTCATGCCGTCCCTGGATGATCAGCGCCGGGACGCGGCTGTCGGCGAAGGCTTGCGCCGGGTCCTGGCGCAGCAGGGAAATCAGGTAGGGCTGCACGCTGGGGCGAAACACCACCTGCAGATCGGGCGGCACCTGGTCGTCGGTACGACCGGCCTTGAGTTCATCGAGCAGCTCCTGGCTGCGCTGCTGCAAGGGGGCCGGCAGGCGCTCGCGCAGTTGTTCGCGCAGCACCTGGTCGACCGGGCGGCCGGTGCCGGCCACGCTGATCAACGCGCTGGCCCCCGCCTGGCGGGCTGCCAGCGAGGCGATCAGCGCGCCTTCGCTGTGGCCGAGCAGAACCAGCGGGCCGAGGCGACTGTCGCTCTTGAGCTGACGGCTCCAGGCCAGTACGTCGGCCACGTAGCGCTCGACGCTGAGATCTCGCTCGTTGGGTGTGGCCGCCTTGCTGGCCGCCACACCGCGCTTGTCATAGCGCACGCTGGCGATGTTATGCCGGGCCAGGGTCACGGCCAGTTGCTTGAGGCTGTCGTTACGCCCGCCCTCGGGGTTGTTGCCGTTGCGGTCGGTCGGGCCGGAGCCCGCCACGATCAGCACCACCGGCACCGGTGTGGTGGCGCGCGGCAGCAGCAGGGTGCCGTACAGGGTGCCGCGGTCGGTCTGCACGCTGATCGGTCGTTGCAACACGCTGGGGGCGGCCTGGGCGGCGCTCAGGACATTGGACAGGCAGAGCACGGTCAGGGCTTGCCGCAGGAATCTTGCGAGATGCATCAGATGGCCATTATTGAGGAGTTGAGCCTTGGACGCGTGGCCTGCCTGAAGGTTCGAGGGTGAACTGCACGGCCAGCCTGCGTATACTGCGCGCCTGCCCAGGGTCTGTACGAAAGGTCGATGATCGTGCTCAGCGATGTTTCGTACACAACCTGATCGAACTGGTCTTTCTCGGAGCCTCTGCATGTCCGGCAACACTTTCGGCAAGCTGTTCACTGTCACCACCGCCGGCGAAAGCCATGGCCCGGCGCTGGTCGCTATCGTCGATGGCTGCCCGCCCGGCGTCGAGCTGTGCGTCGAAGACCTGCAGCGAGACCTGGATCGTCGCAAGCCGGGTACCAGCCGTCACACCACGCAGCGCCAGGAGGCCGACGAGGTCGAGATCCTCTCCGGCGTATTCGAGGGTCGCACCACCGGCACCTCCATCGGCCTGCTGATCCGCAACACCGACCAGAAGTCCAAGGACTATTCGGCGATCAAGGACCTGTTCCGCCCGGCCCACGCCGACTACACCTACCACCACAAGTACGGCGAGCGCGACTACCGTGGCGGTGGCCGCAGCTCGGCGCGCGAGACCGCCATGCGCGTGGCGGCCGGCGCCATCGCCAAGAAGTACCTGGCCAGCCAGGGCATCCGCGTGCGTGGCTACATGAGCCAGCTCGGGCCGATCCCCATCGAATTCAAGACCTGGGACTGCGTCGAGCAGAACGCCTTCTTCTCGCCCGATCCGGACAAGGTGCCCGAGCTGGAAGCCTACATGGACCAGTTGCGTCGTGATCAGGATTCGGTGGGCGCGAAGATCACCGTGGTCGCCGAAGGCGTGATGCCTGGCCTGGGCGAGCCGATCTTCGACCGCCTGGATGCCGACCTGGCCCATGCGCTGATGAGCATCAATGCAGTCAAGGGCGTGGAGATCGGTGCCGGTTTCGCCAGTGTCGCGCAACGCGGTACGGAGCACCGTGACGAGCTGACCCCGGAGGGTTTCCTGTCCAACCAGGCCGGCGGCATCCTCGGCGGTATTTCCTCCGGCCAGCCGATCATCGCGCACCTGGCGCTCAAGCCGACCTCGAGCATCACCACCCCCGGGCGTTCCATCGATGTGCATGGCAACTCGGTGGATGTCATCACCAAGGGCCGGCACGACCCCTGTGTCGGCATTCGCGCCACACCCATCGCCGAGGCGATGATGGCCATCGTGCTGCTCGACCATCTGATGCGCCATCGGGCACAGAACGCCGACGTGCGTGTCGCCACGCCAGTGCTCGGCCAGTTGTAAGGCGCCTTGGCCGAGCCGTCCTCGGGCAGCCTGCCGTACTGGCGGCTGTCCGGCTTCTACCTGTTCTATTTCGCGTTGCTCGGCGCCTCGGCGCCGTTCCTGGCGCTCTATCTGCATTATCTGGGGTTCCCCAGCGCGCGCATTGGCGAGTTGCTGGCCATTCCCATGCTGATGCGCTGCATCGCTCCCAACCTGTGGGGCTGGCTGGGCGACCGCACCGGCCAGCGGCTGGTCATCGTGCGCGCTGGCGCAGCCTGTACCCTGCTGGCCTTTTCGCTGATCCTGGTGGACAAGAGCTACCTCTGGCTGGCCATGGTCATGGCCTTGCACGCGTTCTTCTGGCACGCGATTCTGCCGCAGTTCGAGGTCATCACCCTGGCACACCTGAAGGATCAGCCCTGGCGCTACAGCCAGGTGCGTCTTTGGGGCTCGGTGGGCTTCATGCTCGCCGTCGTGGTGCTGGGGCTGGCCCTGGAGTGGTTCAGCCTGGCGCTCTATCCGTGGATCGTCATGACGATCATGGCCGGTATCGCGCTGGCCAGCTGGCAGGTGCCCAATGCCCAGCCCGCCGTCGATGCCGAGACACATGGCGCCAGCGGTTTCCTGGCTCAGTTGCTGCGTCCAGGCGTGCTGGCGTTCTATGGCAGCGTGGCCCTGATGCAGCTCAGCCACGGGCCTTACTACACCTTCCTGACTCTGCACCTCGAAGCCCTCGGCTACAGCCGCGGAATGATCGGCCTGCTCTGGGCGCTGGGCGTGGTCGCCGAAGTGTTGATGTTCATGGCCATGGGGCGGATCCTGCAGCGTTTTGCGGTACGCCAGGTCCTGATGCTCAGTTTCCTGTTCGCCGCGCTGCGTTGGCTGCTGCTGGGCCAGTGGGCCGACCATCTGCTGGTGCTGCTGCCGGTGCAACTGTTGCACGCCGCCACCTTCGGCAGTTTTCACGCCGCGGCGGTTCATTTCGTGCGCCACAGCTTCGGCGCGCGCCAGCAGGGCCAGGGCCAGGCGTTCTATGCGGCGCTGTCGGGCATCGGTGGGGCGCTGGGTGCGCTGTATTCCGGCTATGCCTGGACCAGTCTGGGGCCTGCCTGGACCTTCGCCATCGCCAGCCTGGCGGCACTGGGTGCCAGCCTGCTGATCCTGTATCTACCGCGCCGGGCCGTCTGATGGTCGCCGGCAACCCGTGTTTCGTTTCGAGCCGGCGGCGACGCCTTCGCTGTGCCGGCCAAGGAGTCCTTCGATGAGCAGCCTGTTCGTTTACTCACTGTCCAGCCCCGAGGTCCCCCTGAAGGTCCTCAACCACCTTGAGGACATCGCCGCGACCCTGGCCGGGCAGGGCATCGGTTTTGCCCGGCGCACGGTGCAGGGGCGGGTGGCGCCGGGTGAACTGGACGCCGCTGCCCAGGCCCAGTTGCAGGCCGCTTGTGCCGAATACGGTCTGAGCGTTCGCCAGGTGGTCAGCCAGGGCGGGCCGCAAGATCCACTCCCGGCTGGCTGGACCGAAGAACATCGCACGCGCACCGACGAACTGCGTTGGTTCCTGGCCGGGCGGGCCATGGTCTATCTGCGCCAGGGTGATTGCGTGCAGGTACTGGTCTGCGAAAAGCATGACCTGCTCCAGCTGCCGGCCGGCACCGCGCACTGGGTCGATAGCGGCGACAACCCTTGCCTGGTTGTGGCCAGGCTGGCTGCCGCGGCCGATGAGCAGGCCGACCAGGCCACCGGTGACGACATCGCCCGGCGTTTCCCGCGCCTGGATTACTGAACCCGTCACTGCCCTGGGCCGGGTGTGTTTCCGCCTGTGCCGGCCGCGTTAGCCGCAATACAGGTCAGCAGGCGTGATCCGGGCCGGTCCCTTTCAGGGTGTCTTGGTCTTTGCAGTAAACGTCGGGCGAGTCCGAGCTTCGGGTAGGACTTGCGTCGTCTGAACGTCAGCAAGTGCTGATTGTTCACCTGGGGGATAAACGGCTTTTCGCTTCATGTAAGTTCGCCGGCTGGATCAACCCGTGTCGTCCGCGCCGCCTTGCAGCGGCGTGACGCCGTGCCAGGACCCGCCGCACGATCATGAACTTACTCGTAAGACAGATGCTGAGCAGTATCGCTGAACCGGATGGCCGTCTGGCCATCGAAAACGCCTTGCACTGGCTGTGTCAGGAGTGCCACTGCACGCTGGCGCTGTTCTATCAGTTCAAGGGGCCCCTGTTGCTGACCTGTGTGGGGGCCAACCTGCCGCCCGCCCAGGCGGACTTCTTCCTCAAGGATTACCCGTTGGCCGATGACCCCGTGGTGCGTCATTGTCGCAACCAGCTCGGCTTCGTCGACTGGCGCGACGCACTGCGGCTGTACCCGGCGCCCCCGAATTATCTGCAGGCGTTGCGCCGAGCTGGGCTGCTGCCTGCGCAGTCCTACGGTTATGCCAGTCATTGCTCGGCCAGTACCGGGGTCATCTCGGTGTGCACGCTGGGCGGTTTGCAACGCCATCTGGATAACGAAGACAAGTACCTGGTCAGCAGCCTGGTACCGGTGCTGCATCTGGTCGGGCGGGGTGTGCCGCTGCGCTCCCAGGCGCTCAGCGAGCGCGAACTGGAGATTCTGCGCTGGGCGCGGGAGGGCAAGACCAACCATGAGATTTCACGTATCCGGGCGGTTTCCGAGTCGACGGTGAAGTATCACTTCAAGGCCATCTACGGCAAGTTGGGAGTGGCCAACCGCGCCCAGGCGGTGGGCGAGGCGTTGTGCCGCGGACTCATTCACTGAGCGGGGGCATTACCCACGGGCAAAAAAAACCGCAGCGCCAAGGCTGCGGTACAAACGAGGGTGTGGAAATGCAGTGGGCGGCGCCGAATGGCGCCATCGACTCAGCGGCTGTGATAGGTCGGCAGGTCGAAACGGTGCTGGCTTTGCAGCATCGAAATGGCTGGCAGCTCGCTGGCTTGTGCGGCGAGGTCGCGACGGATGGCACTGATGACCCATTCCAGTTGCACGGGGGTATGAAGCTGAGCGTAAGACACACAGCGACGAGTCTCCTTGCCTTGCTGGTCACGCAGGGTCAGCAACACGCCGCCGTCTGGGCGAGCCTGGGTGGTGACCTGGTAGTCGGAGAAGACCGAAGCGAATTTTTCCTGAATGAAAGTCATGTCTGGCAGCTCCATTAGTCCAAGCAATGGGAAAACGTTCTGACCTAATGGATTGCAGTGTCTGTGCCAGACTTGATAAATAATTAAATCCTTTAAAATCAATAGCTTAAAAAATCAGCTCAAATCGTGCGTCGTGCAATTTGCATGAATGCCCGTCGGGCATCCTGCATTTTGCCGGTCGTCCCACAACCGCGAAAGGCCGGTAGAGTTCCGCAATCTTCTCTATCAATCTGATAGACGCGACGGTTTTGACGTAGAACGAACCGCCGGTAAGACTGGCGGTCATCTGTTGCAAGACATAGATGCCGGATTCGCCACAAGGAGCGCCACATGACCGATGCACACCCCAACGCCGCCCAGGTAATGACCGATGAAGAAGCCGCCGAGTTCGCTGAGCAGGTCTTCGATGTCGCTCGCCAGGGTGATGCCCTGATGCTCGAGCGCCTGCTGGAGAAGGGCCTGCCGGTCAACCTGCGCAATCACAAGGGCGACACGCTGCTGATGCTGGCCAGTTATCACGGGCATCTGCCAGCGGTGCAGGTGCTGCTGCGTCATAAGGCTGACCCCGAGATTCGTAACGACAACGGCCAGAGCCCGATCGCTGGCGCAGCCTTCAAGGGCGACCTGGCGGTGGTCAAGGCGTTGATCGAGGCCGGTGCCAGCGTCGAGGGGGCCTCGGCCGACGGCCGCACCGCCCTGATGATGGCAGCGATGTTCAATCGCACGGCGATTGTTGACTATCTGCTGGCGCAAGGCGCCGACCCACTGGCGCGTGATGCGCGTGGCGTGACCGCGCTGGGTGCTGCGCAGGCCATGGGCGCTCCGGAGACCGCCGAGCAACTGGCCCGCTTCGGCTGACCCTGACGATGGAGGCGGGCGGGTTTTCCCGTTATCCTGCGCGCCTCTTTTCGCCGGCCGAGGATCCCCCATGAAAGCTTCACTGCTCGAACTCATCAGCAAGATCAGCTCCGGCTGCATGAGCGAGCCGGATATCGAGCGCATTGCCGACGAAGCCGCGCAGGCCTACGCCGACCCGGCAGGTTTCCTGGCGGCCAATCCCGACATCAACTACGACGACAGCTTTCCGATCCCCCTGGGTGAATGGGTGGTGGTGGGCAGCCTGCCGGACACCGTGTTGTTCCAGGCCGACAGTTACATGGACCTGTTCGCGCAGATCGTCGCCTCATTCGGGCCCAGCGTGCCGTTCAACATCAAGCCCAAGCAGTTGGCCAAGACCGAGCCGCTGACCGCCCTGAATCGCATCCAGATCCAGCTTGGCAGCATGAACAAGGAGATGGGCGGCTATGTACTGATGGACTTCAGCCAGCCGCTGGATGACGAACTGCAGGCGGTGCTGGTGTACGGCTGTGACGAACAGCGGGTGCTGGAACTGGCCGCCGAGGTCGGCATTCATGCCGCCCCGGCGCTCAAGGCGCGCCAAGGCGAGGCCTGATCCGTCAGCCCAGCGCGGTATCGAGGAACATCATCACCGCAAAGCCGCCCATCAGGCCCAGGGTGGCCGAGGTCTGGTGGCCATTGCGGTGGGTTTCCGGAATCACCTCGTGGGACACCACGAACAGCATCGCTCCGGCAGCCAGGCCCAGGCTCAGCGGGTAGGCGATGGCAAAACCGCTGGAAATGCCCAGCCCGACCACCGAGCCCAGGGGCTCCATGAGGCCCGAACCGACCGCGACCAGCATGGCCTTGAGCGGCGACAGCCCGGTGGCACGCAGGGCAAGGGCCACTGCCAGGCCTTCAGGAATGTCCTGGATGGCGATGGCACTGGTCAGCGGCAAGCCGACGTTCATGTCGCCACCGGCGAAACTGACGCCGATGGCCATGCCCTCGGGCAGGTTGTGCAGGGTGATCGCCAGTACGAACAGCCAGACCCGGTTGATGCGCTCGGATTCCGGTCCCTGGCGTCCGACGCTCTCGTGTTCGTGGGGGGTGAACTTGTCCAGGCCGAGCATCAGCAGCACGCCAAGGCCCAGGCCGGTGACCACCGTAGCCGCCGCCAGCGGCCCGGTGCCGGTGATCTCCCGCGCGGCATCCAGCCCCGGCAGGATCAGCGAAAAGGAACTGGCGGCGAGCATCATGCCTGCTGCGAAACCGAGCATGATGTCCTGGGTGCGCTGGCTGATGTCGCGCAGTACCACGGCCATGACCGCGCCCAGCGCGGTGGCCAGGAAACCGGCACTGCCGCCCAGCAGCGCGTGGTCGAGGTTGGCCTGGTTGGCGCCATTGAAGGCGTTGTAGAGGCTGGCGACGCCCAGGCCCAGCACGATCAGGATGGCCAGCAGGAAACCCAGGCTGAGCAGGGGAGCGGCCTGGACCTGTGCGGACCAGGTCGAGCGCAGCGAGCGTAGTGGAGCAGGGGCGGGCATGGCAGTGACCTCTTGTAAAACGATGCAGTTCTGGTTTGCGAGCGTTGCGGCGAGCGCTTGGTTCAATGGAAACCTTTCATCGCCGGCAGGTTCTGTAGTGGAACGCTCCTGGCCCGATATACCGGACAGGGGTCTGCCACAGCCTTACCACCTTTGTTCGGGGAGTACCATCATGGGATCGACTTTCAACAGCCTCATCGGCCTGATCATTCTGGCCCTGGATATCTGGGCCATCCTGCACGTGCTCAAGAGCAGCGCCGAGGTGGGCATCAAAATTCTCTGGGTACTGCTCATCGCCCTGTTGCCGGTGCTTGGCCTGATCATCTGGGCGTTGGCCGGACCGCGTGGCAACCTGCGGGTCTGACCGTCGCTCGCCGGTTTCTCGTACAAGACCTAAGCAATTGTGTTCCCACATAATTTTCACATTGCCTGGATCATCATGCGCGGCGATCATCGGCCGCCGTCTTCCTGAAGTCGGCGGTTCCCCTGCGGACCGGCGGTACGCGCATTCGTGATCCTCACGTGTGCGTCCCGTCACGCCGCCAGGGCCTTCCACTACAACCTCGAATCCTGCGGACCTCCTATCCATGGCCAAAACGGACGCCTCTCGGCACGCCCTGTCCCGCCTGCCTGAACCCACGCTCAAGCATCACCTGCTCTATACCCTGCTCAGCGGCCTGGCCCTGATGGTGATGTACACCCTGCTGCGCATCGGCCTGCTGGTGTACAACCGCGAGATGATCGGCGACACGCCGATGTCCACCTTCCTCGAAGCGCTGGCCAATGGCATGCGCTTCGACCTGCGCTTGACCGTCTACCTGCTGATTCCGCTGTTCTTCGCGGTGTTCAGCCTGCGTGCCATGCGTGCGCGAGGGGTGTTCCGTTTCTGGCTGACCTTGGTCGGCAGCCTCACGCTGTTCTTCGGCCTGATGGAGATGGACTTCTACCGGGAGTTCCACCAGCGCCTCAACGGCCTGGTCTTCCAGTACGTCAAGGAAGACCCCAAGACCGTGCTGAGCATGCTCTGGTATGGCTTCCCGGTGGTGCGTTACCTGCTGGCCTGGGCGCTGGTGACCTGGCTGCTGAGCCTGGTGTTCAAGGGTTTCGATCGTCTCGCCCGGCCGCGTCAGGCGCTGGCGTCGAGCGTCGGCGCCTCGGCAGGGGCGCCCTGGTACCTGCGTGCCGGTGTGTTCGTGGTGATCCTGCTGGTCGCTGTGGTCGCTGCGCGTGGCACCCTGCGCCAAGGTCCGCCATTGCGTTGGGGTGATGCCTACACCACCGAGTCGAATTTCGCCAACCAGCTGGGCCTGAACGGCACCCTGACGCTGATCGCCGCCGCCAAGAGTCGCATGTCCGAGGACCGTGACAATATCTGGAAGGCCACCTTGCCGCAGGACCAGGCGCAGCAGACCGTTCGCGACATGCTGCTGACCGCCAACGACAAGCTGGTCGAGGCCGACAAGGCCGCGATTCGCCGTGACTTCACCCCGCCGGCGCAGAACACTCTGCCGATCCGCAACGTGGTGGTCATCCTGCTGGAAAGCTTTGCCGGCCATTCGGTGGGTGCGCTGGGCAGCGATGCCAAGATCACCCCGTACTTCGACAAGCTGGCCGAGGAAGGGCTGCTGTTCGACCACTTCTTCTCCAACGGCACCCACACCCACCAGGGCATGTTCGCCACCATGGCCTGCTTCCCCAACCTGCCGGGCTTCGAATACCTGATGCAGACCCCGGAAGGCAGCCACAAGCTGTCTGGCCTGCCGCAGTTGCTGAGCACCGGGCGTAACTACGACGACGTGTACGTCTACAACGGCGATTTCGCCTGGGACAACCAGTCCGGGTTCTTCAGCAACCAGGGCATGACCAACTTCGTTGGCCGCAACGACTTCGTCAACCCGGTGTTCTCGGACCCCACCTGGGGTGTCTCCGACCAGGACATGTTCGACCGTGGCGCGCAGGAGCTGAAGGCCCGTCAGGGCCAGGGCAAGCCGTTCTACGCCCTGTTGCAGAGCCTGTCCAACCACACGCCTTACGCGCTGCCCAAGGACCTGCCGGTGGAGCGGGTCACCGGCCACGGCTCGCTGGATGAGCACCTGACCGCTATGCGCTATTCCGACTGGGCGCTGGGGCAGTTCTTCGAGAAGGCCAAGAAGGAGCCTTACTACAAGGAAACCCTGTTCGTGGTGCTGGGCGACCATGGCTTCGGCAACAATCGCCAGCTCACCGAAATGGATCTGGGGCGTTTCAACGTCCCGCTGCTGATGATCGCCCCCGGCATCCAGGAGAAGTTCGGCAAGCGCAGCAGCATAGTCGGCACCCAGGTCGACGTGGTGCCGACCATCATGGGCCGCCTGGGCGGCGAAACCCGCCACCAGTGCTGGGGTCGCGACCTGCTGAACCTGCCTGAGGGCGACAAGGGCTTCGGCGTGATCAAGCCTTCCGGCAGCGAGCAGGTGGTCGGCATCCTCAGTGGCAATCGCATCCTCATCGAGCCGGTGGACATGCCGGCCAAGGTGCTGGAGTACCAGCTCGGGGCCCAGCCTTCGGCCGAGGTCATTCCGGATGCACCGGAGACCGACGAGCTCAAGCGTCGCCTGGATAGCTTCATCCAGACCGCGACCAAGAGCCTGTTGGACAACACCGCCGGGGTGGAAGCCAGCAAGAACTGACACCCGCCCCTGACCCCCGCAGGTCGCTGCCAGCCCCGGCAGTCGGCCTGTGGGGCACTTGCGGCCAGCCCTGGTCGTGACCTTCCAGCCCATCTCGCCCGACACATCGGCGGCGCCTGGCATGCAGGTATTGCCAATCGCGTCCCACTCGGCAACATCCGTCGAAAATCCTCTGAACGAACCTGCTGCTGTACCGGTCAAGATCACGTAAGCCGATTGTCTGGCTGTTTTGCGGAGGTTTTGATGAAACAGTGGGCCGTTTCGTATCTGGATAAGGATGGCGTGCAACAACGCCTGACGATGGATTCGTTGCAGCAGCCGACGCATGAGGAGGTTGCCCGCCTGTTGCGCCCCAAGCTGTACCCGCTGGCGACGGAACTGGACCTGAACGATCTGGAAGGACGCAGCGTCGAGCCGACGGTCAAGACGCTGAAGGACTACAACAGTGTCCAGATCATTTCCATCACTGAGGTCTCCGGTTGACGTGCCGTCTGGCGGTCCGGGGATCGCGGAGCTAATCTGCACTTCAGGTCCGTGAGGGCCTGTCCCTGTCGGTAGCGCGTCTGCTGCGGGCCGCTACCGCCCAGCTCCATGCTTGATCGCCTTGCCGTATCCGGGCGCGAGCTCTGTTCGGCGGGCATTGAAACTCTATCTATCGTTGCATAGGAGGACGTTTCATGAGCACAGCCAATCACGAAGACATCAGCAGCCACGTACTGCGCTGCATGAAAGAGGGCGGATTCGATTTCGCCCGTATCCATCCCATCGAGTTCTACGCGGTATTTCCGGATGAGCGAAGGGCCAGGCAGGCTGCCCGGCAGTTTCGCGGCGAGTCGCTCAACGCCCAGGTCAATGAGCGGGAGGATGGCGCCTGGCACCTGCAGGTCAGCAAAGTGATGTATGCCACTTACCACGGCATCGGTGATTTCGAGCAGGACCTGCAGGCGGCCATTTCGCCGCTGGATGGCGAGGTCGAGGGTTGGGGCGTCAAGCATGAGATCCGTCGCCTGAACTGAACCTCCCAGGCAATGCCGCAGCCGTGAAGGCCCGAGCGCAAATCACTCCGCTCGGGCCTTCGTTGTTTCATGGCGGTGCAAGGGCTGCACTCCGGTTCCGGCGGGGCAAAAAAAACCACTGCGAGCAGTGGCTTAAACGGGAAGATTGTCAGTGATTCGTTGCACCACCGTGCTGCCGGGACTTCGCGGTGGCTGCGAGAGGAATTGTGGCTAATTGCTGGCTCCATGAATAATCAATGCTCTCTATATGGCCTATAGTTTTTAGCCACGGCTGCCTGAGAATGAGGCGTGGGGTGTGAAATTGTGCGTCTGGTTGCACGGAAATGGTGCCAGGTAACACTTTCGAATATTCAAGTATTTGAAAAATAACGGTTTATGCCAGTGGCACGGGCTTTGCGATGGCCTTTGTGTCCAGGGTGACAAGGAGTTCGGCATGACCCGTAACTTTTACGATGAGATGTATGACGCGGGCGGGTTGGTCCGTCCGCATTACCGGGAGTTCGCCCGGTGGCTGGAAAATGCCCCTCCTGAACTGCTGGCCCAGCGCCGGCGCGAGGCCGATCTGCTGTTTCACCGTGCAGGTATCACCTTCACGCTCTATGGGGATGAGCAGGGCACCGAGCGGTTGATCCCGTTCGACACCATTCCGCGCAGCATTCCTGCCAGCGAATGGCAGTTGGTGGAGCGTGGCTGCATCCAGCGCGTCAGGGCGCTGAACATGTTCCTTGCCGACCTGTATCACCAACAGCGCATCATCAAGGCGGGCGTGGTGCCGGCTGACCAGGTATTGGCCAATGACCAGTACCAGCTGGCGATGCAGGGCCTGGATCTGCACCGCGACCTGTACTCGCACATTTCCGGGGTCGACCTGGTGCGTGATGCCGACGGTACCTATTACGTCCTGGAAGACAACCTGCGCACGCCCAGCGGCGTGAGCTACATGCTCGAAGACCGCAAGATGATGATGCGTCTGTTCCCCGAGCTGTTCGCCGCGCAGCGCATCGCACCCATCGATCACTACCCGAACCTGCTGCTCGACACCCTGAAAAGCTCCAGCCCGCTGGATAATCCGCGCGTCGTGGTGCTGACGCCCGGGCGCTTCAACAGTGCGTTCTTCGAACATGCCTTCCTGGCGCGAGAGATGGGCGTGGAACTGGTGGAAGGGGCAGACCTGTTCGTGCGTGACGAACGGGTCTTCATGCGTACCACTTCAGGACCGCAACCGGTGGATGTCATCTACCGGCGCCTGGATGACGCGTTCCTCGATCCGCTGGCCTTCAGGCCCGACTCGGTGCTGGGCGTGCCGGGCTTGCTGTCGGCCTACCGCAGCGGCAACGTGGTACTGGCCAATGCCATCGGCACCGGCGTGGCCGACGACAAGTCCATCTACCCCTACGTCACCGACATGATCCGCTTCTACCTCGACGAGGAGCCGATCCTGATGAACGTGCCGACCTGGCAGTGCCGCAAGCCCGATGAGCTGTCCCATGTGCTGGCCAACCTCAAGGACCTGGTGGTCAAGGAGACCCAGGGCTCCGGTGGCTACGGCATGCTGGTCGGCCCGGCAGCCACCAGTGCCGAGATCGAAGCCTTCCGTGCCCGTCTGATCGCCCGGCCACATGCTTATATCGCCCAACCCACCCTGTCCCTGTCGACCTGTCCGACCTTCGTCGAGAACGGCATCGCCCCGCGACACATCGATCTTCGTCCCTTTGTCCTGTCTGGCCGCGAAACCCGCGTGGTGCCCGGCGGGCTCACCCGGGTGGCCTTGCGTGAAGGCTCGCTGGTGGTGAACTCGTCCCAGGGTGGCGGCACCAAGGACACCTGGGTGGTCGAGGATTAAGGATGCCTGCCTATGTTGAGTAGAACTGCCTCAGATCTGTTCTGGATGTCGCGTTACCTGGAGCGGGCGGAAAACCTCGCCCGCATGCTCGACGTCAGTTATTCCCTGTCGCTCATGCCTCAGGACGGGCGCGGCGACGGGCTGGACGAAATCGCCATGCCGCTGCTGATCACCGGCACGCTGGACACCTACAAGGAGCGCCACGGCGCCTTGCACGCCGAACGCATGCTGCATTTCTTCGCCCTCGATGCCAGCAACCCGGCCAGCATCTACAGCTGCCTGGGCGCGGCGCGTGCCTGTGCCCATGCGGTGCGCGGGCGCATCACCGCCGACATGTGGGAGAACATCAACTCCACCTGGCTGGAGATCCGCGGCATTGCGCAGCAGGGCCTGAACCGCTACGGCATGAGCCGTTTCTGCGAGTGGGTCAAGGAGCGCGCGCACCTGTTCCGTGGCGCCACCTACGGCACCATCATGCGGAACGACGCCTTCCGCTTCATTCGCCTGGGGACCTTCATCGAGCGCGCCGACAACACCCTGCGCATGCTCGACGCACGCTATGAAATGCTCGAGTTGCGCGGCTCCCACGTGAAGGCCGCCGCCGACAGCTCGGCCGCTGGCTACTATCAGTGGAGCGCCTTGCTGCGTGCGCTGTCGTGCTTCGAGGCCTATACCGAGCTGTACCGTGAGGCGCCGGGCGCCCGTCACGTGGCCGAGTTGCTGCTGCTGCGTGCCGACACCCCGCGTTCGCTGCTGGCCTGCCTGGAGGAACTCGAAGAAGTGCTTACCAGCCTGCCCGGCGTCAACGGTCGTCCCGCTCAGCGCATGGTCGCCGAGCTGCATGCCCGGCTGCGTTACACCGGCATCGACGAAGTGCTCGAGGCTGGCCTGCATGCCTGGCTGAACGACTTCATTCCCCTGATCGCCGAGCTGGGCGACGCCATTCACACGTCCTATCTGGAGGCCGCATGAGACTCTCGATCAGCCACGAGACCTGCTATCGCTATGAAGCTCAGGTGCGCGCCAGCATCCAGTACCTGCGCCTGACCCCGCACGACAGCGAGCGGCAGAAGATCCTCAGCTGGCAACTGGACCTGCCGCGCGCGGTGCGCGCGCAGATCGACCCCTATGGCAACATCCTGCACGTGCTGACCCTCGATGAGCCCCATGAGTCGATCGTCATCACCGCGCGGGGCCAGGTGGAGATCGATCCCAGCCGCGAAGCCGAGCACGACGACCAGTCACCGTTGCCATTCCTGCGTTACACGCGCTTGACCGAGGCCGACGAAGCCCTGCGGGCGTTCGCCGCCGAACATTGTGCGGCGCGCCGCGACCGGCAGGCACTGAGCGGTTTGATGCAGGCGTTGCACCAGCACATGGTCTACACCCCTGGCGCGACGGAGGTCGATACTCCCGCGGCCCAGGCCTTTGCTGGGCGCACCGGGGTGTGTCAGGACCATACCCATGCGTTTCTGGCCTGTGCCCGCAGCCTGGGCATTGCGGCGCGCTATGTGTCGGGTTACCTGTGCACCCAGGACAGTGAGCACCTGTCCAGCCATGCCTGGGCCGAAGCCTGGCTGGATGACGCCTGGTACAGCTTCGATGTGACCAATCAGCTGTCGGTGCCGGAGCGGCACCTCAAGGTGGCGGTGGGGCTGGATTACCTGGACGCCTGTCCGGTACGCGGCATGCGCCGTGGCGGTGGCTTCGAGCAGATGCACGCCAAGGTGCTGGTCGAGCCGGCACCGCCCATGGGCCAGACACAGCATCAGTGAACAACAGGCCCGGTCGCCAGCAAGGCGGCCCGGGCCTGTCTGCGATCATTCGGCAGGGTCGTCGGTGATGTCGTAGAGCGCGTTGTGCAGCTCTTCGTAGTTACCGCCGTTGATCACGCTCAGATAGCCGGCCTTGTTCAGGCGATCCTGGTACTTGTCGGCTTTTTCGTTGGTGCTGGCGAAGATCACGAATACCGTATTGCGATCGGTCAGCACCTGCTTCATCTGATTGACCAGTCGTACCGGGTCGACCCGCACGGCATTGAGGACGGTGCCGGCGTCGTACTCGATCTGGCTGCGCACGTCCACGGCCAGCCGACCTTCCTTCAGCGCGGCCACAGCCGCGGCCTGGGTCACGTCCCCCGCATGAGCGCTGATGCTCCAGGTCAACACGGCGAGGGCTATCCATCTGTGCATGAGTCTGTCTCCGTTGGTCCTTCCAGACAGGGTGGCACAGACGGTTGCCGACCGACAGGGGTTTGCCGTTTCAGCCGAACAGGCGCGAGAGATTCGGTACGATGAGCACCAGGATGGTTCCGAACAGAATGAGCCCCGCCTGACGAAGTTTCGAATACTTGAACATGGCTGACTGCCTTTTGTTGTTATTCCTGCACAACCCGAAGGGCCGAGAAGCCGAGCTTTTGGCCCACCAGGGGAAGAGTGCTGCGATGGGCAGGTGGGGCGCGTTTTCCTGTCCGCGATCCGCCGGCGCACTAAGCGATGTTGTTGCGCCCTGCCCGGTGGGAAGCTCCGAAAATCGTTGTTGATCTGCGAATCTGCCCACCCCGGCCCCGAAAGGCCATGTAATGACTGATTTAACCTTAGAGCCCGGGTTTCATGAGATTTAGAATGCTTTGATCTTTCGGCTCATGTTTTAAGCTTCAAAAATTATCAAAGATTGTCGGGACCGCAGCCGATGCTTTGGCTAGACGCCTCGCCATTGGCCATACCGTTCGTCTGCTGAGCCGGGTTGTCGCTCGATGGAATCAGGTTGGCAGAAATCCAGCCGTCTGACAGGGGCTGGAAGCGACTCTGCAATACCTGTCGCCGCAATGGGCGTGCGCAATGGCCCTTGCGTTGCCATGGGTATGCGGGCAGGCTGGGCGCGCTGAATCATTTCCCTTTACCGTTTCAGGTTACTTTTCATGTCGTTACGCATCTGCATTCTGGAAACCGACATTCTGCGCCCCGAACTGGTCGACCCCTACCGCGGCTACGGGCACATGTTCGAAGTGCTGTTCTCGGGGCAACCCATCGAGGCGCAGTTCGTCATCCATAACGTCATGCAGGGCGACTACCCGGACGACTCGGAGCGCTTCGATGCCTACCTGGTCACCGGCAGCAAGGCCGACTCGTTTGGCAGTGATCCGTGGATCCAGGTGCTCAAGACCTACCTGCTGGGCCTCTACCAGCGTGGTGAGAAACTGCTGGGCATCTGTTTTGGTCATCAACTGCTGGCCTTGCTGCTGGGCGGCAAGACCGAGCGTGCGACGCAGGGCTGGGGCGTAGGCATTCACCATTACCGGATCGAGCGCTCCGCACCCTGGATGTCACCAGGCCTGGAAACCATGACCCTGTTGATCAGCCATCAGGACCAGGTGACCCGCCTGCCGGAAAACGCCACGGTCATCGCCTCCAGCGATTTCTGCCCGTTCGCGGCCTACCACATCGACGACCAGGTGCTGTGCTTCCAGGGGCATCCGGAGTTCATTCACGACTACTCCAAGGCGCTGATGCACATTCGCCAGGAGTCGCTGGGCAAGGAACTCTATGAAAGGGCCCTGTCGGGCCTGGGTCACGACCATCACGGTCGCGTGGTGGGCGAGTGGATGCTGCGTTTCGTGGCGCAATCGGCCTGACGACCCTGCGCCGGGGCTGCCTCAGGCAGCTCGGTAGGAGCGGCTTTAGCCGCGAAATTGCCAGGAAGCTCAGCGCATCTGCTGTGAACATGCGGTCGTTTTGCGGCTAAAGCCAATACTGGTCAGTTCCGGCCGTGGGAGCGAGCTTGCTCGCGAAGGCTGCGTCACGTTCACAGCAAACTCAGCGCCTTCGACAGCTTTTCGCGAGCAAGCTCGCCCCCACAAAGCCGCAAAGCGCTCTACAGCCAGCCCGAACGCTTGAAGCTGGCAAACAGCCCGGCACAACCGCCGACGATGACCCCCAGCACGATGAAGTAGCCGTAGTGCCAGCTCAGCTCCGGCATGTTCTCGAAGTTCATTCCGTAGATGCCCGCGATGGCCGTGGGGAAGGCCAGGATCGCTGCCCAGGCGGCGAACTTGCGCTGGATGAAACCCTGCCGTGAAGACTCCAGCAAAAGGCCGATCTCGATGGTCTGGCTGGCCAAGTCACGCAGGTTGGCCAGGTCTTCCATCTGCCGCTTGACGTGGATTTCCACGTCGCGGAAGTATGGCCGCATGTTCTTGTCGATGAACGGGAAGCTGAGCTTCTGCAGTTCTTCGCCCACTTCCACCATGGGCGCCAGGTAGCGCCATAGGCGCAGCAGGTCACGACGCAGGCCATGGATGCGCTGGATGTGCGCATCGCTCATGGCACCGGCCAGCACGCTCTGCTCCAGCTCTTCGAGTTCGCAATGAATGGCCTCGGCCACCGGCTGGTAGTTCTCGGTGACGAAGTCCAGCAGTGCGTACAGGACGAAGTCCTCGCCGTGCGACAGCAGCAGCGGCCGGGCTTCGCAGCGTTGGCGTACGGCGCTGTAGGACTTGGAATGGCCATTGCGCGAAGTGATCACATAGCCCTTGCCGGCGAAGATATGGGTTTCGATGAACACCAGCTTGCCGGCCTCGCGCACCGGTGCATAGGTGACGATGAACAGCGCGTCGCCGAAGGTTTCCAGCTTGGGCCGGCTGTGTACCTCAAGGGCATCCTCGATGGCCAGCTCGTGCAGGTTGAACTGCTTCTTGAGGCTGGCCAGTTCATGCGGGTCGGGCTGTTCCAGGCCGATCCAGACGAAGTGGCCCGGCTTGGCGGCCCAGGCTGCACCTTCTTCAAGGGTGATGTCGCTGACTTTCCTGCCTGCGCTGTAAACCGCTGCTGCAACTACTCGGCCCATGTCGGTATCGCTTCTTTCGCAAGGATGCTGGAGAGGAGGCGGCGCGGGGCGTGGCCGCGCGCCGGTTGTTCAGAGTATGGCTGGGGCCAGGAGTTCGTTTCAGGCCAGATGCTGGCGGTCCTGCTCGATGGCGGCGTCCAGGGTTTCGAGGAAGGCGCGGCGGGCCTTGAGCTTGGTCTGCCGATGGGCATTCATGTTGAGCTTCTTGAGGTTGCCGGCCACCTGGCGAGCGGTCTCCAGCAACTGCTCCGCGGCCACGACCTGATCGAAGAAGCCGGCCTCCCGCGCCGCTTCCGGGCTGAACATCTCGGCGTTGATCACCGCGCGGTGGAAGGCTGACTTGCGCAGCCGGTCGCGGGCCAGCTCGATGCCCGCATGGTGCATGGTCATGCCGATCTGCACTTCGTTGAGGCCGATCTGGAAGGGGCCGGCGGCACCGATGCGGTAGTCCGCCGACAGCAGCAGGAAGGCGCCCTTGGCCACCGCATGACCGGGACAGGCGACGATGACCGGGAAGGGGTGCGACAACAGGCGGCGGGCCAGGGTCGAACCCTGGGCGACCAGGGCGATGGCGGCCTCGGGGCCGGCGGTCATCACCTTGAGGTCGTAGCCGCCGGAGAGGATGCCCGGCTGGCCGGTGAGGATCACTACGGCTCGGTCTTTCTCGGCCTGATCCAGCGCGGCATTGAGCGCGTCGATCAGCGCCGGTGAGATGGCGTTGACCTTGCCGTTGCTGAGGGTCAGCGTGGCGATGCCGTCGTCGAACTGATAGGAGAGCAGGTCACTCATGGAACGGTTCCTTCTGGGCGTGATGGGCAGACGTTACGCATACCCCGCGCGCAGGTAAAGAACTGACTCACGGGTCACCGAAGGCCCGGTCGGCCACGCCTGCAGCCGTGGGTCACGGCTGGATATCGTTGAACGAGCAATATTCTTCCCAGTCCATGCCCAGTGCTTCGGCAACCTGTCGGTGTGCCTCCAGGCGCATGGCCTGACGTTGCTCGGGAGACTCGGCGATCAGTTCGATGGCCAGTTCCCAGGGCTCGATACCCTGTTCCTCGGCGGTGTCCTCGAAGGCCCATTGCACCTGCTGCGCCTGCTCGCGTTCGCTCAGCGCGGCGATTTCATCCTTGAGGGTCGGGTGGTCGGCGAGGTAGCGGGCCAGGGCGGCTTGTTGCCAGTCGTTGAGGTTCATTCCAGGCGTCCTTCGGCTATTGGCTGGGCAAAGGCGCCATTATGGGTTTCGCAGGCTGCCTGGCAAGCCCGGCGGGATCGCCGCACCGGTTGCGGCGGCCCTGCGCAGCGCTTCGGCAAAGGATGACTGGCCGGCCGAGGGGTCGAAGCAGCCACTTTCGTAGAAAGGGCTGACGCATTGCGAGGCGACCGTAGGAGGCGGCAGGCGGCTGACCTGCAGCTTCTTGTAGTTCTCGCCTTCGATGACCTTGACGTTGGCCTTGCCAGGAATCTGCAGGTTCTTGATCGCCCGCTGATAGACCTCCTGGATATGCTCGCGCGGGATATCCGGCGTCGCCAATGGCGGGCCGCCGCGCTGCACGGTGGTTTCGCCCTTGCCGGGTTCGCAGGGGACCGCGGCGAAGCTCACATGACCTTCGGCAGAGGTGCATTTGTAGATATCGGCGCAGGCGGGCAGGGCGGTGGCCAGCAGCCAGATGGCCAGAAACGAATGACGTGACATGAATTCCCTCCGTGGATGGCGCAAGGCTAGCACTGGGCGCAAGTGCCAGACAACGGCCTACCGTTCGTCCATCCGGGGTGCACCTTCATGACCCGGGCGGCTCACAGTCTTACAACGCCCATCATGTTGCGGAGGTTGCATGTCTGCTCGAACCCCTGATACCCACAAGCCTGACGACCTGGATTTCGATCATGAGTCGCCCGACCTCGAAGACCCGCAGGTCGACCCGCCGGCACCTGCCGATGCGCCGAACGATCGCCAGCCCAAGGACGACTATCCGCCCTACGACACGCCAGAACGCTGAGGGTCAGGGGTTGGCCTGCAGGTACTCCAGCAGGTCCTCCATGCGCTGGTCATTGCCCAGCCACCAGAGTTTCATGCGCGTGTCGGGCACCATGCCGCTGGGGTCCTTGACGAAACGGGCGATGTTCTCACGGGTCCAGACGATCCCGGAGTTAAGCATCGCCTCGGTGTACTTGTAGTCGTCGGTGTGCCCCGCCTGGCGGCCAATGACCCCATTGAGCTGGGGGCCGAACGCCGCCCGTGCGTAGGGGCCGATCTTGTGGCAGCCCGAGCACAGCTTGGTGAATACTGCCTTGCCGGCTTCGGCATCGCCGGCAGCCTGGGCAAGGCCCACAGGCAGCAGCATCAGCAGGATGAGTAAGCAATTCTTGATCATGGCATCCGGACAGCCCTTGGCATCAGGCCGAGGATGCTACCCCAGGCGCAGCATCAGGAAAACTTCGGTGATGCCGCTTACTTGCGCATGACCGGGTGGCCGAGAGGCGTTGCGGGTCGCCAGTGCTTACCGTCCTTGTTCATCGTCCATGGGTTGAAGAACGCTCGCTCCGGCAGGGGTTCGCTGAACGGGCGACAGCCCAGGCGCTGACGCTCGGCACGGCGCCAGGCTCGATGCCAGCGGGCCTTGTCCCAGGCTTCGGAAGTCGCAGAGGTGATGGGAAAGATCGGCGTGTGGCGCAGGCTTCGGCTCATGGCGGTTTCCAGGTGCTGGAGCGCGCCAGTCGCGCACTCGCCCCGAACCAAGCGGAGCCGCACAGGTTAACAAAGCGCCTGCCGCCCGGCCACGCCAGCACGACCTGCGGCGATCAGAGGTCCTTCTTGACCTCTTTGTCGACATGCTTGTCGGCCTTGTGACGCTCGTCATCGGCGTGCCTGGCAGCTTTGTCCACTTCGCTGGCATCGTGCTTCACGCCCTTGTCGACTTCCTTGGCGTCATGATCCACGCCCTTGTCCAGCTCGCGGTTATCGTGGCGCACGCCTTTTTCCAGTTCGTTTTCGGCAATGGCCACCGAGGGCAGCGCGGCGGCCAATACGAACACCGCCAGCAGGGATATGACCGATCTGCGCATGATCTACTCCTTGTCTCGACTGCCGGCCCGTCGCGGGCCGCTCCGAATTCACCCTAGAACAGATTTCTAAACCGAACGGTCATTTCGTCGGAATGCGGGCTCTGGAGTAATAAAGACGCTGGTTTTCCCCGGGTTCCAGAAAAGCTGCGGCGTTCTGCATGTCCGGCAGACCCGGCAGCAGGGTCTGCTCCAGAGAGGGCGGCGCGGCGACCTGCAGGCGACCTGTTATATGCAGCAGGTACAGGTGTTCATCGCTCAGCCCCTGCAGTTGCGCGGCCAGGAACTCGCCTGGCAGCCAGGTCACCTCGCCGCTGGCGGCATCCAGCAACGCCAGCCGGTGGGGCGCTGCTGGCGGCGGGGCATAGGCCACCAGGGCGATCTGTTGGCCTTTGGGGCTGATCCGATGGTCGAGCAGCCATTCACCGGGCAGCGCCTGGCTCCCCAGATAACAGCGATACACCGGCCAGGACAGGGCTTCGTCCACGTAGAGACGCTGCCACTCCAGGCGTTGTCCGCCCGCCAGGGGCGCGCTCTGCACTCGTTCCTGAGTCGGCTCGTGCAGCGAGGCGCGCTGAATGATTCGCGGTTGTTCGAACACCTTGCCGTCGATTTCCAAGGCGCTGGCAGTCAGGCCGCTCAGCGTGCCGTGCTCATCATCGGCGAGGTAGGGTTGCATGAGTTCCCATGCAACGCCGAGGTGGTCGCTGTCCAGCTGGGCGTCGCCCTGTGCCAGCGCGCGTGGCATGTAGTCGGCAAGATCGGTCAGTGGCGGCAGGCGTCTCCACTCGCGGTCCCAGACCCACCAGTGGCTCTGCCGATCATCGCCCTGGCTGGCCAGGCAGGCCAGGGCAAGGCCGTCGGCGCGCCAGGCCACCTTGGGGAACTGCATGGACAGGCGCAGACCACTGGGCTGCCCGTCGACGCTGATCTGCGCCTCCGGGTACCACAACGGATCCAGCGGATTCTCCAGCACGGTGAGGTCATCCGGTATGCATGGGCGCCAGGTGAACGACGGGCCACCAGCCTGCGGTGGTGCAGGAAAGGCCTGTTCCTGGCGCTGCTGCAGGTATTGCCACTGGTCGTTGGCGATTTTCAGGCCCGCCACTTCATGCATCTGGTGGGTCTGGCCGTGGGCGATAAGCTCGTCGATCTGCGCCGCCCAGGCGCTGTCGTCGGTCAGCGGGCTCTGCCGTCCGATAATGGTGGTGTCGCTGACTTCGTCGATCTCCCAGAAGCGACTCTGTACGTCGCAGACATGCAGCAGGCCGAGCTGCCGGTCGAGAATCAGCAGCGGCCAGTCCGTGCGCGACGGCGCAGGGGTCACGAAGTAGCGCCCGTCCGGGGAGAAGGCGGTGGAGGCTCCGCCGCCGTTGATCACGCTGCCGTCCGGCAGCAGGTAGTCGCACACCGCCGGCCCGCCCATGACGAACTCGCTGCACTGCAGTACGCGCACCGCTTCACCTTGCGGTGTCACCGGCGCTGGCCCACTCCAGGCGCTGGTGCCCGGCCTGGCGGTGGAGCGCGTGCGGGTCAGGCCCGGGCCTTGCGGCGGTGTCTTGAAGGTCAGCCCCGCCAGCCGCTTCCAGCCTTCATGCACCAGCAGCAGGACCACGAAGCACAGCACCCCGGCCAGCCCCGGCGACACCAGGTTGGCAACCAGCGCACTCAACCCCAGGCAGCTACCCAGCACCCACACGAAAGTGCCGTTCACCTCGCCGGTGATGCGGTTCTCCAGCCACTCGGCCAAGTGCGCGCCCAGCCAGTAGGCGAGCACCAGCAGCGGCGGCAGGAAAAACGGAATGATGAACGGCACCACCAGCAGCGCCAGGTTGAACAGCAGTTTGGCGATCAGGACGAGCAGCGAGTCGTCATCCTTATAGGGGCGTTCGAGCATGGTGCAGGGGACCTTGTGCCCAGGGCGGGTGCATCCTCATCAAGGGATGCATGATTCGCGGATCATAGCCGCGAGCGGGGCAGAGGCGGAAGCGGCGGGCTGCATAGGCATGAACAAAAAGCCCCGGACTTTGCAGGCCGGGGCTTTTGTCTACATCGAATTTGGCGGTGAAAGAGGGATTCGAACGTTGTAAGCCGCGTCGCCCAGGCGCGCAAGTCCTGTATTTACGGGGCTTTGGCGGGGTAGGGCGGGCGTGTGAGTGTTCCCAGCGTGTTCCCATGGATGTGCATGCGTGAGGTAGGGAGAACGGCCGAAACGGGCATTTCCGGCGTTTTATGTTGACCCCTCAAAAAAAGGTAATTTTGGTAATTGTGTTTTGACAAAGGTCTACATACCTTACAGCTCAAGGGATACGGAGGGATAGAAGAAGGAAATAAATTGGTAATAAGTTAGTAAGTCGATTACCTATCCTGACGTGACATCTATAAAAATAAAAAACCTTATAAAACAGAGTCTTACGCTTGGATTACCTTTTGCCTTACCTCTAGTTACCCTTCGTGGTAATTACCGCAGACCACGTAAATCAAGGCGTGCAGGCTCGTTCCAGTATGCAATTACCGGAATTACCTTTTTTGAGGGGAAGGCTGGAAGTTAGCTACTCGTAGAGAATCGACACGATGCTGGGGCGTCTGGGGGGCATGTCGAGATTGCTGGGGCGTTGTGCAAATACTGACAGCTATTGACCCCTCGCAGCTTTCAACCGTCAATCAAAGGATTCTAAGCCGGTAAAAGTCGCCCGTGGGTATTGTTTTTGTCTTTTGTCCATATGAATTTATGGAGTGTTTACGGATACTTGTTACAGATGTCCCCGCTGGGTGTGAACGTTATGTGGACTTTTTCTGGATGCTCAGGGCTATGCCAGAAATCCTTAGCAGATAGAGGTCAGTTTTGCATTTGTATCGCTGTGCATTTCCGGGCGCGTGATTGACAGGCGACCGGCTGCTGCGCGGGTTCTGCCGCGCAGAGTTCGGCTTTCTCCGTTGAGATTCGTGTGGCGACTCATATGCCAGTAAGCTGGTATTACTTGGGTGCTCAAGCTCAGCGCATGAACTTTAGCCTATTTCCGAGTGCCGGACATGTGGTTATCACTACTCCCAACTTTTTGAGCAGGCCACAAAAAAGTAGGGATTGAATAAAGTTTGTGTAGTGATAAATTTCATAGCGGCCTATTGAGTAGGGATTGGCATGGGTGATATCGTTCCGAAGTTTGCATATGTTTGTGAGTTCTGATTTTTTTGTTTCAAGCTTTTCTGTTACTTCAGTTGGTAGTTTTTCGATAAAGTCACTAATGCATTTTTCGGTATTATATTTTGAGCTGTTTGCTCTTCTGATGGAGCTTTCAAAGTCTTTTCTTTTTCTGGATGTTAGGCCGAAAGAGGCTAATAGTTCTTTGGAGTGGGCTAAAAGTTTATCTAGTTGTTGTTCGTTTATGTGGGATTTTTTTTGAAGGCATATCCTTTCAAGCAGTCTAAAGAATCCGAGAAATCTATCTTCGATATTGTGCATTTCTCGATAGGTTACGAACTTTGATATAGTGTCTTGCAGGTTGTCATCACCGTCGAAATAGTTTTTAAATGCTTCTGGCGGGATGGCGGGGAGACCACTATGATTAAACAATGGAACAAGGTCCCAGCCTAGTGGATATAATACCCATTCGTCCATTTTTTTCTTTGGGTGCTTTATATTGCCAGGATAGTACATGGTGCAGCGGTAAAAATTTCCATAGAATTCGATTGATTTTATGTCAGGGCTGAACCCCAAAAAGAAGGAGATAAAAGTTGAGGATTTATTGAATTCTGAAACGGCTTGGGCGGCCGTCGCGTTGTCAAAATTAAATATTAGTGAAGGTGGAAAGCTTAAGCTGCTTTGAAAGATGTCGTGTCGGTCACTTATCTCGATATTATAAGATACTGAAACTGATCGATTGTTTTGCAATTCGATGTTTAAGTCGTGATCTATATCAAACAGGCTTTCACTGCTAGTATGATATGCCTCTAATATTCGCTGTGATGTTGATGTGTATCCTACCCACTTGCCGATGGCTGGTGAGCTTATTTTTAGGCTGTCAAACTTTAGCTCGTCTTCTTCGGGGTTCGTGCAGTAGAGTAAGTATTTTGCACTATAGCTGTATTCTTGGAACCATGTTTTCGTAACGGCGCAGATCTCTCGGGTCGAAGAGGTAAGCATCTCAAGCTCCCCAAGAATAAATTTATCGTGCCGGTGTTGACATATGATCTCGTCAATGTGTGGTTCAAGTGGTTGTAATTCCTTTAGGTTCGTATGCTCCGTCATTATCGTAAGCGTTATTTTGTCTGGGTTGGCTTCTATCTTTGCTGCGAAAGCATTTCCATTTTGGATGAATACCACCTGAAAGCTATACGATTCACCAAGAGTCAACTCTTCAATCTTATTCATTTCTTTCTCATGAACTTTTATAAAGCAGAGCAATCTCACAGTCCGATAAACTGGCTTGCCGAAGAGACTGTCTGTTCCTATTCCATATGTGTGCTGTGATCGTAGCAGAAGAGAGAGGGAGTGAAGAAATGTGAAGAGTGGCGCCGTGTGCGCGATCCTGCCAAGCACCATGGCCGAGCTGGCGCTGCACGCAGATGTGAGGGGCCGGGTTCGCCATAGGTTTAGCAGGCAGGCATGGTGGGGGACGAGTTCGCCAGACGGGAGGAGACTCTGCACTGCAGATGCAGATGCAGATGCAGATGCAGATGCCGATTTTTGCAAGGGATTGCAGCATCTCCTCACTCTGAAAGCCACGATTTTAAAGGCGTGTAGTGATTTATGTCACCTCGGCTTTAAACTGTACACATGCCAATTCTGGAGCAGTGCAGATTTTGAAAATCCCCATTTTCGCCTGTTTTCCAATTTTTCGTCCAAGCGGGCCGGGCCTATCGCCAGATCGATCGTCTTGGACGGCCTGCAGCACGTCGTGCAACCCCGTGACATTTTTCTGCAAAGCTTTGCACTGTGTGTAATGGCTCGTGCCATGTGAGGGCGCACGGACGGCGTGGCCTGGAGCATGGTTTGCATCACCTGCCTGGTTTGCACAAGAACGGGACGCAAAGCCCGTCGGCGGGAGGGGGATAAGTGATTTTTCGAGCTGTTTTTTTTTGGGACAATAGGATTTTTTCAAGCAAGCTAAGTTATCCTTAAAGATTATCTAGTACGGACATTTTTAGAAGGAATCTTGAAGTGCAGATATCCCTAATCGAGAACGGATTTGACTCCCTGAGGAAAGGCTACACCCACTTAACCAAACATGAGGATCTTGAAATCTCCGGAGCCCCTGAGATAGAGCGATTCTCCGCTTTGAAAGATTCAATATTGAGCATTCAGCACGGAATGGAAATATTGTTTAAACACATACTCAGAGAGAGGAATGAGCTGCTTTTGTACTCTGATATCAGCAAGCTCAAGGGCGCTTACAAAAGCAAGAACAAAAATGAAATATCTGAGCTATACGAGGCGGATGGTGTTCACACCATAACTTTCAAGGAGTCTATAGATAGGCTTAGAGACATCCTGAACATATCAATGAGCGATGATGCGAGAGCGTTATTTTTAAAGGTCGAGACGTGGCGCAACAAGATTACGCATAGCGCAGTCATAATCTTAGAGCAAGACATCGCAAAAACGCTTCTAAAAGTGCTATTTACTCTAGATCACTTATTGGCACCGATACTTGGGGAAACGTATACGCGCGCCCAAGGTAGGGTAGACTTGGAGCGGGCATACAATCTAACGAAAGCTGCTCATGGGGAACTTGAGAACAAAGTGAAGGCTCAAGCGGTCGAGGGACTCATAGCTGCCTTGCAAGCAGCGAAGATCAATGCTTCGGTGCCTGACGTGGTCCTAATCACTGATCCTGAGAAGGCTAACATCGTCCTACAGCACATGGAAAAACAAGGTGGTCTCAGATTCTCATCTGATGTGGTGAACGGGCACTGCTCTGGGCATACACAGATTATTTCTATATCTCAGGACGGGCATAGTGTTCTCTATGCAAACGATAACGAATGTGGGTACCTATTCAAGTTTTCAGGGCTTGTAATCTACATCACCGCGCTCACCAACTCAGCCTCACCATTGATATACTTGTTCTCAGAGCCAATTGAGCCGATTGGAGACGATCCACTGCTGGATATTGGCAAAAATTATAAAGTTCAAAAGGGTGCCGTGTTAGATGAGGACGGAGAAGAAATTTGGAGCCGTGAATTTTACGAGCAATCAAATGCAGAGGTTTATAGTGGTGAATCACCTGAGCTCCCTGCGCATAAAGATGCCTTTAGAATCCTTAGCGGCGGGCTTTCCATATGTTTGAATGTACAGAAACTGCAATACATACCGGGCCACAAAATGTTTAGGCACTCGGCATCAGTGTCTGCAAACTCATTAGTAACACTCATAAAAAATCAAATCGACGAAGCTATTGAACCTTAAACGTCACAGATCCTAACGTCGCCGACATCACCCCCGCCTTCGCCGCATTTGCCGCAAACGCTGCCGCATTGGTCGGCGGCGTGTTCGGGCCAGGGTGTACGTGCGCGGCGATCTGCGTGTTCATCTCCTGGAGCAGGTCCAGGGTGTCCACCAGCATCTGGAAGATGTTGACCGCCTCGGACCCGACCCAGCTTTTCGGCGCCTGCAGCCGCTGGCTCTTTTGGGTGATGCTCTCGCGCAGGCCTGCGATCCGCTCGGCCATGTCGCCACCCACGGCGGCGTTGTGCTTCTTGTCCACCACCAGGTTGTAATCGCGGCCGCTGGCCTGGTGCAGGTCGTCCAGGGCTGCCAGACTGGCAGTGCCGGCGCTGGCCATCTTGAGCGCGCCCGGCACCTCGACCTTCTTGATCCCTCTACCGTCTCGGTGGAATGGTGCTGCACGTGCTGAGTGTGGCTCTGGTAGCGCTCCTTGTTGCCCAGGGCCTCGACCTCGCGGGTGATCGCCTGGTCATGGATCTTGCCATCAGTCTGGCGCAGCCAGTCGCCGTCGCCCGTGACGCGCTGCTGCACGCCGTCGCTGTGCTGCCAGACCTGGTCGCCGTTGAGGACCTTGGGCAGGCTCAGGCCGTGCGGCAGGATCGACTGGATGTGGGGGTGGCTGGGCGAGCCATACGCGAACCACACCACCACTCGGGTGCCCTCCTGGGGGAGGGCAAACATGCCCATTTCCTCGCCGCCCGAAGGCAGCGGTAACGGCACGCCGGCGAGCAGGGGCAGCGCCGGATCCGGTTCGCCGGACGGCAGCAGCACCTCGATGTCGACCGCGTAGCGCGGCCGGAAGTCATCGCACAGGCCGGCCTCGGCCGGGGCGTCCGCGATGGCCACCACGCGGCCGAAGCGCGGCAGGTGGTAACCGCCGCTCAGTTCAGGGGAATTGACGCAGCAGGCTTGATTATTTCGTCCATTTGATCGCTACGCCGGGCGCATGACTGGCAGCGAGGAAATCATGGCGCTCCAGATGCCCGAGTAGCCGCCGAAGAGTTTGACCGGCAACTGCAGCGGCTCGCCGACGGCAAGATGATCCGAAAGCACTACGGCATCTGGGTCAACGAGGACGGTCCGGACGTGATCGGCATGCTGGAAAACGCCCTACAGATGTAGGTCCATTCCCAAAATGTTCTCATGGGCGTTCCCATGGGGGACTTTTTAAGACGCCGAAAACCACGAAGCCCCTGATTCATTCAATGAAATCAGGGGCTTCGCGTTTTTTCAATTTGGCGGTGAAAGAGGGATTCGAACCCTCGATACGATTTCTCGTATACACACTTTCCAGGCGTGCTCCTTAAACCACTCGGACATCTCACCGTAGCTCGTTTCGGACGTTGCGTCCGTCGAGGTGCGCTAATGTAGTCGAACGCTTTTTCTTATGCAAATGTTTTTTCAGATTTTTCATGCGCTTAAGCGAAAAAAGCGCTCGGCGGCGCTCAGCGGTTCTGCAGGAACACCACGTAGCCGCGGAACCAGGGGCTGTCGCTCAGAAAGTCGGGGGCCTGCCAATGGCCGTCCTGAATCAGGCCCACCTTGAATGGCAGGCCCAGGCGGCTCAGGCGGGGTAGGTAGGCGCCGTAGTCGGGGATGCTGTGGCGGCCCTGGTAGGTCTGTACCACCACTTCGTCGACCACGCCCTTGAGGTCGGCGATGGCGTTGGCGTCGGCGTGGCTGCTCCAGTCCAGCAGGCCGGTGATGCTCAGGCGGTAGTCGGCGGGCAGGCGCTGGCGCAGGTCGCGCAGGAAGCTGACGTATTCGTCCAGGTAGCGGGTGCGCGCGTCGAAGTCGATCTGGATGCCGATAACCGGGTTGCCAGCGGCCCGCCAGCGTCGCACCTGGGCGAACAACTGGCGATACACCGAATCTGGCCAACGCAACGTGTGGGCGCGGTAGACGATCCACAGTTCCGGCTGCGGCAGGCGGCTGACCGCCGGGCCCTGGGCGATGAAGTTGACCTGGCCGCTGCGTCGCGATTGGCTGACCTGGCCCTGCAGCAAGTACAGGGTCCTGGCCTCGGCGAGCACCGGTTGCCCC
This sequence comes from Pseudomonas sp. DTU_2021_1001937_2_SI_NGA_ILE_001, assembly GCF_032463525.1. Taxonomy (NCBI): domain Bacteria; kingdom Pseudomonadati; phylum Pseudomonadota; class Gammaproteobacteria; order Pseudomonadales; family Pseudomonadaceae; genus Pseudomonas; species Pseudomonas sp. DTU_2021_1001937_2_SI_NGA_ILE_001. The sequence goes on along the minus strand of NZ_CP135971.1, from coordinate 1,690,629 downwards.
TCGACGCCGGCCCAGAGCCAGAAGGCATCGTAGTGGCGGGCGTCTACCGCTGCGGCTGCCGGCAAGGCGCCGAGCAGGCCGAACAGCGCCAGCCAGCGCCATGCCCTCACGGATTTCACCAGTAGTACTGCAGGGTCTGGCCCCATTGGGTGCTGGCGTAGGTGGTCTTGAGTTGGCGGAACCAGGCCTTGCGTACCGGCGGCTCGACCTCCTGGCCGCCGCAGCTGTTATAGCCGGAGGGCGCGTAGCAGTTGATCGCGCGGAACAGTGCGTAGGCTTTCTCGTCGCGACCGGCCTTGGGGTTGTCGATGACCTGGCGATAGCCGTCCAGGCGTGAATACACCTCGCCGGTAAAGCCTGGCGCGGTGCCGCCCAGGGTGTCGGCGTCGCGGCGTTGATCCAGGGACATGCTGTCCAGGCGATTGCGCAGGATGAACTCGCCCAGGCAGTTCAGCCCCTTGGGATCCTTGCTGTCGGCCTGCAGTGCGGCGGCGGTCTGCGCGATGGTGGGGCAGGCATAGCCGGATTCGGCCTTGTCGCCCTGCCACTGGAACATCGCCAGGGTAGGCGCCTGCTGGTTGAAGTAGAAGTAGTCCAGCGCACGGCCGAGGTTCTCGCCGGCCATCGGGCTGGGCAGGCGTTTGAAGTCTTCGGCAAAATCCGCGTAGCGGCTGCGCAGCAGATCCTTGTACAGCAGCACGAACAGCGCCAGCTGGCGTTCCTGTTCATCCATGCCCTGGGTAGTTTGCTGGCGCAGCAGCTCGGCATCGGCCACATGGCTGAGGAGGATGTTGCGCACCTGCTGCGAGCGGATCGGCGAGTCGCTGGCGAACACCCGCGCCAGTTGCTCGTCGCGCTCGTAGCTCATCGCCAGGGCCAGCTCCAGTTGTTCGCGCTGCAAGGGCGCATTGGCCTGGGGCAGGATTGCCAGCCAGGTCTGCTGCGCGCCTTTCCAGTCCTGCCGGGCCTGCAGGGCCAGGCCACGCAGCATCTGCTGGCTGAAGCCCAGGTAGTCGAGGTTGGCCGCCGGGGCCGCGGGCAGCAAGGTCAGGGCCTTGGCCGGGTCGTCCTGCACGTACAGGGCATGCGCCGCCTGCAAGTAGTCGAACAGCGCCGGCTGGCTGTCGAACACCGCCTTCTGGGCCTGCAGATCGTCCAGCGACAGGCGCGTTTGGTTCTGTTCACGCATCATCAGCAGGTCGCTGACGGCCATCAGCATGGGGTCGGGAAGAATGCCAGTCCCGGCGCCCAACAGCTTGAGGTCGATCTCGTTGACCAGTTCGTCGAGGTCGACGTTGCGCTGTTCTTCGCGGGCCTGGGTCAATTGCCAGATGTACTCGGTGGTCAGTTGTTCATCCTCGCCGCTGAGCCAGTAAACCCGGCGCAGCAGGCCCCTGGCCGAAGCTGCATAGGTCCCTTGTGGCCAGGCAGACAGGTAGGCCTGCAGCCCCTGAGCGGCCTGTTGCGCCAGGGCCTTGTCGGCGATTTCTTCGGTGAGCTGGCCGTATTCGTCGAAAGCGTCCTGCTGCGCCTGGTTGAGCAGCGTGCGCGCGCTCATGTATGCCGCGGTTTCCTTGAGCCAGGGTTGGGAGCTGCCGGCCAGTGCAGTGAAACCCTGGCTGGCTTCGTCGAAGCGACCGCTATAGAAGTCGGCGGCGGCGCGCAGGTAGGTCGCGAATGCCTGGGCGGCGGGCGAGGGCAGGCTGGCGGGGATCAGGCTGGCCTGCTGCGCGGGCTCCCAACTGCAGGCACCGAGCATCTGCAGGCGCGCCTCGGCCAGGGTCTTGCGCTCATTGTCTGCCAGGTCCGGGCTGTCCAGCACTTGGTCGATGAAGTCCTGGGCGCTGGAGACGTCGTTGCTGCGGCAGCGGCTGCCTTCGCCCTGCAGGAAGTCGTCACCGGCGCTGTGCTCGGGCAGCGCCAGGCCCATGGCTTGCAGGCGCGCCAGGCTGGCGTTTTCCGGCGTGGAGGATTCAGGGGCGCTCGGCTGGTCGGTTGGGCGCAGTCGATAGGTCGGGAAGGGCACAGGTCCGTAGCCCGAGTCCAGGTCTACGGCTTGCAGCGGTTGCGGATTGAGCGGCAACGCGCCCTTGTCGGCGAGCAGCAAGCGCAGGTTGACCTGGGAGTCGTTGCCGGGGCTGAGGAACGGCAGGTTGTTGCACCCCTCGAGGTTTTCCTTGATCAGCGACCAGCGCGGATAGCAGGAGTCGTCACTGCTGGCCTGGGCCTGGAAGGAGGAAACCGAACCCAGGATCACCGCCAGGGTAGTCAATAGCCGCGTGCGCATGAAAAGTCCTTCAATCATGTAGGCAAAATAAACAGGCGCAGATCATAGCCTGTCCTTCTGCCTGCACGGAGGCTTGTCGAGCAGAATTCGACGCCGTTCACAGCATGCGCTTGAGGGTGTTGTCCTTGCGGATGAAGTGATGCCAGAGCGCCGCGATCATGTGCACACCGGCGACGAAGTAGAACAGCGAGCCGAACAGCTTGTGCAAATCTTCGAAGCGTTCGGCGACCCGTCCTGAGGTCGGCAGCGGCCAGGGGATCGACCAGCCGGTGAAGACGATCGGCAAGGCGCCTTTTTCCACCATGACGGTGAGCAGGCCGAGTACCGGCTGGACGAACAGAAAGGCGTACATCAGGTAATGGGTCAGGGTCGCCAGGCGTTGCAAGCTGCCTTGCAATGGCGGGTTGATGGGTGGGGGGCTGTGGCGGCGTCGCTCGGCGACCCGGAAGAACGCCAGGCCGAGCAGCAACAGGCCGACCATGAAATGTCCCTGGACGACCATCGCGCGATAAGGCGAGAACCGCTCGAACTGGGTCCGGCTGAGGATCAGGCAGTAGGCGAGCACGACCAGAGCAGCCATGACCCAGTGCAACCAGCGGGCTTTCAGGGTGTAGCGATGCGCAGAAAGAATGGCCACAGCAGGATTCCAAACCAGGGTTGATCGAACGGCGAGACATCCTTCACCAGGTTGCCTGATGCGACGGATTTCAGCCGCTTGTCGCGCGGTTGCACAGGCCAAGCAAGGCTTGTGCCTACCGCAGGGGGCAAACGGCTTCAGCTGAGTCTAGGCAATATTCATCAGCGCGTAGCGCCATGCTGCCGACCAGCGAGGACGGCGCTGTCAGGCCGATAGAGCGCAGACCTGGGAGATCGTTCCCTGGCCGCCCGCGCCTGGGGGCGCTGACTGTTGAGCAGGGGCGCGGACTAAGGACCGGGTTGCACCGGAAAGGTGAAGGTCCCGCCATTGTGCTCGCAGTCACGTTGGGTCTGGCCTTGCGGCTGCACCTCGTAGTACCAGGTGATCACCCGCGCGCCATCAGGAATGTTCGGGCTGTCCTGGCCTGGCTCGCGGCTGGCCGAGCGTTCACTGGCCAGCGACTCCTGGGTCAGGGTCGCCGAGCAGGACGCCACGGCACCCTGTGGGCAGCGCGCGACCTTGCGTTTGCTGCTGGGGCTGGCGCCCTGGTCCTGATTGCTGCACGACCAGTCGATCGAGCCTTCGGGCATGCCCTGATACTCGTAGCACTGGTGGGGTTGGACCACCGGCACCTGGCCGCTGGCCGGCCGGGTCGTCACATCGCAGGCCTCGCCACGGGCCAGTGGGCAGGCGCACAGCAGAAGCAGTGCAATGACAGGTTTCATGGTGGGCCTCCTGGCCGTCCAGCATGGGGCTTGCCGTCAACGGGTGAATCGTTGCGCGACGGCAAAGTTCCGTGCGCAACGACCACCGGCAGCCGCGCCAGGGCGCGACCGGCGCTGCCCGACAAGCGACGGAACCCCCTGGCCCGGCAGGCTTCATATGCTCTGAACGGCAGGTTGTCCCTGGCCCGCCGCCGGTCCCAGAAGGAGCAAGCGTTGTTGACCCGTGCCCATCCGCCCGTCGGCGCCCGGCAGCCGGTATCGGCCAGCCTCTCACTGAACGTACTGACCATGAACATGCATATGGGCTTTGGCTTCTTCAATCGCCGTTTCATCCTGCCGGAGCTGCGCGAAGCGGTGCGCAGCGTGTCGGCTGACGTGGTGTTTCTCCAGGAGGTGCATGGTGAGCACCAGCGCCATGCCAGCCGGGTCGAGGGTTGGCCGACCATCTCCCAGTACGAGTTCCTCGCCGACAGCATGTGGAGCAGCTTCGCTTATGGCCGCAATGCGGTTTATCCGGAAGGCGACCACGGCAACGCGCTGCTCTCCAAATACCCCATCGTGCGTCACGAGAACCTCGATGTGTCGATTCATGGCACCGAAGAGCGGGGCCTGCTGCACTGCGTGCTGGAGGTGCCGCAGTTCGGCGAAGTACATGCCGTGTGTGTACACCTGGGCCTGCGCGAGAAGCACCGCGAACAGCAGATCCGCCTGCTGGCGCAACTGGTCCGGCGTCTGCCCGAGGGGGAGCCGGTGATCGTCGCCGGCGACTTCAACGACTGGCGCCTGCGCGCCGATGCGCTGCTCGAAGGCACCGGCCTGCATGAAGTCTTCGTGCATCACACCGGCGCTGCGGCGCGCAGTTTTCCGGCGCGCTGGCCGCTGCTGCGCCTGGACCGCATCTACGTGGCCAATGCGCAGAGCCGCCGCCCGCGTGTGTTGTCCAATCGGCCCTGGTCGCATCTGTCCGACCATGCGCCCCTGGCCGTGGAGGTGAGCCTGTGACCCAAGGCATATGGCGTGATGGCAACTCGGTGGAGTTGCTGATCAATGGCGAAGACTTCTATGCGGCGGTGTTCGAAGCGATCCGCAGCGCCCGTCGGCAGGTGCTGATCGAGACCTTCATCATTTTCGAGGATCGCATTGGTGAGGGGCTGCAGCAGGCGGTGATCGAAGCGGCCGGCAATGGAGCGCAAGTGGTGGTCACTGTCGACGACTACGGCACCTGCGATCTCAGCTCGGTGTTCGTCAAGCAGATGATCGACGCCGGCGTACAGATCCAGCTGTTCGATCCGCAGCCGCGCTTCATGGGCATGCGCACCAACCTGTTCCGCCGCCTGCATCGCAAGGTGGTGGTGATCGACGGCGAACAGGCGTTCATCGGCGGCATCAACTACAGCGTCGATCACATGACCGACACCGGCCTGACTGCCAAGCAGGACTACGCGGTGCGGGTGCGTGGGCCGATCATCGCCGATATCCATCACAGCGCCCTGCACATGCTCAGCCCGGCGGTGCGCAGGCGCCTGGAACCGGTGCCGTTGCGCCTTGAGCATGCCGGCAGTGCGCGCATGCTGCTGGCCGAGCGTGACAACCAGCAGCACACCACCGATATCGAAGAGCAGTACCTGGCGGCGATCCGCAAGGCCAATACGCGGATTACCCTGGCCAATGCCTACTTCTTTCCCAGCTACCGCTTCCTGCGCGAATTGCGCAACGCCTCGCGACGCGGGGTGAAGGTCACGCTGATTCTGCAGGGCAAGCCGGACATGCCCTTCGTGCGCGTCTGCTCGCGGCTGACCTACACCTACCTGCTGCGCGACGGTGTGGTGATCCACGAGTACAAGCAGCGCGCGCTGCACGGCAAGGTGGCGCTGATCGATCATGAGTGGTCCACGGTCGGTTCCAGCAATCTCGACCCGCTGAGCCTGGCGTTGAACCTGGAGGCCAACCTGTTCATCCGCGATGCGCGCCTGAACCAGCACCTGCAAGAGCACCTGTTGGGTCTGGCCGCCGCCCATAGCGTACCGATCACCCTCAAGGGCGCGGCACGTGGCCAGTGGTGGCGGGCACCGATGATCTTTCTGTGCTTCCACTTCCTGCGGCATTTCCCGGCCATCGCCGGCCTGTTCCCGGTACATGGCATGCGCCTCAAGCCGCTGCGGGCCAAGGACGTGATGCCTGAAGCCCGCGTCATCAAGGATCAACAGCAGGCGGCTGCCGAGCTGTCAAATCAGGAGAAGACCTCATGAGCCAGGCCGGCACCGCGGAGCGCAACGGGCATTCGCCCTCTTGGACGTGGGCCAAGCGGGGCCTGAAGCTGTTCTTCTTCATCGCTGTGCCGGTGTTGCTGTTCCTGCTGGTCAAGAACCTCGACTGGCAGGAAGTACTGCAGGCCCTGCGTTCCTACAAGGCCAGCACCCTGGCACTGGCGGCTGGGGTGGCCGCCACCAGTTACCTGGTGTACTGCGGCTTCGATATCCTCGCGCGTTTCTACACTCGCCACCGGCTGAGCATCGCCCAGGTGATCCCGGTGACCTTCGTCTGCTACGCCTTCAACCTCAACCTCAGTTCCTGGGTCGGCGGCATCGCCTTGCGCTACCGGCTGTACTCACGGCTGGGTCTGGATGTGCCGACCATCACTCGTGTTCTCAGCCTGAGCCTGATCACCAACTGGTTGGGCTACATGCTGCTGGCCGGGGTGGTGTTTTCCGCAGGTTTTCTGGAACTGCCGCCTGAGTGGTCGATCGGCTCGACGACTCTACGCCTGATCGGTCTCGGATTGCTGGCCCTGTGCGCGGCCTACCTGCTGGCTTGCCGCTTCTCCAGGCGGCGCTCATGGACGGTGCGGGATCAGGAGATCGTTCTGCCTTCGTTGGGGCAGGCCCTGCTGCAGGCCGGCCTGGGCGCGTTGAACTGGTCGCTGATGGCCCTGGTGATCTTCACCTTGCTACCGGAAAAGGCGTTTTATCCGGCGATTCTCGGCGTGCTGCTGATCAGCAGCATCGCCGGGGTCATCACCCACATCCCGGCAGGCCTCGGGGTGCTGGAAACCGTGTTCATCACCCTGCTGGCCCATCAGTTCTCCAAGAGCACACTGCTGGCCGCGCTGATCGGCTACCGGGCGATCTATTTCCTGCTGCCGTTGCTGCTGGCGGTGGTGGTGTACCTGGTGCTGGAGAAACGTGCCAAGGCCCTCAGCGAGAAGAACCGCGCGGCCGGCTGAGCCGGCCGTGGGTCAGTGGCCCAGCTTGGCGAACATCTTCACCGCGTCCACGGCGTTATTGGTGCCTTCGCTGATCTTGACGATCACCGAGCCGGCCTGGTCGGCCAGGTCGACACCCTTGACCGCTGTGGTGCGCGTGTTGTCCATGCTGTCGATGGCCTGGCGGGTTTCGCTCTGGATCATGTCGATCATCTCGGAGATCTCCGCTGTCGAGCGGCTGGTGCGGCCTGCCAGCTGGCGCACTTCATCGGCCACCACGGCGAAGCCACGACCCTGATCGCCAGCACGGGCGGCCTCGATGGCCGCGTTAAGGGCCAGCAGGTTGGTCTGCTCGGCGATGCTGCGGATGGTGTTGACGATGGCGGTGATCTGCTCTGAACGCGCGCCCAGCTGGGTAATGATCCGCGACGAGTCCTCGATGTTCAGCGAGATCTGACGCATTTCCTCGGCCGCCTGCTGGATCACTTCGGTGCCGTGTTCGGTGACTTTGCGAGTTTCCACCGAGATGTGATACGCCTGCGCGGCGCTGCTGGCGTCACGTTCGTGCTGTTCGACCCGTGGCGTGATGTCGGAGGCGAACTTGATGACTTTCCACAGCTTGCCACTGGCGTCATAGATCGGGTTGTAGGTCGCTTCCAGCCAGATCGGCTGGCCGTTGCGGCCGCTGCGGTGGAACTGGCCACTGAAGAACTCACCTTTGTTCAGACGCCGCCAGAAGTCAGCGTATTCGGCACTTTCGGCCACTTCCCGCGGGCACAGCATGCGATGGTGCTTGCCGACCAGCTCGGCCTCGCTGTAGCCCATGGTGCGGGTCAGGTTGGCGTTGGCCTTGAGGATATGCCCATCAGGGCTGAACTCGATCACCGCCATGGCACGGTCGATCGCCTCCAGCTTGCTGCGTGCTTCGTTGGCTTGCTCGACCTGCTGGGTGACGTCGGCGGCATACTTGATGACTTTCACCACCTTGCCCTGAGCATCGCGCACCGGGTTGTAGCTGGCTTCCAGCCACACGGTATGCCCATCGCTGGCCAGGCGCCGGAAGGTCGAGGAAACGAACTCGCCACTGCGCAGGCGCGACCAGAAGCGGTCGTATTCGCTGCTGCGCCCGTCTTCCGGGGTGCAGAACATGCGGTGCTGTTTGCCGACGATGTCTTCGCGGCGATAGCCCATGGTCTTGAGGAAATTGTCATTGGCGCTCAGCACCACGCCATTGAGGTCGAACTCGATACTGGCCATCGACCGGTCGATGGCCTTGAGCAGGCTGGCCTGCTGTTCGATGACCTGTTGCAGGGCAGCGATTTCTTTACTGTTGGATTTGAAGAACATGGCGGCAGACTCAGAGAAGGTGAGCACGAGTCATTTCCCTGGGTGTGCGGTGCGGCACGCACCCGTTCCTGGCGCGTTGACGAAAATATAGATGGCGTTTTGCCTCTTTGTACAATTCATTCTTTCAAACTGAAAGCGTTATGCGAATACGCCGCATCCCGGGCTGCAGCCCGTGAAGTACGGGCTTTTGCCCCTATTCATTGACCGTTATGCGACAGCTGCGCGAAACACCTCATTGATACCAGGTTCTCAGGGGGGCTTGGGTCGATAGCTTTTAGCTATTTTTTTGCCTTCCCGGCGCTTATGCCGGTGCGTTCAACCGGATTTTCCGACATGAGGTCGGAGCCGTTCGACCGGGCATTCCCACTCGGACCTATCCTCCAGCTTTAAGCCAATACCGTTCGGTCAGGCGCATGTGGTTCGCTGGCAGCGGCTTTGGCCGCCCCGTATCCTGAGGCGCTCGCCCGCCCGCCCATCGTCGCAAGGAGCTGCCCGCATGAGTCTATTGACCAAAAGCAAGGCGACTGGCACCTGCATTGTCACCTTGCCTGTCGCAGGGCCGAAGCATCTGGGCTTCGCGGCGTACCGTCTGGAGGCCGGGGAGGTTCTGCCGTTGGCAGCACAAGACCGCGAACAGTGTGTGGTGCTGCTGGGAGGGCGCGTCAGCGTCAATGGCGAGGCACAGGGGCAGGGCGCCTTTGGCTGGGCCAATATCGGTGCGCGGCATTCGGTGTTCGAGCGCCGGCCCCCTTATGCGATCTATCTGCCGCCCAATAGCCAGGCGCAGTTCCTCGCCTTGGGGCCGGCCAGCCTGGCGGTCTGCTCGGCGCCAGGCGCTGAGGGTGGGCCTTTTCCCGCGCGGCTGATCACGCCTGACAGTATGCGCCGCAGCATGCGCGGCAAGGGCACCGGCACCTGTCTGGTCTACGAAGTGCTGTCCGATGCCCAGTTGATTCATTCACTGCTGGTGATCGAAGTGCATGCGCCGCCAGGTTATTCGTCCGGCTGCCTGCCGCCCGTGCAAGCGCCTGAAGGCGACGCGTTGGCAGACACCGTCGAAGAGCTCTGCTACCACCAGGTCAGCCCGGTCGACCGCTTCGTGTTCCAGCGGGTATACACCTTCGACCGGCATATCGACCAGGCCATGGCGGTGGAAAATCATGACCTGGTCAGCCTGCCCAAGGGGCTGCATCCGCTGAGTGTGCCCCTGGGTTGTGAAAGCTATTGCCTGAGCGTGAAGGCCGCCTCGCCACTGCCAGGGCGTCGCGACGCCGACTGGCACGACCTGTGATGGCTGCTGCTGACTCGAGGGGCCAGCCTCAGGGTGCATGCCCCTGCTTTTTTACAGGTCTTTGCCCTAATTGTTGGTCATTCGCAGGGCAGGTGGGTTGCCGAGTGCGCAAGGCGGCCTTAGACTGCCGCCCCTCGTGACCGGAGTCCGAGGCCTCGCCGTGAAAGCCGGGCGCTTTCAGGGGCTCGCACGGATCCTCTGCAGATCGGCTAAATGCACGTTTTTTATTAGAGAAATCAATGACAAAGGAACAGTTGCTGGCCATGCCGGCCGATGACTACATGAATGCCGAGCAGCACGCTTTCTTCGTCGAGCTGTTGCAGTCCATGAAAGTTGAAATCCATGAGCGCATCGAGAAGAGTCGTGCCGCCATCGAGAGCCTGGATAGCCCGGCAGACCCTGCCGATGCCGCTTCCGTGGAAGAAGAGCGTCATTGGCTGGTGAACGCCATCGAGCGCGACCAACGCATGCTGCCACAACTGGAAATGGCCCTTACGCGCATCGCTGACGACACCTTTGGCTGGTGCGATGACAGCGGCGAGCCGATCGGCCTGAAGCGCTTGCTGATCAGCCCGACCACTCGCTACTGCATCGAAGCGCAAGAGCGTCACGAGTCCATCGACAAGCATCAGCGCCAGTACTGATTCGACCTGGCAGCGTTGGGCGACACCGACCGGGAGGCAAGCGATTGCCTCCCGGTTTCGTTGTGGCCGCCGTTCGTCGTTTTTCCGGCCGCATTCACTTCATGAGGGCCAGCTACCACTAACGGATCATGGCTAATGGCCGTTGTCTGGCGTTTAATCGACTTCTAAAAAGAAGAAACGCAGGGATGAACACCATGGCCGAAAACCTTTCGTTTGCAGGGAAGCTGGCAGAACCCGCCGCGCAGAAACCTCGTTCTTTACCCGCCTGGTTGCTCGGCGCCGCCCAGAGCCTGGGGGTGTGTCTGTTGCTGCTGGCCGCCGGTTCGAGCCTTCTGCCACTGTGGGCGAGTCTGCCCCTGGGCGTGGCGCTGATCTGGCTGCCCTGGCTACGTCGGCCCAGCGTGCAGGCGGGTAGCGTGGCGCAGGCCGATAGCGATATCACCCGGCTGACCCGTGATCTTTCCCACACCACCAGTCACAATGCGCTGTCGGCAGCCAGCGTGTCCTTTGCCGTGCGGCAATTGGCTGACAGGGTGCAGTCGCAGCTCAAGGCCGCCGAACAGGTGAGCGAGAGTGCGCATGTGATGATCGCCACCGAGCAACAGACTGCCCAGTTGAGCCAGCAGGCCCTGGGCGCGGCCAGCGAAGTGCGGCACAGCAGCGAGGCCGGGCGTAGCGTACTGGCCGAATCCATCGAGCGCATGCATCGCCTGAGCCAGCTGGCGCTGGACAGCCGGGAAGTCATCGGTGCCCTCAGCCAGCGCAGTGAAGAGATCCAGCGCGTGGCCCAGGTCATCCAGTCGATTGCCAGCCAGACCAACCTGCTGGCCCTCAATGCCGCCATCGAGGCGGCTCGGGCCGGCGAGCATGGCCGTGGTTTCGCCGTGGTCGCCGACGAAGTGCGGGGCCTGGCCGGGCGTACCGCGACGGCTACCGAGGAGGTCGGGCAGATGGTCGCCGATATCCAGCAGCGTACCGCCCAGGTGGTGGCGCAGATCCAGCAGTTGTCTGCCGACCTGGGCAGCGGCGTCAGCCAGGTCGAGGACACTGGTCGACACCTTGGGCGCATGGCCGACCTGGCAGCGGGCGTCGAAAGCCAGGTGGCGGAAATCGCCCAGGGCGCCCAGACCAATCAGGAGCAACTGAGCCATCTGTTCGTCGCCGTCGACCAGATGCGCAGCGACCTGGCTGTCAGTGACCAGCAGACCACCCGGCTGGCCGAAGCGGCCGTGCAGATGGAGCAGCAGGCCGAAACCATCAGCCAGCGTCTGGCACAGGTGGGCCTGGACGATTATCACCAGCGCATCTACGACCTGGCCCGCGAAGGCGCGCAGCAGATCGCGGCGCGCTTCGAGGCCGACATCACGCAAGGCGTGGTCAGCCTGGATGACCTGTTCGACCGCCACTATCAGCCGATTCCAGGCACCGTTCCGCCACGTTTTCATACCCGCTTCGACCGCTACACCGACCAGGTACTGCCCGAGGTACAGGAGCCGCTGCTCAAGCGCCACGAGGGGCTGGTGTTCGCCATCGCCTGTACCCAGCAGGGCTATGTCCCGACCCACAACGCCGCCTTCAATCAGCCGCTGACCGGCGATCCGGTGTTGGACACCGCGCGCAACCGCAGCAAGCGCAAGTTCGACGACCGCACGGGCATTCGCTGCGGCAGCCATCAACAGGCCGTGCTGTTGCAGACCTATACCCGTGACATCGGTGAACTGATGCATGACCTGTCGGTGCCGATCATGGTCCGTGGTCGGCATTGGGGTGGGCTGCGCCTGGGCTATCGGCCCGAGCAGCATCTCGGGGGCTGAACCACGAGTAGCGCCAGCGTGTCGGGGCGGTCAGCTGGGGGACACAACGGCGCCGCTTAAATAAAACTATTGATGTAGGAAAGTTCTGAAATACATATGAATGCTTGACTGTCGTGGAGTGCTGAGCAAGCTGTTCATTAATGCTTATAACGCGTTAGTGACAAGTTTGTAGTCGCTCGCATCTAAGGATGGATACACGATGAACAATCATATATATGGGCGTGCCGCAGTCGAGGATGACAGGCGGGCGCCACGGCGGGTGACCGCCAGGGTCGGCATTTTCTTCGATGGCACCGGAAATAACCGTGTAAATACGCGAATTGGCGCCGATTGTCGGGCGGCGATGCAGGCGGGCGAACGCCATCACACGGCCGCGTGTGCCGGTCGCCATGAAAAGTCTTCGAGCAGTTACAGTAATGACCTGACCAATATTGCGCGACTGGCCGAACTTTATCGGCAATCGCCTCGTGCCGTGCTGGAAAACAATGAATGGCGAGTTTATTACGCTGTTTATATTGGTGGTGTGGGGACCAAGTCCGGGGGTCGTGACGCGTTGTGGTCGGGGCAGAGTTTCGGGCGCGGTACGACCGGTGTATTGGCCAAAGTGGAAGTGGCCATGAAGAAGTTGAATGCCGCGCTGGCCAGTTTCGCCGTGCACAATCCCGGCTGCGTGATCCAGGCCCTGGAACTGGATCTGTTTGGTTTCAGCCGGGGGGCGGCGTCGGCCAGGCATCTGGTCAACGAGGTGCTCAAGCGTGAGCGCGGTGTGCTGCAAGCGCTGCTGCATGATGGGCAGATCGCCTGGGCCGAGGAGGTCGGCTGGGCGCGGGGCTCCATCCAGGTCATGGTCGTGGGGTTGTTCGACACCGTCGCGGCGATAGGCAGCTGGCGTGACCTGGGCAACGTGCGTGATGCCAGTAACCGGCGGGTCAATCTCTACTTGCCGGCTGGCTGCGCACGACAGGTTCTGCATCTGGTGGCGCGCGATGAACAGCGGCGCAACTTCGCGCTGAACAGCATCCAGCCTGGCTGGTCGCGCGAGATCGTGTTACCGGGGGCGCACTCGGACATCGGCGGTGGCTACCTGCCTTGCATGTTCGAGGACGTCCTGTTGACCCGGCCGCGCACGGCGGTGGTCGACTGCCGCGCGCCTCTCGAGCACAGCTCGCTCTGGCAGCAGGCACAGGCCGACCTGGAGGCACTCGATGGCCAGCGCTGGATCGATCCGGCCGACCCGTCGGCATCCTTGCAGGTGCAGTGTTCGAAAGTAGCCAGTCGTGGCTGTGACACCTCGTTGGGCAAGCAACTGGTCATGGCCTCGGTCTGCCTGCGCCGCGAGGTGCTGGGGCACCTGTCGCGCGTTCACCTGCGGGTCATGCACGCCTTGGCCTGTGATGAAGGGGTGCCGTTCGAAGCCATCACAGACCGCGCGGAACTGGCCTTGCCCGACGAACTGCAGGGCGTGGCACAGCGCCTCATCGCACAGGCCAGGGGCGATGAGGTGGCGCTCAGCACCGCCGAGGAGCTTCTGTTGAGCCGTCGCTACATCCACCATTCGGCGCACTGGCGACCGGTCATCGGCACCCTGGGCGGGCTGGGCGATGCGCTGTTCGTCCATGCGCCGCAGACGGGCGGTCGGGTCATTCATCCCAACGTGGCGCAACCGGGGTACCCGCATTGACGCGATGGAGCGTGCAGCCTGCGTAGCTATAGCCTGTGGGGCTATGAAGCAGGTTTCTCATGCAGGCGCACGTTCAACTCATCGACCACCGGCGCCCAGTCGGCGTCTTCACGCAGTTCTTCCTTGAGAAATCCGGCCTGCTGCGGGGTCCAGAACTCGGCATCGATCAGTTTCACGCCATCGGGCAGTCTATGCTCGGCAATGAATGCTTCGATACTGGCATCATCAAATTCCAGGCCAAGCTGTTCAAATAGATCATTGAGTGTATGAGTGGGCAATTCCATGATCATCTCCTTCAAATAGTTGGATCCATTCTTATCAATCGGAGTGTGTTCGCACTTCAGAGTTCGATCGATATTCACTGTACTTCGACAATTAATATGAACTGTAATCACGCGCCGGGTGCCATAGACGGTGAGAGCCGGTAGAATCACCGCCTGCCTGCATCAGCGGATGCAGAGCGTCTCGGGGATTTCCGGGCTTCTCTCGGCCCTTTCAGGAGTGATAACAGGATCGGTCCACTGCGCGGTATTAACCGGGCGGTTCATTTTTCAGTTTTTCGGGAGTTTTTACTTTGGCTGTAAGTAACCTGGATACGCATGCCTTGTTCGTGCTCGGTGATCTACGTGCAAAGTTGGTTAAGCAGTTTCAATCACGTTTCGTCTATATCGCCGAACAGTCGCCTGAGGGCCTGTACATGGCCGAGATCGACACCGAAAACAACCTGGTGGTCGATGACAAGTCCCGCCTGGAACTCAAGGTAGGCGACCATTTTCGCGCTGCGGTGCTGCCCAGCCGTGAAGGGGGCAAGTTCGAGCTGCGCTTTCGTGACCTCAAGGCGACCATTCATGGCCTGGGCGAGTACGCCTTCGTCGAGACCGACGCAGGCCAGGGGATCGTCTTCAAGCAGGGTCATGCGGTAATGATGGTGTTCGCGGCCCGTGAGGCCTTGCAGACCGGGCTGACCCCGACCCTGAAGGCCGCCATCGCCAAGGCGGCCAAGTGGCGCAAGGGCGAGCTGAACTTCCGCGCCAGCGAATGACCTGCCTGCCGGTCGAATCTTCGGGCTTCAGCCTTCCTGGGCCGGGCGGTCGCCGCTGACCTCTGGCGGTACGTCCTCGCCAGCCATGCGCTTGCGGAACAGACTGGTGCGGGCCAGCAGCAGAGTCGTGACCGGCACCGTGATCGCCAGCAGGATCGGGATCAGCCACGCGTGCATCACCGGTGCCTGTTTGAGGGCTGAGAAATAGATGATCGACGCCAGGGCCACGCACCAGGTGCCGATGGTCGAGGCCAGCGCAGTCGGGTGCATGCGCTGGAAAAAGTCCTTCAGGCGCAACACGCCAATCGCACCGGTCAGCGTGAACAGGCTGCTGGTCAGCAGCAGAATCGCGGTCAGCACCTCGATCCAGTACGGCACGTCGCTGGTCATTCGATCACCTCACCGCGCAGCAGGAATTTGGCCAGGGCGAATGAGCCCACGAAGCCGAACAGTGCGATCAGCAGCGCCGCCTCGAAATAGGTGTCGCTGGCATAACGAATGCCCAGCACCAGCATCATCAGCATGCCGATGATGTACAGGTAGTCCAGGGCCAGCACCCGGTCCTGGGCAGAAGGGCCGCGAAACAGACGCAACAGGGTCAGGACCATCGCCAAGGCGAATATCGAAAGGCTGGCCAGTATCGCCAGGCTGAGCAGGTCACTCATTGGAAGATCTCCATCAAGGGGCGCTCGTAGGTGCTCTTGAAGTGTTCGATGAAGCGCGCTTCATCCTCCAGGTCGAACACGTGCATCAGCAGGATGCTGCGGTCCAGGGCCAGTTCCGACCAGACCGTGCCGGGGACCACCGTACAGACCATCGCCAGAGCTGCCAGGCCATGGGCATCACGCATATCCAGTGGAATACGCACGAAGGCCGAGCGTGGCGGGCGACGCTTGAGCGTCCATACCGAGCGCGCCACCTGCAGGTTCGAGGCCACCACATCGATACCGACATTGAAGATGAGGCGCACGATGGTGCCTGGTTTGCGGACGCGCACCGGCATCGGCCGCAGCGAGGCGAACATCAGTGGGGCGAGAAAGCCCAGCAGGGCGCCCAGCAGGATGTGCCCGGCGCTCAGGGAGAGATTCAGGACCAGCCACAGGCCCCAGAGCGCCAGTGACAACAGCGGAGCGGGGAACAGTCGTTTCATGGCTGCACCTGCGAGGTGTTGAGGGTGGTACCCGGCAGTGGGCGAGTGGCCATTACCGACTGGATGTATTGTTGGGGCTCATGCAGGGTCGCGGCGGTCTGCTGGGTATAGAGCAGCAGCGGCTCGGCCTTGAAGGTCAGGGTGATGCACAGGCCCAGCAACAGCACGATGGGCAGGTACTCGCTGTGGCGCAGTAGCGGCGATGGCGTTTCCCGGGGTGTCCAGAAGCGCTGGATGCCCAGGCGCACGAACGACATCAGTGCCGCCAGGCCAGAAAACACCAGCAGTGCGATGAGCAGCCAGGCTTCCAGCGAGACCGGCGGATTGCTGGTGCTGCCCAGACCCTCGGGGTTGAGCAAGGCATTGAGCAGGGTCAGCTTGCCAATGAACCCGGAAAGCGGCGGCATGCCGATGACCAGAAGGGCGCAGGCGACGAAGCACAAGCCCAGGAAGGCCATGGTCATGGGAATGACCTGGCCGACAACGATGTTCTCTTCTTCGTCGAGGTTGCTGCCGCGCGGTGGGTGCAGAGACTCCAGATTGTGCGGCAACTGATCGGCGTCTTCGTCTTCGCCGTACTGGTTGGCCGAGCGCGTGCGCTCGATCAGCTCGCCGAGCAGAAATAGCGCGCTCAGTGCCAGGGTCGAGCTGACCAGGTAGAACAGCGCACCGGCGGTGAGGCCCGGTTGTGCGAAGCCGATTGCCGACAGCAGGATGCCCGCCGAGACCAGAATGCTCAGGCTGGCCATGCGCTCCAGGCGCTGGGCGGCGATGATCGCTACCGCTGCCGTGGCGATGGTCAGCATGCCGCCGATGATCAGCCATTCGCCACCGAAGAATGCCGAGGCTTCGGCATGCTCGGAGAACAACAGGGTCCACAGACGCAGCAGGGTGTAGATGCCGACCTTGGTCATGATCGCGAACATCGCGGCCACCGGCGCACTGGCCGCCGAGTAGGCCGGCACCAGCCAGAAATTCAGCGGCCACATGCCGGCCTTGGCCAGAAACGCCGTGGCCAGGATCGCCGCGCCCGCATGCAGCAGGCCCCGGTCGGCTTCACTGACCTGGGGGATCTTCACCGCCAGGTCGGCCATGTTCAGGGTACCGGTCACGCCATAGATCAGTGCCGCACCGATCAGGAACAGTGACGAGGCCAGCAGGTTGATCGCGATGTAGTGCAGCCCCGACGACACCCGCGCGCGTCCGGAACCGTGCAGCATCAGGCCGTAAGAGGCCGCCAGCAGCACCTCGAAGAACACGAAGAGGTTGAACAGATCGGCGGTGAGGAAGGCGCCATACAGGCCCATCAGCTGGATCTGGAACAGCGCATGGAAGCTTGCTCCAGCCTTGTCCCAGCGCGCCAGGGCGAACAGCAGCGCACACACGGCGATGATCCCGGTCAGCACCAGCATCAGCGCCGAGAGGTGGTCGACCACCAGCACGATGCCAAAGGGCACTTCCCAGTTGCCTGGCATGTAGACGCCGATCGAGCCCATGCCGCCGCTTTCCTGCACCCACATCAGCAGGCGTATGGCCACGGCCAGGCCGATCATGGTGGAGAACAGATTGATGCGTGCCTTGAGCGGACGATGTTTCTCGCCCAGCCAGAGCATCAGCCCGGCAGTCAGCAGGGGCAGCAGGATGGGCACGATGATCAACTGGTTGATGCCACTCATGCCTTGGGCTCCCGACCGTCCACGTGGTCGGTGCCGGTCAGCCCGCGCGAGGCCAGCAGCACTACCAGGAACAGCGCGGTCATGGCGAAGCTGATGACGATGGCGGTGAGTACCAGCGCCTGGGGCAACGGGTCGGTGTAGTGCAGCAGGTCATGCGGCACGCCGTCCTTGATGATCGGCTCCTTGCCGATGAACAGGCTGCCCATGCTGAAGATGAACAGGTTGACGCCGTATGACAGCAGGCACAGGCCCATGATGACCTGGAAGGTTCGTGGCCGCAGGATCAGCCAGACGCCCGAGGCGGCCAGTACGCCAATGGCAATGGCGATGACTTCTTCCATCACAGAGCTCCTTCTTGTGAATGAACGACGACCGCCGGTGCCGGGGTCGGCGCCCCTAACGGCTTGGGCAGCGAGGTGGGTCGATGGCTGCGCACCGCCTGGTGGCCCAGTGCAGTGAGGATCAGCAGGGTCGAACCGACCACCACGGCATACACGCCGATGTCGAAGAACAGCGCGCTGGCCACGTGCAGGTCGCCGAGAATCGGCAGGTGCAGGTGGGCGGTGTGGGTGGTCATGAACGGGTAGCCCAACGCCATGGCGCCCAGGCCGGTGAGCACCGCGCAGATCAGCCCGGTGCCGATCCAGCGCTGCGGGCGCAGGCTCATGTGCGCTTCGACCCACTGAGTGCCGGCGACCATGTACTGCAAGATGAACGCCACCGACATCACCAGGCCGGCGACGAAACCGCCGCCCGGTTGGTTATGGCCACGCATGAACAGGTACATCGACACCAGGAAGGCGATCGGCAGCAACAGGCGCACCAGCGCCGCCGGCACCATCATGAAGCCCAGCGCGGTGTCGCTGGCACTGCGCGGGTTGACCAGGTCGGTGGCCACGTCGCGAGCCAGCAGACGCTGCTGGGCTGGCAGCGGGATGCTCTCCTTGGGGGGGCGGAAGCGTCGCAACAGGGCGAATACGGTGAGGGCCACCACGCTCAGTACAGTGATTTCACCGAAGGTATCGAAGCCGCGGAAGTCCACCAGCATCACGTTGACCACGTTGGTGCCACCGCCCTCGGGCAGTGCGCGGCTCAGGTAATAGGACGAGATCATGTTCGGTGTCTGCCGGGTGAGCATGGCGTAGGACAGTGCCGCCATGCCGCCGCCGACCACTACCGCCAGGGTGAAATCGCGAACCCGGCGGGCGCGTGCCTTGAATCGCGTACTGGTCGCCGCCACCGCTTCGTTACGGCGTGGCAGCCAGCGCAGGCCGAGCAGGATCAGTACCGTGGTGACCACCTCGACCACCAGCTGGGTGAGGGCCAGGTCGGGTGCCGAGAACCAGACGAAGGTGATGCAGGTCATCAGTCCGCAGACGCTGACCATGATCAATGCCGCAAGACGGTGGTATTTGCCCTGCCAGGCCGCACCCAGGGCACAGGCAATGGCGATCAGCCAAAGGGTCACGAAGACCCCCGAACCGGGGATCTTGGGGCGGTCTCCCCAGGTCAGGCCACTGAAGTACATGGGAATGAACCCCAGCACCACGGCGGCCAGTACCAGCGCAAAAAGCTGTGCCTGCAGGCGGCGCGTGGTCATCAGCCGCTCGAAGCGCCGCGCCCAGTGCATCAGCGCCACCAGCAGGCGTTCGAACGAGCGCTTGCCATTCAGGCGACCGATCAGCGGCGGCCCGGCGAAGCGCTCGCTGCGCAGCGGGTTGCGCAATAGCAGGTAGAGCGCGATGCCGCCGGCCATGGCGATCAGGCTCATGATCATCGGGGCGTTCCAGCCGTGCCAGATCGCCAGGCTGTACTCGGGCAGTTCACCACCGACCACTGGTCTGGCGGCGGCAGCCAGCAGCGGGCCTACCGATTGCGCCGGGAAGATGCCGACCACCAGGCAGGCCAGTACCAGCAACTCCACGGGCATGCGCATCCAGCGCGGTGGCTCATGGGGCAGCAGCGGCAGGTCCTTGGCTGGCGGACCGAAGAATACGTCTACGGTAAAGCGCAACGAGTAGGCCACGCTGAACGCACCGGCCACGGTCGCCACCACGGGCAGGGCCATTTCCACCCAGGCCGAGGACGAAATGAACACCGTCTCGGCGAAGAACATTTCCTTGGACAGGAAGCCATTCATCAACGGCACCCCGGCCATCGCGGCGCTGGCGACCATGGCCAGGGTGGCGGTGTAGGGAATCATCTTCACCAGCCCGCTGAGGCGGCGAATGTCGCGGGTGCCGCTTTCGTGGTCGATGATCCCGGCCGCCATGAACAACGAGGCCTTGAAGGTGGCGTGGTTGAGGATGTGGAACACCGCCGCTACCGCAGCCAGCGGACTGTTGAGGCCGAGCAGCAGGGTAATCAGGCCCAGATGGCTGATGGTCGAGTAGGCCAGCAGGCCCTTGAGGTCGTTTTGGAAGATCGCCGCGAAGGCGCCGAGCACCAGGGTGCAGGCGCCGGCGCCGCTGACGATCCAGAACCACTGCTCGGAGCCGGAGAGTGCCGGCCACAGCCGTGCCAGCAGGAATACGCCGGCCTTGACCATGGTGGCCGAGTGCAGATAGGCCGATACCGGCGTCGGCGCGGCCATGGCGTGGGGCAGCCAGAAGTGGAAGGGGAATTGCGCGCTCTTGCTCAGCGCACCGATCAGGATCAGCGTCAGCAGCACCGGGTACAGGGCATGGGCGCGAATCAGGTCTCCTGCGGCGAGGACCCGGTCCAGATCGTAGCTGCCCACCACATGGCCCAGCACCAGAACGCCGGCCAGCAAGGCCAGGCCACCAGCACCGGTGACCAGCAGGGCCATGTAGGCGCCGCGGCGGGCGTCGTTGCGATGGTGCCAGTAGCCGATCAGCAGGAAGGAGAAAACGCTGGTCAGCTCCCAGAAGAACACGATCTGGATCAGGTTGCCGGAGATCACCAGGCCTAGCATGGCGCCCATGAAGGCCAGGAAGAAGGCGAAGAAGCGTGGCACCGGATCATCCGGTGACATGTAGTAGCGCGCGTACAGCGAAACCAGGGTGCCGATGCCCAGCACCAGCATGGCGAACAGCCAGGCGAAGCCGTCCATGCGCAGGACGAAGTTCAGGCCCAGGCTGGGCAGCCACAGGTATTCCTCGCGAATGACCCCACCATCGGCGATCTGTGGATACCACAGCGCCACCTGCAAGGCGCCGGTGACGGCGATCAGCCCGGCGAGCAGAGACTCGGCGTTACGCGCGTTGTGCGGCAGAAAGGCCGCCAGACAGCTGCCGATGAAAGGCAGAAGCAGTAGAACTATCAGGGACATAGGCTTCTATTCTGCGAAGAAATGTTAAGCATCATACGTGCCAGTATGTTCATCGCCAAACTCGCACCCCGGGTAATTTCCTACAAAAAATGTCTGATGCCATAACAGCATCAGCTCGCTTGGCATCATCCCGGTTGGTCAGTTTGGCAGGAGGGGGTTACAGCAACTGTGACCGTCGCGGTGCAGCGAAAGTCCGTGCGGCCGCGTCAGTGGCCGGGGGGAAGGGGCGCGACAGGCTCGCGCCCGGCGAATGTCACTCGGCCTTGTGAATGACGGCATCGGTCTGCGGCGTGCTGGCAGCCTGGCGTTTTTTCATTTCGCTGACAATCACGCCGACGACGATCAGCGCACCCCCAAGCAAGGCCAGGCCAGGCAGGCGCTCACCGGCCAGGCGCCCGGCGATGCCGGCCCAGACCGGTTCGCCGGCGTAGATGACCGTGGCACGAGTGGGCGAGACGCTTTTCTGCGCCCAGTTCATCGCCACTTGGATGACCGCACTCATGGCGCCCAGGCCGAGGACGATGCCCAGCAGTTGCCAGGAGAACGTCGGCAGGCGCTCGCCAGTGGGGACCACCATCAGGAACGCCAGGGCCGAGGCCGTGGCCAGTTGCACCACGGAGATGCGGCGCACGTCGACCTGCCCGGCGTAGGCGCTGATCAGGATGATTTCCGCGGCGATGGCCACGGCGCTGATGATGGTGGCGATCTCGCCGGGGCTGAAGTTCAGCGCTGCGCCCTGCGGGCCTGACAGCAGGATCAGGCCAGTGAATGCCAGCATGATACCCAGGCTGGGCATCAGCCCAGGGCGACGCCCCAGCACCAGCCACTGCAATAGCGGTACGAAGGGCACATAGAGGGCCGTGATGAACGCCGACTGGCTGCTGGGAATGCTCTGCAGGCCGACGGTCTGCAAGCCGTAGCCGAGCATGATCGCGGTGCCGATGAACAGGCCGGCACGCAGTTCCAGCAGGGTCAGGCCACGCAGGGCCTTACCCGACACCAGAGCGACGAACAGTGCAGCGGCGGCGAAGCGCAGGCCGACGAAGAACATCGGGCCGCTGAGGCTCATGGCGTGCTGGACGAGCAGGAAAGTGCCGCCCCAGAGCATGGTGATGAAGATCAGGACAGCTTCTGCCTTACTGATGTGCGGCAGGCGGGTGGGCGATTTCATGACAGTACCGGTGTGAAGTCTTGCAGGACGGGAACGCTGCGCCGCACAATGCGCCGCAAGATGAGCAGTATAATGCGCAACCGCTTCGAGTGAGCAATATGATGCACAAAGTAAATTCGCACCGTGCGCCGGTGCTGCAGCACGTGGGGCACAACGTGCGCCGCCTGCGCAATGCTGCGGGTCTCAGCCAGAGCGCGTTGGCCGATGCCTCGGGCGTCAGCCGGCGCATGCTGGTAGCCATCGAGGCGGGTGAGAACAATGTCAGCCTGGCGACCCTGGATCGTGTGGCAGAGGCCCTGGATGTCGCCTTCAGCGATCTGATCCAGGCGCCTGACGTCCAGGACCACAGCCGCATTAACGAGCTGGCCTGGGCTGGCGGTCGGCCGGGCAGCAAGGCCGTGCTGCTGTCCAAGGCACTGGCCCGGCGTGAGGTGGAATTGTGGGAGTTCAGTCTGGAGCCGGGCGACTGTTACCAGGCGGAGTCGGACCCCGAGGGCTGGAGCCAGCAGGTCTATGTCATCGAAGGTCAGCTGACGTTGCAACTGGGCGGCGGCGAGCAGCCCCAACGGATCGAGGCTGGCGAATTCTTCATGTTCTCCAGTCACCAGACCCACGCATTTCACAACCGAGGTGCCGCGCTGCTGCGTTTCGTTCGCACCGTGGTGCTGTAGTCCAAGCCCTGTGGGAGCGAGCTTGCTCGCGAACAGGTCAGCAAACCCCATGAATCTGCTGTGAACGTGACGCCGCCTTCGCGAGCAAGCTCGCACGGTCTAACTGAGCAGTATTGGCTTTAGCCGCAGTAATGATCAGTTAGGCCGGGTAGGAGCGGCTTCAGCCGCGAAGCGACCGCATGTTCACAACAAATACAGTGATTTTCCTGGCGCTTTCGCGGCTAAAGCCGCTCCCACCGAGCCCCATAACGACGAACTGACCCGTATTGGCTTTAGCCGCGAAGGGCGGGCAACCTCTGCTTATCTGCAGGGGCCGAGCGAAATCTTCCGCGGCTGAAGCCTA
This sequence comes from Pseudomonas sp. DTU_2021_1001937_2_SI_NGA_ILE_001, assembly GCF_032463525.1. Classification (NCBI taxonomy): domain Bacteria; kingdom Pseudomonadati; phylum Pseudomonadota; class Gammaproteobacteria; order Pseudomonadales; family Pseudomonadaceae; genus Pseudomonas; species Pseudomonas sp. DTU_2021_1001937_2_SI_NGA_ILE_001. The sequence goes on along the minus strand of NZ_CP135971.1, from coordinate 1,667,656 downwards.
CCGACCCATATGTCGTTGTCTCAAGACTGCTCCAGCAACTGCGGCCCGCTGCCCTGCCGGCCCAGTGTGTCGCCCTGGTTGCGCAGCGGGCAGGCTTCCATCGACAGGCAACCGCAACCGATGCAGCCGGTCAGTTGATCGCGCAAGGCGGTCAGTTGGCTGATGCGTTCATCCAGTTCGCTGCGCCACTGCCCGGAAAGCTTCTGCCAGTCGGCAGCAGTGGGGTTACGCCCCTCCGGCAGCGCCTGCAAGGCGGCGTGAATGCTGGCCAGTGGAATGCCCAGGCGCTGGGCCACCTTGATCAGCGCCACGCGGCGTAGCACTTCGCGGGGATAGCGGCGCTGATTGCCAGCGTTGCGCTGGCTGCTGATCAATCCCTTGCTTTCGTAGAAGTGCAGGGCGGTGACCGCCACGCCGCTGCGTGCGGCCAGCTGGCCGACGCTCAGGTAAGGCCGGGGCTTGCCGACCGCTGATTGATCCATGTTGCAACCCGCCTCTTGACCTCTAGTTAACTCGAGGTTTTAACCTGCGCGCCTGTCCCTTGCAACATCTTGCATGGCCGCATCATTCATGGAGATTTTCATGCCCGTCTACAGTCAAGTCGTCGAATTCAGCATCGAGCCACGTCAGCAGTCGGGCCTGGTAGCTGCGCTGGCTGCAGTGGACCAGCGTTTCACCCGTACCTGCCCCGGTTTCATCACTGCCAGCGTGCAGGCCAGCGAAGATGGCCTGCGGGTCCTGCATCAGGTGCTGTGGCAATCGCGTGAGGCCTGCGAAGTCGCGTTGCGCAATCTGGAGCCGGGGGTGGCCGATCTGCAGCAGTTGATCCGCCAGCATCGGGTCAAGGCAGCGGTGTTCGGCAGCTACCAGGTGCTCAGCCAGATCGCCAGCAACGGTTGATCAACGTGTGGCCTGCTGCGGGGGCAGGTCGTTGGCGACCATCTCGCCGAACGGGCCGGTCAGGTTGGTCAGCCCGCGACCGGCGAGGCTGGCGTAAGGCTCGGGCAGCAACGGAAAGACCAGTTCGGCGAAGCGGTAGGCTTCTTCCAGGTGCGGGTAGCCGGAAAAGATGAAACTCTCGATACCCAGGTCGGCATATTCCTTGATCCGCGCCGCCACTTCCTGAGGGTTGCCCACCAGCGCGGTTCCCGCGCCACCGCGCACCAGGCCGACCCCGGCCCACAGGTTGGGGGCGATTTCCAGGTTGTCGCGTCGGCCAGCGTGCAGCGCGGCCATGCGCCGCTGGCCTTCGGAGTCGAAGCGGGCAAAGGACTTCTGTGCGGCGGCGATGGTTTCGTCACTGATCGGTTCGATCAGCCGCGCCGCAGCATCCCAAGCCTGTTCACTGGTTTCGCGGACGATCACATGCAGGCGAATGCCGAACTTCACCGTACGCCCGTTGCGCGCCGCGCGTTCGCGCACGTCGGCGAGTTTGGCGGCGACGGCGGCAGGGGGTTCGCCCCAGGTCAGGTAGACGTCGACCTGCTCGGCGGCCAGGTCGTGGGCAGCCTCGGACGAGCCGCCGAAGTAAAGTGGCGGGTAGGGTTTTTGCAGTGGCGGATACAGCGCCTTGGCATTTTCGACGTGCAAGTGCTTGCCCTTGAAGTCCACGGCTTCACCCTGCAGTACCCGACGCCAGATGCGCAGGAATTCGTCGGTCACCTCGTAACGCTCGCTGTGGCTGAGGTGTACGCCGTCGCCACGGTTCTCGTCCGGGTCACCGCCGGTCACCACGTTGATCAACAACCGCCCGCCCGACAGCCTGTCCAGCGTCGCGGCCATGCGTGCCGATACGGTCGGAGAGATGATCCCAGGCCGTATCGCTACCAGGTAGCGCAGGCGCTGGGTCAGGGGCGCCAGGGCCGAGGCCACCACCCAGGAGTCCTCGCAGGAGCGACCAGTGGGGATCAGTACGCCGTAGTAACCCAGATCGTCAGCCGCCTGTGCGACCTGCTTGAGGTAGTTGAGGGTCACCGGCCGGGCACCTTGGGTGGTGCCCAGGTAGTGGCCATCGCCGTGGGTGGGTAGAAACCAGAAAACGTTCATTACAGGTCCTTGCAGGCGGGGCGGCTGGGAAAATGTCAGCCCTGTTATAAGAGCTGATATTTATTCCGTAAAAGAACTTAAATTAATACTTTTAGATTTTTATCGAATATATCGGCGTCACGGTCTCTGTCGCGGCAGGTCACTGCCTTGCGCTCACCTTTGCGACACTCGCTCAAGGCACGGTCGTCTCCTCGCTGAAACTTTGCGTCGCCCTTGGCAGTCATCCACCAGGCAGACAACAGGGAGCTGCTGGACATGGCAAGGGCAATCTGGAAAGGCGCAATCAGCTTCGGGCTGGTGCATATCCCGGTGGCACTCATCTCGGCCACTTCCGCGCAGGGCGTGGACTTCGACTGGCTCGACAAGCGCAGCATGGACCCGGTGGGCTACAAGCGGGTCAACAAGGCCACCGGCAAGGAGGTCAGCGCCGAGAATATCGTCAAGGGCGTGGAGTACGAGAAAGACCGCTATGTGGTGCTCAGCGAGGAGGAGATTCGTGCGGCGCACCCCAAGGCCACCCAGACCATCGATATCTTCGGCTTCGTCGACAGCCAGCAGATTCCCCTGCAGCACATCGACCGGCCTTACTTCCTCGCCCCCACGCAACGCGGCGAGAAGGTCTATGCCCTGTTGCGTGAAACCTTGCACGACAGCAAGCGCGTCGCACTGGCCAATGTGGTGCTGCACACCCGTGAACACCTGGCAGCGGTGATGCCGTTGGCCTCCGCGCTGGTACTGGTGCTGCTGCGCTGGCCGGCCGAGGTGCGCGATATGGATGACACCCTGGAACTCAGCGAGGCGGTCACCGATGTCAGCCTGAGCAAGGCCGAACGCGACATGGCCCGCAAGCTGGTCAAGGACATGAGTGTTGACTGGCAGCCACAGGATTACCGCGACACCTTCCAGGAAAAGATCATGGCCCTGGTGGAGACCAAGGCCAAGCACGGCAAGCTGCATACGGTCAGTGACGAAGAAGCGCCCGATGAGCGTCGCCAGGCCGATGTGGTCGACCTGACCGAACTGCTGCGCCAGAGCCTGTCAGGCAAGAAAGCCACACGCAAGAGCCCCGCCGGCAAGGCGGGTGGCAAAGCGCAGAGCACGACTGGCGCGGGCGGTGGCGCCAAGGGCCAGCGTCGCCGCCGGGCCAGTTGAGCAAGGAGTCGAGCATGCCCAGGCCGATCAGCGAATACACCCGCAAACGCCGCTTCGATATCACCCGCGAACCGCCAGAGCCTGCCAGCCGCCCCAAGCGCAGCGGGCGTGGGCAGGCGCTGAGCTTCGTGATCCAGAAGCATGACGCCAGCCACCTGCACTATGATTTTCGCCTTGAACTGGACGGCACCCTGAAGAGCTGGGCGGTGCCCAAGGGGCCAAGCCTGGACCCGAGCCAGAAGCGGCTGGCTGTCGAGGTGGAGGATCATCCGCTGGCCTATGCGCGTTTCGAAGGCCGTATTCCTGAAGGGCAGTATGGCGCCGGTGAGGTGATCGTCTGGGACCGCGGCACCTGGCAACCCCATGGCGACCCACGGCAGGGCTATGAAGCCGGCAAGCTGGAGTTCACCCTGGAGGGCGAGAAACTGGGCGGCGACTGGGCTCTGGTGCGCACCCGGCTGAAGGGCAGTGGCAAGCGCCAGCAGTGGCTGCTGATCAAGCGCCATGATGCCGTGGCACGCTCGGCGGGCGAGGGTGACATTACCGCCGAGCGTCCAGACAGCGTGCTCAGCGACCGACGCCTGGAAGACCGACCCCAACGCGCCGCTCCTGCCAAGCCGCAGCGCCGAAAGGCGGCCTTGCCTGATACGCTGGCACCGCAATTGGCCAGCTTGATGGACACCCCGCCAAGTGGGGCCTGGCTGTACGAGATCAAGTTCGACGGTTATCGCATCCTCGCTCGTGTCCGCGACGGCGAGGTGCGCCTGTTCAGCCGCAACGGCCATGACTGGACCGCGCGCATGCCCCGGCAAGCCAAGGCCATCGCGGCGCTGGGGCTGGGCGACAGCTGGCTCGACGGCGAGGTGGTGGTACTGAACCGCGACGGTTTGCCGGACTTCCAGGCCTTGCAACAGGCCTTCGACCAACACAGTGACCAGGACATTCTCTATTACCTGTTCGATGCGCCCTGGCTGGACGGTAAGGACCTGCGCGAGCAGCCGGTGGAGCAGCGGCGTGCCGCGCTGGAAAAGAAACTTGCAGGACGCCGCGGCGAGCTGTTGCGGTTTTCCCAGGCGTTTGCCGCCCGCCCGCAGGAAATCATCGAAAGCGCCAGCGCCATGGGCCTTGAAGGAGTGATCGGCAAGCGCAGTGGCAGTTTGTATGCAAGCCGTCGCAATGGCGACTGGGTCAAGCTCAAATGCCGCATGGGCCAGGAGTTCGTCATCGTCGGCTACACCCCGCCACAGGGCAGCCGCGGCAGCTTCGGCGCGCTGTTGCTGGCGGTCAACGACGCCGAGGCCGGTGGCCTGGTGTATGCCGGGCGGGTCGGCACCGGCTTCAGTGCCCTGGCACTCAGACAACTCAAGGAGCACCTCGACCCGTTGCGCTGCAGCCGTTGCCCGCTGATACGCGAACCCTCCGCCAGCAGCGTGCGCCAGGCGCATTGGGTCGAGCCACGGCTGGTGGCCGAGGTGCAGTTCGCCGAGTGGACCCGCGAGGGTGTCCTGCGCCAGGCCTCGTTCATCGGCCTGCGCACTGACAAGTCGGCACACGAGATTGTCCGTGAACACCCGCGTCCGCCCGCCGCGCCCAACGCTCAGGCACCCAGCAAGGGCGGTAGTCGGGTGGCCGCTGTGGCGATCAGCCACCCGGAGCGGGTCGTCGATACGCGTAGTGGCACCCGCAAGATCGAACTGGCGCAGTACTACGAAGCGGTCGCCGATTGGCTGCTGCCAGAATTGGCCAGGCGCCCGGTGGCGTTTCTGCGTTGTCCTGAAGGCATCGCAGGCGAGCAATTCTTCCAGAAGCATGCCCAGGGCCTGCGAATCCCGCACATCACCCGCCTGGACCCCACCCTGGACCCGGGGCACGCGGCACTGCTGCAGATCGATAGTGTCCAGGCGCTGGCTGGCGTGGCACAGATGGGTGTCATCGAGTTGCACACCTGGGGTGCCACCAGTGATCGTATCGAGACCCCGGACCGCCTGATCCTCGACCTGGACCCCGACCCGACACTGCCCTGGCAGCAGATGATCGAGGCCACCCAGATGCTGCTGGCGGTGCTCGATGAACTGGGGCTTCAGGCCTTCATCAAGACCAGCGGCGGCAAGGGCATGCACGTCGTCGTGCCGCTGTCCCGCCGCGCCGGATGGGACGAGGTGAAAGGCTTCGCCAAGGCGCTGGCCGAGTTCATGGCCCGCCAGCTGCCCGAACGTTTCACGGCAACGGCGGGCCCACGTAACCGGGTGGGGCGGATTTTCATCGATTACCTGCGCAATACCCGTGGCGGCACCACGGTCGCGGCCTGGTCGGTACGCGCACGGCCAGGCCTGCCCGTATCGGTGCCCATTCGTCGTGACGAGCTGACAACGCTGACGTCCGCCGGCCAATGGCACATCGGCAATCTCGGCGAGCACCTGCGCCAACTGCATGAAGACCCTTGGGCGGGTTATCACAACCGCCAGCGCATCACCCAGGCGATGTGGCAGCGTCTGGGCGCCGGAGCCTGAACGGTGAGGACATCTTGCGTTGCGAATCCGCCCACAGCGGCTAGGGTCTGTGTAAAGCCGTTGCCGTCAGACCCGCAAGGAGTTCCGCATGCGCCATTGCTCGAGCCTCACGCGCCGCCGCCTGCTGACCCTGGCTGCCGGCGCCGCCGCCGTCCTGGGTATCGATTCGGCCAGCGGTGGCGAACGTCCGGCGACCTTGCCTGCGCCTAACCCTTCCTCGCGTCTTCCAGGAGGCCGCGCCATGCAGACCCGTGTCATCCCTTCCAGCAATGAGCCCTTGCCGGTGGTGGGCCTGGGCACCTACCGCGGCTTCGATGTGGCCACCTCCAGCCCGGCGTACAAGCAGTTGCGCGAAGTGCTCGACGCACTGTTCGCCGCCGGTGGCAGTGTCATCGACAGTTCGCCGATGTATGGCCGTGCCGAGCAGACCACCGGTGAGCTGCTGTCGATCCATGAGCCGCGCTCACCGGCCTTCCTCGCCACCAAGGTCTGGACCCGCGGGCGCCAGGAGGGCATCGCGCAGATGGAAGAGTCGTTGCGCCTGTTGCGCACCGATCGCATCGACCTGATGCAGATTCACAACCTGGTCGACTGGCAGGCCCATCTGCCGGTATTGCGTGAATGGAAAGCCGAGGGACGAATTCGTTACCTGGGTATCAGTCATTACACGGCGTCGGCCTACGATCAGGTCGAGGCGGTGCTCAGGGCCGAGCAGCTGGACTTCCTGCAGATCAACTACGCGCTGGATGATCGCGCCGCCGAAGCGCGCATCTTGCCGTTATGCCGCGAGCGCGGTGTCGCGGTGATCTGCAATCGCCCGTTTGGCGGCGGAGGGTTGTTGCGCAGCCTGAAAGACAAGCCGCTGCCGGGTTGGGCGGCGCAGGTCGAGGTCAACAGTTGGGCGCAACTGGCGCTGAAGTTCATCCTGGCGCACCCGGCCGTGACCTGCGTGATTCCTGGGACGGGCAACCCGAAGTACATGGCGGAGAACGCTGGCGCGGGTTTTGGTCCGACCCTGAGCGATGCCCAGCGCCAGCAACTGATCGCCCTGGTCAAAGGCTGACCCGCCACGACAGGTCGGTCAGACGCACTCCGGCTTTTGCTGGAGCGAGCGTGTTCGCGAAAAGGCTGGTAAGCCCGACTCATCTGTTGCGAGCCTGCCGCGATCATCGCGCGCAAGCTCTGCCGGCCTGACTGACGATTGCTGTGGTTGAGGCCGCGCCTACCCCGCTTGGCGCCGCGCTTTTTTCGGGGCGGGGGGCAGGGGGGCGAAGAGGGCCTTGAGGTCGTCCTCGCCAAGTTTCCAGTCACCCTGGCTGCGGCCTTCCAGAACGCCGGCGGCAAGCGCCGATTTTTCCTGCTGCAGGCGCTGGATCTTCTCTTCCACCGTGCCCCTGGCGATCATCTTATAGACGAACACCGGTTTGTCCTGGCCGATGCGATAGGCGCGGTCGGTGGCCTGGTTCTCGGCGGCCGGGTTCCACCACGGGTCGTAGTGGATCACGGTGTCGGCGGCGGTGAGGTTCAGACCCGTACCGCCGGCCTTGAGGCTGATCAGGAACACCGGCAGGCGGCCTTCCTGGAATTCGCGGATCGGCGTGCGCCGGTCGCGGGTCGAGCCGGTCAGCAGGGCATAGTCGATGCCGCGCCCCTGCAGTTCCTGCTCGATCAGTTCCAGCATCGAGGTGAACTGCGAGAACAGCAGGATGCGCCGCCCTTCGGCCAGCAGCTCTTCGAACATCTCCATCAATCCGGCCAGCTTGGCCGAGCTGCCATGGCGCGGGTTGACCGGCATGTCGTTGACCAGGCGCAGGTCGCAGCACACCTGGCGCAGCTTCAACAGTGCTTCAAGGATGACGATCTGGCTGCGCGCCATGCCCTTGCGATCGATCTCGTCGCGGACTTTCTTGTCCATGGCCAGGCGCACGGTTTCGTACACGTCACGCTGGCTGTCGTTGAGTTCCACCCATTGGATGATCTCGGTCTTGGGCGGCAGCTCGGTGGCCACCTGTTCCTTGGTGCGGCGCAGCAGGAACGGCTTGATTCGCGCGTTGAGATGCTGCAGGCGTGCAGCATTGCCATGTTTCTCGATGGCGGTGCGGTAGTTGCTGTTGAATTCCTTGCTGCTGCCCAGCCAGCCGGGCATCAGGAAGTGGAACAGCGACCAGAGTTCACCCAGGTGGTTTTCCAGCGGTGTGCCGGACAGGCACAGGCGCTGGCGTGCGTTGAGTTGCCGCGCGGCCTGGGCGGCCTTGCTCTTGGGATTCTTGATGTACTGTGCTTCGTCGAGGATCAGCACATGCAGCGCCAGCTTTTCCAGGTGCTCGACATCCCGCGGCAACAGCGCGTAGGTGGTGAGGATCAGATCGTAGCCCTGCAGATCGTCCAGCTCCTGGTGACGCTGCGCGCCGTACAGCGCCAGGACCTTGAGCTGCGGGGTGAAATGCGCCGCTTCATCCAGCCAGTTGCCGATCAGGCTGGTGGGCATCACCGCCAGCGCCGGGCGGTCGAGGCGCCCCTGCTGCTTTTCCAGCAGCAGGTGGCTGAGGGTCTGCAAGGTCTTGCCCAGGCCCATGTCGTCGGCCAGGATGCCGCCCACTTCCAGTTCGCGCAGCGCCTGCATCCAGCTCAAGCCTTCCAGCTGGTAAGGCCGCAACTGCGCGTTGAGGCCGTCGGGCAGGCTGACCGGCGCATCCTTGATGCGTGCCAGGCGCTCGGCGAAGTGGCGCATGCGCTCGCCGCCTTCCCAGGACAGCGGCAGGTCGTCCAGCTCGTTGAGGCGGGCGGCATCGGCGGCATTCAGGCGCACGCTGGTGTTGCCCGCTTCGCGCCAGAAGAATTCCCCCAGGGTCGCCAGCACCGGCTTGAGACGGCCATAGGGCAATGCCACTTGCACCGGGCCACCGCCTTGCTGGGCGAAATGGTGCAGTTGCACCAGCAGTTGTTCTTCGTCACCGCGGCGTGCCACGTCGGCCGGGTTGATCAACTCCGGGTGGCTGCGCAGCAGGTTGACGAGGATCGGCAGCAGACTCAGGCGTTCGCCGTTGACGATGATGCCCAGTTCCAGGTCGAACCAGTTGCGATCATCCTGCTCGTCGATCACCGCGTACCAGTCGTCCACCGGCGTGACGTCGAAGCCGAAGCCATCGCGGATGTCGATTTCCCAGCCTTCGTCACGCAGTTTCGGCAGGTCGTCGAGCACGAAATGCAACCAGGCCTTGTCGCCTGGCAGCTCGTACATTTCCCCGGCGCTGTCGGGCAGGGCCTTGCTCTGCCGGGTGGCGACCTTGAAGCCCAGGTCGGTCAGGCGCTGGCGGTACTGTCGTTCGCGCTCGCCCTGGCGACGGATGCGCAGGATTTCCGTGGCGGTGGTTTCGAGGATGTCGCTCTTCTGGTTCACCAGGTCACTGCCCAGCGTGCTGGTCAGAATGCTCACGTGCGTGGTGCCGGTGGCGTAGTGCTTGCCGTAGGCGAAGGCCAGCGCGGCACGGTGCTGAATCTGCCGCTGCATGCGACCGTTGCGCGGTTCGAAGGCGGTGAACTCAAGGCTGGCGAGGATCAGCCGTGGGCGCGGCTGCAGGTCGTCGATCAGTCGCTCTGGCAACGCAGGCGGGCTGTCTTCGACTGCGGCCGGGCGGGCGAGGGCGAGCGCCTGGCGGTTGGCCGGGCTGCTGAGAAATTCCAGCGCGGCAACGCAATGCTTGCAGTCCCGGCGTACCGGGCAGGTGCAGGTGCAGACCAGGTAGTGGCGGGTCTGTGCCGGGTCCTTGAAGATCAGTGACTGGCTGTAGCGCTCGCCAGCGCTGCCCAGGCAACGGGTACGCACCACCTGGTCGCCGACCTGCTCCAGGCTGACGCGATTCTGCCGGGCATAGGTGCGTCCGCGCTCCAGAGTCTGGGCTTTGAAGAATTGCGTCCAGGCGCTGGCCAGGACTTTTTCGAAAATCGATGACACCGGTGTGTGAGGCCCTGCGGTCTTTTAACGAGGCGGGCAGTGTACCCGCCTTTTGCTGCGGAGGTGAGCGGGCGTCGCCGCCCAGGCCTCAGAGCGACGATACCTTGATCAGCAGGGCGAGGCTGCCGTAGTCGAGGAAGGTCAGCTCGCCGTTCTTGACCCGGGCGTTCTGCTTCAGGCGTTCGCTGCCCAGCAGGATGCCGTGGCTGTCGAGCTGGTTGACCCAGAATTCAGCGTCGAAGTCGGTGAAGCGATCGATGGCCACGCTCAGGGTGCCCTCCACCGCGAAGTGGCCGAAGCGCTCGTCGCCCTCGGTCACCGCCATCACGCTGGGCTCGCTGCCGATGGTTTGCTGCCAGGCCTTATGCAGCAGCACCTGGTACTTGCCGCTGGCTTCGAGCTTCTGCGCCGTGGCGTCGAGGGCGGTGGCACGCTGCTCGGCCTGGCCGACCCGTGGCGCGCCGCGATCCCAGTGCTCGGGAGCCGGTTGCGGGGTCGCCGCCGGTTCGCCGATCTGGCGGAACAGAATGGCCTCGACCTGGTAGTGGTCGGCGGCGAAGGCCGGTGCTGCAGCGCAGGCCAGCAGCACGGTGAACAGCAGGATCAATGAACGGTACAGGCGCATGCACGCATCCTTCAGGCAGATTTCGGGGTCAGGCGCTCAAGCAGCGCTTCGATGGTATTGAAACGCTCCTCGGGGCGTTCCATGGGCACCATGAACTTGAACACGGTGGCGCCTTCGAACTTGTAGCGATTGGGCTGGCCCTGAATCAGCTTGATCAGGGTCAGCGGGTCGACCGGCGTTTCGGCACCGAACTCCAGGCGCCCGCCTTGCGGGCCGGCATCGATCTTGGTGATGCCCAGCTGTTCGGCGACCAGTTTCAGATGGGTGATGCGCATCAGGCTCTTGGTCGGTTCGGGCAGCAGGCCGAAGCGATCGATCATTTCCACCTGCAGGTCCTTGAGACCTTCTTCGTCGGTGGCGTTGGCGATGCGCTTGTAGAGGATCAGCCGCGTATGCACATCGGGCAGGTAATCTTCGGGGATCAGGGCCGGTACGCGCAGGTTGATCTCCGGTCCGCCGCCCAGAGGCTGGTCGAGGTTCGGCTGCTCGCCCTTGCGGATCGCCTTGACCGCGCGTTCGAGCATTTCCATGTACAGGGTGAACCCTACCGCCTGGATCTGCCCGCTCTGGCCATCGCCGAGCAGTTCACCGGCACCGCGGATCTCCAGGTCGTTGGTGGCCAGCACGAAGCCGGCGCCCAGGTCCTGGGTATTGGCGATGGCCTCCAGGCGTTTTTCCGCATCGGCGGTGACCTGCTTGCGCGGCGGCGTCAACAGGTAGGCGTAGGCCTGGTGATGACTGCGCCCGACCCGGCCGCGCAACTGGTGCAACTGGGCCAGGCCGAACTTGTCGGCGCGTTCGATGATGATGGTGTTGGCGCTGGGCACGTCGATACCCGTCTCGATGATGGTCGAGGCCACCAGCACGTTGAAGCGCTTGTGGTAGAAGTCGCTCATCACCTGTTCCAGCTCGCGCTCGCGCATCTGCCCGTGGCCGACGCCGATGCGTGCCTCGGGCACCAGTTCGGCGAGGTCGGCGGCGCACTTCTCGATGGTCTTCACATCGTTGTGCAGGTAGTACACCTGGCCGCCGCGCAGCAGTTCGCGCAGCAGCGCTTCCTTGACCGTCGGCTTGTTCTGTTCCATTACGAAGGTGCGCACCGAGAGGCGGCGTGCCGGCGGGGTGGCGATGATCGACAGGTCGCGCATGCCCGACACCGCCATGTTCAAGGTGCGCGGGATCGGCGTGGCCGTGAGGGTGAGGATGTCCACCTCGCTGCGCAGCGCCTTGAGCTGCTCCTTCTGGCGCACGCCGAAACGGTGCTCCTCGTCGATGATCACCAGGCCCAGGTCCTTGAACTTCACGTCGTCGGAGAGCAGCTTGTGGGTGCCGATGACGATGTCGATCTTTCCTTCGGCCAGGTCGCTGACGGCCTGGCTGACTTCCTTGGCCGACTTGAAGCGGCTCATCACCTCGACCTTCACCGGCCAGTCGGCGAAGCGATCGCGGAAGCTGTTGTAGTGCTGCTGGGCGAGCAGGGTGGTGGGTACCAGCACCGCCACCTGGCGGCCGCCGTGCACGGCGATGAACGCCGCGCGCATGGCCACCTCGGTCTTGCCGAAGCCGACGTCGCCGCATACCAGGCGATCCATGGGCTTGGCGGCAAGCATGTCGGCGCGTACCGCGTCGATGCTGGCCTGTTGGTCGGGCGTTTCCTCGAAAGGGAAACCGGCACTGAAAGTGGCGTAGTCGGCCTTCGGGTCTTCGAAGGCATAGCCCTTGCGCGCCGCACGACGGGCATAGATGTCCAGCAGCTCGGCGGCGACGTCGCGCACCTGCTCAGCAGCCTTGCGCTTGGCCTTCTGCCAGGTTTCCGAGCCCAGGCGATGCAGCGGTGCCAGTTCGTCGTCGCTGCCGGTGTAGCGGGCGATCAGGTGCAGGTTGGCCACAGGCACGTAGAGCTTGGCGTCGTCGGCATAGACCAGGGTGAGGAATTCGGCGACCTGGTTGTCGACCTCGATGGTCGCCAGGCCCTGGTAGCGGCCCACGCCGTGGTCGATGTGCACCACCGGCGCGCCTTCGCGCAGCTCGGTGAGGTTCTTGATGACCGCATCGTTGCCATGTTCGGCGCGTTTCTCGCGGCGTCGGCGCTGCATGACGCGCTGGCCGAACAGCGGGCTTTCGGCGATCAGCGCCAGGGACGGCTGGTCCAACACCAGGCCTTCGTCGAGGGGCGCGATGGTGATCGCCAGGCGCTCGTCGCCGGTGACGAAGTCTTCCCAGCCTTCCACCGTCTTGGGGCGCAGCTTCAGGCGTTCGAGCAGTTCCAGCAGCACTTCGCGGCGGCCGGCCGACTCGGCGGTGAACAGCACCCGGCCCGGGAAACTGTCGAGAAAGCCCGAGAGCGCCGCCAGCGGCTGGCTGGCCTTGGCCTCGATGGCCAGGTCCGGCAGTGGCTGGGACGCAAAGCGCTCGCGACCGGCTCCGGCCTCGATGTCCTGCTGGCTGGCCACCACCCGCGGCCATTGCTTCAGGCGTGCGAAACAGTCCTCCACCGGCAGGAACAGCTCGGCCGGCGGCAGCAGCGGCCGGTCGGGGTCGATGCGCCGGTCTTCGTAGCGATTGCGCACGTCGTTCCAGAAGTTTTCCGCCGCCTGCTCAATGCCGGGCAGCGAGAACACCTGGGTGTCCTGGGGCAGGTAATCGAACAGGGTCGAGGTTTCTTCGAAGAACAGCGGAATGTAGTACTCGATACCGGCGGGGATGATGCCGCTGTTGAGGTCCTGGAAGATCGGGCTGCGCCGGAAGTCGACGTCGAAACGCTCGCGAAAGCGGGCCTTGAAACGCACCACCTCGTCCTTGTGCAGCGGGAACTCCCGCGCCGGCAGCAGGCGCACCGAGTCGACCTTGTCGATGGAACGCTGGGTTTCCGGGTCGAAGGTGCGCAGGGTTTCGATCTCGTCATCGAACAGGTCGATGCGGTAGGGCGTCTTGCTGCCCATCGGGAACAGGTCGAACAGCGCACCGCGCACGGTGAACTCGCCGTGCTCGTAGACCGTGTCGACATAGCGGTAGCCGCTGGCTTCCAGGCGCGTGCGCATGGCTTCGACGTCGAGCTTCTGGCCGACGTCCAGCACCAGGCTGCTGCCGAGCAGGAACTTGGTCGGCGCCAGGCGGTGCAGGGCGGTGGTGATCGGCACCACCAGCACGCCATGCTCCAGCTCCGGCAGGCGGTACAGGCTGGCAATACGCTGCGAGATGATGTCCTGGTGGGGCGAGAACAGGTCGTAGGGCAGGGTTTCCCAGTCCGGGAAATGCAGCACCGGCAGTTCCGGGGCGAAGAATTTCAGTTCCTGTTCAAGGCGTTCGGCGCCCTGGCTGTCGGCGGTCAGCAGCAGGGTGAAACGCCGCGCGGCACTGGCGGCCTCGGCGATGGCCAGGCTCAGGGCGGCACCTTGCAGGTTGCCCCAGTGTTGTTTGCCGGCGGTGGCAGGCTGTTGCGGTAGACGCAGGACGGGCACGGACGGTCTGGCTCCAGGCGATGCGACAGGGGGCGCGATTGTAACGGGCGAGGGCGGTGGCTGTCAGTTTTCCAGCGCATCGAGCGCCTTTTGATCTTTTTCGTTTATGTAGTGTCAGAACATCTGATGGCCGCGCATTGCTCATAAACACTGGCGCGGTCATAATGTAGCCCCTTTTTTCAGCCCCTACATGTGGAAGGTTCCCGTGACTCAGAAGCCCGACCAGTGTCTTGGTGAATGGATCGACCGTGAAGCCCTCGCCGAGGCGATGATCCCGCTCCTTGGCCAGCTGTACCGCAATAACAATGTGGTCACTTCGATCTATGGCCGCAGCCTGATCAACCGTTCAGTCATCGCGATTCTCAAAGCCCACCGCTTTGCCCGCCATCGCCAGTCCGATGCGAGCGAGTTGTCCGTACACGAGACTTTCCCCCTGCTCAAGGCCATGAGCGAGCTCAAGCTGGGTGCCGCCTCGGTGGACCTGGGCCGTCTGGCCGTCAAGTTCAAGGCCGAAGGCAACGGCCGCAGCGCCGAGCAGTTCGTGCGTGAAGAACTGGCCAGCGTGGTAGGTCAGCAGAGCAACAGCCCGCGCAAGGGCAAGGACGTGGTCCTGTACGGCTTCGGCCGCATCGGCCGCCTGCTGGCGCGCATCCTGATCGAGAAGACCGGTGGCGGCGACGGCCTGCGTCTGCGTGCCATCGTGGTGCGCAAGGGTGCCAGCAACGATCTGGTCAAGCGCGCCAGCCTGCTGCGTCGTGACTCGGTACACGGTTCGTTCGATGGCACCATCACCATCGACGAAGAAAACAGCACCCTGACCGCCAACGGCAACCTGATCCAGGTGATCTACGCCAAGAACCCGAGCGAAGTCGACTACACCCAGTACGGCATCGAGAATGCTCTGGTCGTCGACAACACCGGTGTATGGCGTGATGCCGAAGGCCTGGGCCAGCACCTGGCCTGCCCGGGTGTCGACCGCGTGATTCTCACCGCGCCTGGCAAGGGCAAGCTGAAGAACATCGTGCATGGCATCAACCACGGTGAAATCACCCCGGAAGACAAGATCATCTCGGCGGCGTCCTGCACCACCAACGCCATCGTGCCGGTGCTCAAGGCAGTCAACGACAAGTTCGGCATCGTCAACGGCCACGTCGAGACCGTTCACTCGTACACCAACGACCAGAACCTGATCGACAACTTCCACAAGGGTTCGCGCCGTGGCCGTAGCGCCGCGCTGAACATGGTCATCACCGAGACCGGTGCTGCCACCGCCGCTGCCAAGGCTCTGCCCGAGCTGGCTGGCAAGTTGACCGGCAACGCGATTCGCGTGCCGACGCCGAACGTCTCGATGGCCATTCTCAACCTGAACCTGGAAAAGGCCACCACCCGCGACGAGATCAACGAATACCTGCGCCATACCGCGCTGTATTCCGATCTGCACAAGCAGATCGACTACGTCAGCTCCCAGGAAGTGGTTTCCACCGACTTCGTCGGCTCGCGTCATGCCGGTGTCGTCGATGCCGAAGCGACCATCGCCAACGATAACCGTGTGGTTCTGTACGTCTGGTACGACAACGAATTCGGTTACAGCTGCCAGGTGGTCCGCGTGATGGAAGACATGGCGGGCGTCAACCCACCAGCCTTTCCAAAGTAATCGCGGCGTAGCGCAGCGATCTACAGGTCGCCCGGTCTGACCGGGCGGCATAAAAAAACGGGTCGAATGTTCGACCCGTTTTTTTGTCCGCGATTTATGTGTTTAGCTGGCGGTCTGCAGTCGACCGCTGGCCGCGCCCTTGGCCTTGAACAGGTTCAGCGTGGCGATCAGGCCCAGAATGGCGGCACCGGTCAGCCAGATGCCTGGTGCAGCGCGGTTGTCCAGGGCGTGGATCAGCCAGGTGCAGGCTGCCGGGGTGAAGCCGCCGAAGGTGGCGGTGGCCAGACTATAGGCCAGCGAGAAGCCGGTGGTGCGCACTTCGGCGGGCATGATTTCCGTCAGGGCCACGACCATGGCGCCGTTGTAGCTGCCATAGAGGAACGACAGCCACAGCTCGACGATCAGCAGGTTGCCGAAGCTTGGATGCGCCACCAGCCACGACAGGGCAGGGTAGGCGGTAATAATGGCCAGTACCGTGGCGCCGACCAACAGCGGCTTGCGACCGATACGGTCGGACACCGAGCCCATCACCGGCAGCCAGATGAAGTTGGACACGCCCACGCACATGGTCACCAGCAGGCTTTGCAGGTCGGTCAGGTGCAGCTCGCTCTTGCCGAAGGTCGGGGTGTAGGCGGTGATCAGGTAGAAGGACACGGTGGTCATCACCACCAGTGCCATGCCGGCCAGTACCAGGCCGAAGTTCTGGCGGATCGAGCGCATCACTTCGCCCAGGCTTGGGCGGTGCTTGCGGGCTTCGAACTCGGGCGATTCTTCCAGCGAGCGGCGGATGATGAACAGCGCCGGTACGATCAGGCAGCCGACGAAGAACGGCACGCGCCAGCCCCAGTCACCCATTTCTTCGGGGCTCAGCCAATGGTTGAGGGCCACACCCAGCAAGCCGGCAAAGACCACGGCAGCCTGTTGGCTTGCCGATTGCCAGCTGACGAAGAAGCCCTTGCGGCCAGGGGTGGAGATTTCCGCGAGGTAAACCGACACGCCGCCCAGTTCCACGCCGGCCGAGAAGCCTTGCAGCAGGCGGCCGAGCAGCACCAGCAACGGCGCGGCCAGGCCGATGCTGTTATAGCCGGGCACACAGGCGATCAATAGGGTGCCGATGGCCATCAGGCCCAGGGTGATGAGCAGCCCCTGGCGGCGGCCATGGCGGTCGATGTAGGCACCGAGGAATATCGCGCCCAGCGGACGCATGAGGAAGCCGGCGCCGAAGGTGGCCAGCGATAGCATCAGGGACGCGAATGCACTGTCGGCAGGGAAGAAGGTCTTGGCGATGGCCGTGGCATAGAAGCCATAGACCATGAAGTCGTACATCTCGAGGAAGTTGCCGCTGACAACGCGAAAGATCGCTTTGCCTTTGTTTTGTGTGGAGGTCATGGCTCTGACTCTTCAGGCTGGATATTGGGGTTGTTGGTCAGTCTGCACGCTGCCGGGCAGCGCACCGGATCTGCGTCCGGTTGAGGGCTATTTGTAACAATATTTGTAAAAATGCCCTCTCACAACCGCTGCCGAGCCTTTGCTGAGCCCTTGGTTCTCTCGTTCAGCCTTCGTTCAGCTTGGTGCCGGCGCCTGACTGAAGCGCGTGCTGCGGCCGGCCAATGCTGCAAGGCGGTGCACGGGCGATGATCGATTTCACGCAAATGCGCCATTGCCAAGGAAAAAGTGGCCTTCGTCACGACCAAGGGTTAATGTTCCCGGCTTGAGCGCAGCGCTAGACTGCACCGCGTGATTTAGCCGAGGCCGCCAGGTGGCGCCCGGCCCGTTCTGAAGGAGTACGCATGGCTGTCTACAACTACGATGTAGTGGTTCTGGGGTCCGGCCCCGCCGGTGAAGGGGCGGCGATGAACGCCGCCAAGGCGGGCCGCAAGGTGGCGATGGTCGACAGCCGTCGCCAGGTCGGCGGTAACTGCACCCACCTCGGCACCATCCCTTCCAAGGCGTTGCGTCACGCGGTCAAGCAGATCATCCAGTTCAACACCAACTCCATGTTCCGCGCCATCGGCGAGCCGCGCTGGTTCTCCTTTCCCGACGTGCTCAAGAGCGCCGAAGTGGTGATCGCCAAGCAGGTGGCCTCGCGCACCAGCTACTACGCACGCAATCGGGTCGATGTGTTCTTCGGTACTGGCAGTTTCGCCGACGAGAACAGCGTCAACGTGGTCTGCACCAATGGCGTGGTCGACAAGCTGGTCGCCAACCAGATCATCATCGCCACCGGCTCGCGGCCCTATCGCCCGGCCGATATCGACTTCAGCCACAAGCGCATCTACGACAGCGACACCATCCTCAGCCTCAGCCACACCCCTCGCAAGTTGATCATCTACGGTGCCGGGGTCATCGGTTGCGAATATGCATCGATCTTCAGCGGCCTCGGCGTGCTGGTGGAGCTGGTGGACAACCGCGACCAGTTGCTGAGCTTCCTCGACAAGGAAATCTCCCAGGGCCTGAGCTATCACTTCAGCAACAACAACGTGATGGTTCGTCACAACGAGGAGTACGAGCGAGTCGAGGGGATCGACAACGGCGTGATCCTGCACCTGAAGTCGGGCAAGAAGATCAAGGCCGACGCCTTGCTGTGGTGCAACGGCCGGACTGGCAACACCGACCGTCTGGGCCTGGAAAACATCGGCCTGCAGGCCAACGGCCGCGGCCAGATCGAGGTCGACGAGAACTATCGCACGGCGGTCAGCAACATCTATGGTGCCGGCGACGTGATCGGCTGGCCAAGCCTGGCCAGTGCTGCTTATGACCAAGGCCGTTCGGCCGCTGGCAGCGTGGTGGACAATGGCAGCTGGCGCTATGTCAACGACGTGCCGACCGGCATCTACACCATTCCGGAGATCAGCTCGATCGGCAAGACCGAGGCCGAGCTGACCGAGGCCAAGGTGCCTTACGAGGTGGGCAAGGCGTTCTTCAAGGGCATGGCCCGGGCGCAGATCTCCGACGAGCGCGTCGGCATGCTGAAGATCCTCTTCCACCGCGAAACCTTGCAGGTTCTGGGCGTGCATTGCTTCGGCGACCAGGCCTCGGAGATCGTGCACATCGGCCAGGCGATCATGAACCAGCCGGGTGAAGCCAATACCCTGAAGTACTTCGTCAATACCACCTTCAACTACCCGACCATGGCCGAAGCCTATCGGGTAGCTGCCTACGACGGTCTCAACCGGCTTTTTTAAGCGGCTCCGGCCGGTGGCCTGAGCCGGCCGGAGAGACCTGCTTCAGCGACTCCCGAGGGTGGCGGTGGCCAAACCGGGAAAGTCTGTGATCAGGCTGTCTACGCCGAAGTCCGCGAGCCGGTGCATCAGCGCCGGTTCGTTGACCGTCCATACCGACACGTGCAAACCCTGGCGCTGCGCCTTGAGCAGGCGCTCAGGGGTGCACAGCGTCCAGTTCAGCGCGAGAATCTCGCAACCGTAGCTCTGCGCCACTTTCAATGGGTCCAGCCAGGCATACTCGGCCACCAGGCCGCGGGAGATGTCCGGAGTCAGCTCGATGGCGGCGCGCAGTACTTCGCGGGAGCTGGAGGTGATGGTGACCTTGTCCAGCAGGCCGAAACGCTGCACCAGTTCACGGATCGCCAGCACGGTGTTGGCTGCGCGGGTGCGTGAAGCGCTCTTGACCTCAAGCTGCCAGTGCTCGAAATCGCATTGCTCGAACAGCGTTTCCAGGCGCGGGATAGGGCAGGGCTGGTTCCAGCCCGGGCCGCCCTTGCGCGCATCGTAGGTCACCAGGTCGGCGGCCAGGTGTTCGTTGACCTTGCCACGCCGGTCGGTGGTGCGCTTCAGGGTCGGGTCGTGGATGACCATCAGTTCACCGTCGCGCGACAGGTGCAGGTCCAGTTCGCAACGGCGCACACCGTGGTCGAGGCACTGGCGGAAACTGGCGAGGGTGTTCTCCGGTGCTTCGCCCTTGGCGCCGCGGTGGCCGTAGATGAGTGTCACAGATACTCCTGTAGGCGGGAAACGCCATGGCTGTCGAAGGGGATCAATCGGGGCGCTCGCCCTGTTCACGTGCCTGCCGGCGCTGCTGGGCCTGGCGCTGCAGAACGTGGCGGGCCAGCAGCTGACGCTGGGCGTCGGGCAGGTCGACGAATTCGGTGTCGATTTCGAAGGTGTCGGAGCCCTTGGCCTTGCAGGTGAGGACTCGGGCTTCGAGCATCATGCCGGCGGCCTGGGGCATGAGCACCATCTT
This sequence comes from Pseudomonas sp. DTU_2021_1001937_2_SI_NGA_ILE_001, assembly GCF_032463525.1. Taxonomy (NCBI): domain Bacteria; kingdom Pseudomonadati; phylum Pseudomonadota; class Gammaproteobacteria; order Pseudomonadales; family Pseudomonadaceae; genus Pseudomonas; species Pseudomonas sp. DTU_2021_1001937_2_SI_NGA_ILE_001. The sequence goes on along the minus strand of NZ_CP135971.1, from coordinate 1,648,053 downwards.
GATCGACAGCCGCGAGCCGGGGCCGTACATCTGTGCAGAGTCGAACTGGATGCCACCCTCGGAGAGCAGCACCGCCTGCGGGGTGCCCAGTTCGCCAAGCGCGGTATGCGCCACCACCTGGCCGAGCAGGTCGATGCGTTTGCTCAGCGCCTTGAGGAAACCATTGAGCACGCGGTCGCGGTCGTCGAGCTGGCGCAACAGATGCTGGGATTCGAACTCGCTCACATGCAGCTCACTGAGCAGCTGGAACAGCGCGGTGATACGCGGCATGGTGCAGCTCGCCGCCTCGGTGAGGGGGTTAATTTCCAGTGCGACGCTGTCTTCGATACGGTAGTATTCGCGGCGTCTTTCTTCGTCTAGTGTCGACATGGCGAACCCGTGCCTGCGGCTGTGGTCAGAGAGTCTCGAGTGTAAGGCCGCGTCTGCCGGCCCGCCACACGGATGTCCCATTCCAGCGAACAATTCCTTAAATGTTCAGACCTCTTTTTGCCTTCATCGGCACACGCTACACACGCGCCAAGCGACGTAACCATTTTGTCTCCTTCATCTCCCTGACTTCGATCATCGGCCTGGCCCTGGGCGTTGTGGTGATGATCGTCGTACTGTCGGTCATGAACGGTTTCGATCATGAGATGCGTACCCGTGTTCTTGGCATGGTGCCCCACGCCACCGTGGAGGGCGACGAGCCGATCCGCGACTGGCCGAAGCTCGCCGAGAAGGTCGCGGCCAATCCCGGTGTGCTGGCCGTTGCGCCGTTCACCCAGATGCAGGGCCTGCTCAGCCATGAAGGCACCGTGCAGAAAGTCCTGCTCAACGGTATCGACCCCAGCCAGGAAGACAAGGTTTCCATCATCGGCCAGTTCATTCGCCAGGGGGCCTTGAGCGCGCTGGCCCCCGGCGAGTTCGGCATCATCATCGGCGACCGTGCGGCGGCCAGGCTGGGTGTCGCGGTGGGCGACAAACTGACCTTCGTCGCCCCTGAAGTGGCGGTGACCCCGGCAGGCATGTTCCCGCGCATGAAGCGCTTCACGGTGGCGGGTATCTTCCACGTTGGCGCCGGCGAGATCGATGGCTTCCTGGGCCTGACCAATATCGAGGACCTCGGCCGCCTGCGCCGCTGGCAGCCGGATCAGGTGCAGGGCTTGCGCCTGAAGTTCGACGACCTGTTCCAGGCACCCCGCGGTGCCTGGCAGATCGCTCAGCAGTTGGGGGGTGACCACTATTACTCGCGTGACTGGACGCGCACCCACGGCAACCTCTACCAGGCCATCCGCATGGAAAAATCCATGATCGGTCTGCTGTTGCTGCTGATCGTCGCGGTGGCGGCGTTCAACATCATTTCCACCCTGGTGATGGTGGTCAACGACAAGAAAGGCGACATCGCCATCCTGCGCACCCTGGGCGCCACACCGGGGCAGATCATGGCGATCTTCATGGTCCAGGGCACGGTGATCGGCGTGGTCGGCACGCTGATCGGCGCCGGTGTCGGCATCCTGGCCGCGCTCAACGTGAGCAGCGCCATCGCCGGGCTGGAAAAGCTGATCGGCCACAAGTTTCTCAATGCGGACGTCTACTTCATCGACTACCTGCCGTCGCAGCTGATGACCCAGGACGTGCTCCAGGTCTGTGGCGCCGCATTGCTCCTGAGTTTCCTCGCCACCCTGTACCCGGCCTGGCGCGCAGCGCGCACCCAGCCGGCAGAGGCGCTACGTTATGAGTGAGTCGGGCATGTCTGAAAAAGCCGTATTGAGTTGCCGCAACCTGGGTAAATCCTACGAGGAGGGCCCTGAGTCGGTGGTGGTGTTGTCCGGCCTGCAGCTGGAGCTGTTCCCCGGTGAGCGCGTGGCCATCGTCGGCAGCTCCGGTTCGGGCAAGAGCACCTTGCTCAACCTGCTGGGCGGCCTGGATACCCCCTCCCAGGGCAGCGTATGGCTGGCCGGCGAAGAACTCTCGGCGCTGGGCGAGAAGGCCCGTGGCCTGCTGCGCAATCGCGCACTGGGCTTCGTCTACCAGTTCCATCACCTGCTGCCGGAGTTCACCGCGCTGGAGAACGTCTGCATGCCGCTACTGATCGGCAAGACGCCCATTCCGGCCGCTCGCGAGCGCGCCACCGCACTGCTCAAGCGCGTCGGTCTGAGCCATCGCCTGGCGCACAAGCCGGCCGAGCTGTCTGGCGGCGAACGCCAGCGCGTGGCGATTGCCCGGGCGCTGGTCAACGAGCCGGGCCTGGTGATGCTCGACGAGCCCACCGGCAACCTCGACTATCACACCGCACAGGGTATTCAGGACCTGATGCGCGAGCTGAGCACAGCGTCGCGTACCGCGTTCCTGGTGGTGACCCACGACATGAACCTGGCCAGGCAGATGGACCGTGTCCTGCGCCTGGAAGACGGCCAGCTGGTCGCCGTCTGATTCAGCCCACTTGGTGCCCTGCGAATGTTCAGACCCTTATCCATCTTCATCGGTGCCCGCTACACGCGGGCCAAGCGGCGCAAGAATTTCATCTCGTTCATCTCCATGACGTCGATGATCGGCCTGGCGCTCGGCGTGCTGGCCATGATCGTCGTGCTGTCGGTGATGAACGGCTTTCAGCGCGAGATGAGTTCACGCATCCTCGGCATGGTCCCGCATGCCTCGATCCTCGGCGCCAAGCCGCTGGACGACTGGCAGAAGGTCGCCGACGCCGCGCGCCACAACCCCGAGGTCGTGGCCGCCGCGCCACTGACCGAGATGGAAGGCATGCTTTCCTACCGCGGCGCGATGCAGCCGATCCAGATCAGTGGCATCGACCCGGCCCGTGAGCATGAGGTGTCCATCGTCACCCAGCACATCACCCGCGGCAGCCTGGATAACCTCAAGCCCGGTGAGTTCGGCGTGGTCCTCGGCGAGATTACCGCACGCCGCTTTCGTGTGAATGTCGGCGATACCCTGACCCTGATCGTTCCGGAAATCAGCAACGCGCCGGGTGGCATCACACCGCGCCTGCAGCGCCTGACCGTGGTCGGGCTGTTCAAGGTGGGTGCCGAGCTGGATGGCTCCATGGCGTTGATGAACATCGCCGACGCCGGGCAGATTCAGCGCTGGCAACCGGGCCAGGTACAGGGCGTGCGCCTGGCGCTCAAGGACCTGTACCAGGCGCCCAAGGTCTCCGCCGCCATCGCCGCCGGGCTGGGCGACGGCTACCGCGCCGATGACTGGACCCATACCCAGGGCAGCCTGTTCAGCGCCATGAAGATGGAAAAGACCATGATCGGCCTGCTGCTGCTGATGATCGTCGCCGTGGCGGCGTTCAACATCATCGCCACGCTGATCATGGTGGTGAACGACAAGGGCGCCGACATCGCCATCCTGCGCACCATCGGCGCAACGCCGCGGCAGATCATGGGCATCTTCATCGTCCAGGGTTCGTTGATCGGCGTGGTCGGCACCTTGATCGGTGGCGTGCTCGGAGTCATCGCCGCGCTCAACGTCAGCGCCCTGGTCGGCTGGGTCGAACGCATCAGCGGGCAGCACATCTTCAGCTCCGACGTGTACTTCATCAGCAACCTGCCATCGGAGCTGCAAGGCGGTGACGTGCTGCTGATCTGCAGTGCCGGCTTCATCCTCAGTTTCCTGGCGACTATCTATCCGGCCTGGCGCGCGGCCAAGGTCGAGCCGGCCCAGGCGCTGCGTTACGAGTGACCCAGCGGCAGCCGCACGACGAAGCGGGTCAGCCCCAGGGCTGACTCGCAACGCAGGGTGCCGCCGTGTGCCTCGACGATCGAGCGGCTGATCGCCAGGCCCAGCCCGGCATGTTCATGGCCACCGCTGCGCGCCGGGTCGGCGCGATAGAAACGGTCGAACAGCCGTCCCAGTACCTCGGGTGGCATGTCAGGGCCGGGGTTTTCGACGCTCAGTTCCACCGCCTCATCGACACCTTGCAGCTTCACCTCGACGCGCTTGCCGGGGGCGGTGAAGCGCAGCGCATTGCCCAGCAGATTCGCCAGCACTCGACGTAGCAGCATGCGGTCGCCCTGGAGCGTGGCCTGTCCCTGGCGACTCAGGCCAACGCCGGCGTCCTCGGCGAGTGGCATGAAGTATTCCAGTACGCTGTCCACTTCATCTTCCAGGCGCAGCGCATCACGCCCTGGCGTCAGCAGCCCCTGGTCAGCCTTGGCGAGCAGCAGCATGTCGTTGACCAGCTGAGTCAGCCCCTGCAATTCCTCAAGATTGCCCAGCAGCGCCTGGCGATAGTCATCCAGCGCGCGTGGCTGGCTGAGCACCACCTGGGTCTGGGTCAGCAGGTTGGACAGCGGCGAGCGCAACTCGTGGGCGATGTCGGCGCTGAACGCCGAAAGGCGCTGAAAACCTTGCTCCAGGCGGTCGAGCATGGCGTTGAAAGTCACCGCCAGCTGCGCCAGCTCCGGCGGCATGGCCTGCTCCGGCAGGCGCATGGCCAACGAGCTGGCCGACACGCCGCTGGCCACCTCGCCCATGCGTTGCAGCGGTTGCAGGGCACGGCGCGCGGCCCACGCGCCGAGCAGGGCGGTAGCCAGTGCGCAGAGACCGACGGTCAGCCAGATCAGCCGCTGCATGCCCTGCAGGAATTGCTGGTGGTGGGTGATATCCAGCAGCAGGCTCACACGCGGAGAATCGGCGCGCTGCGGCTGTAGTCGCGTGTTCAACACCCGATAGGCGACGTCGCCTTCGTTCAGGGTATGCAGCCCTTCGCTGGCGGGCAGGGCTCGCAATGCCGGCGTGTCGTCCAGCCATACCTGCCCATGGCTGTCGGTGATGCGCAGGTGCAGCTCGGCGTGTTCAGTCATGCCGTGCAGGGCAGGTCTTCGGGCCTCGAAGGCGGCACGCTCGGTGACCTCGCCCAGTGTTGCGCGCAGGTTGGCCAGGCGACTGTCGAACAGGTGCTGGTCGAGTTCCATGAAGTGCCGGGCGCTGGCCTGGTCGAACAGCAACCCGGCAATCAGCGACACCGACGCGGTGCAGGCAGCGAACAGCAGGGCCAGGCGACTGCGCAGTGACAGTTTCATGGAGCCTGTTCCTGCAGCACGTAGCCCATGCCGCGCACGGTGTGGATCAGCCGTGTGTCGAACTCATCGTCGACTTTCATGCGCAGGCGGCGGATGGCGACCTCGATGACGTTGGTGTCGCTGTCGAAATGCATGTCCCAGACCTGCGCGGCGATAAGGGATTTGGACAGCACTTCGCCCTGGCGGCGCAACAACAGCTCCAGCAGGGCGAACTCCTTCACGGTCAGGTCCAGGCGCCTGCCGGCACGCTCGACCCGGCGTTGCAGCAGGTCCAGGTGCAGGTCGCCGGCCTGCAGGCGGGTGTCCAGGGGTGTGCCGCGGCGCAGCAGGGTGCGCACCCGGGCCAGCAGTTCGGAAAAGGCGAAGGGCTTGATCAGGTAGTCGTCGGCGCCCAGTTCCAGGCCGCGCACCCGGTCTTCGACGGCGTCGCGTGCGGTGAGCAACAGCACCGGCGTGTGCAGGCCGGCCTGACGCAGGCGCTGCAGGATCGTCCAGCCGTCGAGGCCGGGCAGCATCACGTCGAGGATCAGCAACGCATGGTCGCCGCTCAGCGCACGTTGCAGGCCAGCCTGGCCCTCATCGACCAGTTCGCTGTCGAAGCCGGCCTCGCTGAGCCCCTGGTTCAGGTACTGGCCGGTCTTGGGCTGGTCTTCGACGATCAGTAGTTTCATGGTGGCGCGTCCGGCTGAGGCAATGCGTGCTTTATAACCTGCCGGGCGGCGCAAAGGGCCAAGCTTACAAGGTTGTAATCGGGGCGCGAGCCAGGCGGCGCTGAAAGCTGCACGCAAAACGGATAGACTGCGCGGGTTATTTTCTGAGGTTCCGATACTGCCATGCATCCCGCCGCCGAACACTCGCCACTGGGCAAGTCCAGTGAGTACGTCGCCACCTACACCCCCGAGCTGCTTTATCCCATCCCGCGTGCCGCGAAATGGGCCGAGCTGGGCCTGAGCGCCGAGAGCCTGCCGTATCAGGGGGTCGATGTGTGGAACTGCTACGAGCTGTCGTGGCTGCTGCCGTCCGGCAAGCCCGTGGTGGCCATTGCCGAGTTCAGCGTGCCGGCCGACTCGCCGAACATCATCGAGTCCAAGTCGTTCAAGCTGTATCTCAATTCGCTGAACCAGAGCGTGTTCGCCACCCAGGGCGAGCTGCAGGCGGTGTTGGTCAAGGATCTTTCCGCTGCCGCCGGCAAGCCGGTCGGCGTGCGTATCCGCAGCCTGGCGCAGATCAGCGCTGAAGGCGTTGCCGACCTGCCGGGGCCGTGCATCGACGAGCTGGATATCGAGGTACACAGCTATGACCACCCGCGTCCCGAACTGCTGCGTTGCGATGCCTCGCGGAGCGTGGAGGAAAGCCTGCACAGCCATCTGCTCAAGTCCAACTGCCCGGTGACCAGCCAGCCGGACTGGGGCAGCGTGGTGGTGGAGTATCGTGGCGCGGCGCTCGATCACGCCAGTCTCCTGGCCTACATCGTCAGCTTCCGCCAGCACTCGGACTTCCACGAGCAGTGCGTGGAGCGCATGTTCCTCGACCTGCAGCGCCTACTGCGCCCGGAAAAGCTCACAGTGTATGCGCGCTACGTGCGCCGCGGCGGCCTGGACATCAACCCGTACCGCAGCACCGAAGCGCTGCAGCCGAGCAATGGGCGCCTGGCCCGCCAGTGATCGCCAGCGAATGAAAAGGCCCGTCGAGTGACGGGCCTTTTGCGTAGCGGCTGTGTCTCAGATGCCAATGTTGCCCAGCGTCTGGACGATGTTGCGCAAGGTCGCTGCGATGCCGGGATGTTCCAGTTCGAAGCGCTCGACCGCCAGGTTCACGCCATCGACCAGGCTGCTGTCCTGTTCGTGAGTGGCCTGTTCCAGCTGGATTTTGGTTTCAATTTGTTGCATCAGCTCGTGCAGGTGCACACGCTCGGTTTCCGACAGTGGCGGGTTGCGGTCCAGTTGCTCGCGCAGGGCATCGAGTTGTTCTTGCAGGTCGCGGGCAGGCATGGCGTGCTCCTTCTTCGATAGGTCTTTCCCATGGACTGCGTCAGGGGACGAAAGGTCCGTGGTGCTATCAAGAGTAATCCAGGAGAGCTGGCTTCGCCTCTGACGTGCGTCAGGGCTTTTCGCCTTTGCGGCGGCGCAGACTGATGTCGGCCAGGCAGGATTCCAGTTCGCCGAGATGGTCGATCACCGAGTGGGCGCCGATATTGTAGAGATGCAGCGTGGCCTGTGCCCGGCGGCGTTCGCGCTCAGTGACGTCAAGCGCCTCCCACTGTTCGGGCCCCAGCCCGCATAGCGATCCACATGAGGCCAGGCCGATGGTCCACAGTCCGGCATTGAGGCCCGACTCCAGCAGCAGAGGGTTGCCGCTGACCAGCACGCAGCCTTCAAGCTGGCTGACCTTCAGGGTCATCAGCGCCAGCCAGCAGGCATCGGGCGCCGGCCAACTCACCGGGCTGCGCGCGGTGGCGACGACCAGCTCGCCCAGCGGGGCGCAGAGTGTCTGGCTGTGCGCGTCGGGCAGGTCGTCCAGCCAGGCGCACGGAATGCCTTGCTGGCGCAGGCTCTGCAGGCTTTCCAGTGCTCCAGGAGTGAGGCGGGCATGTTTATCGAGGCCAGTGCCTGCCGCCAGGGCTTGGCTGGACGCCTGACCGCCGAAGTCCACCAGGCAGCCGCTCAGGCCGAAGAGCAGGGCGGAGAAGGCAGGTAATGGCGTATTGACCGGAGCGAGCATGGCGCAAGTCTCTGAAATAGCCAGAACGCTACCCGATGGGTATGACAGAAATATGAATGGCGGGTGACCGCGACAGATTCGAGCAGGTCTGCCTCATCGTGCGTGAAGGCTTTATACTGCTCGCCTTTGCCAGGGCGCGTGTGCCCGGCTGCCACCCTCAATCAGGAGTTTGCGTCATGCCCGTACCGCGTACCGGCTTTATCCGGCGACTGGCCGGCTTGTCTCTGTGTGCCAGTGCCGCGTTGCTCCCGGTGGCAGCCCAGGCCGCCGAAGAGGACCCATGGGAGGGCGTCAACCGGGTCATCTTCCGTTTCAACGACACGGTCGACCGCTATACCTTCAAGCCGCTCGCCCAGGGTTACCAGTACGTGACTCCGCAGTTCGTCGAGGACGGCGTACACAACTTCTTCAACAACATCGGTGACGTGGGCAACCTGGCCAACAACGTGCTGCAGGCCAAGCCACAGGCAGCCGGTGTCGACACGGCGCGCCTGCTGGTCAACACCACCTTCGGCCTGCTCGGCTTCATCGACGTCGGTACGCGCATGGGCCTGCAGCGCAACGACGAAGATTTCGGCCAGACGCTCGGCTACTGGGGCGTGGGCAGTGGCCCCTACGTGGTGCTGCCGTTACTCGGCCCCAGCACCGTGCGCGATGCGTTCGCCAAGTACCCGGACACCTACACCGCGCCGTGGCGTTATATCGACCACGTACCGACCCGCAATACTGCCCTGGGCGTGAGCCTGGTCGATACCCGCGCCAGCCTGCTGTCGGCCGAGCGCCTGGTTACTGGCGACAAGTACACCTTCGTGCGCAATGCCTTCCTGCAGAACCGCGAGTTCAAGGTCAAGGATGGTCAGGTCGAAGACGACTTCTGATCCTGGCTGGTCGCAGGCTGCGCCGGGCATTCGCCCGGACTCTGCGGCGGCAGTCGTTCAGCCGGCGGCGAAGGCACTCAGCGCTTCGCCTTCCAGCCTGTAGCGCACCCATTCGCCTTGGCGCTGCGCGCCGATCGATTCGTAGAAGCGGATCGCCGGCTCATTCCAATCCAGCACACTCCATTCGAAGCGGCCGCACTGGCGCGCTACGGCTTCGCGCGCCAAATGCCTGAGCATCAGCTTGCCAGCGCCGGTACCCCGGTGCTGTGGCGCGATGTACAGGTCCTCAAGATACAGCCCGTGCCGGCCGAGCCAGGTGGAGTAGCTGTAGAAATACACGGCGAAGCCAATCGGTTGCTCATCCCGGCTGCAGATCAGTGCATGGGTCGTGGACGCCTCGTCGAACAGGCTGCGCTCGATATCTTCGATGCTGGCCTGCACTTCGTGGCGAGCCTTTTCGTAGTCGGCCAGGTCGGTGATGAAGGTCAGAATCTGTGCGGCGTCGTCACGGCGAGCAGGGCGGATGTGCAGGTTCAAGGGAAAAGCTCCTGATTTGGACAGGCGTTCAGCCTAGTGCAGCAGGTAGACTGCATGTAGTGCAATTCATACAGGTTCTCATGAACACCATGCATCCTCTCTTGCGCCGTCTGGATCTCAATCTGCTGCTGGTTTTCGATGCCCTGCATCGCCACCGCAGCGTGGCCGGTGCTGCGCACGAACTGTCGCTCAGCGCCTCGGCATTCAGCCACGCCTTGGGGCGTCTGCGCGATACGCTAGGCGATGAACTGTTCGTTCGCCAGGGTAACCGCATGTACCCGACGCAACGTGCCGAACGCCTGGCAACGGCGGTGGCGGCCAGCCTGGGCGGGTTGAGCGACGAGTTGGGCGGTTGGGCACCTTTCGATGCGCTGACCAGCGAGCGAGTCTTCACCTTCGCGGCCACCGATTTCACTGCCTTGCAGTTGCTGCCAAATCTGGTTGCACGCCTGCAGGACTGCGCGCCGCGCCTGCAATTGAAGGTGGTGCAGGCCGGGCGCAAGGTCTGCGTGGATGAGCTGGCCAGTGGGCAGGTCGATTTCGCCCTGGGTTACGGCGAGGAGCGCGACAGCCTGCCCATGGGTATCGACAGCCTGGAATGGACTTCAGGGCGTTATGTGGTGATTGTGCGGCGCGGGCATCCGCGAATCCACAAGTCGCTTGATCTCGAAGCCTATCTGGCCGAGCGGCATGTGGTGGTGACGCCTTGGGGCGAGGCGACCGGGGTCGTGGACCTGGTGCTGCGGCGCATGGGTCTGCACCGCGACGTGGCGCTGCAGATTCCGTCGGTGCTGGCCTGCCCATTCATTATCGCCAGCAGCGACCTGATCATGACCATTCCGCAACCTGCGGCCGAGCGTCTGGCACCGGCGGCCGACATCGTGCTGCATGAAGTGCCGTTCGAGATCGAGCCCTACGCGCTGAGGCTCTACAGCCACCGCAAGTACGCGCGCAGTGACGCGCACACCTGGATGATTGGGCAATTAAGAGCGTTGTTCGAGCAGTCGACACTTTTATAAGTGCCTGGCGCCCATCAGCTCATGGAAATGATCGAGAGCCCAAGCTTCTGCCCGCCACCGTCCTGGTCGGCCAGCCAGACCACTTCGGTCTCGGCTTCCAGGCCCTTGAGCGCCGGGTGATCGGAATCGATGCGAATACTGAGCCGATCGCCGATGGCGAAGGCTCGTGGCGCCTGAACCTGCATCCCGGTGCTGGACAAATCCAGACATACAGCCGGAATCACTTGCCCGGCATGGATGATGCTGATATCAGCATCGACGCGCATGCGAATGAAATCGCGCTTTTCGGCATATCCCTGATCAATTCGGCTCATGCGACTTCCTTTGTTTTGGTTGCTGAATTTGTTGTTCTTATAACTCTGGGTGATTTGCGATGTAAAGACGCAATTCAAGGGTGGAAGTTCGCTTGAAACGCCCGGCGGATGGGAGTACCGTCTGCGCCTTGAAGGGCACCTCTGGAGATACGGCAAAAGTCGTGCAGAGTGGCTAGAAAGCGAATCCGGTAAGCAGGGCCCGGCACGCACCGGTCCGTCTACCCCAACCTGATCTGGCGCCGTTTGCCCACATGCCTAAAACCAGTGCAACGCTGCTGATTATCGATGACGACGAGGTCGTGCGCGCGAGTATCGCCGCCTACCTGGAAGACAGTGGCTTCGATGTCCTGCAGGCTACCAATGGCCAGCAAGGTATAGAGATTTTCGAACAGGAAAAGCCCGATCTGGTGATCTGTGACCTGCGCATGCCCCAGATGGGCGGCCTGGAGCTGATCCGCCAGGTGGCCGCGATCTCGCCGCAGATGCCGGTGATCGTGGTGTCTGGCGCGGGTGTCATGAGCGATGTCGTCGAGGCCCTGCGCCTGGGCGCTGCCGACTACCTGATCAAACCTCTGGAAGATCTCGCGGTACTCGAACATTCGGTTCGCCGTGCCCTTGATCGTGCGCGGCTGGAGCGCGAGAACGAGCTTTACCGTGAAAAACTCGAGGCCGCCAATCGCGAACTCGAAGCCAGCCTGCACCTGCTGCAAGAGGATCAGGACGCCGGTCGTCAGGTGCAGATGAACATGCTGCCGACCAGCCCTTGGGCCACCGAGCAGTTCAGCTTCGCGCATCAGATCATTCCGTCGCTGTATCTGTCGGGTGATTTCGTCGACTACTTTCGCGTCGACGAGCGCCGGGTGGCATTCTACCTGGCGGATGTGTCCGGGCACGGGGCGTCTTCGGCGTTCATCACCGTATTGCTGAAGTTCATGACCACGCGTCTGCTGTTCGAATACAAGCGCAGCGGGACGTTGCCCGAGTTCAAGCCGTCTGATGTACTGGGCCACATAAACCGTGGCCTGATCAGTTGCAAGCTCGGCAAGCACGTGACCATGGTTGGCGGGGTGATCGATGAGCAGGCAGGGACGTTGACCTATGCCGTTGGCGGTCACCTGCCATTGCCGGTGTTGTTCAGCGAGGGCAAGGGCAGTTACCTGGAAGGACGCGGCCTGCCGGTCGGCCTTTTTCAGGAAGCGACCTATCAGGACTATGTCTGCGAGTTGCCAGACTCCTTCAGCCTGACCCTGTTGTCTGATGGCATACTGGATTTGCTACCCGGTGATACACTCAAGGAAAAGGAAGCTGCCTTGCCTGAACTGGTCAAGACAGCGGGCGGCAGCCTGGATGGTCTGCGTCGGGTTTTCGAATTGGCTACGCTAGGGGAGATGCCGGATGATATCGCCTTGTTAGTGTTGAGCAGGAATCTTTGATGAGTACCGGTAGAATCCAGTTCGCCGAGCAGGAAGGCACATTCGTTCTGAAGTTCGTGGGCGAAGTGCGACTGACCCTGTGCTCGGCCTTGGATGCGACTATCGAGCGGATCTTCACGGCGCTGAATTTTTCGGCAGTGGTGATCGATCTGACCGAAACGCGCAGCATTGACAGCACCACCCTTGGTCTTCTGGCCAAGCTCTCCATCTTGTCGCGCCAGAAGGTCGGGCTGTTGCCGACTCTGGTCACGACCCACGAAGACATCACGCGCTTGCTGCAGTCGATGGGTTTCGATCAGGTGTTCAATATCGTCGACCATCCGGTGCCTTGCCCGGAATGCCTGACTGACCTGCCATCGCAGGATCAGGGGGAAGAAGTGGTCAAGGCCAAGGTGCTGGAAGCGCACAAGATCCTGATGGGGCTCAACGAGTCCAATCGCGAGGCGTTTCATGACCTGGTAAACGCGCTAGAAGGGCAGCGCTGAGCAGCGCGAGCCGACGGGGCACACATGAATGAAAAGGGCGATCTCGCAAGAGTATCGCCCTTTTTCACATCAGGCCTTGGCTGACAGCAGGGCCTCGAGCTTTTCCTGATCGCGGGCGAACTGACGAATACCTTCGGCCAGCTTCTCGGTGGCCATGGCATCTTCATTGGACAGCCAGCGGAATTCCTTCTCGCTCAGGCTTTGCCGTGCTTCGCCGCCCTGGCCAGGGTTGAGCTTGCGCTCCAGACTACCCTGGTCTTCGGCCAGCTGCTTGAGCAGCTCGGGGCTGATGGTCAGGCGGTCGCAGCCGGCCAGTTGTTCGATCTGACCGATGTTGCGGAAGCTGGCGCCCATGACCACGGTGTTGTAGCCGTTGGCCTTGTAGTAGTTGTAGATGCGGGTGACCGACTGGACGCCCGGATCTTGCGCGCCGGTGTATTCCTGGCCGGTGGACTTCTTGTACCAGTCATAGATACGGCCCACGAACGGCGAGATCAGGAACACGCCAGCCTCGGCGCAGGCCACTGCCTGGGCGAAGGAGAACAGCAGGGTCAGGTTGGTCTGGATACCTTCCTTCTCGAGCTTCTCGGCAGCGCGGATGCCTTCCCAGGTCGAGGCCAGCTTGACCAGGATGCGCTCGCGGCCGACGCCGGCTTCTTCATAGAGGCCGATCAGGCGTTGACCGCGTTCGATCATGGCCTGGGTGTCGAAGGACAGGCGGGCGTCCACCTCGGTGGAGACGCGGCCGGGTACCACGTCGAGGATCTTGCGGCCGATAGCGACGGCAAAGCGGTCGCAGGCCAGGCCGATATCACCCTGGCTGCCGCTGAAGGCTTCCTGGAGCAGGGCGGCGTTGCTTTCGCTGGAAGCGGCCTTGAGCAGCAGGGAAGGGTTGGTGGTGGCATCCACCGGCTTGAGGCGGGCAATGGCGTCGAAGTCGCCGGTGTCGGCTACTACGGTAGTGATGGCTTTGAGTTGTTCCAGCTTGGAAGTCATGAGCGTGCTCTGTCCTGTGCGGTGAAGTGACATTACCCGAGCGCCGCCGACCACTCAAGGGCGTGGCGGACAAGGGCGCGAATGCGTGACGTTGACTGAATTGGAGCGTTGTTCGCCCGGCTTGTTCCCGCGGATGCCTGGCAGCCAGGTTCTCACCACTGAATCTTGCTCACCTTGTAGAAATGTCTTGCATGAGGAAATTGGCTTTTCTCACGTGCTTGGATATGATTCGTACAAATACTGTATGAATATACAGTTTTCCGTTTTCATGGATAAGGCGACGTGAAGTGAACCAACAGGAGCGAGAAACCTTGAGCGGGCTGGAGCGGCTGGGGCTGCGAGTGGCGAGCATGATCAATTCTCCTGCTGCCCAGTTGCAGCGGCGGGTACTGGTGCATCGTCTGGATACCGACGCAGACCAGGACTGGCATCAGGTACTGGAAATGCTGGCCGAAACCGAGGGGCTGGAGGTCACCACGACCAGCGACGGCGCCGTGCTGCTGGCATGGGACCACCACACGGACGACGACCGCGTGGCAGAGGAAAGGGATGTGTTCAGTGTCGAGGGGCCGGCGCCGTTCTGAATGCTCAGAGCTTCTGGGCGTTCCACACCAGAAGTTCATCGACGCTAAGGCTTGACTACGGTGCCTCTTGACGTTGGAGACAGTGTGCTCGCCGCCGCTCTACTGTGCCCCAAGACGCAGCTTGATCCTGTCCGAAGGCCACCAATCGAACGATAGCGCTGGCTGGTAGCAGCCCGGCTGGTTAGCCGGGCTGGCATCGCAGCGCACGGTATAGCCCTTTTCACCGATTTCGCGGCCGCCTTCGCCGGTGCCGCGTTCGCTGTACGCCGCGCAAGCGCTGAGCAACAGCAGCGGCAGCAGGTATTTCATATTCATTTTCATCTCCGCAGGCACAAGCAGCCCTGGCACGTGCTTAAGGATGTGTTGGTTTTTTGGAGGCTTTCATGGCTCGTATCGATTCATCACAGGCTGGCGGCAGTAATGTGCTGGCCTTTCTCGACATGCTGGCCTGGTCGGAGGGGACTTCCACGATCAAGGCCTCGGACGACGGTTACAACGTGCTGGTGGGCGGCAAACTCTTCACCGACTACGCAACCCATCCGCGCGTACTGGTCGCGCTTGCGCGTTACGGCATCAGCAGCACTGCCGCAGGGCGTTATCAGTTTCTGGCGCGTACGTGGGACGCCATCGTCCGCCGGTATGGCTTCATCGGGCGTTTCATCCCTGAAGCCCAGGACCTGGCAGCGGTAAAGCTGCTGACTGAATGCGGCGCGTTGCCCTATATACAGGCCGGGCGGATCGAACGGGCGATTGCCGCCGCCGCGCCCATCTGGGCAAGCCTGCCGGGTGCTGGCTACGGGCAGCGCGAGCATCGCCTGGCAAGCTTGCTGGAGGTCTACAGTGAGCAGCGTATGGAAGCACAGAAACCCGCGGCAGACCTGCTGGCGATGTATACCGCGTGCGGAGGTGAACTGGCGTGAAGACAGTTGCCAATAAAGGTTGCCCGACCTCGCCGTCTGGCGGCTGGTGACGTTATAGTGCCAGCCACCGCCCCTCATGACAGGATGTTGACCTCATGCCCGAACTCTCCAGCCTGTTGGCGTTTGCCCTTATCTGCCTGGGCATGGTGCTCACCCCCGGGCCCAATATGATCTACCTGATATCCCGCTCAATCTGCCAGGGGCGCACGGCCGGGTTGATATCCCTCGGCGGCGTGGCGTTGGGGTTTGTCTGTTACATGCTGTGCGCAGCGCTGGGCATCACCGCGCTGGTGATGGCCGTGCCTTACGCCTACGATGCTCTGCGCCTGGGCGGGGCCTTGTACCTGCTGTACCTGGCCTGGCAGGCGCTCAGGCCGGGCGGACGCTCGCCGTTCCAGGTGCGTGACCTGCCGGTGGACAGCCCGCGCAAGCTGTTCAGCATGGGCCTGCTGACCAGTCTGCTGAATCCCAAGATCGCCGTAATGTACCTGTCCCTGCTACCGCAGTTCATCGAACCGACAGGCCACGGCAGCGTGCTGCTGCAATCGCTGGCGCTCGGCGCCACGCAGATCGTCATCAGTGTCAGCGTCAACGCCCTGATCGCGGTGATGGCCGGCTCCATCGCAGTGTTCCTCGCCGGCAGGCCTGTGTGGCAGGTGCTGCAGCGTTGGTTGATGGGCACGGTGCTGGCTGGGCTGGCGGTGCGGATGCTCGCGGAAAGCCGGCGCTGAAACGATGATGAGGCTGAGGATGACTCGACGCTGGGCCGCCATGTCCCTGGCCACTTCCTGATAGACTACGCGACCCGCGCCGAGTCGGCCTTGCCGCCCTTGGCCTGTCTCCCCAGATGTCGAAGCCAGACCGTGACCATGCAAGCCGATACCGTTCCCCTTTCTACTGCCCAATCCGTGCCTTCTCGCCGCTTCTCCGTGGCGCCGATGATGGATTGGACCGACCGCCATTGCCGTTACTTCCTGCGCCTGTTGTCGAAGAACGCGCTGCTGTACACGGAAATGGTCACCACCGGCGCGGTGCTGTTCGGTGATCGTGAGCGTTTTCTGGGGCATCACGAGGCGGAGCACCCGTTGGCGTTGCAGTTGGGTGGCAGCAACCCGGCGGACCTGGCGGCCTGTGCGAGGCTGGCCGAGGCGGCGGGGTATGACGAGGTCAACCTCAATGTGGGCTGCCCCAGCGACCGAGTGCAGAACAACATGATCGGCGCCTGCCTGATGGGGCATCCGGGATTGGTGAGTGACTGTGTGAAGGCCATGCAGGATGCGGTGGGCATTGCGGTAACGGTCAAGCACCGGATCGGCATCAACGGTCGTGACAGCTACGAGCAGCTGTGCGATTTCGTCGGCCAGGTGCGCGAGGCAGGGTGCCGAAGTTTCACCGTGCATGCGCGTATCGCCATTCTCGAAGGCTTGTCGCCGAAGGAGAACCGCGAGATCCCGCCGTTGCGCTACGACGTGGCCGCACAGTTGAAGACCGATTTCCCGGACCTGGAGATCGTCCTCAATGGCGGCATCAAGACCCTGGACGCCTGTGAAGAACACTTGCAGACCTTCGATGGGGTGATGCTCGGCCGCGAGGCGTACCACAATCCGTATCTGCTCGCCGAAGTGGATCAGCGGCTGTTCGGCGCCACCCACGCGCCCATTGGTCGCGCCGAGGCCATGGCGGCGTTGCGTCCCTATGTGGTGGATTACACCTCGCGCGGTGGCAACATGCATCACATCACCCGGCACATCCTTGGCCTGGCCCAGGGCTTTCCGGGGGCGCGGCGTTTCCGCCAGATTCTTTCCACCGACATTCAGAAAGCCGAGCAGCCGCTGGCGCTGTTCGACCAGGCCGCGCAGATCCTCGAAGGACGCTGAGCGCCGCAGGCTGTTCGCCGATACCGGCTCTCGTGAACGGGGGCCGCGTTTTACCTATCATTTGGCATCGCTTTAATACCACCCCTAAAGAGTGTCTCAGACCGTACCGTCCATGAGCATCCGACAGTCGGGTAATCAACGGGCGGGGCGGTCACGCGTGGTTTATTTCAGCCAGGCTTGCCCTGGGTCAAAGGGGCGACGGATCGTGCTGGTTGGCGGGTTTGCAGGAGGCTATGTTGCAGGCATACCCACTTGCAGGAGAGCAGCCATGCACAAGGTTCTGGTTCCATTCGACGGTTCGGTCCACGCCCGCCATGCGCTGGAATATGTCATCGGTCTCGCCGGTCAGATGGCCCGCCCGCTGGAGGTGCATGTGCTGAACGTGCAGTCCAGCCCCATGGCCTACGGTGATTACCTGGCCCCGGACATGATCGAGGGGGTGCGCGCGGGGTTGCTCAACGAGGCGCGTGATGTGTTGCAGTCGGCCAGCGATCAGCTCAAGGCCGGTGGCATCGTGCATGAGACCCATGTCGATTTGGGTCATGTCGCCGAGCAGATCGCCGTGGCGGTCAAGAAGCTGGAATGCGACACCGTGGTGATGGGCACACGCGGACTGGGCAGTTTTGGTGGTCTGCTGCTGGGTTCGGTGGCCAACCGGGTGATCCATGATGTGAAGGTTCCGGTCATCCTCATCAAGTGACCTTACCCTCTTGCTGCGCCGGGCCTGATGGCTGGCGCAGCAGCTCGATACCTCCAGCGGGCAACAGCTCGCGCAGACGCTTGTAGAGCAGTCGGGTCTCCAGCAGATTCCAGATGCGCAGCATGGTTTCCAGTGCATCCAACGGCTTACTGATGAAGTCGCGGGCACCGAGTGCCAAGGCGCGCAGGCGGGTTTCGCGTGTCGCATCGGCGGTCAGCACCAGGATGGGCAGGTAGTCGTTGGCTGGAATGCGTCGGCCCAGCTGTTCCAGTACGGCGAAGCCGTCGAACTCCGGCATGTGCAAGTCGAGAATCACCAGGTCGGGCTGAAAACTGTTGAACAGGTCCAGAGTCCGCAGCGGCTCGGTGCTGCCCAGCACGTTTGTCAGGCCCTCGCGAGCCAGCAGTTGTTCCATCAGCTCCAGATTGGGGCGCTGGTCATCAATGATCAGAACGCGCAGGTCTTGATTCATGTTCGCTCCGGTAGGTGCTGGTCCAGATAAGTCAGAAAGGCCGGGATGTTCAGGGGTTTGGTCAGAATCGCCGTAGCGCCTGCATCGCGAAGCGCCTGATGGGTCGCCTCGCTGGCATCGGCGGTCATCATCAGCACGGGTATGTTCTGCGTGCGCGGGCACTGGCGTGCGCGCCGCAGCACTTCCAGGCCTTGCAGGTCCGGCAGGTTGACGTCCAGGAGAATGAGCTGCGGTGCGTGGCGCCGGGCCAGGTCGAGTCCCAGTTGGCCTTGCATGCTCGACAACAGGCGAATGCCGGGACGGCGCTGCAGCAGGGTTTCGATCAGTGCCATGCTCGACAGGTTGTCCTCGATGCACAGCACGGTGCCGCGTTGTCCCAATATTTCGTTTCTGACCGGCCGTGGCTCGCTGATCGGGGCCGCCAGCGTGGGTCGGTGGGTGGGGGGCACGTCAACGGCGGGCAACTCGAGGGTGAAGCGGCTGCCTTGGCCAACGACGCTTTGCACCTTCAGGCTGCCATGCATGGCCAGCAACAGGCTCTTGCTCAGCGCCAGGCCCAGACCGGTGCCTTCTACGCCGGGGTCGGGGTCGAGCCGTTCGAAGGGTTTGAAGAGCCTGTCCATCTGCTCTTCAGCGATGCCCTGGCCGGTGTCGTTGACGGCGATGGCCAGCGTCTTGCCACGCACTTCCACCTCCAGCCACACCCGACCGCCAGGGCGGTTGTACTTGATCGCATTGGACAACAGGTTGAGCAGCACCTGCGTCAGACGCTGGCGGTCGGCGTTGACACCGCAGTCGGTGGGAAGAGGGGGCAGCTCTGTCAGTTCGACCCCGACCTCGCTGGCCAACGGGCCGACCAGCGCCACGGCCTCTTGCAGGGCATCGCTGACCGGTACCGCCTCAAGGTTCAATGCCAGCCGGCCGGCCTCGATCCGCGCGATGTCCAGCACCTCGTTGATCAAGGTCAGCAGATGCTGACCGGCGCGCAGGATGTGGCCGACCTGGGGCTTGTGGGGAGGGCTCGCCTCCATGTCGATGAGTTGGGCGAACCCCAGGATGGCGTTGAGCGGCGTCCGCAGTTCGTGGCTCATCCGCGAGAGAAACTCGCTCTTCGCCCGGCTGGCCCGTTCTGCCTCCTCCCGCGCGGTGCGCAGCGCAATGTCTGCCGCACGGCGGTCGCTGATGTCACGCGTGATCTTGGAGAAGCCGCGCAGCTCCCCTCTGGCGTCGTACTGGGCGGTCAGTACCACACTGGCCCAGAAGCGACTGCCGTCCTTGCGACAGCGCCAGCCTTCTTCGGTGTAATGGCCGTCGCGGGTGGCCTCGCTCATGGCCAGCGCAGGATGCTCCGGGCACTCCTGGGGCAGGTAGAACAGCGAAAAGTGGCGCCCGATGATTTCCTGTTCGGTGTAGCCCTTGATACGTTCGGCCCCGGCATTCCAGCTGGTGACATGGCCTTGGGTGTCAAGGGCGAAGATGCCGTAGTCCTTCACGCCATCGATGATCAGCCGCAGGCGCTCCTCGTTGTCACGCAGGGCCCGCTCGCGCTCGGCCAGAAGCTGCCCGGCTTCCACCAGGCGCTGACCCAGCAGGCCGACTTCGTCGTTTTCCGGTGGTTGCGGCTGCAAGGGTTGTCCCATGGCCAGGCGCTGCGCATTGCCCTGCACCCGCTGGACCCGGGCCACGATGCCCTTGGAGAGCAGCAGCACGGCGACGATGGCGCCCATCAGGCCGCTGCCGGCGGCCAGCAGGGTGGACAGCAGCAGGCGTTGGCGGGTTGCGGCGGCGGCCGCGCTGCGTTCGGCCAGCAGGGTGTCTTCCCGGGTTCGCATCACGCCGATGTAGTCGCGCAGGTGGTCGAGGGTGTGTTTGTTCTCGGTCAGGATCAGGGCGATCGTATCGCCGTCGCTGTTCTTCAGCGTGCGCAGGGCGTCCAGGCCTTCAAGCTTGGTCTGGATCAGGGGGGCGATGGCCTTGAGATGATCGCGCATTTGCTGGTCGCGTACGTGGCCATCGAGGCGCTGCAGGGCGGCGGCTATCTGGGTGCGGGCCTGCAGGTAGGCGGGCAGGAAGTCTTCGCGACGGGTCAGCAGGTAGCCGCGTACACTTGCGGCCGCCTCGGCCAGTTGGGTGTGCACGGTCTGTATATCACCTTGTACGCGAAGCACGCGGCGCACATCTTCCTCGGCCCGTGCGGCCTGGCGCTCGCTGATGTAGATCAGGACCAGCGAGCCCAGCAGCAGGACCAAGGGCAAGGCAATGGCCACCAGTGCCTTGCCGCGCAACGGCAGGTCGGCCCAGCGACTGGCCAGGCAGGGGGCGCTCACGACCACTGGCCCGGCACCAGGCCCAGAGCCACGCCGCGCACGGCCGCCTGGGTACGGTCGGCGGCATTGAGTTTGGCGATCACCCGTTCTACGTGGGCCTTGGCGGTGCCGGTGGTGATGCCCAGGCGCAGGCCAATCTCACGGTTGCTGCAACCACTGGCCACCAGTTGCAGAACCTGGCGTTCTCGAGCCGTGAGTATCTCCAGGGCGGGCAGCGTCGCTGCGCCCGCGTTGCGGTCGGCCATGCGCCGCAGCAGGCGCGCGCTGACCGCACCGTTCAAGGCTTCCTCGCCACGGGCCACGCGTCGCAGGCTGTCGATGACTTCATTACGACGGGCGTCCTTGAGCAGGTAGCCGACGGCGCCGGCGCTGATCGCCGCTTCCAGATGGTCGGTGCTGTCGTCCATGGTGAAAATCACCACCTTCACCGCTGGCAGCCGTTGCTGCATCAGCCGCGCGGCGCCCAGGCCGTTGAGCACCGGCATGCGAATGTCGAGTATGGCGATGTCCGGGTGCAGCGTTTCGCACAGAGTCACTGCCTCTTGGCCATTACAGGCCTGGCCGACTACCGCGAACTCGGGATGGTCAGCCAACAGCGCGACGAAGCCGGTGCGGGTGACTTCATGATCATCGGCGATGACCAGGCGCAACGGATCATTCATGAGCAAGCCTTGTCGTGGGAATACAGCGGAACGATAGCGCGTAACTGGGTGCCGCCTCCGGGACGGCTGATGCAACTGAAGCGGCCGCCGAGCAGGCTGGCGCGTTCCTGCATCGCCACCAGCCCCAGGGACTGGCCTGCCGCAGCGGCGGGCAGGCAGGCACTGTCGAAACCACAGCCGTCGTCTTCGAGCAGCAGTGCGACATGGCTTTCGTGCAATTCCAGTTCAAGCTTCACGCTGCTGGCGCGCGCATGCTTGAGGATGTTGTTGATGCCTTCCTGGGCAATACGGAACAGGGCGATTTCCACGTGGCCGGGCAAGCGCGACAAGGAGCGGGAAAACCAGTTGACCTGAATGCCGGCTTCGCGTAATCGATCGACCTCCTTGTCGACGGCCTGGAACAGCCCGAAGTCGTCCAGCACGCTGGGGCGCAGCCCGCCGATCAGCCGCCGCCCTTCACCGACGCAGTGCTGCGCCAGATCGAGAATGGCCTGCAGGTCGTGATCCAGCCGCTCGGGCAGCGGCGGACAGCGACCGGCGAAGCCCTGCAGGCGCTGGTGCAGGCCAGCGAGGGTCTGGGCCAGGCCGTCGTGCAGATCGTAGGCCACTCGTTTGCGCTCATCCTCCTGTGCGCTCAACAAGCGGTGAACCAGCTCCGACATGCTTCGCTCGCGGTGCAGCAGCGTCTGCAACAAGCGGTTGTTCTGCAGGTGTGCGGCCAGCAGCGTAGCCAGCAGGTTCAGCGATTCGACGTCCTCGTTGTCCGGCGCACTGCCGACGCTGCTGTTGGCCAACAGCAGCAGGCCAAAGGGACGCTCTTCAGAACCGCGCAAGGGCAGACTCAGCACCTGGGCCCAGCGGCCCTCGACGTTTTCAGCCCAAGCCGGCTCCTGGATGCTGGTATTGGCCAGTGCGGCCAGCTCGTCGAGGCGGTCCTGGCTGCCCAGGCCTGCGGTGGCGTGCACCGGGGCATCGCTTTCCCATTCTAGTAGCAGGCCATGGTCCATAGCTACGAATGCACAGGCACGCCGCAGGACCTGCTGGCGCATGGCATCCGGCGTCAGGCGGGTCAGCTCGCGACCGGTGTCGACCAGCAGGCGCAGGCGTGCCGCACGGCTTTGTGACTGGCGATATTGAGTACGGATGGCCAGGGCACTGGCAGGGTCTTGGGCAGGGTCGTGCATGGAAGGCTCCTGGAGGTCGCCTTGAGGGCGCCAGGTCGTTATTAAAACCCGACGATGGCGTGGCTGCCTATCTGCCAGATGGCATACACAAATGACTCCGATCGGCCGATGGCCGCGGCGGGGCGATACGGCAAAGTCGCTGCCAGACCAACCCGCAGGAGTGAACCATGAACCTCAAACGTACCTTACTGGCATTGACCCTGGCCGTCGCCGCCCCCCTGGTAACGGCCGCCCCGGAAGCGCCCTATGTGTATCGCACCGTAGCGTCACTGCCCAGCGACGCGAAACAGCGCGAGATCGCCAGTTTGTTCGAGCGCTGGAACGCTGCGCTGCAAACCGGCGACGCGGCGGCGGTCACCCAGTTGTACGCCGCCGATGCGGTGCTCCAGCCTACGGTGTCGAACCAGGTACGCGCCACGCCTGCGCAGATCACCGATTACTTCCAGCATTTTCTGGCGCTCAAGCCCGTGGGCCGCATCAACTATCGGGAGATTCGCCAACTGGGCCCTGACGCGGCCATGGACAGTGGTGTCTACACCTTTACCCTGATCGACGCCGACGGCAAGACCCGGGATGTCCAGGCCCGCTACACCTTCCTTTACGAGAAGGTCGATGGTCAGTGGAAAATCCTCAATCACCACTCCTCGGCAATGCCGGAAGTGCAGCCGGTCATGCATGCCAGCCACTGATCGAGCTTCGCCTGGTGGGCTCGCTCAGCCCTGGAGCAGGGCGTCCACCAGTTTGGCCGCGTCGTTCTGCAGGTCAGCCAGCGGATCGTCGCTTTCCGTACCCACCACCAGCACCCGGCTGCCGGCCGCCTCGATGGCGGCCTTGACCGGGGCTGCGGGTTCGCGATGGTCGAGCACTACACCAACCTGGTTGTCCTTGAGGTTCTCGGTCAAGCGGGCAAGGGCTTCGTTGCTCCACTGTTCGTCGCTGGGCAATTCCTGGGGCACGCGCTCCAGGTTCAGGCCGGCGATCAGGTAGTCCAGACGCGGCGAAAGGCTGACCACCGCGACGCTGTCGGCCTGGGCCAGGCGTTGTTCGCTTTGCGCACTGAGCTTGAGCAACTGTTGTTTGAGCGCCGCCAGGTTGGCTTCGATGCGCGGTTTGGCGGTCGGTGCCAGGCGTACCAGGTCGGCGGCCAGCACGTCAGCCATGCGCCCCAGGTTGTGGCTGGCCAGCCACGGCTGGGCACTCAGACCATCGACACTTTGCCCAGGCTGCAAAGCGACACCCGGGAGCGCGCCGTCCACCGGCCGCGCGGCGTCGATCTCGACGATGCGGATATTGCTGCGCCGGGCGTTGGGGTAAAGCGGGTCCTCGCTCCAGATCGAACGCAGGCCGATCACCGCATCGGCATTCTGCGCCAGCTTGCGCAAGGGCTCGGCGCCACGACCGGTAAAGTAGGCGGTCTGCCGTGAGCCGGGGAGGTTGGCAGCCGCCGCGCGTTCCAGCACCACGCCGCTGTCTTTCAGCAGGATCTGTCCCAGGCAGTAGGTGATCGGCAGGCTGGCCAGGATCACCACCGGCTTGGCTTCGGCGGCCAGTACGTGGGTCGCTGGCAGGCTTGTCAGCGGCAACGCCAGGGTCAGGGCGAGGGTCAGGCCGCGCAGTTTGGAGAGAGTCATTTATCCGATATTCCCTTTGAGGCTGGGCAACAGGCCGCGTGCGATGGCGGCGAGGGCGAAGGCGAGACCGCAGACCAGGATGATGGCCGCACCGGAAGGCACCGGCAGGTCGAAGAGGATCGGCAGCAGGATGCCGCACAGCGTACTGACGGTGGCGATCAGCACCGAGATCCAGAAGAAGCCCTTGAGCGACTGGCTGAGCAGCCGGGCCGCGGCAGCGGGGATGACCAGCAGGGCACCGACCAGAATCGCGCCGATGACCTTGACGGCGGCCACGGTAATCAGTGTCACCAGAACCACGAACAGGTAGTCCAGGGCCTTGACCGCCACGCCGCGTACGGCCGCCAGTTGCGGGTTGAAGCTGGCCAGCATGATGCGGTTGTACAACGGCAGGCTCAGGCCCATGACCAACGCCCCGACCACGGTGAGGACCAGCAGGTCATCGCCGTTTACGGTCAGCACCGAGCCGAACAGCACGTTTTCCAGAATGTGTACGTTGATCTTGCCGGCCAGCACCAGCAGCAGGCTGGCGCCCAGCGCCAGCGACACTGACAGAAACACGCCGATCAGGGTGTCAGGCGTCAGGCCGGTGCGGTTGCGCAGGTAGTTGAGCAGGATGCCGAACAGCAGGCAGTAGGCGAACAGGCTGCCATAAGGACCCGTGTAGGGTTCGCCGAGCAGGATGCCGATGGCCACGCCGGTCAGCGCGGCATGCCCCACGGCCTCGGAAAAGAAGGCGAAGCGCTTGACCACGACCAGGGTGCCCAGGCCGCCCAGTACCGGGCCGATCAGCAGGCCGGCCAGCAGCGCGTTGACCACGAAGCCGTAGGCCAGCGCTTCGGGGAGGTAGCCGGTGCTGGCCAGGTCCTGGATGAACTGGCGAAAACTATCGTAGGACATCAGGCCGTTTCTCCTGTCGGGCGAGGGTGGGCGGAGAACAGCGTGAGCAGGCGTTCCGGGGTCAGGGCGGTGGCGGCGGACTCGTCGAACAGCACGCGGCGGCTCAGGCCGGTGACCTGGTCGGCGAGGCGCTTGACCGCGTCCAGGTCGTGCTCGACCCACAGTACGGTAATGCCGCTGGCGCGCCACTGGCCGAGCAGGCGCTCGAAGACCTGAATACCCGGTTCGTCGAGGGCTGACATCGGTTCGTCGAGCACCAGCAGCTGCGGTGCGGGAATCAGCCCCTGGGCCAGCAGCACACGCTGCCGCTCGCCACCGGACAGCGCGCCCATGCGCCGCTTGCGTTTGTCTTGCATACCGACCCGCTCCAGCGCGTCGCCAATGGCGGCGGCGTAGTGCCGTGACAGGCCGAGGAAGGCCGGGCGGCGCTGGCACATGGCGGCCATGAAGTCTTCGACGGTCATCGGCAGGCCGCGGTCGAATTCCAGGGCTTGTGGCACATAGCCGACCACGCCGGGGGCGGCTGGCCACAGCAGGCTCAGTTCGCCCTGGTGCGGCATCTGCCCCAGCAGGGTCTTGATCAGCGAGCTCTTGCCACCGCCGTTGGGGCCGACCAGGGCGTGGACGCTGCCGGGGCGGACGCTGAAGCTCACGCGGTCAAGAATGGTCGTGCGGCCCAGGACCAGGCTGACCTCGGCAAAGCTCACGGCGGGGCCGCTGGCGACACTGTGCAGGGACTGGGCAGCGGTCATGCGCCGTTCTCCTGGATGGCCCGCACCACGGTGTCGAGGTTGCCGGTCATGTCCTTCTCGTATTTGTCGGCGCTGTATTCGCCATAGGAGATGTGCGACAGCGGGTAGAGGCGAACCCCCGACTCACGCTGGATGGTCTCGACGTAGGTAGACGGAAAGTCCATTTCCGAGAAGATCACCTTCACGTCCAGCTCGCGCAGCTGGTCGATGGTTTTCTTCAACTGGCTGGGGCTGGGCTCGATACCGTGTGCCGGTTCGACCACGGCGGTGACCTCCAGGCCGAACTCGCGCAGCAGGTAGTCGTAGGCGGCATGCACGGTGGCGACCCGCAGCTCGGCGTTGGGGGCCTGGGTCAGCTTGGCCAGGGCATCGGCGCGCATCTGCCGCAGGCGCTTGGCGTAGGCGCGGGCGTTGCTGCTGTAGGTCTTGGCATTGGCGGGGTCGAGCTTGCCCAGTTCGCGGGCGATATTGTTCACCTGGGCGATGCTGGCGCTG
Source organism: Pseudomonas sp. DTU_2021_1001937_2_SI_NGA_ILE_001 (assembly GCF_032463525.1). Classification (NCBI taxonomy): domain Bacteria; kingdom Pseudomonadati; phylum Pseudomonadota; class Gammaproteobacteria; order Pseudomonadales; family Pseudomonadaceae; genus Pseudomonas; species Pseudomonas sp. DTU_2021_1001937_2_SI_NGA_ILE_001. The sequence continues at coordinate 1,622,142 of NZ_CP135971.1, read as the reverse complement.
ATCGACAGGAAGGTATGCGGGTTGACCACCTTGCCGGCGCCGCGTGCAGCGATGCCGGTGGCGGCCAGCAGGGGCACGTCGGCGTTGGCTTCGATCACCGGGACATCGGGCTTTTCGCTGGCCTGGATCATGCGGTCGGCGAAGTCGTCATGGCCGACGCCGTTGAGCACGATGACGTCCAGCGTGCCGATGCGCTTGATGTCTTCGGACCGTGGTTCGTAGGCATGCGGGTTGAAGCCGGCAGGAATCAGCGGCACCACCTCGGCCTTGTCACCGACGATGTTGCTGACATAGCTGTAGTACGGGTGCAGGGTGATGCCGATACGCAGCGGCTGGCCGTCGGCGGCGCTGGCCAGGGTCGGCAGCAGGGCGGCGAACAGCCCGAGCAGCAGGTGGCGGAACAGGGGAATGGACATGGTCTGGCGATCTTCTGTGCGTGAGGGCATGGGGTCAGTGGCGGTGCTGGCGGGTGACGCCGGCGTCGAAACGGGTGACGACCTGTTTCCAGCCGGCGGCGATCAGCGCCTGGTCGCTCAGTTCGGCGGGCGCGCCTGTGGCGGTGCTGCGGTTGACCCAGATGTCGGGCTGCTCGGCGTCGTCGTCTTGCCGGGGGTGGCGCAGCAGGAAGGAGCCGGCGACTGGCAGCGACTGGCTGATGCCCAGGTAGCTGTCACCGCTCATCTGCCATTGGTGGGCACCGCGGGTGATGGCGCTCGGGTCCGCCGTGAACGGTGGCAGGCCTTCCTCGGCCAGTTGCTCGACGCTGACCGGGGCGGTTTGCTCCTCGGCCAGCAGACGAATCTCGTCCAGTGCCACGCGCAGATCGGCGTACAGGCCCTGTTCGGCGGCGGTCAGGTCGCGGCGAGCGTCGAGCTGATGATTCGCCAGGGCGTCGGGCTCGTGGCTTTCGCCGCGCAGGCCGATCACGCCAGCCGCGACCAGCAGGATCAGCAGGCAGGCGAGCAGCACCTGGAGGGTTTCATGCCCGGCGCCAGCCGGGCGAATGATCTGGCGGGTCGAGGTGCTCATCGGGAGGCAATGTCCGCCTGGTCGATTTCCACGACGTGGCCGGGGCCGGCATCGAACAGTACGTAGAACTCGGTATCGGGTTTCTTGAAGGTCAGGGTCGAATCGGCGCCGAGCTTGCCGGGCACCAGAATGGTTTCGTCGTAGCCGATGACGTCCAGGGTCACGCCCGGGGCTGCACTGCCGTCGGAAAAGCCCCCGGTGCAGCGGATGTTCTCGGCGTCGACCTGCTCGCACTGGCAGATCGGGTTGTGTGCCAGGGCCGTGCCGCTCAGGCCCAGGGCGATCAGCAGCAGCGGTGCCAGGCGGCGGGGAAGGGCGGTTCTGCTCATGGTTTGACTCCTTGCTTGTTCAACCAGGCAACGGTAAGGGGCGATGCCTGTTCCAGCGGGATCGAGGCCTGGTGCACGCTGCCGTCCCAGCCTTCCATGGTGATCCACAGGTCGGCCTTGGGGTCGGTGTCGGCGGGGATGATCATCTGCGCGCCCATGCGGTAGCCCGAGCCGAAGAAGATCACCCCGGCGGTGCGCAGGCTGCGCGGCTTGCCGATGCGCAGGTAGGTGGCCTTGACCTGGTCCTTGCACGCGGTGCACAGCGCGGCGTTGAAATTCTTCGTGTAGCCCAGGTTGCCATTGGGCATCGGCGCTTCGTTGCGTTGCTCGGCCAGGGTGATACGCCACGGGCCGACCGGCACTTCGCCAATCTCGCGCTGGCCCAGCCCCATGTCGCCGCGAAACAGCGCCGCGTCGGCGAAGTACTTGGGCATGAAGCCCAATGGGATGAGCACCAGCAGCACGTTGATGTGAAAGCGCCATTTGTGCCACAGGCGGCTCAGGGGCGAGGGGGACGGTTTGACGGTTGCAGTCTTGTTCACAGAGAGGCCTCCGCGCGCTCGTTGTTCATGACCGGCTTGGAGGCCGGTGCGGCCGGGCGTGTGTTGGCAGTCCTGGCTTCGCGCTTGAGGGCGGCGAGGGTGGCCTGGACGGTGCGCTTGCTCCAGATCAGCAGGCCGCTGAGCACCATCATGCTCAGCACCAGGCCGAAGAACGCCCAGATCAGCTTGATCCAGATGCCGCCGAAGTCACCGGTATGCAATGGCCGCATCGACTCGGTGACGAACTCGAGCTTGCTGCGGTCCGACAGCAGGTGCGTCGAGGCGACCTCGCCGGTGTAGGGGTTGATTTCGGCGGTCTGGAACATCAGCGGGTACCAGCTGCGGCCCTCGATGAACAGGTTGCTGTAGGCGTTGGCCGGAAAGCTGACGTGGCTGGCCTCCAGGCCGGGGATGCGGGCCTGCGCGGTGGCCACGGCACGGTCCAGGCTGATGCGTGGTGCGGGCGCGCCGTCGGCGGTCAGTGGCACTTCCTTGTGGGGGATGATCGATGCGGCGGGCACATAGCTGGAGATACTGATCTGGTTGTCATAAAGGATTGCCTGGATCAGGAACCAGGTGCCGGTCACCGAGATGACCAGGATGAACCAGATCGACCAGATGCCGCTGAGGCGATGGAAGTCGCCCCAGAAGATCCGCGCACCCTGGCTGACGCGCAGTGTCGGCTTGAAGAAGCCTTTCCAGAACTTCTTGTACACCACCAGGCCGGTGACCAGCGAAACCAGCAGCGGGATGCCCAGCAGCGAGACCATGTACCAGCCCCAGGAGAAACCATTGGTGAACGGCACCAGCCACCAGCCGTGCAGGGCGCGGGTGAACTGGCGGAAGTCGAAGGACGGTGCCGAGCCCTGGACTGCCCCCGTGTAGGGGTTGACGTAGAGGGTCGTCGAGCGGCCATCGGGGTAGGTGGCGCGCACGTTCAGGGCAAAGTAGTCACCATCCGGTTGGGCAATCGAACTGATGTCCAGGCTTGGTTCGTTCTTTTCCAGGCGTTGCCGCACCTGCTCGAACGGCAGGCGTTCGGCCTCGTCCGATGGCGGGTTGTGGCGCATTTCCGGGTAGGTCAGCCAGAGGATTTCCTTGCTGACCACCGCCAGGGTGCCAGTGACGCAGACGATCAGCACGAAGAACCAGATCGGCAGGGCTACCCAGCTGTGCACCAGGAACCAGAGTTTGGAGCGGGATTTCTTGGACATTGCAGGCGTGTCTCGTTTCGCGGGTGGCGCCGCGGCTGGGCCGCGTCGGCATCTGTACTCCGGCCGTGGGTGCATGGAAAGGTGGCCGACTATGCAGATAAAGACGAATGAGAACTAAATACCCGTAATAACCAGTAGCGATAAAGTGTAAAAAAATATTTCTGAGGCGGGCGGAGAAGGCGGCCGGAAGAGGAGATACCCGCCGTTACCGGCGTAGCGGCGGGTCGTTCAGGTGCGGGGAATTACAGTACCTGGATGATGGCCTGGCACACCTGATCGATGTTCTTCTGATTCAGTGCCGCCACGCAGATGCGTCCGGTATCCAGGGCGTAGATGCCGAATTCGTTGCGCAGGCGCTGGGACTGGGCGGCGGTCAGTCCGGAGTAGGAGAACATGCCCTGCTGGCGCGCGACGAAGCTGAAGTCCTGGCCGGCCGGGTTGCCCGCCAGGCGCTCGACCATGGCCTTGCGCATGCCGTGGATGCGCACGCGCATTTCGCCCAGCTCTTCTTCCCACATGCTGCGCAGTGCCGGGTCATTGAGCACGGCGGCCGAGATGATCGCCCCGTGGGTCGGCGGGTTGGAGTAGTTGGTGCGGATCACGCGCTTGACCTGCGACAGCACGCGGCCGGTTTCTTCCTTGGAGTCGGTGATGATCGACAGGGCGCCGACACGCTCGCCGTACAGCGACAGCGACTTGGAGAACGAGCTGGAGGCGAAGAAGGTCAGGCCGGAGTCGGCGAACAGGCGCACGGCGGCGGCGTCTTCGGCGATGCCCTGGCCGAAGCCCTGGTAGGCCATGTCGAGGAACGGTACATGGTTCTTGGTCTTGACCACTTCCAGGACCTTTTTCCAGTCGTCCAGGCTCAGGTCGACGCCGGTCGGGTTGTGGCAGCAAGCGTGCAGGACGATGATCGAACGCTCGGGCAGGTTCTGCAGGTCTTCGAGCATGCCGGCACGATTCACGTCATGGCTGGCGGCGTCGTAGTAGCGATAGGTCTGCACCGGAAAACCGGCGGTCTCGAACAGCGCACGGTGGTTTTCCCAGCTTGGGTCGCTGATGGCCACGGTGGCGCCGGGCAGCAGTTGCTTGAGGAAGTCGGCGCCGATCTTCAGCGCGCCGGTGCCGCCCACCGACTGGGTGGTGAGCACGCGGCCCGAGGCGATCAGTGGCGAGTCGACGCCCAGCAGCAGCTTCTGGACGGCCTGGTCGTAGGCGGCGATACCGTCGATCGGCAGGTAGCCACGTGGGGCGTGCTGGGCCACACGGATTTCTTCGGCCTTGGCCACCGCGCGCAGCAACGGAATGCGCCCGTCTTCATCACAGTAGACGCCCACGCCCAGGTTGATCTTGTCGGTGCGGGTGTCGGCGTTGAATGCTTCGTTGAGGCCCAGGATAGGATCGCGTGGTGCCATTTCGACAGCGGAGAACAGGCTCATTGTTTGCGGCGGCTCTGAGTTGGGAGTGAGTGAAAGGCACGCTCCGGACCCGATGCCCCAGAGCAGTGCATAGCGGGGTCCGAGTATAGTGAGCATCGCGCGGCAGGGCGACGCTGGCGGGGCAGTTTTTTCAGGATATTTCGATTTTTTTAGCGAACCCCGCCCGCGTTGTAGCCTCCATCTATACAGAGGGCCGGCAGGCACCGACTTGAAAGACCGCCCCGGCGGCTCCATCTTGGTTGTCTACGCCCGCACAGTCCGACCTGACGGCACCCTGGTGGTGCCCGCCGGGTTCGTCGTTTTCCAGGCATCATCACCGAGAGGCCGGTCATGTCCGAGTTCCAGCTCGTCACCCGTTTTGCTCCCGCCGGCGACCAGCCAGAAGCCATCCGCCTGATGGTCGAAGGCATCGAGGCCGGGTTGTCGCACCAGACCCTGCTGGGGGTCACTGGCTCCGGCAAGACCTTCAGCATCGCCAATGTCATTGCCCAGGTGCAGCGCCCGACCCTGGTACTGGCACCGAACAAGACCCTCGCCGCGCAGTTGTATGGCGAGTTCAAGGCGTTCTTCCCGAATAACGCGGTGGAGTATTTCGTTTCCTATTACGACTACTACCAGCCCGAAGCCTATGTGCCGTCGTCGGACACCTTCATCGAAAAGGACGCGTCGATCAACGACCATATCGAGCAGATGCGGCTTTCCGCCACCAAGGCACTGCTGGAGCGCAAGGACGCGATCATCGTCACCACGGTGTCGTGCATCTATGGCCTGGGTAGCCCGGAAACCTACTTGCGCATGGTCCTGCACATCGACCGTGGCGACAAACTCGACCAGCGCGCACTGCTGCGGCGCTTGGCCGACCTGCAGTACACCCGCAACGACATGGATTTCGCCCGCGCCACCTTCCGTGTACGGGGCGATGTCATCGACATCTACCCGGCGGAATCGGACCTGGAAGCGATCCGCGTCGAGCTGTTCGACGACGAGGTCGAGAGCCTCTCGGCCTTCGACCCGCTCACGGGCGAAGTCATCAGCAAGCTGCCGCGTTTCACCTTCTACCCCAAGAGCCACTATGTGACGCCCCGGGAAACCCTGCTGGAGGCCATCGAGGGCATCAAGGTCGAGCTGCAGGAGCGCCTGGAGTATCTGCGCGGGGCTGGCAAGCTGCTGGAGGCCCAGCGTCTGGAGCAGCGCACGCGCTTCGACCTGGAGATGATGCTGGAGCTGGGCTACTGCAACGGTATCGAGAACTACTCGCGCTATCTGTCTGGCCGGCCTGCGGGTGCGCCACCGCCGACCCTCTACGACTACCTGCCGCCGGATGCACTGCTGGTGATCGACGAATCCCACGTCAGCGTTCCGCAAGTGGGGGCAATGTACAAGGGGGACCGCTCGCGCAAGGAAACGCTGGTGGAGTACGGCTTCCGCCTGCCGTCGGCGCTGGATAACCGGCCCATGCGTTTCGACGAGTGGGAGGCGGTGACACCGCAGACCATTTTCGTTTCCGCGACCCCTGGCCCCTACGAGGCCGAGCATGCGGGGCGGGTGGTGGAACAGGTGGTGCGCCCTACCGGGCTGGTCGACCCCCAGGTGGAGGTGCGCCCGGCGCTGACCCAGGTCGACGACCTGTTGTCGGAGATCCACAAATGCGTGGCGGCCGAAGAGCGGGTGCTGGTCACCACGCTGACCAAGCGCATGGCCGAGGACCTCACCGATTACCTGGGCGACCACGGGGTGAAGGTGCGTTACCTGCACTCGGATATCGACACCGTGGAGCGGGTGGAGATCATCCGCGACCTGCGCCTGGGCACTTTCGATGTGCTGGTGGGCATCAACCTGCTGCGTGAAGGCCTGGACATGCCGGAGGTGTCGCTGGTGGCCATCCTCGATGCGGATAAGGAAGGCTTCCTGCGCTCCGAGCGTTCGCTGATCCAGACCATCGGCCGGGCGGCGCGTAACCTCAATGGCCGGGCGATTCTGTATGCCGACCAGATGACCGGCTCCATGGAGCGGGCCATCGGCGAGACCGAGCGGCGGCGGGAAAAGCAGGTGGCCTTCAACGAGGCCCACGGCATCGTGCCCAAGGGCGTGTCCCGCGATGTGGCCGACATCCTCGAAGGCGCCACCGTTCCGGGGGCGCGCAGCAAGAAACGCAAGGGCGCGGCCAAGGCTGCCGAGGAGCAGGCGAGGGCTGAGGGCGAGCTGCGTTCACCAAGCGAGATCACCAAGCGCATCCGCCAGCTCGAAGAGAAGATGTACGACTTGGCTCGCGATCTGGAATTCGAGGCCGCTGCGCAGTTGCGCGACGAGATCACCAAGCTGCGTGATCGCCTGCTGCAGGTCTAGCGCCCCAGACAGGAGGGACGTTCAGGCGGTGGGGGCGAGCTTGCCCGCGAAGAATGCGCCAGGTTCAAGGCGCGGGCCTGGAGTCTGTAGGCCTCTTCGCGGCTAAAGCCGCTCCCACGGTGGAGCGGTGGGTGGGCTGCCTGCTAATATCCGCGGTTTGATCGACCTCAACCGGGATTTTTCATGACCACCGTTCGTACCCGTATCGCACCGTCGCCGACCGGCGATCCTCATGTCGGCACCGCCTACATTGCGCTGTTCAACTACTGCTTCGCCAAACAGCATGGCGGCGAGTTCATCCTGCGCATCGAGGACACCGACCAGCTGCGTTCGACCCGTGAGTCCGAGCAGCAGATCTTCGACGCGCTGCGCTGGCTGGGCATCGAGTGGAACGAAGGCCCGGATGTCGGCGGCCCGCATGGTCCGTACCGGCAGAGCGAGCGTGGCGATATCTATCGCCAATATGCCCAGCAACTGGTCGACATGGGGCATGCGTTTCCGTGCTTCTGCACGGCCGAAGAGCTGGAGCAGATGCGCGCAGAGCAGCAGGCCCGTGGCGAAACCCCGCGCTACGATGGTCGAGCACTGCTGCTGCCGCCCGAGGAGGTGCAGCGCCGCCTGGCTGCTGGCGAGCCTCACGTGATCCGCATGAAGGTGCCCAGCGAAGGTGTCTGCGTGGTGCCTGACCTGCTGCGCGGCGACGTGGAGATCCCATGGGACCGCATGGACATGCAGGTGCTGATGAAGGCTGATGGCCTGCCCACCTACTTCCTGGCCAACGTGGTGGACGACCACCTGATGGGCATCACCCATGTCCTGCGTGGCGAAGAGTGGCTGCCATCGGCACCGAAGCTGATTCTGCTCTACGAATACTTCGGTTGGGAGAAGCCTCAGTTGTGCTACATGCCGCTGCTGCGTAACCCGGACAAGAGCAAACTGTCCAAGCGCAAGAACCCGACCTCGGTAACTTTCTACGAGCGCATGGGTTTCATGCCTGAGGCGATGCTCAACTACCTGGGCCGCATGGGCTGGTCGATGCCCGACGAGCGCGAGAAGTTCACCCTGCAGGAAATGGTCGACAACTTCGACCTGTCGCGTATCTCCCTGGGGGGGCCGATCTTCGATATCGAGAAGCTGTCGTGGCTCAATGGCCAGTGGCTGCGCGAGCTGCCGGTCGAAGAGTTCGCCGCGCGGGTCCGGCAATGGGCACTGAACCCCGAATACCTGATGAAGATCGCGCCGCACGTGCAGGGTAGGGTAGAGACCTTCAGTCAGATTGCACCCTTGGCCGGATTCTTCTTCGCCGGCGGCGTGACGCCAGACACGGCGCTGTTCGAACACAAGAAGCTGTCGCCTGAGCAGGTGCGCCAGTTGCTGCAGCTGATCCTCTGGAAACTCGAGTCGCTGCGCCAGTGGGAAAAGGACAGGATCACCGGGTGCATCCAGGCGGTCGTCGATCATCTGCAGCTCAAGCTGCGTGATGCCATGCCGCTGATGTTCGCTGCGATCACCGGCCAGGCCAGCTCGGTGTCGGTGCTCGACGCCATGGAGATCCTGGGTCCGGACCTGACGCGCTTCCGTCTGCGCCAGGCCATTGATCTGCTGGGTGGGGTGTCGAAGAAAGAAAACAAGGAATGGGAAAAGCTGCTGGCAGCCATCGGCTGAAGAAGCGGTCAGGCCGCCGGACGACCGTCCGGCGGCCCTTGCGGGTCCGGTTTACCGGGACGCGGGCGGTAAGTGTTTGTTCTGTTGGAAAAAATTTTTAGAAATTCTCGAAAATAAGTTTGACAGGACTTCGAATCGCTCTTAATATGCGCCCCGTCCACTGATGTGGGGCTATAGCTCAGCTGGGAGAGCGCTTGCATGGCATGCAAGAGGTCAACGGTTCGATCCCGTTTAGCTCCACCAAATTAGAGGTTCAGAGTCATCCAGCAATGACTGTGAATCGATCGGCGAAAGCCGATCAAAGAAGGTTTTGTCCCCTTCGTCTAGTGGCCTAGGACACCGCCCTTTCACGGCGGTAACAGGGGTTCGAGTCCCCTAGGGGACGCCAGTTTCACCGAGTAAGGCGCAAGCCAAGCTCCGCCGCAGGGCGTTAAATTCGGGGCTATAGCTCAGCTGGGAGAGCGCTTGCATGGCATGCAAGAGGTCAACGGTTCGATCCCGTTTAGCTCCACCAACTTAGAGGTTCAGAGTCATCCAGCAATGACTTTGAATCGATCGGTGCAAGTCGATCAATGAAGGTTTTGTCCCCTTCGTCTAGTGGCCTAGGACACCGCCCTTTCACGGCGGTAACAGGGGTTCGAGTCCCCTAGGGGACGCCAGTTTCACCGAGTAAGGCGCAAGCCAAGCTCCGCCGCAGGGCGTTAAATTCGGGGCTATAGCTCAGCTGGGAGAGCGCTTGCATGGCATGCAAGAGGTCAACGGTTCGATCCCGTTTAGCTCCACCAATTTCCAGGATTCGCCAGCCGGCGAATCTGACTGAAGGTTTTGCGTCCCCTTCGTCTAGTGGCCTAGGACACCGCCCTTTCACGGCGGTAACAGGGGTTCGAGTCCCCTAGGGGACGCCACGATTTTCCGCTTATGCGGGCCCAAGGGTCATTCGATTGTTGAATGGCCCTTTTGTTTTTCTGCCGTTTATATTCCCGCCTCCGCGGCAACCCCAGCCTTGCTAAACTGCCGCTCATCTCGCCTTCACAGCAGGAGCACGCATGGTCTGGGACCTGGCCGATCCATTCATCATCGATCTGAGCGTCGCCGCCGAGGACATCGACGGTCTGGGGCACGCCAACAACGCCGTATACGTCACCTGGCTGGAGCGTTGCGCCTGGCGTCACTCTCAGCAGTTGGGCCTGGACCTTAGCGAATACCGACGCCTGGACCGCGCCATGGCGGTGGTGCGGCACGAAATCGACTACCTGGCCAGTGCCTACGAGCATGACGCGCTGCAACTGGCCACCTGGATCGTCGACTGGGACCGTCGACTGAAGATGACCCGCCGCTTTCAACTGCGCCGCCCGGCCGATGGCGTGACCCTTTTGCGTGCGCAGACCACCTTCGTGTGTATCGAGTTGTCGACTGGCCGTCCACGGCGCATGCCGGAGTCGTTCATCAGTGGCTACGGCGCGGCGATCCAGCCGATTCCCAATCCCGGCGGCGCCCAGTAAACTGCCGCACTTTTTCCGAGCGTGATCCATGCAAATTGCCCTGGCGCCCATGGAGGGGCTGGTCGATGACATTCTGCGCCATGTGCTGACCCACGTCGGCGGCATCGACTGGTGCGTGACCGAGTTCATCCGCATCACCGACCGGCTGATGCCGGCTGCCTACTTCCATAAGCTGGCGCCAGAACTGCACAACGGCGCACGCACCGCTGCCGGCGTGCCCATGCATGTGCAACTGCTGGGTTCCGACCCGGTATGCCTGGCGGAAAATGCCGCTTTTGCCTGTGAGCTGGGGGCGCCAGTGCTGGACCTGAACTTCGGCTGCCCGGCCAAGACCGTCAATCGCTCGCGGGGTGGGGCCATCCTGTTGCGCGAACCCGAGCTGCTGCATGCCATCGTCAGTGAGGTGCGCCGTGCGGTGCCGCAGCCGATTCCGGTGACCGCCAAGATGCGTCTGGGCTACGCCGACACCGATCAGGCGCTGGACTGCGCCCGTGCGCTGGCCGATGGCGGCGCGGCGCGCATCGTGGTGCATGCGCGCACCAAGGTCGATGGCTACAAGCCGCCGGCCCATTGGGAGTGGATTGCGCGCATCCAGGAAGTGGTCAAGGTGCCAGTGGTGGCCAACGGTGAAATCTGGACCGTGGAAGACTGGCAACGCTGCCGCTCGGTATGCGGCGCGCAGGACTACATGCTCGGGCGTGGCCTGGTGGCCCGGCCTGACCTGGCCCTGCAGATCGCTGCGGCGGCGCAGGGCGAGGAGGTTCGTCCGTTGGGCTGGGCCGACCTGCAGCCCATGCTGCGGGTGTTCTGGGAGGCCTGCCAGGCCAAGCTGACACCGCTGCAGGCACCGGGCCGGCTCAAGCAGTGGTTGGTGCTGCTGACCAAAAGCTATCCCGAGGCCACCACGATGTTCGATCTGTTGCGCCGTGAAACCGACTGCCAGCGTATCAGCGAGCTATTGGGATACGTGCCGGACCAACGGCGCGCTGTCGCAGGTTAAATGGCTCTTGAAATTGCAGCGGCCGTCCACAGTTTGGGAGACATGCGATCACTGATCGCGAGTGTGGTGATTCACCACACCAGGTTGTCATCACTGACTGAATACAGGAGAAGTCATCATGTCGACTGCATTCTCGTGGGCTCCACTGCTGCGTCGTTCGGTGGGTTTCGACCGTTTCAATGACCTGTTCGAATCCCTCGACGGCAACGAGGCGACTGGCAGCTACCCACCCTATAACGTCGAGCGTCACGGCGAAGACCATTACCGCATCGTCATTGCCGCCGCCGGCATGCAGGAGCAGGACCTCGACGTCCAGGTCGAGAACGGCGTGCTCACCGTCACCGGCAAGGCCCGTACGGTGTCCGACCAGAGCATCACCTACCTGCACCAGGGCATTGCCCGTCGCGAGTTCCAGCTGTTCTTCCGCCTGGCGGACCATATCGAGGTCAGTGGCGCCAATCTGTCCCATGGCCTGCTGAGCATCGACCTGGCGCGTCATGTGCCTGAAGAGGCCAAGCCCCGGCGCATTCCCATCAGCCCGCGCCAGGACGTCATCGAAGGCGGCAAGGCGTGAACGCTGGCCTGCCTGGACAAGGCTGACGATGTACGCAAGCTGTGAGTGACAGGGCCCGAGTAGCGCGAGCGCCGCGTACTCGGGCTTTTTTGTGCCTGTCAGGCGCAGGCGTTGCTCAGCTGTCGGTGCGCTGCGCGTCGAGCAGCGCCATGAACGCCCGTGCGGCGTTGGACAGGGTGCGTTCGGTGTGCAGGATGTAGCCGAGCTGACGGCTGAGCTGGATGCCGGGGAGTGGGATGCGTGCCACTTGGTCGTCGAGCATGGTGCGCGGCAGCACGCTCCAGGCCAGGCCGATGGAGACCATCATCTTGATGGTCTCCAGGTAGTTGGTGCTCATCGCGATATCGGGCTTGAGTCCGCGCGCTTCGCACAGGCCGCTGACGATGTGATGAGTGAAGGTGTTGCCACCGGGAAACACCGCCGGGTAGCGGACGATGTCTTCCAGGTTCATCGGCCCGCTGTTGGCCAATGGGTGTTCTGGCGCTGCGACGAAATCCAGCGGGTCGTCCCAGACCGCTACGGCGCGCACCAGGCCGTGCGGCTCCGGCGCCAGGGTAATGACCGCCAGTTCTGCGCGCCCGTGCAGAATCTCGTCGTAGGCGATTTCCGAATCGAGAAACTGAATATCCAGCGCCACCTGTGGGTAGAGGCGAGTGAAGGTGCGCAGCACCGGGGGGAGGCGATGCAGGCCGATGTGATGGCTGGTGGCCAGAGTCAGGCGACCGCCGATCTGCCCGGTCAGGTTGGTCAGTGCCCGGCGGGTGTCATCCAGCACGTTGAGAATCTGGTAGGCGCGAGGTAGCAAGGCGCGACCAGCTTCGGTGAGGCTGACTTCGCGCCCCAGGCGATCGAACAGGCGTACGTCGAGCTGTTGTTCCAGGCCGGCGATGCGCTTGCTGATGGCCGGCTGGGTGAGGTGCAAGCGTTCACCGGCTCCGGAGAAGCTGCCGGTTTCGGCTACGGTGAGGAAGGCGTTGAGGTTGGCGAGGTCCATGGCGGTGGATTCCAGTTGGTTATCCAAAGCATAAAAATTATGAATTTGAGTTATTTAACCACAAACCCTAGCATTCTCCTCACAAGCCAAGGGGTCATCCAGTGCGATTACCCAAGGCATAGAAAGACGCTGATGAGGAACCGTCTGATGGCTGGCAAAACGCTTTACGACAAGTTGTGGGATTCCCATGTGGTCAAGGAACGCGACGATGGTTCGTCGCTGATCTACATCGACCGTCACATCATCCATGAAGTGACTTCGCCACAGGCCTTCGAAGGCCTGCGCCTGGCCGGCCGCAAGCCATGGCGCGTGGACTCCATCGTCGCCACGCCAGACCACAACGTGCCGACCACGGCCGAGCGCAAGGGCGGTGTCGAAGCCATCGCCGACCAGGTGTCACGCCTGCAGGTGCAGACCCTGGATGACAACTGCGACGAATACGGCATCACCGAATTCAAGATGAACGACCCGCGCCAGGGCATCGTCCACGTCGTCGGTCCGGAGCAGGGCGCGACCCTGCCGGGCATGAGCGTGGTCTGCGGCGACTCGCACACCTCCACACACGGTGCATTCGGCGCGCTGGCCCACGGTATCGGCACCTCCGAGGTCGAGCACGTGCTGGCGACCCAGTGCCTGGTGGCCAAGAAAATGAAGAACATGCTGGTGCGTGTCGAAGGCAAGCTGCCGTTCGGCGTCACCGCCAAGGACATCGTCCTGGCCGTGATCGGCAAGATCGGCACCGCTGGCGGTAACGGCCACGCCATCGAGTTCGCTGGCAGCGCGATCCGCGACCTGTCCATCGAAGGGCGCATGACCATCTGCAACATGTCCATCGAGGCGGGCGCCCGTGTCGGCATGGTGGCCACTGACGAAAAGACCCTCGAATACGTCAAGGGTCGTCCGTTCGCGCCTCAGGGCGAAGACTGGAACAAGGCTGTCGAGGCCTGGAAGGACCTGGTCTCCGACCCGGATGCGGTGTTCGACACCGTGGTCGAACTGGACGCTGCGCAGATCAAGCCGCAGGTCAGCTGGGGTACTTCCCCGGAAATGGTTCTGGCGGTCGACCAGAACGTGCCGGACCCGGCCAAGGAGCAGGATCTGGTCAAGCGTGGTTCCATCGAGCGGGCGCTGAAGTACATGGGCCTGAAAGCCAACCAGCCGATCACCGACATCCAGCTGGACCGCGTATTCATCGGTTCCTGCACCAACTCGCGCATCGAAGACCTGCGTGCTGCGGCAGAGATCGCCAAAGGCCGCAAGGTGGCCGGGACTGTCAAGCAGGCCATCGTCGTGCCAGGCTCGGGCCTGATCAAGGAACAGGCCGAGCGTGAAGGGCTGGACAAGATCTTCATCGATGCAGGCTTCGAATGGCGCGAGCCTGGCTGCTCGATGTGCCTGGCGATGAACCCCGACCGCCTGGGTTCCGGCGAGCACTGCGCGTCGACCTCCAACCGCAACTTCGAAGGGCGCCAGGGTGCCGGTGGCCGGACCCACCTGGTCAGCCCGGCCATGGCTGCCGCCGCCGCGGTTACCGGTCGCTTCATCGACGTTCGCGAACTGATCCAGCAATAAGGAGCCCAGCATGAAAGCCTTTACCCAGCTCAACGGCCTTGTGGCGCCGCTGGACCGTGCCAATGTCGATACCGACCAGATCATCCCCAAGCAGTTTCTCAAGTCGATCAAGCGCACCGGGTTCGGTCCGAACCTGTTCGACGAGTGGCGCTACCTGGATGTCGGCCAGCCTTACCAGGACAACTCCAAGCGGCCGGTGAACCCGGACTTCGTGCTCAACCATGCCCGCTATCAGGGCGCTAGCATCCTGTTGGCCCGTGAGAACTTCGGATGCGGCTCCAGCCGCGAGCACGCACCATGGGCACTGGAAGAGTACGGCTTTCGCGCGATCATCGCGCCGAGCTACGCCGACATCTTCTTCAACAACAGCTTCAAGAACGGCATGTTGCCGATCATCCTCAGCGACGCGGAGGTCGACGAACTGTTCAAGCAGGTCGAGGCCGAACCGGGCTACCAGCTGAGCATCGACCTGCAGGCGCAGACCGTGACTCGTCCTGACGGCAAGACCTACAGCTTCGAAGTCGACGCCTTCCGCAAGCACTGCCTGCTCAACGGGCTGGACGACATCGGCCTGACCCTGGTCGACGCCGAGGCGATCCAGGCTTTCGAGGCCAAGCACCGCGCCACTCAGCCGTGGCTGTTTCGCGACTGATCCAGGCTTGATCGCAGAGCGGCTTCGCAATCGAGGCCGCTCCTGATGTGACTCTTTTCAAGGATCTCCAAGATGACAGGCTCCGCCCATACCCAGGTCGTTCAGCGCCAGTTCGGTGAACAGGCCAGTGCTTACCTCAACAGCTCCGTGCACGCGCAAGGCCGCGAATTCGCCCTGCTGCAGGCCGAAGTGGCTGGCCGCACCGATGCGCGGGTGCTGGACCTGGGTTGTGGTGCCGGGCATGTCAGCTTCAACGTTGCCGCGTCGGTAGGCGAGGTGGTGGCGTATGATCTCTCGCAGGCGATGCTCGACGTGGTCGCCGCTGCCGCCCAGGAGCGTGGCCTGCACAACGTGCGGACGCAGTGCGGCGCCGCCGAGCGGCTGCCGTTCGCCGACGCCGAGTTCGATTTCGTGTTCAGCCGCTACTCGGCGCACCACTGGAGCGACCTGGGGTTGGCCCTGCGCGAAGTGCGTCGGGTGCTCAAGCCGGGTGGCGTGGCGGCTTTCATCGACGTGATGTCGCCAGGCAGTCCATTGCTGGATACCTATCTGCAGAGCGTCGAGGTGTTGCGTGACACCAGCCACGTACGCGACTACTCGGCCGCCGAATGGCTGCAGCAGATCAGCGAAGCGGGGCTGTTCGCCCGCAGTCACAGCCGCCAGCGCCTGCATCTGGAGTTCGGCTCCTGGGTCGAGCGCATGCGCACACCCGAGGCGTTGCGCACGGCAATTCGCGAATTGCAGCAGGCCATGGGCGCGGAAGTGCGCGAATACTTCGAGATCAGGCAAGACGGCTCGTTCAGCACCGATGTTCTGGTGCTGTGGGCCGAACGATAAGTTTCTGGCTGCCGGCGGCGTCCTCAGGAGGCGCGCCGTGCAGCGCACACAATCGAGGATGTTATGAGCAAGCAGATTCTGATTCTCCCAGGTGATGGTATCGGTCCGGAAATCATGGCCGAGGCGGTCAAGGTGCTGGAGCTGGCCAACGACAAGTACAGCCTGGGCTTCGAGCTGGCCTTCGACGTGATCGGTGGCGCGGCCATCGACAAGCACGGTGTGCCGCTGGCCGACGAGACCCTGGAACGTGCGCGTGCCGCCGATGCCGTGCTGCTGGGCGCCGTGGGCGGCCCGAAATGGGACACCATCGAGCGTGACATCCGTCCTGAGCGCGGCCTGCTGAAGATCCGTTCGCAACTGGGCCTGTTCGGCAACCTGCGTCCGGCCATTCTCTACCCGCAACTGGCCGAGGCTTCCAGCCTCAAGCCGGAAATCGTCTCCGGCCTGGACATTCTCATCGTTCGTGAGCTGACCGGCGGCATCTATTTCGGCGCGCCACGTGGCACCCGCGAGCTGGAGAACGGCGAGCGCCAGTCCTATGACACCCTGCCGTACAGCGAAAGCGAGATCCGCCGCATCGCCCGCGTCGGTTTCGACATGGCTCGTGTACGCGGCAAGAAGCTGTGCTCGGTAGACAAGGCCAATGTCCTGGCTTCCAGCCAGTTGTGGCGCGAAGTGGTCGAGCAGGTCGCCAAGGACTACCCGGATGTCGAGCTGAGCCACATGTACGTCGATAACGCCGCCATGCAACTGGTGCGCGCGCCCAAGCAGTTCGACGTGATCGTCACCGACAACATGTTCGGCGACATCCTTTCCGACGAGGCTTCGATGCTCACCGGCTCGATCGGCATGCTGCCGTCGGCCTCGCTGGACGCCAACAACAAGGGCATGTACGAGCCTTGCCACGGTTCGGCGCCGGACATCGCCGGCCAGGGCATCGCCAACCCGCTGGCGACCATCCTCTCGGTGTCGATGATGCTGCGCTACAGCTTCAACCTGGGCGACGCAGCCGCTGCCATCGAGAAAGCCGTCAGCCTGGTGCTGGACCAGGGCCTGCGCACCGGCGACATCTGGTCGCAAGGCAAGCAGAAGGTTGGTACCCGTGAAATGGGCGATGCGGTAGTCGCGGCGCTGCGAAATCTGTAATCTCTCTGGCCCGCCGTCGTTTGCCAGGGGGTAAGGCGGCGGTCCCACTTTTAGCTAAGGTGTTGCGATGAAACGTGTAGGTCTGATCGGGTGGCGTGGCATGGTCGGTTCCGTGCTCATGCAGCGGATGCTTGAAGAACAGGACTTCGACCTCATTGAGCCGGTGTTCTTCACCACCTCCAATGTTGGCGGCCAGGCCCCGGCAGTAGGCAAGGATGTGGCGCCCCTGAAGGATGCGTACAGCATCGACGAACTGAAAACCCTCGATGTCATCCTGACCTGCCAGGGCGGCGACTACACCAACGAGGTATTCCCCAAGCTGCGTGAAGCCGGCTGGCAAGGCTACTGGATCGACGCGGCCTCCAGCCTGCGCATGCAGGATGACGCCGTGATCGTGCTGGACCCGGTCAACCGCAAGGTCATCGACCAGCAGCTCGACGCCGGTACCAAGAACTACATCGGCGGCAACTGCACCGTCAGCCTGATGCTGATGGGGCTGGGTGGTTTGTTCGAAGCCGGCCTGGTCGACTGGATGACCGCCATGACCTACCAGGCGGCCTCGGGCGCCGGTGCCCAGAACATGCGCGAGCTGATCCGCCAGATGGGTGCCATCAATGGCGCGGTGGCCGACGACCTGGCCAATCCGGCCAGCGCCATCCTCGACATCGACCGCAAGGTCGCCGAAGCGATGCGCAGCGAAGCCTTCCCGACTGAAAACTTCGGTGCGCCACTGGCCGGCAGCCTGATTCCCTGGATCGACAAGGAACTGCCCAACGGCCAGAGCCGTGAAGAGTGGAAAGGCCAGGCCGAGACCAACAAGATCCTCGGGCGCTTCAAGAACCCGATCCCGGTCGACGGTATCTGTGTGCGTATCGGTGCCATGCGCTGCCACAGCCAGGCGCTGACCATCAAGCTGAACAAGGACGTGCCGATCGCCGACATCGAGGCGTTGATCAGCCAGCACAACCCTTGGGTCAAGCTGGTGCCGAACCATCGTGAAGCCAGCATCAAGGAACTCAGCCCGACTGCGGTCACCGGTACCATGAGCGTTCCGGTTGGCCGTCTGCGCAAGCTGAACATGGGTTCGCAGTACCTGGGCGCCTTCACTGTAGGCGACCAACTGCTGTGGGGCGCTGCCGAGCCGCTGCGTCGCATGCTGCGGATTCTGCTGGAGCGCTGATCGCTCGCTGCACCAGCGGCCTGAGACAAACCCGCGTCCTTCCCAGGACGCGGGTTTTTTTATGCGCGCTTTTCAGTGATTCCGCCAACGGAACATCGAATGGAGATAACTCTCTATGTCCCAATATATGGGATTGAAATTTATATATTGAGATATTCGCGCGCGCAGGTTTATAGTCCGCCTCGCACTCACTGAAAAAAACAACAGGTGTCGCGATGCAAGCGCAACTCATCGCCCTCGACTGGGGGACGACCTCACTGCGGGCTTATCGGTTGGGCGCCGAAGGCCGGGTTCTGGAGGGTCGCTCGCTGAGCGCCGGGATCATGCAATTGCCTACGACCGGCTCGTCTTCGGTCAGTGGTTTTGATCTGGCGTTGGAGCAGGCCATTGGCGATTGGCTGCAGGCCGATCCACAACTGCCAGTGATCGCCTGTGGCATGGTTGGCAGTGCCCAGGGCTGGCGTGAAGCCGCCTACCAGTCGACCCCAGCCAGCCTCCATGCACTCAGCGCCGCGCTGACCGTGGTTCGCAGTCGGCGTGGCCACGACGTGCATATCATTCCTGGGGTCATCCAGGCTTCGGTGCTGCCCAACGTCATGCGCGGCGAAGAAACCCAGGTGCTCGGTGTCCTCGAAGCCTGGGGCCAGCATGCCGGCCCGCTGTTGATCGGCTTGCCCGGCAGCCACAGCAAGTGGGTGCGGGTGGAGCAGGGACGTATCGTGCATTTCGACACCTTCATGACCGGCGAAGTCTACGCGGCGCTCTGCGCGCATACCCTGCTGGGACGCACCATGGCTCCGACCACGGGCTTCGATGAAGTCGCCTTCGACCGTGGCGTGGCGGTGGCACGCGCTGCCGAGGGCGTGGCCGGGCCGCTGGCGACCATATTCAGTACTCGCACGCTGGGCCTCACCGGCCAACTGAGTGGCAGCGCTCAGGTCGATTACCTTTCCGGCCTGCTGATCGGGCATGAGCTGGCCGGCCTCTGTGCGCTGCTGCGGGCACCCGACGTGCCGCTGCCTGAGGTCGTGCTGGTGGGCAGCGATGCATTGTGCAAGCGCTACCAGCGTGCCCTGCAGGTCTTCCAGTTTCCCGCCGTGACGCTGGTCGAACAGGCCACCGAGCGCGGCTTGTGGCAGGTCGCCCGGCAGGCAGGCCTGCTGACCATGCGACCTGCCGATCTGCTCAAGGAGCTCTGACATGCTTGTCGAAACACTCGAACGCAACGGTCTGGTGGCCATCCTGCGCGGCCTGCGTCCCGAAGAGGCACCTGGCATCGGAGAGGTGCTGTATGAGGCCGGTTTGCGAGTTATCGAAGTGCCGCTCAATTCACCCTCGCCGCTGGATAGCATCACGCTGCTGCGTCGGCTGCTGCCTGCCGACTGCCTGATCGGTGCGGGGACCGTGCTGCACCCCGCACAGGCTCGCCAGGTCAAGGAGGCCGGTGGTCAGTTGATCGTCATGCCCCATAGCGATCCGCAAGTGCTGCGCGCAGCCAAGGCTGAAGGCCTGTACCTGTCGCCTGGTGTGGCCACACCGGGAGAGGCCTTCGCCGCTCTGGATGAGGGGGCCGATGTGCTCAAGATGTTCCCGGCCGAGCAGCTCAACCCGGCGGTGGCCAAGGCCTGGCTGGCTGTACTGCCGGCTGGCACCGTGCTGCTGCCGGTGGGCGGCATCACGCCAGACAACATGCAGCCCTGGCTGGACGCCGGTGCGCGTGGCTTCGGTCTCGGCTCGGGCCTGTTCAAGCCAGGCCTGACACGCGACGAGGTCGCCCGACGCGCCAGCGCCTACGTCCGTGCCTGGACGCAAGGCCACACCCATCGCAGTCGCTAAAACACAGAACAAGAGAGACGCAACCATGAAAATCACCCGACTGACCACCTTCATCGTTCCGCCACGCTGGTGTTTTCTGAAAGTCGAGACCGACCAGGGCGTGACCGGATGGGGTGAGCCTGTGGTCGAAGGTCGTGCGCACACTGTCGCTGCGGCCGTCGAGGAACTGGCCGATTATCTGATCGGCAAGGATCCGCGCAATATCGAAGATATCTGGACCGTGCTGTACCGCGGCGGCTTCTACCGCGGCGGCTCGATTCACATGAGTGCCCTGGCCGGAATCGACCAGGCCTTGTGGGACATCAAGGGCAAGGCCCTGGGGGTGTCGGTCAGCGACCTGCTTGGCGGTCAGGTGCGGGACAAGATCCGCGTGTATTCCTGGATCGGCGGCGACCGGCCGGCCGATACCGCGCGCGCGGCCCAGGAGGCGGTGGCGCGTGGCTTTACCGCAGTGAAGATGAACGGTACCGAAGAACTGCAGTTTCTCGACACCTTCGACAAGGTCGACCGCGCCCTGGCCAGCGTTGCTGCCGTGCGTGACGCAGTCGGGCCCAATGTCGGCATCGGCGTGGATTTCCATGGCCGGGTCCACAAACCGATGGCCAAGGTGCTGATGAAGGAACTCGACCCGTTCAAGCTGATGTTCATCGAAGAGCCAGTGCTCAGCGAACACTACGAAGCGCTCAAGGAGCTGGCGCCGCTGACCAGTACGCCGATCGCCCTGGGCGAGCGCCTGTTCTCGCGCTGGGACTTCAAGCGTGTGCTCAGTGAAGGGTACGTCGACATTATCCAGCCGGACGCCTCGCACGCTGGCGGCATTACCGAGACGCGCAAGATCGCCAACATGGCCGAAGCCTATGACGTGGCCCTGGCCCTGCATTGTCCGTTGGGGCCTATCGCCCTGGCGGCCTGCCTGCAGCTCGATGCCGCCTGCTACAACGCCTTCATTCAGGAGCAGAGCCTGGGTATCCATTACAACGAAAGCAATGACCTGCTCGATTACGTGCGCCATCCCGAGGTGTTCGACTACGACAACGGCATGGTGCGCATCCCCAACGGGCCGGGCCTGGGTATCGAAATCAACGAAGAGTATGTCCGTGAGCGAGCCGCCATCGGCCACCGCTGGCGCAATCCGATCTGGCGTCACGCCGACGGCAGTTTCGCCGAGTGGTAACTCGCTGACCGCCAACTGCCTTCCGATAACTCCAACAAGAGGCGAACCCCATGCACACTCGGACTCTGGACTCGGCCGCTGGCCTGGCCACGCCGACCCGCAAGCGCTACTTCATCATGGTGCTGCTGTTCATTACCGTGGTCATCAACTACCTCGACCGCAGCAACCTGTCCATCGCCGCGCCGGCGCTGACCAGCGAGCTGGGTTTGAGCCCGGTGGAGGTCGGGCTGATCTTTTCCGCGTTCGGCTGGACCTACGCGGCCATGCAACTGCCTGGTGGCTGGCTGGTGGATCGGGTGCCGCCGCGCATCCTCTATGCCGTGGCACTGATCGCCTGGTCGCTGGCCACTGTGTTGCTGGGTTTTGCCGCCAGCTTCATCGCGCTGTTCGTCTTGCGCATGGCCGTGGGCGCACTGGAAGCGCCGGCCTATCCGATCAACAGTCGGGTGGTGACCTCCTGGTTTCCGGAGCGGGAGCGGGCCACGGCCATCGGCTTCTACACCTCCGGCCAGTTCGTTGGCCTGGCCTTCCTGACGCCGCTGCTGGCCTGGCTGCAGGCACGCTACGGCTGGCACATGGTGTTCGTGGTCACGGGGGCAGCCGGCATCCTCTGGGGTGTCATCTGGTACCTGGTGTATCGCGAGCCCCGTGATTTCAAGGGCGCCAATGCCGCCGAAGTCGAGCTGATCCGCGAGGGTGGCGGGTTGGTGGATATCCAGGCCGATACCGCGCAGCGCAAGACCGGCTTCGCCTGGGCAGACCTGGGGATCGTGCTCAGTCGGCGCAAGCTGTGGGGCATCTATCTGGGCCAGTTCTGCCTCAACTCGACGCTGTGGTTCTTCCTGACCTGGTTCCCTACCTACCTGGTGAAGTACCGCGGCATGGATTTCATCAAGTCCGGCCTGCTGGCTTCGCTGCCGTTTCTCGCGGCGTTCATCGGTGTGCTGTGTTCAGGGTTCTTTTCCGACTGGCTGATCCGCCGTGGCCATAGCGTCGGGCTGGCGCGCAAGCTGCCGATCATTACCGGCCTGCTGATCTCCACGACCATCATCGGTGCCAACTATGCCGACTCCACCGGTCTGGTGATCGCCTGCATGGCCGTGGCGTTCTTCGGCAACGGGCTGGCTTCGATCACCTGGTCGCTGGTCTCGACCATCGCCCCGGCGCGCCTGCTGGGCCTGACCGGCGGGACATTCAACTTCATCGGCAATCTGTCGGCCATCGCCACGCCTATCGTGATCGGCTTCCTGGCTTCGGGCGATTCGTTCGCGCCGGCCATTACCTACATTGCCTGCCTGGCGCTGCTTGGAGCGCTGTCCTACATCCTGCTGGTGGGCAAGGTGGAACGTATCGAGCTGTGATGGCTGGTCCTGTGCCGGGCGGGCGCCCATAATGCCGCCAGCTTTCTCGATGGGATCAGATGCAATATGGACAAGGTTTCAGCGGTGGCCCCAGGTCCCGACAAAGAGCCGGCCTTGGCCGGCACCCAGACCCTGGTGCGTGGCTTGGCCGTGGTCCAGGCCGTGGCCGCTGGTGCTCGGGATCTCAAGGAAATCGCCCGCGCCATCGGCACCACGCGCAGTACCACTCACCGCCTTGCCAGTTGCCTGGTTCAGGAGCGTTATCTGCGGGTCATGCCACAGGTGGGCTATCTACTGGGGCCCAAGCTCATCGAGCTGGGCTTTCAGGCCAGGGAGGAGCTGCCTCTGGCCATATTGGCCAGGCCCTACCTGGACCGCCTCTCCGAGTTGACTGGGGACACCGTGCACCTGGCGGTGCGCGAAGCTGACGAAGTGCTTTACCTGCACAAGAATCCGGGCCGCAATGGACCGGAAATGCGTTCGCGGGTGGGCCATCGCATGCCGCTGGTGCGCACCGGTATCGGCAAGGCGCTGTTGCTCGACAGCCCGGAGCATGAGTGGCAACGCCTGTTCGCTGTCAGCCTGCCTGCCGTTGGACGGGCCGCCGTGCCGGCGCACGAGCCACAGACCTGGGAGCAGTTGCGTCAGCGTCGCGAGGAGTATGTGCAGGGCGGCTATGCCTTCGACCTTGAAGACAACGAGCCGTCTATCCGTTGCGTGGCCGCACCGGTGCGCGATGCCAGCCGGCAGATCGTCGCCGGCATCAGCATCGCCAGTACCGTGCCTTACATGCCGCTGGAAAAGATGGCCGAGCTGGTGCCGCTGATCAAGGACATCGCGGCGCAGCTCTCGGCCGAACTGGGGGCGGGCTGATCAGGCCTTGAGGGTCGCCATGTCGATGACGAAGCGGTATTTCACGTCACCGGCCAGCATGCGCTCGTAGGCCTGGTTGATGTTGCGGATGTCGAGCATCTCGATGTCGCAACTGATCTGGTGCTCGGCGCAGAAATCCAGCACTTCCTGGGTCTCGGCAATGCCGCCGATCAGCGAGCCGGCCAGCACGCGACGTTGCAGTACCAGGTTGGCGGCATGCACGGGCGGGTCGATGGGTTCGATCAGACCGACCAGAATGTGCACGCCATCGAAGCGCAGGGTTTCCAGGTAGGGATTCAGGTCGTGCTGCACCGGAATGGTGTCGAGCAGGAAGTCGAAGCGTCCGGCGGCCGCCTTCATCTGCTCGGTGTCGGTGGAGACGATCACGTGATCGGCGCCCTGGCGACGGGCTTCGGCGGCCTTGCTGGCCGAACGGGTGAACAGCGTGACTTCGGCGCCCATGGCCTTGGCCAGCTTGATACCCATATGGCCCAGGCCGCCCATGCCCAGCACCCCGACCTTATGGCCGGCGCGCACGCCATGATGCTTGAGTGGCGAGTAGGTGGTGATCCCGGCGCAGAGGATCGGCGCGGCGGCAGCCGGGTCGAGGGTGTCCGGAATGCGCACCACGAAGTGCTCGCTGACCACGATGCTGCTGGAGTAGCCGCCCATGGTGTTGCTGCCGTCCACCCGGTCGGGGGTGGCGTAGGTCATGGTCGGGCCTTCCAGGCAATACTGCTCCAGGTTCGACTGGCAGGCGGCGCAGGTGCGGCAGGAGTCGACCATGCAGCCGACACCGACCAGGTCGCCGGCCTTGTAGCGCGTGGCTTGCGGACCGGTGGCGGTGACCCGGCCGATGATCTCGTGGCCAGGCATCAGCGGATAGACAGCGATGCCCCATTCATTACGGGCCTGGTGGATGTCCGAGTGGCAGACGCCACAGTAGAGGATCTCGATGGCGACATCGTCGGGGCGCAGGCTGCGGCGCTCGAAGGTCATCGGCGCCAGTGGGGTGGTGGGCGACTGAGCGGCGTAACCGATGGCGGTGTACATGAGGAACCTCGCAAATTGACAGCGTGTTGAGGCGACGCATTGTCCTCGTCAGGGGGATCTCGGGCTATAGTGATTTCTCCATGATTCATGCCTGATCCTCCAGCGGTGGATGCGTGAGTGGGCTTTCCAGGCTTGGATCTGCGATGATTGCCCTGTCTGATCCTCTACTGGCGCACCTTATGCAATTGACCCGTCATCTCGATGAAAACGCCACCCTGGTGTCGCTGATCCGCTCTCTGGCGCATCGCCCGGGCTGGGTCGATACCCTGTTGCCGGAAGTACGGCTGATCAGTGCATTCAGCTATATGGGCAGCAGCCCGCAGATCTACGAGCCGAGCCTGATGATCGTCGCTCAAGGCAGCAAGGTGGCGTTCCTGGGGCAGCGCTCTTTCGAGTACGGCGCTGGGCATTACCTGATCCAGGCGTTGTCGGTGCCTTTCAAGTGCGAGACCTTCGCTGCCCCGGAGATGCCGCTGTACGGCGTATCGGTGACCATCGAGCGCAACCTGCTGGCTGAACTGGTGCAGGCCATGGGGCCGCTGGCCGAAGGTGAAAGCCACCTGCAGACGCCGGAGTCGATGACCTCGGTGCAGTTCGATGTGGGCATGCGCGAAAGCGTCGAGCGTCTGCTGCGCTGTCTGCACGATCCTGTGGAGTGTCGGGTCATGGGGCAGGCCAGGGTGCGTGACGTGCTTTACAGTGCCTTGCGCGGGCCGCAGGCAGGCGTGCTGCGTGCGTTGGTCGAGCAGCAGGGGCATTTCGCGCGCGTGGCTGCTTCGATCCATTACCAGCATGAACATTTCGCCGAGCCCTTGCACGTGGAAACCCTGGCGCGTTGCGCGAACATGAGCGTGTCGAGCTTCCATGAGCACTTCAAGCGTACGACGCTGCTCAGCCCGGTGCAGTACCTCAAGCGTTTGCGGCTGCTCAAGGCTCAGCAATTGCTGGTGGTGGAGGGCATGGGGGTGGCTCAGGTGGCCTTGAGGGTGGGCTATCAGAGTGCCTCGCAGTTCAGTCGCGAGTACAAGCGTTACTTCGAGCGCAGCCCGGGGCAGGAGTCAAGCTGGCTGGGCATCGGTGCATGAACCCCGCAGCCTGAGCGGCTGCGGGGTGTCGGGGGGGGGTTACATGTTGGGGTAGTTAGGGCCGCCAGCGCCTTCCGGAGCGACCCAGGTGATGTTCTGCGAAGGGTCCTTGATGTCGCAGGTCTTGCAGTGCACGCAGTTCTGGGCGTTGATCTGGAAGCGCTTCTCGCCGTCTTCCTGGGTGACTACCTCGTACACGCCGGCTGGGCAGTAACGCTGCGCCGGTTCGTCGTAGAGCGGCAGGTTGCGAGCGATCGGGATGCTCGGGTCGCTGAGCTTGAGGTGGCAGGGCTGTTCCTCTTCATGGTTGGTGCTGGAGAGGAACACCGAACTGAGCTTGTCGAAGCTGAGCTTGCCGTCCGGCTTCGGATAGTCGATTTTCTTCGACTCCGAAGCCAGCTTCATGCAGGCGTAGTCCGGTTTGGTGTCATGCAGGGTGAAGGGCAGCTTGCCGCCGAAGATGTTCTGGTCGAGGAAGGCGAAGCCAGCGCCGGCGATCGAGCCGAACTTGTGCATGGCCGGGCCGAAGTTGCGCGAGGCGAACAGCTCGTCGTGCAGCCAGCTGGCCTTGAAGCCTTCGACATAACCGGTCAGTTCGTCACCGCCTTGCTGGCCGGCCAGCAGTGCCGTGGCGACCGCCTCGGCAGCGAGCATGCCGGACTTCATTGCGGTGTGGCTGCCCTTGATCTTGGCGAAGTTCAGGGTGCCCAGGTCGCAGCCGATCAGTGCGCCGCCGGGGAAGACCATCTTGGGCAGCGAGTTGTAGCCGCCCTTGGCGATGGCGCGGGCGCCATAACTGATGCGCTTGCCGCCTTCCAGGTACTGGCTGGCCACCGGGTGGTGCTTGTAGCGCTGGAATTCGTCGAAGGGCGACAGGTAGGGATTGCTGTACGACAGATCGATGATCAGGCCGACCACTACCTGGTTGTTTTCCAGGTGGTAGAGGAACGATCCGCCCATGTTGTCGTTGTCCAGCGGCCAGCCGGCGGTGTGTACCACCAGGCCTGGTACATGCTTGGCCGGGTCGATTTCCCACAGTTCCTTGATGCCGATACCGTAGTGCTGGACGTCGGCCTCGCTGTCGAGATTGAAGCGCTTCATCAGTTGCTTGCCCAGATGGCCGCGGCAGCCTTCGGCGAACAGCGTGTACTTGCCGCGCAGCTCCATGCCGGGGGTGTACAGGCCGTCCTTGGGCTGGCCCTCGCGGTCCACGCCCAGGTCGCCGGTGATGATGCCGCGCACCACGCCCGCTTCGTCGAACAGCACTTCCTGGGCAGTGAAGCCTGGGTAGATCTCCACCCCGAGGTTCTCGGCCTGCTGGGCCAGCCAGCGGCACAGATTGCCCAGGGAGATGATGTAGTTGCCTTCGTTGTGCATGGCCTTGGGCACGAAGAAGTCGGGCACTTTGAACGAGGTGCTCTCGCTGCGCAGCACATAGATGTCGTCGCGCAGCACCGGCGTGTTCAACGGTGCGCCGAGTGCTTTCCAGTCAGGGAAGAGTTCTTCCAGCGCGCGGGGTTCGAACACGGCGCCAGAGAGGATGTGGGCGCCTACCTCGGAGCCTTTCTCGACCACGCAGACACTGATCTCCTGGCCGGCTTCGGCGGCCTTCTGCTTCAGGCGGCAGGCGGCGGACAGCCCGGAGGGACCGGCTCCGACGATGACCACGTCGAATTCCATGTATTCGCGTTCCACAGGCTATCTCCTACAAATGGCTCACGGTGTTGTTATGAACGCTGGCGATAAACGACGTCCGAACAGGCGACCCGGCCAGAGCTGGATCGTGTGGTGATGGCGAAAGCGTCTTAAGCGCCTTGCCGGGCGTCGAATTCGAGGCTCTTTTGAATGGACGGCATTATATCTACACCAGTTCCCAGGTCCAATACAAACGTTTGTTTGAAATGGCCGAAACCCTTGTAAATCCTAGAGGCGCGCCCCATCACTGGCCGATATGTCGTATTGACCGGCTGGTGGCGAGCGGTCAAGATACGGGCGGTTTCGCACTCGCCACAGGCCGGCGAAGATTCGGTCAGCCCTGTAACGGGCGTAAGGCGGGTGCCGTGCAGGCTTTCCGAGCCGTGTATGGGGCAGGGCGCATTTTACACACCCGGCCGGTCGTTGGTCGGCTTTAGATCGATACCAAGCCAAAGTGCGTACGCTGTTGCATCGGGCCTGCACTCCCCAGATAGCTTGCTGAGGACGCATTCCATCGCCGGGCCACGGCCGGGCGACTTCTATTCACCGGAGAGTAACGAGGAATCCATGAAGGTTCTTGTAGCTGTCAAAAGAGTGGTCGACTACAACGTCAAGGTTCGCGTCAAGGCGGACAACTCCGGCGTCGACCTGGCCAACGTCAAGATGTCCATGAACCCCTTCTGCGAAATTGCCGTGGAAGAGGCCGTGCGTCTGAAAGAGAAGGGCGTGGCCAGCGAGATCGTCGTGGTCAGTGTCGGTCCATCCGCCGCTCAGGAACAACTGCGCACCGCCCTGGCACTGGGCGCTGACCGTGCCGTGCTGGTCGAGTCCGCAGAGGAACTCACGTCCCTGGCCATCGCCAAGCTGCTCAAGGCCGTTGTCGACAAGGAGCAGCCACAACTGGTGATCCTCGGTAAACAGGCCATCGACAGCGACAACAACCAGACCGGCCAGATGCTGGCTGCGCTGAGTGGCTACCCCCAGGGCACCTTCGCCTCCAAGGTCGAGGTCAGCGGCGACAAGGTTGCCGTAACCCGTGAAATCGACGGCGGCCTGCAGACCGTCTCGCTGAGCCTGCCGGCAATCGTCACCACCGACCTGCGCCTCAACGAGCCGCGCTACGCCTCCCTGCCGAACATCATGAAGGCCAAGAAGAAGCCATTGGAAACCCTGACCCCCGAAGGTCTGGGCGTTTCCACCGTGTCGACCAACAAGACCGTCAAGGTCGAAGCCCCTGCGGTGCGCAGTGCGGGTATCAAGGTCAAGTCGGTGGCCGAACTGGTCGAAAAACTGAAGAACGAAGCGAAGGTAATCTGAATGACTATTTTGGTTATCGCTGAGCACGACAAGGGTGCTCTGGTTCCCGCCACGCTGAACGCCGTTGCGGCTGCCCAGAAGATTGGCGGCGACATTCATATGCTGGTCGCCGGTGCAGGTGTCTCGGCCGTGGCCGAGGCCGCCGCGAAGATCGCCGGCGTCAGCAAGGTACTGGCTGCCGACAACGCTGCCTACGCTCATCAACTGCCGGAAAACGTCGCGCCGCTGGTGGCTGAACTGGCCAAGGGCTACAGCCACGTGCTGGCCGTTGCCACTTCCAATGGCAAGAACATCCTGCCGCGCGTCGCTGCGCAGCTGGATGTCGACCAGATCTCCGAAATCGTCGCTGTCGAGTCGGCTGATACCTTCAAGCGCCCGATCTATGCCGGTAACGCCATCGCGACCGTTCAGTCGTCGGCATCCATCAAGGTCATCACCGTACGTGCCACCGGTTTCGATCCGGTTGCCGCCGAAGGCGGTTCGGCCGCTGTCGAAGCGGTCGGCGCCGTACACGATGCTGGCAAGTCCAGCTTCGTCGGTGAAGAACTGGCCACCTCTGACCGTCCCGAGCTGACCGAAGCCCGCGTGGTGGTCTCCGGTGGTCGTGGCATGGGCAACGGTGACAACTTCAAGCACCTCTACGCGCTGGCCGACAAGCTGGGCGCCGCCGTAGGTGCTTCGCGTGCCGCCGTGGACGCCGGCTTCGTGCCCAACGACATGCAGGTCGGCCAGACCGGCAAGATCGTCGCTCCGCAGCTGTACATCGCCGTCGGTATCTCTGGCGCGATCCAGCACCTGGCGGGCATGAAGGACTCCAAGGTGATCGTGGCGATCAACAAGGACGAAGAGGCGCCGATCTTCCAGGTGGCCGACTACGGCCTGGTGGCGGACCTGTTCGAGGCCGTTCCCGAGCTGGAGAAGGCGGTCTGACCGATCGGTCAGGCCTTGGTGGAGCGGCTCCAGCCGTGAAAAGTCCGGCATATTCACGGTATTCCTGTTGAATGTGAGGCTGTTTCGCGGCTGAAGTCACGCTGACAGAAAAACCCGTTTCACCGATTGCGAGCTTCCAGGTCGCGAGCGGTCGAACGGGTTTTTTCATTCAAGAAGGATCATGCATGCGCGCATCGCTAAACCTCGGCGCTGTTCTGTTGGCGGTGGTCTGTCTGGGGGCTGCTCAAGTCGCGTTGGCCGATCGCTGTGAACGCCTGATCGTGAGCGGCAGCCCGGATGCCCCGCCTTACCTGTGGCGCGATCCGCAGGACCCCAGGCACTTGATGGGCGCCAATGCTGACCTGCTCAAGCAGGCCGTTCAGGAGTTGGGTATCAGTGTCGAGTTTCTCTACGCCGGCAAGCGCAGCCAGGCGCTTGAAGAGGTCCGCAGTGGGCGGATGGATTTGCTGGCCGACGCGGCCTCGGGCGGTGCCAGCGCGCAGGCCTTCGATTTCATCGAGCCGCCGGTGAGCCATAACGAAATCGTGGTCTGGACCCGCAGCGCAGTGGAGCCTGATGTTACAACACTGGAGGAGCTGGCGGCCCGCACCGGTGCCCGCTCGCAGCGTACACGTTTCACGCCCGGCTTCGACGCGCAGACGGCGCCTCGCTTGCAGTTGCAGTCGGTTTCCAGCCTGACCCAGGCTTTGCAGAAGCTGATGCTGGGAGAAGTGGACTACGTCCTGGCCGGGCGTTACTCGGCGATGGTCATGGCGCAGACCCTGGGACTGTCCGCCGAGGTGAAAGCCATGCCAATGGTGGTTGACCGACCGGCTTTTCATCTGGCGCTTTCAACCAATTCGGTATGCAACGATCCGCTGTTGCGCGGACAGCTGGAGAAAAAGATGACAGAATCAGCCGCCTCGGGCCGGGCCGATGAAGCCGTCAAGCGTAATCTGGACGTCTGGAAGAGCCAGTTGCAACAGCCCGCCGCCAATCAGTAGGAATGTTTTTGTGAGTACTCGCTTTCTGGTCGCCGGAGTCGCGGCCATCATGCTGGCCGGGTGCGCCAATGACCCCGCGCCTATCGAACAGATGAAGCTGACCGAGCAAGCCATCGCCCAGGCCAAGGCCGTCGGTGCCGACGCCCAGGAGCAGCCGGAGATGCAGCAGGCGCAGGAGCGCTTCGCCCAGGCACGGGCCGACATGCTTCGGCAGTCCTATAAGCAGGCGCGCATGCAGGCCGAACAGGCGGAGCTGGATGCTCGATTGGCCGAAGCGCGCACGCTGACGCTCAAGAGTGAAGAGCAGCGCGCCCTGCTTGAAACGCGCCTGGATCGTCTGCGCAAGCAGCTCAAGGAGGCCCAATGAACGGTGTCTATCGCCTCCTGGGCAGTATCGCGTTGCTGAGCTTGGCTGGCTGCGCCGCTCAGCAGGGCAGTGGGCAGGCCTTGCAGCAGGCGGCCAGTGATTTCCAGAAGGTCAAGGAAGATCCGGATGTGTTGCGCAGCGCCCCCAAGGACGTTATCCGTGCGGGTGAATCGCTGGCGCGGGCCGAGCGCTTGTCCAGCTACCTGGGCAGTGGTAGCGACGTTTCGCACTATGCCTACCTGAGCAGCCGCTACAGCGAGATTGCTCGTGAGCACAGCAACCTGACCTTGTTGCAAGAGCAGATGGCCACGATGGATCTCGAGCGCCAACGCCTGCAGCTGGCGTTGCGCGAGGCCAAGCTGGCGGTGGTTCAGCAGCAGGGCAAATGGGTCGAGGACCAGATCCAGCTGGCGACGACCCAGAGTGATCGTGGGCTGGTGATGACCTTGGGCGACGTATTGTTCGATCAGGGCGATGCGCAGCTCAAAGGTTCGGCGAATCGCACCATGTTGAAGATCGTCCAGTACCTGCAGCTCAATCCGCGTCGGGTGGTGCGTGTCGAAGGCTATACCGATAACACCGGTGACCGGCAGAGCAACCTCAAGCTTTCCCAGGATCGCGCCCAGGCCGTCGCCGATCTGCTGGCTGATCTGGGCGTGGATGAAAAGCGCATTCAAGTCCGGGGATATGGCGAGCGTTTCCCGGTGGACGTGAATGCCACCGAGCGCGGGCGTGCACGGAATCGCCGCGTTGAGATCGTCTTTTCGGACGACAAAGGACGTCTTGGGGTGCCTCGTGAGGTTGGCGAAGAGGCTCGGCGAGCCGAGTGAGTTAGTGCAGCGTTCGTAGTATTCCGTAGCCCGGGGCCATGAATGGTCTCGGGCTTCTTTTTGCCCGGCTTTTTTGGCGGGGGCTGCGTGGTTTTTGGTGTCTGTGGCTGCCAAATCCTACTGGCAGCGTGCACAATGTCCGGCAACTGGGGAAACTGTCCCCGTACACTTTTCAACTGTTACGGTTGTTCCTTCACAAGAACAAGTCAGTGGGTGCGAGGCCGTGTCATGACCAATCTGCTGTTGTACCAACGTATCGCTCGCCAACTCGCCGAAGACATCCGCCGCGGTGTCTACCAGCCTGGCGAGCGCGTGCCTTCGGTGCGCAAGATGAGCCTGCAGCTCAACGTCAGCCATGCCACGGTCTTGCAGGCTTACGCCAACCTCGAAGACCAGGGGCTCATCCGTGCCCGCCCACAGTCTGGTTACTACGTGCACCAGACTCCGGCGCTGACCGCGCCTACCCCGGAAATCGCCAGGGTAGAGCGTCCCAGCCTGGTCACCCGGAGCAGTATCATCCAGCAGGTCCTGGTCGAGTCGCGGCGCGAAGGGGTATTCGCCCTTGGCGCCGCGGTGCCGCATGTCGACTATCTGCCTGTGCGTGCCTTGCACCAGCAACTGGCCAAGGTCACCCGCTTTCATAGTCCGCGCGCCTTCAGCTACATGTTCAGCCCCGGCTACGAGCCATTGCGCCGTCAGGTGGCCATTCGCATGCGCGATGCCGGAGCGCTGGTCGACCCTTCGGAGGTGATCATCACTCACGGTTGCGTGGATGCTTTGCAGATGGCCTTGCGGGTGGTCACCGCGCCGGGCGATCTGATCGCCGCCGAGTCGCCGGCCTATTACGGGTTGCTGCAGCTGGCGGACCTGCTGGGGCTCAAGGTCATCGAGATTCCCAGCGATCCGGTCACCGGGATCAGCCTGGAAGCCTTGCAGCTGGCCGCCAACCAGTGGTCGATCAAGGCGCTGGTGCTGACTGCGCGTATGAGCAACCCGCTGGGGGCGACCATGCCGGAGGAGCGGCAGAAAAGCCTGTTGCGCCTGGCGACGGATTTCGACATCCAGATCATCGAAGACGATATCTACGGCGAGCTGATGTTCGAGATCGGCCGCACCAAGGCGCTCAAGGCTTTTGATCGCCAGGACCGGGTCATCTACTGCTCGAGCTTTTCCAAGACCCTGTCGCCGGGTGTGCGTATCGGCTGGATGGTGCCGGGTGGCAAGTACCACGCCGAGATCCAGCGCCTGCAGACTTTCAGTACCCATTCGGCCTGCAGTGTGACGCAGATGGGGGTGGCGGCTTATCTGGAGAACGGCGGCTATGATCGTCACCTGCGGCACATCCGCGTCGAGTACCGAAAGAATCTGAGTGCCTACCAGCTCGCCGTGCAGCAGTATTTTCCTGAGGGGACGCAGATGAGCCGACCCGTGGGGGGCTTCATTCTGTGGGTGAGCCTGCCGGGGCGGGTCAATACTCAGGAACTGCACGTGCGGGCGCTGGAGCAGGGCATCAGCATCGCGCCAGGGTTGATCTTCAGTAATACCGAGCAATTCAACCATTGCATCCGCATCAACTGCGGAATGCCGTGGAACCGTGAAGCGGAGCGTGCCCTGATGACTCTGGGAATGCTCGCCCGGCAGCTCTGTCAGGAGGCGGCTGGTGCCTGATGCGTAGGTTTTTCGTCCGATATCGGCATGCTGGCTTGTCATTGGCTTCTTAACAGGCCAGCATGTGGCTTTCTGCCTATTTGTCTGTTCGCTTATGACTGTGTTTCGCTGTCTCGGCTTGTTGGTCGTCGTTGCGTTGGCTGCCTGTGATGGCCGGGAAGCGCCTGCGCCCAAATCGACAGTCGATACGGCGAAGTCTCAGGCGTCGGTGTCTGCTGCGCCGCCGGCGCCCGTCATTCCGCCTTCCACTGTCGAGCAGCCGGTCGCCCAGGCAGTGACCGGTGGGGGTTCGCAAAAGCCTGCACCGTCGGTGCATGAACTGGCGCCCAGTGTTCCGGTGGTGCCGGTGAAGCTGCACAAGGAAGATTTCGGTGTTGCCGCCAAGCCGCTGCAACCACACGGCCAAGCGGATGCGCTGAAGCCTGCTGGCAAGATCGCTGCAACCCGGCAGGGCGCTGACAAGGCCTCGCCCAAGACTTCCGCCAAGGTGGCTGCCAAGGGCGATGCCAAGGCGCAGAAGGGCAAGCTGGACAAGACCCCCGTCAAGGATGTGCGCGTCGGCAAGGCCAAGCTCGACTTGAGCCTGCCGCCGGACCTGGTGCGTGAGCTGGAGCCTCCGGCCAATGTCATTACGGGCAAGCGCAAGCCGCTGCTGCCGCCGATGTTCTCCGACAAGTCTGCCGAACGCGACGCGAGCAATTTCGAGCTCAACGGTCGTCTGCTGAGCAATGAAATGCAGCTGCAGATGCGTAACGAAAGCCGTCGCGACGTCGAAGGTGCAGCGCTGGACTTCAAGTTCAAGCAATAACGCCCGCCGCGCCTGCCTGGCGCCCGTTTTGCCGTCTGCTATGGCGTTTTCAAACGTTTGTGGCTGCGGCTATTATCGCTACTCTTTTTCTCATGTCCTTAAGGTATAACGCGTCATGGACTGCCGTTCCGGTTGCGGTGCGTGCTGTATAGCACCCTCGATCACTTCTCCCATTCCTGGCATGCCTGATGGCAAGCCGGCAGGTGTGCGCTGTCTGCACCTGACGCTCGATCTGCTCTGTGGCCTGTTCGGTCGGCCGGAGCGTCCTGAGGTGTGCGGCCGGTTCGCTGCGGCGCCGGATATCTGTGGTGTCGATCAGGCTGATGCGATTCGCCTGATCGGCTGGTGGGAGAAGGCTACCGCTGCCTGAGCGCCATCCGGCGTGGGCGCTTTCATGAGAAGAGGAGTAGGGCAATGAAGTCGCTGTACCGCCTGATTGCTGTATGTGGGGTCACTGTACTGGTCAGCAGCGGCGCCTATGCCGAGGACTGGCAGCTGGCCAAGGATGAGCAGGGGATCAAGGTCTGGCTCAGTGATGTGGCGGGCTCGAAATACAAGGCCTACCGCGGCGTCACCGTGATCGATGCCAGCGTCGAGCGCTTGCGTGCTCTGCAGGAAGATGTGGTCGGAGCCTGTGCATGGATCCACGAATGCGAGTCGCAGAAGCTGCTCAAGCATGAAGGCGACAAGGCCTGGACCTACACCCGCTTCAAGACGCCGTGGCCGGTGACGCCGCGTGACTCGGTGCTGGAGGTCACGACTCGCCAGGAAGCCGACGGAAGCCTGCGGCGTACGTTGGTAGAGAAGCCTACCTATGTTCCGGAAGAGAAGGGCTATGTACGGGTGGCCGAGGTCGAGGGCTTCTGGCAGCTGACCCCGAAAGGGCCGAACCGCACCGAAGTGACCTATCAGGTGCACACCGACCCGGGTGGCAGTGTGCCGTCTTGGTTGAGCAACAAGTTCGTGGTCGATGCGCCGTTCAACACGCTAAAGGCATTGAAGGAGAGGGCAGCGGCCAAGCCCTGATCCAGGCTGCGTTGCTGGACGCCTGGGCTTTCGAATAACCCTGGCTGGAAATACAAAGGGCTGCCAATGGCAGCCCTTTGTCGTTCGCGTATCGCTTACTTGCGGTCTTGCAGGGCGACCAGGTCGCGCTGGGTTTCGCCGGTGTACAGCTGGCGCGGACGGCCGATCTTGTACGGACCGGAGAGCATTTCCTTCCAGTGCGAGATCCAGCCGACGGTGCGGGCGAGGGCGAAGATCACGGTGAACATGCTGGTCGGAATGCCAATGGCCTTGAGGATGATCCCCGAGTAGAAATCGACGTTCGGGTACAGCGAGCGCTCGATGAAGTAAGGATCGGTCAGGGCGATCTCTTCCAGGCGCATGGCCAGTTCCAGCTGAGGATCGTTGTTGATGCCCAGTTCCTTGAGAACTTCGTCGCAGGTCTGCTTCATCACGGTGGCGCGCGGGTCGCGGTTCTTGTAGACGCGATGACCGAAGCCCATGAGCTTGAACGGATCGTTCTTGTCCTTGGCCTTGGCAATGAACTTGTCGATGTTCGATACGTCGCCGATCTCGTCCAGCATGGTCAGTACCGCTTCGTTGGCACCGCCGTGGGCGGGACCCCACAGGGCGGCGATGCCGGCAGCGATACAGGCGAACGGGTTGGCGCCCGAGGAGCCGGCCATGCGCACGGTGGAGGTGGAGGCGTTCTGTTCGTGGTCGGCGTGCAGGATGAAGATGCGATCCATCGCCTTGGCCAGTACCGGGCTGATCGGTTTGATCTCGCACGGGGTGTTGAACATCATGTGCAGGAAGTTTTCCGCGTAGCTCAGGTCGTTGCGCGGGTACATCATGGGTTGGCCCATGGAGTACTTGTAGACCATCGCTGCCAGGGTCGGCATCTTGGCGACCAGGCGGATCGCGGAGATTTCGCGGTGCTGCGGGTTATTGATGTCCAGCGAGTCGTGGTAGAACGCCGACAGGGCGCCGACCACGCCGCACATCACGGCCATCGGGTGGGCGTCACGGCGGAAGCCGTTGAAGAAGGTCTTGAGCTGTTCGTGGACCATGGTGTGATTTTTCACCACGGCGACGAACTGGGCCTTCTGCTCGGCGGTCGGCAGTTCGCCGTTGAGCAGCAGGTAGCAGGTTTCCAGGTAGTCGGACTGGCTGGCCAGTTGCTCGATGGGATAGCCACGGTGCAGCAGGATACCCTGATCGCCATCGATGTAAGTGATCTTCGACTCGCAAGAGGCGGTCGACATGAAGCCGGGGTCGAACGTGAAGCGGCCGGTGGCGGTAAGACCGCGGACATCGATCACGTCTGGACCAACGCTTCCGGTCAGAATGGGCAGCTCGACGGGGGCTGTGCCCTCGATGATCAACTGCGCTTTTTTGTCAGCCATATGGCCTCCTGTTTTATGCCTCGAATCATCAGACAGGCCCCCCACGCAGGGCCCGCATCACTATAGTGAGATAAATTCTAAAGTCAATTTGCCTAAAGTCGTGTTCCAAAGCGGCTCCGGCCATAAGAATTTTCGTATTATTCCTACTCCTTTACGCCTTTTATCCAACTGCCGCAATGCACCTTTGGCGGTTGGTCTGCGCGTTGTCATTAGTGGCCTAACTGTCTATACTCGGCGTCCGACCGCCACGGGCTTTCCAGCCAGTTTCAGGCAGTCGTCACTTCGTGGGTAGTGGGTACCTGACCAGTGCACTTCCCAACAACTTGCCCTGTTGTTTAGGGGCTCTTCAGTGTGAAAAAAAGCCGTGAAAAGCCAACGACCTGTAAATCTAGACCTAAGGACAATCAAGCTCCCAGTCACTGCTTACACGTCCATTCTTCACCGTATCTCCGGTGTCATTCTCTTCGTCGGTATTGCCATCATGCTTTATGCATTGGACAAATCCCTGGCGTCCGAGGAAGGCTTCGGTGAGGTGAAAGCGTGTCTGACCAGCCCGCTGGCGAAGCTTGTCATCTGGGGCTTGCTGTCTGCCCTTCTGTATCACCTGGTGGCTGGCGTGCGCCACCTGATCATGGACGCAGGAGTCGGCGAGACGCTGGAAGGCGGCAAGCTGGGCTCCAAAATCGTAATCGTCGTTTCTGTGGTACTGATCGTGCTGGCGGGAGTCTGGATATGGTAACCAACGTCACTAACCTTTCTCGCTCCGGCCTGTATGACTGGATGGCGCAGCGCGTCTCTGCGGTCGTGCTCGCGGCTTATTTCATCTTCCTGATTGGCTACCTCGTCACTCACCCCGGCATCGGCTTCGCCGAATGGCATGCGCTGTTCTCGAGCAACTGGATGCGTATCTTCAGTCTGCTGGCCATGGTTGCCCTGGGCGCCCACGCCTGGGTCGGCATGTGGACCATTTCCACCGACTACCTGACGCCGATGGCGCTGGGCAAGTCGGCGACTGCGATTCGTTTCCTCTTCCAGACCGTTTGCGGCGTTGCGATGTTCGCTTACTTCGTCTGGGGCGTGCAGATTCTTTGGGGTATCTGATCAATGGCTAGCACTAAAACTCTTTCTTTCGACGCCATCATCGTCGGTGGCGGCGGCGCGGGCATGCGCGCGGCCCTGCAGCTGGCTCAGGGCGGTCACAAGACTGCCGTGGTCACCAAGGTGTTCCCGACCCGTTCCCACACCGTATCGGCCCAGGGTGGCATCACCTGTGCCATCGCTTCTGCCGACCCGAACGACGACTGGCGCTGGCACATGTACGACACCGTCAAGGGGTCGGACTACATCGGTGACCAGGACGCAATCGAATACATGTGCCAGGTGGGTCCGGAAGCGGTCTTCGAGCTGGACCACATGGGTCTGCCGTTCTCGCGTACCGAGACCGGTCGTATCTATCAGCGTCCGTTCGGTGGTCAGTCCAAGGACTTCGGCAAGGGCGGCCAGGCGGCACGTACCTGCGCGGCGGCCGACCGTACCGGTCACGCCCTGCTGCACACCCTGTACCAGGCCAACCTGAAGGCCGGTACCGTGTTCCTCAACGAGTACTATGCAGTGGATCTGGTGAAGAACCAGGATGGCGCCTTCGTCGGCATCATCGCCATCTGCATCGAAACCGGCGAGACCATGTACATCCGCTCCAAGGCTACCGTACTGGCCACCGGCGGCGCGGGTCGTATCTACGCGTCGACCACCAACGCCCTGATCAACACCGGCGACGGCGTGGGCATGGCCCTGCGTGCTGGCGTACCGGTCCAGGACATCGAGATGTGGCAGTTCCACCCGACCGGTATCGCCGGCGCAGGTGTACTGGTCACCGAAGGCTGCCGTGGTGAGGGTGGTTACCTGATCAACAAGCACGGCGAGCGTTTCATGGAGCGTTACGCGCCCAACGCCAAGGACCTTGCCGGTCGTGACGTCGTGGCCCGTTCCATGGTCAAGGAAATCATCGCCGGCAACGGCTGTGGCCCGAATGGCGACCACGTGATGCTCAAGCTCGACCACCTGGGTGAGGAAGTGCTGCATGCACGTCTGCCAGGCATCTGCGAGCTGTCCAAGACCTTCGCTCACGTCGACCCAGTGCTGGCCCCGGTTCCGGTCGTACCGACCTGCCACTACATGATGGGTGGTATCGCCACCAACATTCATGGCCAGGCCATCACCCAGGACGCCAACGGCGTCGACCAGGTCATCCACGGTCTGTTCGCGGTCGGTGAAGTGGCCTGCGTATCGGTTCACGGCGCCAACCGTCTGGGCGGCAACTCGCTGCTCGACCTGGTGGTCTTCGGCCGCGCTGCCGGCCTGCACCTGGAGAAGGCGCTGTCCGAAGGCGTCGAATACCGCGATGCCAGCGATACCGACATCGACGTCGCGCTGGGCCGCCTGACCGCTCTGAACGAGCGCACCACCGGTGAAGACGTGGCAACCCTGCGTCGCGAGCTGCAGAACTGCATGCAGAACTACTTCGGTGTGTTCCGTACCGGCGAGTACATGCTCAAGGGTATCGAGCAACTGGCTGGTCTGCGTGAGCGTATCGCCAACGTCAAGATCAACGACAAGTCCCAGGCCTTCAACACCGCGCGTATCGAAGCGCTGGAGCTGCAGAACCTGCTGGAAGTCGCCGAAGCCACCGCCGTCGCTGCCGAGGCCCGCAAGGAGTCCCGCGGTGCACACGCGCGTGAAGACTTTGAAGATCGTGATGATGAAAACTGGCTGTGCCATACCCTGTACTTCCCGGGCGAGAAGCGGGTTGCCAAGCGCTCAGTCAACTTTGCGCCGAAGACCGTACCGGCGTTCGAGCCTAAAGTCCGTACTTACTAAGGGTGGCCGCTATGTTGCAAGTCGAAGTTTATCGCTACAACCCAGATACCGACTCGGCGCCATCGACCCAGGTCTTCCAGGTCGATACCGGCGGTAAGGATCTGATGGTGCTGGATGTATTGGCACTGATCAAAGAACAGGATGAAGGTTTCTCGTATCGTCGCTCCTGCCGCGAAGGCGTGTGTGGCTCCGACGGCATGAACATCAACGGCAAGAACGGCCTGGCGTGTATCACACCGCTGTCTGCCGTGGTCAAGAACAACAAGCTGGTCCTGCGTCCGCTGCCAGGCCTGCCGGTTATTCGTGACCTGGTCGTCGATATGAGCATCTTCTACAAGCAGTACGAGAAGGTTAGGCCTTTCCTGCAGAACGACACACCGGCTCCGGCCATCGAGCGTCTGCAGACCCCGGAAGATCGCGAGAAGCTCGATGGTCTGTACGAGTGCATCCTGTGCGCTTGCTGCTCGACCTCCTGCCCATCCTTCTGGTGGAACCCAGACAAGTTCCTGGGCCCAGCCGCTCTGCTGCAGGCTTATCGCTTCCTGGCCGACAGTCGTGACACTCGCACCGCCGAGCGTCTGGCGTCCCTGGACGATCCGTTCAGCGTATTCCGCTGCCGCGGCATCATGAACT
This sequence comes from Pseudomonas sp. DTU_2021_1001937_2_SI_NGA_ILE_001, assembly GCF_032463525.1. NCBI lineage: Bacteria > Pseudomonadati > Pseudomonadota > Gammaproteobacteria > Pseudomonadales > Pseudomonadaceae > Pseudomonas > Pseudomonas sp. DTU_2021_1001937_2_SI_NGA_ILE_001. Next base: position 1,582,199 of record NZ_CP135971.1, on the reverse strand, counting down.
GCGTCAACGTCTGTCCGAAAGGCCTGAACCCTACCAAGGCCATCGGTCACGTGCGCAACATGCTGCTGGGCAGTGGCGTCTGATACACCGCTGTACCGTAGCACCGCTGTAACTGTAATCTCTGCGGCGCAGGCGATTGTCGGCGCCGCAGTCTTAACCAGGGTGTGGCCCGTGGGCTATCGCTCTAACTTTTGAAGAAATGAGACCAGCAGGGGCATCCGGGCTGGTGCCCGGACTATCTGCGTGATCCTTAGTGGCTTGTTGCGGTCGCTGCACACGACCGTCTCAAGATTGCTCTGTGTCTTCGCCGGTGGTGTCCCCTTACCGAGGGTGACCAAGCATGCAAGAAAGCGTGATGCAGCGCATGTGGAACAGCGCCCACCTTTCCGGTGGTAACGCTGCCTATGTGGAAGAGCTTTATGAGCTCTACCTGCACGACCCTAACGCTGTGCCAGAAGAGTGGCGCACCTTTTTCCAGACGTTGCCGATCGATGGCAGCGCCGCCACAGATGTATCGCACTCGACGATTCGCGATCATTTCGTGCTGCTGGCCAAGAACCAGCGCCGTGCTCAACCGGTGTCCGCCGGCAGTGTGAGCAGCGAGCACGAGAAGAAGCAGGTTGAAGTGTTGCGGTTGATCCAGGCTTACCGTGTACGTGGCCATCAAGCGGCCCAGCTCGACCCGCTGGGGTTGTGGCAACGTCCCGTGCCGGCTGATCTGTCGATCAACCATTACGGCCTGACCAATGCGGACCTGGATACCGTGTTCCGTGCCGGCGACCTGTTCATCGGCAAGGAGGAGGCGAGCCTACGCGAAATCCTCGAGGCGTTGCAGCAGACATATTGTCGCACCATCGGCGCCGAGTTCGCCCACATCGTGGATTCCGAGCAGCGCAACTGGTTCATGCAGCGTCTGGAAAGCGTCCGTGGCCGTCCGGTGTTCTCTGCCGAGAACCAGGGTCACCTGCTTGAGCGCGTTACCGCCGCCGAAGGCCTGGAAAAGTACCTGGGCACCAAGTACCCGGGCACCAAGCGTTTCGGTCTGGAAGGTGGCGAGAGCCTCATCCCGATGCTGGACGAACTCATCCAGCGCTCCGGTTCCTATGGCGTGAAGGAAGTCGTGATCGGCATGGCCCACCGTGGCCGTCTGAACGTGCTGGTCAACACCTTCGGCAAGAACCCGCGCGAGCTGTTCGACGAGTTCGAAGGCAAGAAGATGGTCGAGCTGGGTTCCGGTGACGTCAAGTATCACCAGGGCTTCTCGTCCAACGTCATGACCGCAGGCGGTGAAGTCCACCTGGCCATGGCGTTCAACCCCTCGCACCTGGAGATCGTCTCTCCGGTGGTCGAAGGTTCCGTTCGTGCCCGTCAGGATCGCCGCAACGATTCGACCGGTGAGAAGGTCCTGCCCATTTCCATCCACGGTGATGCCGCGTTCGCGGGGCAGGGCGTGGTCCTGGAAACCTTCCAGATGTCGCAGACCCGCGGTTTCAAGACCGGCGGTACCGTGCACATCGTCATCAACAACCAGGTCGGCTTCACCATCAGCAACCCGCTGGACTCGCGCTCCACCGAGTACGCCACCGACGTTGCCAAGATGATCCAGGCGCCGATCCTGCACGTGAATGGCGACGATCCTGAAGCCGTGGTGTTCGTCACCCAGCTGGCGATCGACTACCGCATGCAGTTCAAGCGTGACATCGTCATCGACCTGGTCTGCTACCGTCGTCGCGGCCACAACGAGGCCGACGAGCCAAGCGGCACCCAGCCGCTGATGTACCAGCAGATCAGCAAGCAGCGCACGACCCGTGAGCTGTACGCCGAGCAACTGGTCAAGTCCGGGGCCTTCGACGAGGCTGGTGTACAGGCCAAGGTCGACGAATACCGTACCGCGCTGGACAACGGCCAGCACGTGGTCAAGAGCCTGGTCAAGGAGCCGAACCGCGATCTGTTCGTCGACTGGCGTCCCTACCTGGGTCACGTCTGGACCGCGCGTCACGACACCCGCTTCGACCTCAAGACGTTGCAGGAGCTGTCCGCCAAGCTGCTGGAGCTGCCTGAAGGTCTGGTCGTTCAGCGCCAGGTGCAGAAGATCTACGAAGACCGCCAGAAGATGCAGGCCGGTGGCTTGCCGATCAACTGGGGCTACGCCGAAACCATGGCCTACGCCACGTTGCTGCACGAAGGTCACCCCGTGCGCATCACCGGCCAGGACGTGGGTCGCGGTACGTTCTCGCACCGCCATGCGGTACTGCACAACCAGAAAGATGCCAGCGCCTACGTGCCGCTGAAAAATCTGGCGCCCAACCAGCCGAGCTTCGAACTGTACGACTCCTTCCTGTCCGAAGAGGCCGTGCTGGCGTTCGAATATGGCTATTCGACCACCCAGCCGAACGCGCTGGTCATCTGGGAAGCCCAGTTCGGCGACTTCGCCAACGGTGCCCAGGTCGTGATCGACCAGTTCATCACCAGTGGCGAGCACAAGTGGGGTCGCCTGTGCGGCTTGACGATGCTGCTGCCGCACGGCTACGAAGGCCAGGGTCCGGAGCACTCCTCTGCGCGTCTGGAGCGTTACCTGCAGCTGTGCGCCGAGCACAACATCCAGGTCTGCGTGCCGACCACCCCGGCTCAGATCTACCACCTGCTGCGTCGTCAGGTCATCCGTCCGCTGCGCAAGCCGCTGGTGGTCCTGTCGCCGAAGTCGCTGCTGCGTCACAAGCTGGCGATCTCGACCCTGGAAGACCTGGCCGAAGGCTCCTTCCAGACCGTGATCCCGGAAATCGACAGCCTCGATCCGGCCAAGGTAGAGCGCCTGGTACTGTGCAGCGGCAAGGTCTACTACGACCTGCTCGAGAAGCGCCGTGCCGAAGGCCGCGAAGACATCGCCATCGTGCGTATCGAACAGCTGTATCCGTTCCCCGAGGACGACCTGATGGAGGCCATCGCGCCTTATACCAACCTCAAGCATGTGGTCTGGTGCCAGGAAGAACCGATGAACCAGGGCGCCTGGTACAGCAGCCAGCACCATCTGCGTCGCAGCATGGGTAACCACAACCGCAACCTCGTGCTCGAGTATGCCGGTCGTGACGCCTCCGCCGCGCCAGCTTGTGGCTACGCTTCGATGCACGCCGAGCAGCAGGAAAAACTGCTGCAAGATGCCTTCACTGTTTAACGCCTTCGCGCATTAGTAATCGAATTAAGGAATTACAGATAATGGCTATCGAGATCAAAGCCCCTTCTTTCCCGGAATCCGTTGCCGATGGCACGATTTCCAAGTGGCACAAGCAGCCGGGCGAAGCGGTCAAGCGTGACGAACTGCTGGTCGATATCGAGACCGACAAGGTCGTCCTGGAAGTGCTGGCCGAAGCCGACGGCGTGCTGGCGTCGATCGTGAAAGGCGAGGGCGACATCGTCCTGTCCAACGAAGTGATCGCGACCCTGGACGCGGGCGCCACCGCTGCTGCCGCGCCTGCTGCCGCCGCGGCTCCTGCTGCTGCACCTGCCGCCGCTGCACCTGCCGCTGCTGCCGATGAAGACGCCATTGCCGCGCCTGCCGCGCGCAAGCTGGCCGAAGAAAACGGCATCAACCTGGCCAACGTGAAAGGCACCGGCAAAGACGGTCGTATCACCAAGGAAGACGTTGTCGCTGCCGTTGAAGCCAAGAAGTCCGGCGCCGCTGCACCGGCTGCCCAGCCGGCTGCCGCCGCTGCCGCGCCTGTGGTTGCCGCTGGCGACCGCACCGAGAAGCGTGTGCCGATGACCCGCGTGCGTGCCACCGTGGCCCGTCGCCTGGTTGAAGCCCAGTCGAACATGGCCATGTTGACCACCTTCAACGAAGTCGACATGACCGAGATCATGGCGCTGCGTGCCAAGTACAAGGACCAGTTCGAGAAGTCCCACAACGGCGTACGCCTGGGCTTCATGTCGTTCTTCGTCAAGGCCGCTACCGAAGCCCTGAAGCGCTTCCCGGCGGTCAACGCTTCAATCGATGGTAACGACATCGTCTATCACGGTTATGCGGACATTGGCGTAGCCGTTTCCAGCGACCGTGGCCTGGTGGTACCGGTACTGCGTAATGCCGAGCACATGAGCCTGGCCGAAATCGAAGGCGGCATCGCCACCTTCGGCAAGAAGGCTCGCGACGGCAAGCTGTCCATCGACGAAATGACTGGCGGCACCTTCACCATCACCAATGGCGGTACCTTCGGCTCGATGATGTCGACCCCGATCGTCAACCCGCCACAGGCCGCTATCCTGGGCATGCACAACATTCTGCAGCGCCCGATGGCCGTCAACGGCCAGGTCGTGATTCGCCCGATGATGTACCTGGCGCTGTCCTATGACCACCGTCTGATCGATGGCAAGGAAGCGGTGACGTTCCTGGTGACCATCAAGAACCTGCTGGAAGATCCGGCTCGCCTGCTGCTGGATATCTGATGTAGGGCCGCCTCAGGCAGCAGTCGGCGAGCCGCAGCTGAATGCGGCAAGACAGTGCGCTTGAGGCTGTAACCCAAATGTCATTATCGTGTTGTAATGCTGGCCTGCGGTTTTCCGCAGCTCAGCTTGCAGCTTGCAGCTGATAGCTCGAAGCTAAAAAAGGAATCCTTTTATATGTCTCAGAAATTCGACGTCGTAGTGATCGGCGCGGGCCCAGGCGGCTATGTGGCGGCCATCAAGGCCGCACAACTCGGTTTCAAGACCGCGTGCATCGAGAAGTACCAGGACAAGGACGGCAAGCTGGCGCTGGGCGGTACCTGCCTGAACGTCGGTTGCATTCCTTCCAAGGCTCTGCTGGACAGCTCCTGGAAATACTACGAAGCCAAGAAGAGCTTCAACGTCCACGGTATCAGCACCGGTGACGTCTCCATCGACGTTCCGACCATGGTTGGCCGCAAGGCAACCATCGTCAAGGGTCTGACCGGCGGCGTCGCCAGCCTGTTCAAGGCCAATGGCGTCACCTCCCTGCAAGGTCACGGCAAGCTGCTGGCCGGCAAGAAGGTCGAGCTGACCAAGGTCGACGGCACTGTCGAAGTCATCGAAGCCGAACACGTTATCCTGGCTTCCGGCTCCCGTCCGATCGACATTCCGCCGGCTCCGGTCGACCAGAAGGTCATCGTCGACTCCACCGGCGCGCTGGAATTCCAACAGGTTCCTAAGCGCCTGGGCGTGATCGGTGCTGGCGTGATCGGCCTGGAGCTGGGCTCCGTGTGGGCTCGCCTGGGTGCTCAGGTCACCGTCCTGGAAGCGCTGGACAAGTTCCTGCCAGCCGCTGACGAAGCCGTGGCCAAGGAAGCGCTGAAGACCTTCACCAACCAGGGTCTGGACATCAAGCTGGGCGCTCGCGTGACCGGTTCCCAGGTCAACGGCGAAGAAGTCGAAGTGACCTACACCGATGCCAACGGCGAGCAGAAGATCACCTTCGACCGCCTGATCGTGGCCGTCGGCCGTCGCCCAGTCACCACCGACCTGCTGGCCGCCGACAGTGGCGTGACCCTGGACGAGCGTGGCTACATCTACGTCGACGACTACTGCGCTACCAGCGTTCCAGGCGTCTACGCCATCGGTGACGTGGTACGTGGTCTGATGCTGGCCCACAAGGCCTCGGAAGAGGGCATCATGGTCGTCGAGCGCATCAAGGGCCACAAGGCCCAGATGAACTACAACCTGATCCCGTCGGTTATCTACACCCACCCGGAAATCGCGTGGGTCGGCAAGACCGAGCAGACCCTCAAGGGTGAAGGCGTCGAAGTCAACGTCGGGACCTTCCCGTTCGCTGCCAGCGGCCGTGCCCTGGCTGCCAACGACACCGGCGGTTTCGTCAAGATCATCGCCGACGCCAAGACCGACCGCGTACTGGGTGTACACGTGATCGGCCCGAGCGCTGCAGAACTGGTTCAACAGGGTGCGATCGCCATGGAATTCGGCTCCAGCGCCGAAGACCTGGGCATGATGGTCTTCTCCCACCCGACTCTGTCCGAAGCGATGCACGAAGCGGCACTGGCAGTGAATGGCGGCGCCATCCACATCCAGAACCGCAAGAAGCGCTAAGACACGGAAACCTCGGCGGGGTGCCCGTCGTGAGTCCTGTTCTCAGGGCTCACCGCGGAAAGCCCGTCGGACTCGACCTCTCAGGCGGCTGCGGAATTTCCCGCAGTCGACCCGGAGTAGCGGTCACAGGTGGTGCGGCACACCCGATGTGCAGCACCGAATGCGCAATGCCTAAACAAAGACGGTAATAAGCATGAATCTTCACGAGTATCAGGGTAAGCAGCTGTTCGCTGAGTACGGCCTGCCAGTATCCAAGGGCTTTGCAGTAGACACCCCGGAAGCAGCCGCAGAAGCTTGCGATAAGATCGGCGGCAACGAGTGGGTCGTAAAAGCTCAGGTTCACGCTGGTGGCCGCGGTAAAGCGGGCGGCGTCAAGCTGGTTCGCAGCAAGGAAGACGCAGCTGCTTTCGCTCAGCAGTGGCTGGGCAAGCGTCTGGTGACCTACCAGACCGACGCCAATGGTCAGCCAGTGACCAAGATCCTGGTCGAATCCTGCACTGACATCGCCAAGGAACTGTACCTGGGCGCTGTAGTAGACCGTTCCAGCCGTCGTATCGTGTTCATGGCCTCCACCGAAGGCGGCGTGGACATCGAGAAGATCGCTCACGACACTCCCGAGAAGATTCTCAAGGCCACCGTTGACCCGCTGGTTGGCGCTCAGCCTTACCAGGGCCGCGAGCTGGCTTTCCAACTGGGCCTGCAAGGCGACCAGATCAAGCAGTTCACCAACATCTTCGTTGGCCTGGCCAAGCTGTTCCAGGACTACGACCTGGCCCTGCTGGAAATCAACCCGCTGGTGATCAAGGCCGACGGCAACCTGCACTGCCTGGATGCCAAGATCAACATCGACAGCAACGCTGTCTACCGTCAGCCCAAGCTGAAGGCTTTCCACGATCCTTCGCAGGACGACCCTCGCGAAGCTCACGCTGCCAAGTTCGAACTGAACTACGTGGCCCTGGAAGGCAACATCGGCTGCATGGTCAACGGTGCCGGTCTGGCCATGGGTACCATGGACATCGTCAACCTGCACGGCGGCAAGCCAGCCAACTTCCTTGACGTAGGCGGCGGCGCGACCAAAGAGCGCGTGACCGAAGCCTTCAAGATCATCCTGTCCGACAGCAACGTGGCGGCAGTGCTGGTCAACATTTTCGGTGGCATCGTTCGCTGCGACATGATTGCCGAAGGCATCATCGGCGCCGTGAAAGAAGTCGGCGTGAAAATCCCGGTCGTTGTTCGCCTCGAAGGCAACAACGCTGAACTGGGCGCTAAAGTACTGGCAGAAAGTGGCTTGAACATCATCGCAGCTACCAGCCTGACCGATGCTGCTCAACAAGTTGTCAAAGCTGCGGAGGGCAAGTAATGAGCGTTCTGATCAATAAAGACACCAAGGTTATCTGCCAGGGCTTCACCGGCTCGCAAGGTACCTTCCACTCCGAACAAGCCATCGCCTACGGCACCCAGATGGTTGGCGGCGTGACTCCGGGCAAAGGCGGCACCACTCACCTGGGCCTGCCAGTGTTCAACACTGTCAAGGAAGCCGTTGAAGCCACCGGCGCCGATGCTTCGGTGATCTACGTTCCGGCTCCTTTCTGCAAGGACTCGATTCTGGAAGCCGCATTCGCCGGCATCAAGCTGATCGTGTGCATCACCGAAGGCATTCCTACCCTGGACATGCTGGATGCCAAGGTCAAGTGCGACGAGCTGGGCGTACGCCTGATCGGCCCTAACTGCCCGGGTGTCATCACTCCAGGCGAGTGCAAGATCGGCATCATGCCAGGTCACATCCACCTGCCAGGCAAGGTCGGTATCGTTTCGCGTTCCGGCACCCTGACCTACGAAGCCGTCAAGCAGACCACTGACGCCGGTTTCGGTCAGTCCACCTGCGTCGGTATCGGTGGTGACCCGATTCCAGGCTCCAACTTCATCGACATCCTGAAGCTGTTCCAGGAAGACCCGAAGACCGAAGCGATCGTCATGATCGGTGAGATCGGCGGTTCCGCTGAAGAAGAAGCTGCTGCCTACATCAAGGCCAACGTGACCAAGCCAGTGGTTTCCTACATCGCTGGTGTGACTGCTCCTCCGGGCAAGCGCATGGGCCACGCAGGCGCGATCATCTCTGGCGGCAAAGGCACTGCGGACGAGAAATTCGCCGCTCTGCAAGACGCTGGCGTGAAGACCGTTCGTTCCCTGGCTGACATCGGTAAGGCTCTGGCCGAGCTGACCGGTTGGGAAATGAAGAAGTAAGTCATACTTGCTTCGTACAAAGGCCACCTTCGGGTGGCCTTTGTCTTTTCTGCACGTCTGACCCTCTACAAGGGCTTCAGCCGCGAGGGCTGCGACGCATTCTCGCTGACGTTCGGGTTTCTTCGCGGCCGAGCCGCTCCTTCCATCATTGGCTTTGCAAGCATATCGTGCATGCAGCCGGCAAATACTGTCGTTCATGCGTCATTGAAAGCCTTGAAACCGTGCAGATCATCGGTATTACGCCCTTTACTAGTGCGTTTTGTGCGTTATTTCGATAGCCTTGCACGCTTCGCGGTGCGGCCCGGCTCCCACAAGGACCCGAGGCGCTGCACGCCTGCTTCACGAGAGCGGCAAATTTCCCCTGTCCCTATCCGGCCATGCGGGAGTCTTCTTTATCGTTCCTGATTCGGCAGTGTGGTTTTCCTAGATGAAAGTATTGAAAGGCCGGGACATCCTGGCACTGGGCTTCATGACGTTCGCCCTGTTCGTAGGGGCGGGCAACATTATTTTTCCGCCCATCGTCGGCCTGCAGGCCGGTCCTAACGTGTGGGCCGCGGCCTTGGGTTTCCTGGTCACCGCCGTGGGCCTTCCGGTCCTGACCGTCATCGCCCTGGCGCGTGTCGGTGGCGCCATGGACAGCCTCAGCACCCCAATCGGCCGCGTCGCTGGCCTGATCCTCGCCACCGTCTGTTACCTGGCCGTGGGGCCGTTCTTCGCCACCCCGCGCACCGCCACGGTGTCCTTTGAAGTGGGCGTCGCCCCGCTGACCGGTGATACGCCCCTGGCGCTGTTTCTCTACAGCCTGGTGTACTTCCTGATCGTGCTGGTGGTGTCGTTGTATCCCGGCCGCCTGCTGGACACCGTTGGTCGTTTCCTGGGCCCGTTGAAGATCATTGCCCTGGGCGTGCTGGGCGTGGCGGCCTTCGTGATGCCCGCCGGTGATATTGGTGCGGCGCTGCCGGCCTACAGCAATGGAGCATTTTCCAAGGGTTTCACCGAAGGCTATCTGACCATGGATACCCTGGGTGCGCTGGTGTTCGGCATCGTGATCGTCAACGCCATCCGTTCGCGGGGCGTGGAGTCGCCAAAGCTGATTACCCGTTATGCCGTGATCGCTGGCGTGATCGCCGGAGTAGGGCTTGCTCTGGTGTACATCAGCCTGTTCCGTCTGGGGTCGGGCAGCCACGCGATTGCCGCAGGTGCCAGTAACGGTGCGGCGGTGCTGCATGCCTATGTGCAATACAGTTTCGGCACGCTGGGCAGTGGCTTCCTGGCCGCGCTGATCGCCCTGGCCTGTCTGGTGACAGCCGTCGGTCTGACCTGTGCTTGCGCCGAGTATTTCAGCCGCCTGCTGCCACTTTCGTATCGTACGCTGGTGATAGGCTTGGCCGGGTTCTCGCTGCTGGTTTCCAACCTCGGCCTGACCCGCCTGATCGAAGTGTCGGTACCCGTGCTGACCGGCATCTACCCGCCTTGCATCGTGCTGGTCGCCCTGAGCTTCTGCCATGGCCTGTGGCGCCACCCAAGCCGTGTCGTTGCGCCGGTGATGCTGGTGTCGCTGTTGTTCGGTGCAGTGGATGCCATCAAGACGGCAGGCCTGACCGAGTATCTGCCGCAGGCGCTGGCAAACCTGCCGCTGAGTGCGCAAGGTCTGGCCTGGCTGGTGCCTTCGGTTATCACGCTCGCCTTCATGGTGGCCGTGGATCGCTGGCTGGGCGCGCCGCGCGAGTCGCTGGCCTAAGCAGTACAGCGGTCGGAAACAATGAATGGCGTTAAGCCATATAAACATCGAGCTGCGTTTGAAAATAATAAGGCCCGCACTAAGCGGGCCTTATTATTTATATCGGGGAACTTATTGCTTCGGCGCGGTTTCCGGCGTAGTGGCCGGTGCCTGGCTGGCGTTTTCCTGGGCGCGTTGTTGGGCGGCTTCTGCATTCTTCTGCGCCGCTTCCTGGCTTTCCTTGGCCGCGTCGTTCACTTTTTCCTGGGCCTTCTCCATGGACTCCTGGGACTGCTGGGCCGCTTTATTGGCCTCTTGCTGGGTGTTCTCGGATTTCTTGTCGCAGGCGGTCAGGCCGACGGCAGCAGCAAGCATCAAGGCATAGGCAAAAGATTTACGCATGGGGTGTTTCTCCTTATTGAATACCTAACGTGCCTAAGAGCCTGACACTTCATCGTAAGTTCCAGCGATTCGTCAGAATATTAAAGTGATATGAATGGGGAACTTTCAGACGGCTGTGAAACTTGCTTCGTGTTGTTGCAAAGTTGCAACACAATGCACTGATTCCCGCGCGGCAGGTTCAAGCGGCGGTTCTTTATGCACGGGGCTCTTGAAATCCTCGACGGCGTCCCCACCTAGATGACAACCCGCTGCCGGCCACCGCGCCCTCGGCAGCTTGTGCCATCTGATTGGAGTTTGATGACCATGAGTGTGGAAACTCAAAAGGAAACCCTGGGCTTCCAGACCGAGGTAAAGCAACTGCTGCACCTCATGATCCACTCGCTGTATTCCAACAAGGAAATTTTCCTGCGCGAGTTGATCTCCAACGCTTCGGATGCCGTCGATAAGCTGCGCTTCGAGGCGCTGGCCAAGCCTGAGCTGCTCGAAGGTGGTGCCGAGCTGAAGATTCGCGTCAGCTTCGATAAGGACTCCAAGACCGTCACCATCGAAGACAACGGCATCGGTATGAGCCGCGACGATGTGATCGCTCACCTGGGCACCATCGCCAAGTCGGGCACTGCCGACTTCATGAAGAACCTCACCGGCGACCAGAAGAAAGACTCGCACCTCATCGGCCAATTTGGTGTGGGCTTCTATTCGGCGTTCATCGTCGCCGACCAGGTCGACGTGTTCACCCGTCGTGCCGGCCTGCCAGCCAGCGAGGGCGTGCATTGGTCGTCGAAAGGCGAGGGCGAGTTCGAGGTGGCCAACGTCGAGAAGGACGAGCGCGGTACCCGTATCGTGCTGCACCTCAAGAGCGGCGAAGAAGAGTTCGCCGACGGCTGGCGTCTGCGCAACATCGTCAAGAAGTATTCCGATCACATCGCCTTGCCCATCGAGCTGCCCAAACAGCAGGCTGCAGCAGAGGGTGAAGAAGCGCCGGCCGAAGAGTGGGAAACCGTCAACCGTGCCAGCGCCCTGTGGACCCGTCCGCGTACCGAGATCAAGGATGAGGAATACCAGGAGTTCTACAAGCACATCGGTCATGACTTCGAGAATCCGCTGAGCTGGAGCCACAACAAGGTCGAAGGCAAGCTGGAGTACAACTCGCTGCTGTACGTACCGGCTCGTGCACAGTTCGACCTGTATCAGCGTGAAGCACCTCGTGGCCTGAAGCTCTACGTGCAGCGCGTGTTCATCATGGACCAGGCCGAGTCGTTCCTGCCGCTGTACCTGCGCTTCATCAAGGGTGTCGTGGACTCCAACGACCTGTCGCTGAACGTTTCCCGCGAGATCCTGCAGAAGGATCCGATCATCGACTCGATGAAGTCGGCACTCACCAAGCGCGTCCTGGACATGCTGGAGAAGCTGGCCAAGAACGAGCCCGAACAGTACAAGAGCTTCTGGAAGAATTTCGGTCAGGTGCTCAAGGAAGGTCCCGCCGAAGACTTCGCCAACAAGGAGAAGATCGCCGGCCTGCTGCGTTTCGCCTCGACCTCCGACGAGAGCGGCGAGCAGAGCGTGTCCCTGGCCGACTACCTGGCTCGCGCCAAGGAAGGTCAGGACAAGATCTACTACCTCACCGGCGAATCCTATGCGCAGGTGCGTAACAGCCCGCACCTGGAAGTATTCCGCAAGAAAGGCATCGAGGTGCTGCTGCTCACCGATCGTATCGACGAGTGGCTGATGAGCTACCTGACCGACTTCGACGGCAAGGGCTTCGTCGATGTGGCGCGGGGTGACCTGGACCTGGGCAAGCTGGACTCCGAAGAGGACAAGAAGGCCCAGGAAGAAGTCGCCAAGGAGAAGGAAGGTCTGGTCGAACGCCTGAAGACCGCCCTGGGTGAATCGGTGAGCGAAGTGCGCGTCTCGCACCGTCTGACCGACTCTCCGGCGATCCTGGCCATCGGCGAGCAGGACCTCGGCCTGCAGATGCGTCAGATCCTCGAGGCCAGCGGCCAGAAGGTTCCGGACTCCAAGCCGATCTTCGAATTCAACCCGGCCCACCCGTTGATCAACAAGCTCGACGGCGAGCCGGACGAAGACCGCTTCGTCGAGCTGTCGCACATTCTCTTCGATCAGGCGGCCCTGGCCGCTGGCGACAGCCTGAAGGACCCCGCCGCCTACGTGCGCCGTCTGAACAAGCTGCTGGTCGAGTTGTCGGTGTGATGAACGCCTGAATGAAAACCCGCTTCGGCGGGTTTTCTGTTTCTGCAATGAATGATATTCCCACCGTTCGTTAAGGAGTCATTGATGAACAACAATGTGACCGTTCGTACCCTGACCTGGCAGATCGACGGGCAAGTCTTCGAAGGGCGCCTGGCCTATCCGGCCGAGCCTGGTCCTGCGCGTCCGGGCCTGCTCATGGCGCCGAACTGGATGGGCGTCAGCCAGGGCGCCGAAGCCATCGCTCGTGAAGTGGCGGGGCAGGGGTATGTGGTATTGCTCGCCGACCTGTACGGCCAATCCGTGCGTCCGGCGAACGGTGACGAAGCCGGGGCAGCGATGATGCCGCTGAAGGACGACCGGGCGTTGCTGCGCCAGCGCATGCAGGTGGCCCTGACGCAGCTGCTGGCGCAGAGCGACGTCGGCCTCGACCCGCAGCGTATCGCCAGCTTCGGTTTCTGCTTCGGTGGCTGCTGTGCCTTGGAACTGGCGCGTGCCGGTGCCGACCTGAAGGCCGCGGTGTCCTTCCATGGCACCCTGGATACGCCTGATCCGGCCGATGCCAGGAACATCAAGGGTTCGGTGCTGGTGTTGCATGGCGCCATCGATCCGTTGGTGCCTAACGAGCAGCTGCCAGCGTTCGAGGCAGAGATGGAAGCGGCCGGTGTCGACTGGCAGCTCACCAGCTATGGCGGCGCCGCGCATTCCTTTACCGACCCGGCGGCCAACGTGCCGGGCAAGATGATGTACGACGCCAAGGTCTCCAAGCGGGCGTTCACCAGCATGTACAACCTGCTGGGTGAAGTCTTCGCCTGACACGGATACAAGTCAGGCAGGCCTCGGTAGCAGCGGCTTCACATTCGCAGCAGATGCAGTGAATGTCCTGGTTCTGTCGCGGCTAAAGCAATACTGTTCAGTTAGGCCGGGTAGGAGCGGCTTCAGCCGCGAAGCGACCGCATGTTCACAACAAATGCAGTGAATTTCCTGGCGCTTTCGCGGCTAAAGCCGCTCCCATGGCCTGAACTGTCTTGCGGCTAAAGCCGCTTGCCGGCGGCAGAGTCGAGTGTCCGGCGTCAGGTCGGCCATTCGATCCTGCCGTTCTCTCCTGGCACCACAGGCCAGTCTCCGTCTACCCAGCGCTGCTGGGCCTGCTCAATCAGCGCCAGGTCACTGGCCACGAAATTCCATCTCATGCGTCGTGGACCATCCAGCGGGGCTCCGCCGAGCAGCACCGCGTGGCAGTCTGAGTCGGCGCACAGGTTCGGCGTTTCGCCCGGCTCCAGTACCACCAGCGTGCGACGCTGCAGCGGCTCGCCATCCAGGCTGGCATCGCCATCGAGCAGATACAGCGCGCGCTGTTGGTGCTCGCTGGGAATCGCCAGCGTGGTGGCGGTCGCCATGTGCAACTCGGCGTACAGCGTCGCTGACAGCACAGGAACTGGCGAGCGCAGGCCAAAGCCTTCGCCGGCGATCAGGCGGATGCGAATACCCAGGTTGTCAGTCTGCGGCAATTGCGATGCCGGATGATGGCTGTAGGCGCTCTGGCCCTGTTCGTGGTCCCGCGGCGACGCCAGCCACACTTGCAGGCCATGCAGCCGCGAGCCGCTTTGCCGAAGCGCCAGCGGGGTTCTCTCGACATGCGCAATGCCTTTGCCGGCGTTCATCCAGCTGACCTCGCCGGGGCTGACCTGTTGATCGCTGCCCAGGCTGTCTTTGTGCTGCAGCTGACCTTCGAAGAGATAGGTGAGGGTCGACAGACCGATGTGCGGATGCTGCTGGATGTCCATGCCGCTGCCGGGAGCGTAGGTATGCGGCAGCATGTGATCGAAGAACACGAATGGCCCAACGCTGCGACAGCGAGCCGAAGGCAGGGGGCGCAGGATCGGATGGCCCTCGACGGTTTCGGGCCGTGGGGTGATGGTCAGCATGGCTGCCCTCCAGTGAGTGTCTACGCCAGCGCTATCAGTACACCAGCATGACTTCTACCCCTACGGGCGCGGCATATTCGGCCATGCGCCGGCGCGACAGCTCGAAATGCTCACGGACGATTTCCGCTGCCGCTTGCGGATCGCGGCGCTCGATGGCTTCGATCATCTGATCGTGCTGGGCACAGGCCAGCTCCAGGTCCTGCTGCATGTCGGGGCTGGTCGGATGCCGGTAGAAGGTTTTGCCCAAGCGTGCATGATCGATCAGCAGCCGACGCAGGCTGGGCATCAGATAGTCGTTATGGGCCATCTTGCCGATTTCCAGATGGAACTCATCGTTGTAGATGATGCGGTTCTCGACGTCCTTGGCTTCGATGGCCTGGCGGAACTGCGCCTGGATGGCGCGCAGTTTTTCGATTTCCGCTGCGCTGGCGTGCAGGGCTGCCAGCTGGGTGGTCGCGATGTACACCAGAGGGGCAGCGAGGAAGAAGCTGTGCAGCGATTCGTGGCTCATGGCCGCGACCCGTGGGGCGCGGTTGGCTTCCAGTTCGATATAGCCTTCTGCGGCGATCTGGCGCAGGAGTTCGCGCACCGGCGGACGAGAAAGACCGAATTCGTCGCACAGCGCCAGCTCATCGACCACCGCGCCCGGTGCCAGCTCCATGCTGAGGATGCGCCGACGCAAGGTGTCGCCGAGCACGACCTTGCGATCGGGAGAAATATCAGGTTCGGGGGCGGCTTTCATCGTGGGTTTTCGGGTCGTCATGATGGATTGTCTGCTATTTGTATTACGGATATTGAAAGCTGGCCCTGCGCCTGTCCACCGGTTTTTCGCCTGGCTCCGCGCGCCGGAATCCTTCTGATGCCGCTGCCGACCACCCATCCAGAAAAGCGCTCGTCGCCCATTCGTAAAAACGACAGGGTACTGCTCGAAAGCGACAAGCGCACAACCTTGAATTCACTCGCTAATCGCTTGAAAGCCAAGAAAAACCTGGCGTTTAGCTGTATTTTTTGAGTTTTATTTAGGTATACACAAAGAATACATTTCCGTTGACCGCCGTTCTTGCGCATGCGAGTCTCGCCTCATCAACTAGCGCATGCGGGGGCTGGACACCGTTCAGGCTGATCCCTGCCTTGCATGCGCGAAGAGCGCAACGCCTCGTCCTGCCAGCAAGTCGATGTCGGGTGTGAGCTCTCAAGCAGAACAAAAAGAATAACCAGCCGTGTTTCTGTGACACGGCTGTTTGAAGAGCGGGGCTTCCCATCAGAGGCCCGAACACTCGTGTACCAGGGGAATGAACCATGAAACGTTTGTTTAAGGCGCTTTGTGCATTGTCGGTTGTCGCCATGGCCGCCGCACCAGTTCACGCAGAAGAGAAAGTCATCAACATGGGGACCATTTCCTATGAAGATGTCACCCCCATCACCGGTATCACCAAGAAGGTACTGGAAGACTCCGGCTATACCGTCAAGGTCACCACCTTCTCCGAATGGGGCATCGCCTACGCCGCCTTGAGCAAGGGCGATATCCAGATTCTTGCCTCGCAGATCGACTACGTCACCCAGGACTACTGGAACAAGAACAAGAACCGCCTGGAGAAAATCTCGCCGGTCTCCCATGGCCTCTACCAAGGTGTCGCGGTACCCAAATATGTACCGGTCGACTCGCTGGAGCAGCTCAACGACAGCGCCGACAAATTCAACAATCGCATCGTCGGTATCGAGCCGGGTTCGGGGCTGATGAACGAAGCCAGTGCGGCAGTCAAGATGTACGGCATCAAGCTCAACCTCATCGAAGGCAGCAGCGCGGCCATGAGCGCGGCGCTCAAGTCTGCCGTGGACCGCAAGGAATGGATCGCCGTGACGGTCTGGGAACCGTCCTGGATGACGCAGAAATACGACGTCAAGTTCCTCAAGGACCCCAAGGGTATCTTCGCTCCGCCACAGAGCTACTACTGGATCGGTCGCAAGGGCTTTTCGGCGGAAAACCCGCAAGCGCGCGAGACCATCGCGGGCATCTATGTACCGCTGTCGGTGATCACCTCCATCAATGGCGAAGTGAAAGACGGCAAGACCATGGACCAGGCAGTCAAGGACTGGACCGACAACAATGCCGACCTCGTCAAGCGCTGGGAAAACATGAAGAAATACTGAGGCGCTGACTCGCCCCGCGGCCGTCTCGTCAATTCCCGGCATCACTGTCGCCGGGATGTCAGGCGGCCCTTATCTGCCGAACTTGATATCAATAATCAGACCAGAAGCTTCTGGTTCGACGGGGGTGAAATGAATACAGTCAAACATGACACTGATGAAGTGTTGGTCAGCTGTCAGTCGGTCTGGAAGGTGTTCGGCGAGAACGCCTCGGCCGCCATGCAGGCGTATATCGAACGCGGCTTGAGCAAGAAGCAGATCCTGCAGGATTTCGGCTGTGTGGTAGGTGTTTCCGATGTGAATATCCAGCTGCGACGCGGCGAGATCTTTTGCATCATGGGGTTGTCCGGCAGCGGCAAGTCCACCTTGATTCGCATGTTCAACAAACTCATTGCGTCCACTTCCGGGCAGATTCTCATCAAGGGCAAGGACCTCGCCAAGCTCGAGGGGGCCGAGCTGCGCGAAATTCGCGCCCGGCATATCGGCATGGTGTTCCAGGGCGTGGCCCTGCTGCCGCACCGCACCGTACTGGAGAACGCCGCCTTCGGTCTGGAGGTGCGTGGTGTGTCGAAGGCCGAGCGGCATCGCGTGGCCGAGCAGGCACTGGCCAAGGTCGGTCTGTCCGACTGGGTCAATCGTTACCCGTCCGAACTGTCGGGGGGCATGCAGCAGCGCGTGGGCCTGGCCCGGGCGATCACCTCCGACCCCGAAGTCATCCTCATGGACGAGCCGTTCAGTGCCTTGGACCCCTTGATTCGTCGCCAGCTGCAGGATGAATTCCGTGACCTGGCCAAGTCGCTGGGCAAATCGGCGGTGTTCATCACCCACGACCTGGAAGAGGCGATCCGCATCGGTGACCGTATCGCGATCATGAAAGACGGGATGATCATCCAGGAGGGCACGGCGGAAGAAATCGTCCTGCACCCGGCCGATGATTACGTAGCCGATTTCGTCGCGGGCATCTCGCGCTTGCATCTGGTCAAGGCGGCGGCGGTGATGACGCCGCTCGACGTCTGGCGGGCGGCACAACCGCAACGCGATGTCGACACGCTCCCGACGGCGGATGCCAGTGCCGATCTGGACGAACTGATCAACCTGCTGATCCGCAGTGACCGCGACGCGCTGGCGGTGGTCGAGCATGGCCGCCGGGTAGGGGTGGTGACTCAACGCGACCTGCTGCGCGGTGTGCAGGGTGTGGCCAATGAGTTCCAGGAGGCACACCACGATGCTGCGCTGGAGAATCTGTCATGAATCCGGCCGATTTTGCCGCTGCGTTCGACGAGCGCGTCGATGCAGTCCTCGGCTGGATGGCAGATAACTGGTCGACGGCCTTCGATGCCTTCAACGCCGGACTCAAGACGCTTTACCAGGTGACCTACTGGCTGTTCAGCGCGGCGCCGTTCTATGTCGTTGCCGTACTGATCGCACTGCTGGCCTGGCGACTGTCGCGCAGTGCGCGCTTCGCGGTGGGCACCGCCCTGGCCTTGTGCTTCTGCGAGCTGATGGGCCTGTGGCCGGAAACCATGAGCACTCTGGCGCTGGTACTGGCCGCCACCAGCCTGGCGCTGGCAGTCGGCATTCCGGTGGGGGTCGCCGCCGGCCTGATACCGGCACTCGATCGGCTTACCGGGCCCGTGCTCGATCTGCTGCAGACGTTGCCGCCGTACATCTATCTGCTGCCGGCCATTGCCTTGCTCGGTTACGGTGCGGGAACCGCTCTGGTCGCCACCTTCATCGTCGCCGTACCGCCGGTGCTGCGCCTGACCGCGCTGGGTGTACGCATGACACCCAAGCCGTTCCTGGAGCTGGGGGAGTCCAATGGCACCACTGGCTGGCAGCTGTTCTTCAAGATCCGCCTGCCGTTCGCCTTGCCGAGCATCATGGCGGGTGTCAACCAGAGCCTGATGATGGCTTTCGGCATGGTGGTCATCGCGGGCATCGTCGGCTCCGGCGGTCTGGGCGAGTCGATCTATGGCGCGATCCGCACCCTGGACATCGCCAAGTCGATCAACGCGTCCATCGCCATCGTCATCCTCACCCTGATTCTCGACCGGATGACCCAGGGGCTGGTCCCGGGCAACGAAACTGGAGGCCGTTCATGAGCCTTGCCGACATTCGATTTTCGCCGGGTGAATACCTGGCTCCGGCAGTGGATTGGCTCAACGCCAACCTGCACCCGCTGTTCGCCGCCATCAGCCGGCTGATCGAGTGGGTTCTGGGGGGCTGTGAGATGGCCCTGCTGTCCATTCCTGCCTGGCTGCTCATCGCCGCGGTAACCGCCCTGGCGTATTTCTTCATCAACCTGCGGGCGGCGCTGCTGGCCGTGGCCATGCTGGGCTTCTGCCTGCTGTCCGGGCTGTGGGTGGCTTCGATGCAGACCATGGCGCTGGTCAGCGTGTCAGTGCTGATATCCGTCAGCATCGCTTTTCCGCTGGGTATCCTGGCGGCTCGCTACAAGCGTATGGATGCCGCCGTAGGCCCTTTGCTGAATGTCATGCAGACCGTGCCGCCGTGGGTGTATCTGATCCCGGCGGTGATGGTCTTCAGCCTGGGCAAGGTCCCGGCAATCATTGCCACCATCATCTACGGCGTGCCACCGATGATGCGGCTGACCACCCTGGCCTTCAAGCAGCTGCCCAAGGATCTGCTGGAACTGGGCCAGGCCCTGGGCGCTCCGCCGCGGGCGATTCTGTTCAAGATCGAGATTCCTGCCGCGATGCCGACGCTGCTGGTGGGGCTCAACCAATGCATCCTGCTGTCGCTGGCCATGGTCGTCCTGGCCGGGCTGGTCGGTGCCGGTGGCCTGGGCGCTGAAGTCACCCGTGGCCTGACACGCATGGAGATGGGGTTGGGCCTGCGCGCCGGCCTGGCGATCGTGGCGGTAGCCTTGCTGCTTGATCGGCTGTCCCGTGGGGCGTTGCAGCGTAGCCGGGTGTCGCTGGCTGGCTAGTGTGGCCTGGGGGAGGGGGTATGATGCCCTCTCTCGCTTGCTGCTACGGTCAGGCCGACAACCCGTCGGAATGAACAACAAGTATTTCGCTAAGAGGCCGCGATTGGTCGAGAGAAGACAATTCAGCGAAGGTCTGCAAGGGCAGAACCTTCGTTATGTAGGGGATAAGGGCGATACGCCACGTCAGGCTCGGGTCGGCTTTCTGCTGCTCGAGCATTTTTCGTTGCCGGCCTTCACTCAGGCCCTGGATACCCTGGTCACCGCCAACCTGATCCGCTCGGGGTTGTTCGTCACCCGAACCTTCAGCCTGAACGGCGATTCGGTGGTCAGTGATCTGGGGCTGGTGATCTGCCCGGATGCCTGTCTCGAGCCCATGGCCTTGCAGGGCCTGGACCTGCTGGTGCTGTGTTCCGGGTTGCGTACGCCTCTGCGGGCCCACCCGGCGCTCAATGCGTTGCTGCACCTGGCCGCCGAAAGAGGCGTGGCGCTGGCCGGGCTATGGAGTGGCGCGTGGTTCCTTGGCCAGGCCGGCCTGCTGGATGGCTACCAGTGCGCCGTGCATCCCGAACAGCGGGCGGTATTGGCCGAGACGGCGCGGGAGGCCCGGGTGACCAGTGAAAGCTACCGGGTCGATCGAGACCGGCTGACGGCGGCGAGTCCGACCGGCGCGTTCAACATGGTGCTGGAGTGGATCAACACCCTGCACGGCCGCGGGCTGGTCGATGCCATCGTCGACATCCTGGCCTTCGAGGAGTCGCGCTACCGGCGCGCCAAGCCATCGTTGCACGAGAAAATGAGCGAGCCGTTGCGCGAGGCGATCAACCTGATGAGCGCCAATATCGAAGAGCCGTTGAGTCAGGACCAGCTTTCCAGCTACGTGGGCCGCTCCAAGCGGCAGATCGAGCGATTGTTCAAGGAACAACTGGGCACCACTCCCGTGCGCTACTACCTGGAGCTGCGCATCACCGAGAGCCGCCGTTTGCTGCAGCACTCGGATCTGCCGATAGTCGAAGTAGGGGTGGCCTGCGGCTTCGTTTCGCCCAGCCATTTCAGCAAATGCTACGCCTCGTTCTACGGCTATTCACCGTCCCGGGAGGTGCGCTTCGGCAATGTCAGCGGCCAGCGCTCGGCGCGACAGAAGGCGGCGCTGAAAGAGGTATGACCGTGGGGCCAGGCCTGCCTCTTTGCGGCTGAATGCGCCAGGTGGTTGCGCTCGATGCCTAGCAGATGGGCATAAAAACAATGCGGGCCAGGTAGGCTCGCTCCCACAGAGCAAAGCGCTTGATCGAACAGTAGTGGCAAAAAAAAGGCCAGTCCGCAGACTGGCCTTTTTCTTTTCAGCGATCAGCAGTCGATCACTTGCCCTGCCAGCGCTTGAGCACCAGCGTGGCGTTGGTGCCGCCGAAACCGAAGCTGTTGCTCATCACGGTATCGATCTTGGCGTTTTCCTGGGTCTGACGCACGATCGGCAGGTCGGCGACTTCTGGGTCCAGCTCGTCGATGTTGGCCGAGCCGGCGATGAAGTTGCCTTCCATCATCAGCATGCAGTAGATGGCTTCGTGAACGCCAGCGGCGCCCAGCGAGTGGCCGGAGAGGCTCTTGGTGGAGCTGATCGCCGGAGCCTTGTCGCCGAACACTTCGCGCACGCCCTTCATCTCTGCCACGTCACCGACCGGCGTGGAAGTGCCGTGGGTGTTGAGGTAGTCGATAGGGGTGTCGACGGTGGACAGCGCCTGTTGCATGCAACGAATGGCACCTTCGCCGCTTGGTGCGACCATGTCGTAGCCGTCGGAGGTCGCGCCGTAGCCGACCACTTCCGCGTAGATCTTCGCACCACGTGCCAGGGCGTGCTCCAGCTCCTCGACCACCACCATGCCACCACCGCCAGCGATGACGAAACCGTCACGGTCGGCGTCGTAGGCGCGCGAGGCTTTCTCGGGGGTGTCGTTACGCTTGCTGGACAGGGCGCCCATGGCGTCGAACAGGAACGACTGGCTCCAGTGCTCTTCTTCACCGCCACCGGCGAAGACGATGTCCTGCTTGCCCATCTGGATCTGTTCCATCGCGGTGCCGATGCAGTGCGCGCTGGTGGCGCAGGCCGAAGCGATGGAGTAGTTCAGGCCCTTGATCTTGAACGGAGTGGCCAGGCACGCCGACACGGTGCTGCTCATGGTGCGGGTGACGCGGTACGGGCCGACACGCTTGACGCCTTTCTCGCGCAGGATATCCAGCGCTTCCATCTGGTTCAGGGTCGAGGCGCCGCCGGAGCCGGCGATCAGGCCGGTACGCGGGTTGGAGATCTGCTCTTCGGTGAGACCCGAGTCCTTGATGGCATCGGCCATGGCCAGGTAGGCGTAGGCTGCCGCGTGGCCGACGAAGCGGAACACCTTGCGGTCGATCAGTTCTTCGAGGTTGAGGTCGATGGAGCCGGAAACCTGGCTACGCAGACCCATTTCGGCATATTCCGGGTTGTAACGGATGCCAGGGCGGCTAGCACGCAGGTTGGCGGAGACGGTGTCTTTGTCATTGCCCAAGCACGAAACGATGCCCAGACCAGTGATAACGACGCGGCGCATGCGGGTACCCTTAGAAGTTGTCAGTAGAAGTGAACAGGCCGACGCGCAGACCTTCGGCGCTGTAGATTTCGCGACCATCGACGCTCACGGTGCCGTCGGCGATTGCCAGGACCAGCTTGCCGCGCATGGTGCGCTTGATATGGATGTTATAGGTGACCTTCTTCGCCGACGGCAGGACCTGGCCGAAGAACTTCACTTCGCCCGAGCCGAGTGCACGGCCGCGGCCGGGGTTGCCCTGCCAGCCCAGGTAGAAACCGACCAGCTGCCACATGGCGTCGAGGCCCAGGCAGCCCGGCATGACGGGGTCGCCTTCGAAGTGGCAGGCGAAGAACCACAGGTCGGGGTTGATATCCAGCTCGGCGACCAATTCACCCTTGCCGTACTTGCCGCCTTCTTCGCTGATGTGAGTGATGCGATCGACCATCAGCATGTTCGGGGCGGGCAATTGCGCATTACCTGGGCCGAACAGCTCGCCGCGACTGCAGCGCAGCAGGTCTTCCCGGGTAAAGGCGTGTTGTTTGGTCATGCGAGCTCCTCAAAATGTTCTCTAGCGACGCTGGCCGAGCGGGGCCACGCGCCAGTCCTGGCGGACGGTTTCGCCAGGACGATGTCCGGCAGCCTAGTCATAGACTGTTGCGTTGTAATGAAAGTCACAGTGGCGGTGAAATGAATGTACACCTGTACACTGAAATTCGTCGTCCGACCGTGACCCGTTCATGAACAGACTGCCAAGACTGCCGGAAATTCTCATTTCTCGCCAGTCACAGGTGCCCGAAAGGCCAGCCAACGGCGTAAAACCTGCTGCAGATCGGCCTGCTTGAAGGGCTTTGCCAGGTAATCGGTCATGCCGGCCTGCAGGCAGGCATCACGGTCACCCTGCAGGGCGTTGGCGGTCAGGGCGATGATCGGCAGGCGTTCCAGGCCCTCGATCTGGCGAATCTGGCGAGTGGCCTCGTAGCCGTCCAGCACCGGCAGTCGGCAGTCCATGAGAATCAGCGCATAGTGGCCTGAGCGCGCCATCTGCACGGCTTCGGCACCGTTGACGGCGACTTCGACACGCAGGCCCAGCGATTTGAGCATGGCCTTGACCACGGTGCTGTTGACCGGGTTGTCCTCGACCAACAGCACGCAGCGCTCGCCGACGGCCTCTTCGCTGTCGGTATCGGCCACTGCATTGTCCGCCACCGCTGGCAAGGCACGGCGCAACGGCAGGGTGAGGGTGAACACCGAGCCCACGCCTTCCTCGCTACGCGCCTGCAGGTTGCCGCCCATGCGCTCGGCCAGGGTCCTGGCGATCGGCAGGCCCAGGCCGGTGCCGCCATAACGCCGCGAAATCGAACTGTCAGCCTGCTGGAAGGCTTCGAACATCGACTCCAGGCACTCGGCACGGATGCCGATGCCGGTGTCCTGCACCGCGCAGGTGAGCATGACCTGCTCATCGTCCGTCGCGACCCAGCCGGCACGCACGTTGACGCCGCCGACTTCGGTGAACTTCAGCGCGTTGCCGATCAGGTTGACCAGGATCTGCCGGATCCGCGTCGGATCACCGATCACGTCCAGACGTTCCAGGCCTTCCTGCAGGTCGAGTTCCAGTGACAGCTTGCGCTGCTGGGCGGTGGGGTTGAAGGCCTGGGTCGAGGCGACGATGAGTTCGGCGAGGTTGAAGGCAATGCCCTCGAGCTGCAAGGCGTCGCGTTCGATACGCGAGAAATCGAGGATGTCGTTGATGACCTTGAGCAGGTGCTCGGTGGATTCGGTGGCCAGGGCGGCGTATTCGGCCTGCTCGACGGTCATCGAGGTGGTGCCCATCAGTTGCAGCATGCCCAGCACACCGTTCATGGGGGTGCGCAGTTCATGGCTCATCATCGCCAGGAAGTCCGATTTCGCCTTGCTGGCCTGCTCGGCCTGCTCGCGGGTCTGAATCAATTGCGCCATGGAGTGCTGCTGTTCCTGGCTGGCCTTTTCCAGATTGGCCGCCAGGTTGTTGATGTGCCGGGCCAGGGCGCCCAGCTCGGCATCGTCGATGACCGGCAGGGGCGTGTGGTAGTCACCTTTCTGCATGGCCTTGAGCGCCTCGCCCATTTCGCTCACCGGTCGCGACAGGCTGCGCGCCAGGCGCCGGGCCAACAGGAAGGTGAACAGCAGGGCGATGAACGCCAGCAGGCCGGCCTTGAGGAGGATTTCCTGCTGGCGCTGGTTGAAGGTGTCGCTGGACATGCCGACCAGTACGCGGCCCAGGTAGCCCGCACCGTTGGCTGAATAGCGGCGCGGGTCCATGGCTCCGGCGCTGTGCGCGCTGGCCTGGATGGGCGCCTGGAAAATATCCAGCTGGCGGCCGGGCTGGGTCCGGTCGGGCGGCTGCTCGACGTAGGTCAGCGGCATGTTGCTGCTGTCCTGGATCTCCACGTACTGCACGCTGGGCATCGACAGGGTCGCGCGCATCAGCGCCTTGAGGGATTCCTCGTCATCGGTGATCACGCCGCGTTCGGCGGCAGGCGCCAGCTGGTTGGCGATGAGCTGGCCGGTGTGGTTGATTTCCTCGCGCAGGTCCTGCAGGCGCACGAAGGTAAAGAATGCGGTCAGCGCCAGCGTCAGCAACAGCGCCGGGCCGAGGCTGATGAACTGGGTGCGTGTATGAATGTCCCAATGGCGCAGCCTCATGGCATGAACCCCTGCTGCGTCTGTAAAGCCTCTGAAGCGTACATCTACCCTTGCCTTGTCGGCACCGACCTGTGAACCCGGGCGGGACGATCTTGGCCAGGCCTGTCGATGTGCGTCCGGGAGCATGGGGCGCGGTGGCGGCCTGTCCATGTTTTGCGGCGCATGTTAACCAAGATTGCCTGGCATTTCATGGGCAGACTGCCATGCCTTGCCGCAAGGCGGCATTACAGAGCCTTGCCATGACCGTATAATGCCTCGTCGCCAGAACGAATGGCCCCGGATGGATGGGTATATGAGCACACTGCAACCTGTAGCGGTCCTTGGTGGCGGCAGCTTCGGCACCGCCATCGCAAATCTGCTGGCCGCCAACGGCCACCCGGTACGCCAGTGGATGCGTGATCCCGAGCAGGCCGAGGCGATCCGCGTGAATCGCGAGAATCCGCGCTACCTCAAGGGCATCAAGGTGCTGCCGGGGGTCGAGCCGGTCACCGACCTCACCGCGACCCTCGACGATTGTGAACTGCTTTTCGTCGCCTTGCCTTCCAGTGCGCTGCGCGCCGTACTGGCCGAGCATGTCGAGCGCCTGGCAGGCAAGATGCTGGTCAGCCTCACCAAAGGTATCGAGGCGCAGAGCTTCAAGCTGATGAGCCAGATCCTCGAAGAAATTGCCCCCAAAGCCCGCATCGGTGTGTTGTCCGGGCCGAACCTGGCCCGCGAGATCGCCGAGCACGCGCTGACCGCCACCGTGGTCGCCAGCGAGGACGAGGCGCTGTGCCAGAAGGTCCAGGCCGCGCTGCATGGCCCGACGTTCCGAGTCTATGCCAGCAACGACCGTTTCGGCGTGGAGTTGGGCGGCGCCTTGAAGAACGTCTACGCCATCGTCGCCGGCATGGCGGTGGCCTTGGGCATGGGCGAGAACACCAAAAGCATGCTGATCACCCGCGCCCTGGCGGAAATGACCCGCTTCGCGGTCAGTCAGGGGGCCAACCCCATGACGTTCCTGGGCCTGGCCGGAGTCGGTGACCTGATCGTCACCTGCTCATCGCCCAAGAGCCGTAACTACCAGGTGGGCTACGCTCTGGGGCAGGGCCTGAGTCTCGACGAAGCTGTCAGCCGCCTGGGTGAAGTGGCCGAAGGGGTCAATACCCTCAAGGTGCTCAAGGCCAAGTCGCAGGAGGTCAAGGTCTACATGCCGCTGGTGGCCGGTCTGCATGCGATCCTCTTTGAGGGGCGCACCCTGGCGCAGGTCATCGAGGCGCTGATGCGTGGCGAACCCAAGACCGACGTCGATTTCATTTCTACCACCGGCTTCAACTGAAGCCCTCATTGATCAGGGAGAAGGTCTTGAGCGACTCCAATCTCAAACGGCACGAATCCATCGTCCTGCGCATCCTCTGGATGCTGGTGTTCCTGGTGGTCTGGCAACTGGCGGAAATCGTCCTTGCCGGCGTAGTCCTGCTGCAACTGGGCTACCGGCTGTTCTACGGCGCCCCCAGCGCCAGTCTGATGAGCTTCGGCGACAGCCTGAGCCAGTTCCTCGCCCATATCGGTCGTTTCGGCACCTTCCATACCGACCAGAAGCCCTGGCCGTTCGCCGACTGGCCGACGCCGCGCGCCCCGCAAGGCGAGGCGCCGCATGAGGTGCCGCCCGCCGCCCACCCGGTGCGTGACGAGGAACCCAAGCTATGAAGCTGTGGATCTTGCGCCACGGGCAGGCGCAGAACCAGGCACGTAGCGACGCCGAGCGTGAGCTGACCACCGAAGGCCGCGAGCAGGCGCGCAGCAGCGCCCTGCACCTGCAGGGCCGGTCGCTGCAGCGCATCCTGGTCAGCCCTTATGTGCGTGCACAGCAGACCGCCGACGAAGTCCAGCAGGTACTGGCTGTCGATATCCCCCGGCTCACGGTGAACTGGTTGACCCCGGACAGCCCACCGGCCGAGGCACTGGCCCAGCTCGAAGCGCTGGGTCTGGACGAGGTGCTGCTGGTCAGCCACCAGCCGTTGGTGGGCTGTCTGGTGGGCCTGCTCGCGCATGGCAGCGTGCAGGATGCGGCGCCCATGGGCACGGCCAGCCTGGCAGAGCTGGAGGGCGATTTCCTGCTGGCCGGCAGCCTGCGCCTGCAGGGCATTCGCCACGTATAACGGCAAAACCGCCAATAACACTATCAAGGACCGACCATGACCCTATGGCGTGAAACTCCGCAGATCGATGCAATCAACGCCGCCGGTGCCAAGACCATCGCCGCCATGCTGGACATCCGTTTCGAATCCTTCGACGACGACACGCTGACCGCGAGCATGGTGGTCGACCCGCGCACCCACCAGCCGTTCGGCCTGTTGCATGGTGGGGCTTCGGTGGTGTTGGCCGAGTCCCTGGGGTCGATGGCCAGCTACCTGGTCATCGACCCCACGAAGTTTTTCTGCGTGGGGCTGGAAGTCAACGCCAACCATGTGCGCGGCGTGCGCAGCGGACGTGTCACGGGTGTGGTGCGCCCGGTACACATCGGCCGCACCACCCATGTCTGGGATATCCGCATCAGCAACGACGAGGGCAAGCTGTGCTGCATTTCGCGGCTGACCGTCGCCGTCGTGCCGCATGGCCAGGAACCACCTGCGCGCTGAACCGGCGCCGTGTTCTGCGCGACAGGCATGGCCGGAGTGTCGTGTGTGATGGCGGTTCCGGTCATTGCCCGCGCTGGGGCCGCTGCGCAGAATCACGACCATCGTATTGCCATAGAGCGCGCAGACATGTCGCAACCGGTGTTCTTCGCCCACGCCAACGGCTTTCCCTCGGGCACCTACGGCAAGCTGTTCGCGGCGCTGGCGCCGGAGTTCAGCGTCGAGCACCTGGAGCAGCACGCCCACGACCCGCGATTTCCGGTCAACGACAACTGGTTGAACCTGGTCGACGAACTGCTCCACCACCTGCGCGAACGGGGCCAGCCGGTGTGGGGCGTGGGCCATTCGCTGGGCGGCCTGCTGCATCTGCATGCCGCGCTGCGGTGCCCCGAGTTGTATCGCGGGGTGGTGATGCTCGACTCTCCGGTGTTGGGCCTCACTGACCAGTGGCTGATCCGCCTGGCCAAGCGCCTGGGGTTCATCGATCGCATCACCCCGGCCGGGCGCACCCTGGGGCGTCGCGAAGCCTTCGAAAGCCTGGATGCGGCCAGGGCCTATTTCGCCAGCAAGCAGCTGTTCCGGCGCTTCGATCCCGAGTGCCTGGAAGCCTACTTGCAGCACGGCCTGCGCCAGGAGGGCGAAACCTTCAGGCTGCGTTTCGACCCGGCCACGGAAATCAGCATCTATCGCAGCATTCCCCACGCCAGCCCAAGGCCCGCCAGGCTTCTGGACGTGCCGCTGGCCATGGTCCGTGGCCGGCAGAGCAGGGTGGTGATGCCGCATCATGGCCTGCAGGCCAGGCGTCTGCGACGTGGCGAGTACCTGTCGATGCCGGGAGGACACATGTTTCCACTCGAACACCCGCTGGAGACCGCCGCCCTGCTCAAGACGCTGTTCGAGCGTTGGAGCCAGGGGGCGGGCATGCATGCAGAGCGTCGTCCATGAACACCCGCGTGGAAGAGGTGCGCATCGACCTGGGGCATATCGAGCTGGCGGCGCATCTGTATGGTCCTGAACACGGCCAGCCGGTGATCGCCCTGCATGGCTGGCTGGACAACGCCAACAGCTTTGCGCGATTGGCTCCGCAACTGCAGGGCCTGCGCATCGTGGCCCTGGACCTGGCCGGACATGGTCATTCCGGGCACCGTCCACCCGGTACGGGCTACAGCCTGCCCGACTACGTGCAAGACGTATTGCAGGTGGCCAGGCAACTGGGTTGGCAGCGCTTCTCCCTGCTCGGCCATTCGCTGGGCGCCATCATTGCCGTGCTGCTGGCCGGGGCTGTGCCAGACAAAGTCACACGCCTGGCGCTCATCGACGGGCTGCTACCGCTTACCGACGAGGCCACCGATGCGCCCGCCCGGCTGGGTGAGGCGTTGCTGGCGCAACTGGCCCTGGCCGACAAGAAAAAGCCCGTCTACGGTGATTGCGAACGGGCTGTGCTGGCGCGCATGAGCGGGCGGCTGGCGGTCAGCCGCGAAGCCGCCGAGCTGCTGGCCCAGCGCGGATTGATGCCGGTGCCAGGCGGTTACACCTGGCGTAGCGACAGTCGGCTGACCCTGCCCACCCCGGTGCGTTTCACCCTGCCGCAGGCCATGGCCTTCGTGCGGCGCCTGTCGTGCCCGGGCCTGCTGGTGGTGGCCGAGGGTGGCCTGCTGGCGCCGCGCCTGGAGCAACTCGACGGCCTGCCCCTGGAGGTCTGCCAACTACCAGGCGGCCATCACCTGCATCTGGATGACGAGGTCGGTGCCTGCGCTGTCGCACACTGTTTCAATCGTTTGTTCGCCGATTCTTGACTTGCGCCGGGCAACTGCCGAGGCTGAGCGGGTTTGCAAAGGAGCCAGACATGATGGACCAACCCGCTTCGCCGACCCTCCGCCTCCATATCGCTCTTGTGCGGGCCTGCCCATGAAGAGCGCAGTGCGCAGGTTCAGCGCCTTTCTTCTGCCTTTGTGCCTGTCGCTGCCGACCACGCTGCAGGCCGTTGACGTTGCCGGCAGCCGCGACCTGGATATCGTGCCCCGGCCCCTGGATACCGAGATCGTCGACTACCGCGCACCGGCCGAGCAGGAGCGTACCTATCCGTTGGGTTCGATCCGCAAGATCAGCGGGCAGGTGCGCTACGACGGCCAGGTTCTGGCACGCGGGCAACTGCAGTCGGTGACCTACGAACTGCCTCCCGGCCACACCTCCAATGATGCGTTCGAGGCCGCTCGCCAGGCGCTGCAGGCACGCAGTGCCGAATTGCTGTTCTGGTGCCAGGCCCGCGACTGTGGTGAAAGCAGCCTGTGGGCCAATCAGGTATTCGGCAACGCGCGGCTGTATGGCGCCGACGAGCGCCAAGCTTATCTGCTGCTGCGCCTGGCCGAGCCTGAGCAGGACACCTTGGTCGCGTTATACGCCATCACCCGTGGCAACCGGCGGGCTTACCTGCATGTCGAGCAGCTGGCCGCGCAGGCACCGCTGGGTGACCTGCTGCCGACCGCCGCGACCCTGATGCGCCAACTGCGTAGCAGCGGCAGTCTGGAACTGGCGCGGCTCAAGGGCGATCCGCAGGATAACTGGGTGATGGCCCTGGCCCGCGGACTCAACCTCGACAGCTCGTTGCGGGTCACGCTTGCGGGCGCTCACGCCGAGGCCTGGCGCGAGGCCCTGATCGCCAAGGGCGTGCGTGCCGCTCGCCTCGAAGTGGCCGAGGCACAGAAGCCTGGCCTGCGCCTTGAGGTAATCCGCTAGCCTTGCCCCTGAACCTGCCTCGACCGCACGTCAGTGCAGACGGCGATACTGCCGGCCCGCTATGCTCGGGCCTTCAGTCTTTCCCTACTCGTAAACGGGTGCCTTGATGCTCAATAACGACCGTCTGCTGGTGCAGATTCTGCTGCTGGCCTTGCTGGGGGCGTGCTTCTGGGTGATGGCGCCGTTCTGGTCGGCACTGGTCTGGGGCGCGGTGCTGGCCTTCGCCAGTTGGCCGCTGATGCGCCTGTTGACCCGCTTGTGCCGGGGCCGGGAAAGCGTGGCGGCGACGCTGATGTGCCTGGGCTGGCTGATCCTGGTGGCCGCCCCCTTGGTGTGGTTGGGTTTCAACCTCGCCGATCACGTTCGTGATGCCACCAATTTCATTCGTGACGTGCAGGTCGACGGCCTGCCGGACCCGCCCGCGTGGCTGGCCGGTCTGCCGCTGGTGGGTGAGCGCCTGGTGGGTTTCTGGAACACCATCGACGAGCAGGGCGCGGCGATGATGGCGGCGGTCAAGCCTTACCTGGGCCAGGTCGGCAACTGGCTGCTGGCGCGCAGCGCGCAGATTGGCGGCGGCATTCTCGAACTGAGCCTGAGCATTGTCTTCGCGTTCTTCTTCTACCGCGACGGGCCGCGCCTGGCAGCCTTCGTACTGCGCCTGCTGGAGCGCTTGATCGGCGATCGTGCCCAGGAATACCTCGACCTGGTGGCCGGCACGGTACAGCGGGTCGTCAATGGGGTGATCGGTACCGCAGCGGCCCAAGCGCTGCTGGCGCTGATCGGCTTTCTCATCGCCGGCATTCCCGGTGCGCTGGTACTGGGCATTCTGACTTTCCTGTTCAGCCTGATCCCCATGGGGCCGCCGCTGGTGTGGATTCCCGCCACCGCCTGGCTGGTCTGGCAGGGCGAGTACGGCATGGCGGTGTTTATGGGCCTGTGGGGGACGTTCGTCATCAGTGGCGTGGACAACGTGCTCAAGCCTTACCTGATCAGCCGCGGCGGCAACCTGCCACTGGTCATCGTGCTGCTCGGAGTGTTTGGTGGCCTGCTGGCCTTCGGCTTCATTGGCCTGTTCATCGGCCCGACCTTGCTGGCGGTGGCCTACAGCCTGCTGACCAACTGGGTGGAGGAGGCACGGCGTCCGTCTCGCGTCTGAGCTTCTTTAGGCTTTCAGTAGGAGCGGCTTCAGCCGCGAAGCTCCTGATGTTCACAGCAGTTGCGGTGAATTTCCTGGCGCTTTCGCGGCTAAAGCCGCTTCTACAGGGGGAAGGCAAGCTTCGAATGCCGCGGCTCAGGCCGCGGTATTCAGGTAGCGGCCGGCCTTCTGCGAACCCTCGGTGTCATAGCGCTCGCCCAGGGCGGCGATCATCCGGTTCAGGGCTTGTGCGCTCATCGGGTTGGCGTTGCTGGTCTGAGTGTTATCAGCCTGGCTCAACTCGCTGGCGCTGCTTTCATCGTCAGTGTCCAGGGCACTGAACAGGCCTTCGCTGTCCAAGTTGCTGCTTGCCTGGCCTTGTGGAGTGGCAGGTGGCATGCCGCCAGGCGGTTGCTGCGGCTGCAGTGCAGCAGTGAGTTCTTCGATGCTGACACTGCCATCCTTATTGGTGTCCAGCGCATCGAACACTTTACTGCTGTCCGCGCTGCTGCCGGCGGCGCTCAGGCCGGTGGTCAGCTCGTCGCTGCTGATCGCGCCGTCGCTATCGCTGTCCAGCGCACCCAGCAGACCTTCAGCCAGCGCCGAGGCGTCGAAGCCTTCCTTCGGTGGCGCCGGTGGGGCGAAGGCGGCGAGTTCCTCGGCGCTCAGGTTATCGTCATCGTCGCTGTCCAGCGAACTGAACGCCTGGCTCAGGCTGACGGTGATACCGTCCTTGCTGTCGCTGCTCAGTGCAGAGCTGAGCTCTTCCTGGCTGACACTGCCATCTTCATCGGCATCCAGTTTGCTCAACAGCGTTTCCTGGAAGCGCTTGCTCTGAGTGCTGGCGAGGGTGCTGCTGCTGGTATAGCTGGAATAACCGCTACTGATTCCATTGATCATCGGGCTGACTCCCTGAAGGGTTGGACGCCGACGGTTTTCCATCGGCGCTGCCAGCTTCAGCGGTTCAGTTGTCGCCGGGATGTGGCCTGTGTATCGGCGGTGTTACATCAGGCCCGGGGCAAGTGCAGGATCGCGGTCAGGCCGCCGCCTGGCGTTTCAGCGAGTTTCAGGTCGCCGCCCATCCGTCGTGCCGCGTCGCGGGCGATGGTCATGCCCATGCCGACCCCTCCCGAGTTGCGATTGCGCGAGCCTTCCAGGCGGTAGAAGGGCTCGAACACCGCCTCGTGGAAGTGCGCGGTGATACCAGGCCCATGATCGATCACCGCGATACGCACCTGTTCAGCCTCTTCCAGAATGTCCACATGGGCGCTGCCGGCGTAGCGCAAGGCATTGTCGATCAGGTTGTGCAGGCAGGAACGCAGGGCCATGGGCTGGGTCTTGAGCGGGCGGCAGATCCCCTGGTAGGTCACGTCGTCGCCGTTGTCCTGGGCGTTTTCGGCGAGCGACTCGATCAGGGCCTGCACGTCGAACTGCTGCATGGCCTCGCTCTGGCGGTTCTGGTTGAAGTAGCTCAGGGTCGCGTCGATCATGCCGATCATGTCGTTGAGGTCCTGGCTCATCTGGTCGTGCAAGCGGGTATCGTCGATCTGTTCGACGCGCAGCTTCAGGCGTGCCAACGGAGTGCGCAGGTCGTGGGAAACAGCCGCGAGCATGCGCCCGCGCTGCTGCAACTGATCGCGGATCTTCTGCTGCATCAGGTTGAAGGTCTGTGCGGCCTGGCGGGCTTCGCGCGGACCGGTGATGGTCAGCGGCGGGCTGTCGAGGTTCTCCGAGAGTCTCTCGGCGGCTTCGCTGAGACGCTGCACCGGGTTGGCCAGCGCCTTGGCGCCGTACCAGGCGGCGACGACCAGGGTGATCAACTGGAAGACCAGCGGCACGATCGGCCCCCCGAGCAGCGGCGGCCTGGGGCGTTCGCCTGGGGCCGGCGGCCGGTGGTCAAACGGCGGCCCGTGCGCTTCTTGAGCCTGGAAATGGGGCGGCGGCTCGTGGCGAGGGGGTGGCTGCTGTCCGTAGTAGGTGAACCAGGCAAAGGCCAACAGGTGGGCCAGCACGATGGCCGCCAGCGCCCCGCCGAACAGCCGTGCGAAGAGGGTGTCGGCGGCGCGGATCACGCCAGCTCCCGTGCATCGAACAGGTAGCCTTCGCCGCGCACGGTCTTGATCAGTTGCGGATTCTTCGGGTCGTCGCCGAGCTTCTGGCGCAGGCGCGAGACCAGCAGGTCGATGCTGCGGTCGAAGGCCTCGATGGAGCGTCCGCGGGCGGCGTCGAGCAACTGTTCGCGGCTGAGCACTCGATGCGGGCGCTCGAGGAACACCCGCAGCAGGCGGAATTCGGCGTTGGACAGCGGCACCACCAGGCCATCCGGGGCGATCAGCTGGCGCAGCACGCTGTTCAGCCGCCAGGCATCGAAGCGGATGGTGGTGCGTTGGTCGCTGCGGTCGTCGCGTACCCGGCGCAGCACGGTCTGGATGCGTGCGACCAGTTCGCGAGGCTCGAAGGGCTTGGCCATGTAGTCATCGGCGCCCAGTTCCAGGCCGATGATGCGGTCGGTGGGCTCGCAGCGCGCGGTGAGCATCAGGATCGGCACGTCCGAGGTGCTGCGCAGCCAGCGGCACAGCGACAGGCCGTCCTCGCCGGGCAGCATGAGGTCGAGCACCACCACGTCGAAGTTGCCCTCGGCCAGGGCCTGGCGCATCTGCACGCCGTCGGTTACGCCACGCGCCTGGATATTGAAGCGCGCCAGGTAATCGCAGAGCAGTTCACGGATCGCCACGTCGTCATCGACGATCAAGGCGCGGGTGATCCAGCGTTGTTCTGGGGTCGAGTCGTCGGCGGGGCTGTCGGTGAATGCTTGCATGGGCCTTTGTTGCCTGAGGGGCCGCCAGGGCGGGCGGCGAATCGTGAACGAGTCGCTGGCTGTCATATCGCCAGTAAGCGCTGCGCAAGCTTGCGGGCGGTGAATGTCGTGGGCATGTCGCCAATGTATCAGGTTTGACACAAATTGCCCGGTGCGCTGCCGGTCGGGCCTGGTCGGCTTGTCAAGCTGGCAAGTCTGGCAGTGGCCGGGCGCAGGCCTGGGCGGTTAACTGGCGTACAGCGCGGTGCCGGCTCGCCGGTCAGCCGTGAATCCAATGGCACAGACAGGGAGGACTCCGCCATGGACCCGAACCGCAAGCAGAATGCGGACCAGGCAAGACAGGCTTACATCCGGCAGCGGGCCGAGCGTCAAGGCGCTAGAAATGACTTGGCGCTGGCGGAATTTCCCGATGCGATTGCCGGTGACGCAGACGGACTGTTGCCGGTTTCGGCGTTGTCGGCGCCTATCAAGGTCAAGGTCCCGGACTGGCGAATCAACAATCCACCTCCCGGCCTTAGCGATGAGCTGGTTCTGGAGTGGCGGCTGCCCGATGACCCCGTCTATTCGCCTCTATGGAGCCAGCAATTCACCCACCCCATCAGTGAGGCCTTTCCTCTGCTGCAAAGTATCGATCCACGCTACTTCAATGGCCGGGAAGGTACTTTCCAGTTTCGTTATGGCGTACGCAGCTGGAACTCCGGGCAGTTCGACTACTCCCCTGACCAGCCGGTCACCCTGGACCGTACCCCACCTTACGGCGCCGAGGATCCCCCGGCCGTGGTGCCGATCCCACCGGTTGTCGATACGCAGCTGGACGCGGACGGCGGCATTTGGCTGAGCGTGCCGGACTTCGTCGAAGACAAGCGTGAGTTCGTCAAGGTGGCTGTGGTCTGGTCCGATACCGTACCGCCGGCCGACCAGCCCATCGTGCCTGATATCGTTCAGTTGCTTGCGCTCGATAACCGGGTGTTCATCGGGCGCGCACTGATCGAGCGCTTCGCGTCGGGCGATCATTACGTGGCCTATGAACTGTTCGACAAGGCCGGCAACCGCAGCCGCCCCTCGCGTGTGCAGACTGTCCAGGTGGCCAGGGGGCCATTACCCGTCAATCTGCGCTCGCCGGTGGTGCCCCTGGCCAGCGATGGGCTGATCGACCTGGCCGATGCCCGCCTTGGGGTGACCGTGGAGATTCCCGCCTTTGACGCCTACCATCCGGATGATGATGTGATCGTGCGCTGGGGTAGTGCGCTGTTGACACCCAAGCGAGTGGGCGAGGGCTTTCCGCCGTTTCCGGTGGTTGTCCCGTTAAGCTGGGCGCACCTGCGTGACGAATACACCAACGCCCCAGACACCCAGTCGGTGCCGGTGACTTACCTGGTCAGGCGTGGCACCACGCCGTTTCCGTTACCTGCTGGTGACGGCATCACGGTCGATGTGAACCTGGCCTATCCCGGTCCGGTCAACCCGGATGAGCCTGACCCGATCAACGGGAGGCTGCCACCGCTGGTGGTGACCGGCGACTCGGGCACGCCCAACCACCTGACGCCAGCCGATGCCGGCAAGAACGCCACGGCCAGCCTCACGCTCTACGATCCCCCTGGCGCGGGAGAGGTCATCACGGTGTACTGGAACGGTGTGCCACTGGCTGATTCGCGTACTCTCGACGGCAGCGAGACAGCAGGCGACCTTGTCGAATTCAACGTACTGTGGAGTGAAATCGAGGCCGGTCAATCGGGCGTAGTGCCGGTGTTCTACAGCATCAGCCATGCGGACTTTGTCAATGAGCAGCGCTCGAAGGAAACTCTGGTGCAGGTCGAGGCTGTGCCGGTGGAGCTGCCAGCGCCGACCTTCCCGGACCTGTCTGACCCAGGCAGCGGCAACCTGTTGCTGAACTGCCAGTCCTTGCGCAAGCGCGCGGCAGACGCTGCCATCGGCTATCGGGTCGCGGTGCCGGCATCCGCCTATCTGGTGCCGGGCGAGTCGGCCAAACTGCGTTGGGTGCTGTTGGAGGCCGATCAGACCACCGAGGTGTCGGGCAGCGAACTGGCCGCGACCCTGACCATTCCTGCAGGTGCCGAGACCAACGGCCTGCCATGGTTCGTGCAGCCCTACGCCGATTACATCCTGCCCGCGCATACAGACACCGCCAATGGCTGGGGCTATGCCAAAGTGACTTACAAGTTGACCGTTAATAACAAAGAGGAGGAGTCGAAGTTCGAATTGAAGATCGTTGGCTTGCAGGATCTGGATGCGCCGGGACAAACTTGCGATCTGACTGCGATCCCGGAAATACCCTGAACGTTATATAAAAAGCGCAGCCGATGAAATGCACTTCAAGTTGCCAGGTTGTTGTAGGAGGATTCCTACGGGAAATGTTGAATAGTCTTATGGATAATGAAAGGGCATCTTCTTAGTCTTGCCGCCCTTTCGTTGAGTGGCTGGAGACGCCCGTATGTATGACTTGCCTGGCAACTTGTATCGTCCGCTTTACAGGCTAAGACCCGTTGCATTGTTGCCTTTGCTGTTGATCGGGCACCAGGTACGTGCCGAGTTTGTTCCCGCCGATAGAACCATCACTCAAAGCGACCCTGTTCAGGATTATCGCGTCATCAACGGCGCCACCTTGACGGCCCAGGGGGCCAGCACCCTGGCGATCGTCGTTGATCCCACCAGCGGCCTGGTGCTGGAGGGCTCCGATGTCGCTTCCGCCGACGGCACTGGCGTACAGCTGCGTAACGCTAACGCGAACGTGACTGGCAGCCGTATTTACGGCGCTACGCTGGGTCTGAGCCTGGGCAGCATCGCCGGGATTCCCGGTGGTTCGACGGCCAGCGTGCAGGGCAGCCGCATCGAAGGGGGTGTCATCGGCGTTCAGGTGGGAACCGGGGCCGACTTCAGCGCACGTGACAGCCAGATCAGCGGTGGCACCCAGGGCCTGCAAATGGGCAATGGCCAGGCCCGCCTGCAGAACACCACGGTCAGCGGTGGCGTTGGCGTGGGCATCAACCCCGGCAGCGACCTGGCATCCCCCAACCGGCTGATCCTCGACGGCTCCAGCGTAGAAGGCACCCACGGCTCAGCCATTCTGGTGGGTGACTACGGGCTGCCCGACAGGACGGCCGAGATCCTGGTCAACAACGGTTCCACCCTGAAGGGCGCCAATGGGGTGCTGCTGGAAGTGATCGGCACTGCACAGGCCGACATGAGCGTAGACAACAGCCAGTTGCGCGGGGATGTCGTGGCCGAGCCAGGCGCCGTGGCTCACTTGACGCTGCAGAACAACGCCAGCCTCACCGGTAACCTCAAGAATGTCGAGCGCCTGACGGTCAACAGCCAGGCGCAATGGATCATGGCGGGTGATGGTCAGGTGGCCAATCTGAGCCTGGACAACGGCACGGTGCGTTTCGGCGAACAGGGCCAGCCGCGGTCCTTCTATACGCTCTCGGTGGGCCAGCTCTCCGGCAATGGCACCTTCGCCATGAAGGCCGACTTCACCGACGGCCTGCACGATTTCCTCGAGGTCACCGGCAACGCCAGCGGCAGCCACCAGTTGGCAGTCACTGCCAGTGGCCAGGATCTCTCGGGCGAAGCCAGCCTGCACATGGTGCATATCGGTGGTGGGGACGCGCAGTTCAGCTTGCTGGGGGGGCCGGTGGATCTCGGCACCTGGTCGTACGACCTGGTCAAGCGCGGCGACAACGACTGGTATCTGGACACCGAATCCAAAACCATCAGCCCGGGCACTCGAACCGTCCTGGCCTTGTTCAATGCCGCGCCGACGGTCTGGTATGGCGAACTGGCCAGCCTGCGCACGCGGATGGGCGAGCTGCGTCTGAATCCTGGCAATGCCGGCGGCTGGATGCGTGGCTATGGCAGCCGCTACGACGTCGAGCACAGCGCCGGCCTTGGCTATCGCCAGTCGATGCAGGGCCTGAGCCTGGGCGTCGATACGCCGCTGGCCTACGGCGACGGGCAGTGGTTGGCCGGGGTGATGGCCGGCTACAGCCACTCCGACCTCGACCTGGGACGGGCAACCAACGGCAAGGTCGACAGCTACTACGCCGGTGCCTATGCCACCTGGCTGGACGAGGCCAGTGGCTGGTATTTCGATGGCGTACTGAAGTTCAACCGCATGCGTAACAAGGCCGAGGTGGCCCTGAGCGATGGGCAACGGAGCAACGGCGACTACAGCAATAACGGCCTGGGCGCCTCGCTGGAACTGGGTCGGCACCTGAAGTTGGATAACGGTTATTTTCTCGAACCCTTCGCCCAACTGTCGGGTCTGGTCATGGGCAGCAAGGACTATCGCCTGGATAACGGCATGCACGCCGAGGGCGAACAGACCCGTTCCCTGCTAGGCAAGCTAGGGGCAACCGCCGGGCGCAACTTCGACCTGGGTCAGGGGCGGGTGCTGCAGCCTTATGTCAGAGCGGCGTGGGTTCACGAGTTCGCCGATGGCAACCAGGTGCGGGTCAACGACAACCGTTTCAACAACGACCTGTCCGGGTCACGCGGCGAACTGGGTTTCGGCGCGGCGGCCTCGTTGTCCGGCACCTGGCAGGTCTACGCCGACTTCGCCTTCAGCCACGGCGAGCGAATCGAACAGCCTTGGGGGGCCAGCCTGGGTGCTCGTTACAACTGGTAGCGGGTTCGCACCGCCAAGCGGCGGCGCTCATCGCGGGCCGCTCAGTTCTACCAGTGTCGCCCCCGGCGGGCGTTGAGTTAAATGGACCCAGACCACCGGTGTCGAGCCTGGCGCTCGACACCCTGTTCAGGGAGAGTCCAGCATGAGCAACGCCCCTGCGATACAACCCCGCGAGCTGCCCGGTCCCGTGGTCGAGGGCTTGCTGCCCGACGACCCCCAGTGGGACCAGACCCACCTGTTGCCAACCGCCGCGACCTATGTCCCATTGCCGGTCGAAGTACCGGCGTGGGAACACTTGCCCATTCCGGGGCAGAAGACCCTCCTCAAGTTGTTCTGGACCTCCGGTGTCACCACTCAGCTGGTCGAGCAGCGCGAATGGCACAGCGACGATCATCCCGATGCCATACCTGACCAGGATCGCTACTTCACCGTGCCGGTGCTCCATCTGGTGCAGGGCGAGCATCAGGTCTGGTACGAGCTGACCCAGCCCAGCGGCAGTGTGGCGCAGTCGGGCAGGACGCCCGTGACCATCGACCTGACCCCGCCGGTGCTCAATGTCAACGAGCGCCTGGTGTTCGATACGGCGACCGTCGACTGGCAGTACCTGCTTGGCCATGACGACCGCTTGCAGAGCACGCTCCCTGCGTATCAGGTAGCCGCCCCCGGTGATGTGCTGAGCTGGTACTGGGGGGCAGGGGCTACCTCGGCTGATCTGGCCGGTTGCTGCACCCTGACCCGCAACGACATCGGCCAGCCTATCAAGGTGGTGTTCGAGGGCCAGCTGATTCGTGATCGTGGCGATGGCCAGCGCTACGCCAGCTACAAGATCGAGGATCGCGCCGGCAACGCCAGCCGGCAGGCTCAAGCCACAGCCCTGATGGTTGCCGCGCACAAGCCACCGCGTAGACTTCCCGCCCCGCGAATCAAGGAAGCGGCCGGCAGCGGCAGCAATTGGCTCCTTGACCCGCTCAATGGGATCAACGGTGTGACGCTGGTGATTCCCCCCGATGCCGTGCTCTACGAGACCGATCAGGTGTTCATGCAGTGGGCGCAGCCCGGCGAATTGGGCAGTTGGCGCGGCGACACCGAGACCGCGCCTGGCTCGCGCGAGTATCGGGTGCCTGTCGCGCATGTTTCGCCACATATCGGCCACACCAACGTGCCTGTGTATTACGAGGTGGTCGAAGCAGGTGTGGACGACCCGCAGGCTTCGAGCGAATCCAACCTCAAGGTTGGCGGCCTGAATGGCCTGCCGACGGTGCAGTGCGACGCCATCCGCGCTGGCGAGATCAGTATCGCGGCCGTGGATGCCAGCGGTGGCCAGGCGCATTTCTCGCTGCAGCGCTGGTCGTTCATGGCCAGCGGGCAGCTCGTCAACCTCCAGGTCAATGGGCTGGATCAAGCCGGGCAGATGCTCAGCATCGAGGTCTTGGTGAGGCAGCCGGTCGACGCAGCGGTCGAGGTGTTTCCCGCCGGCAAGCTGTCCAGCACGGAACTGCGGCGTTTCAAGGTTGGCAGCCCGCTGGAGATCAAGGCTTCGGTGAGCTTTGACAACGGGACGACTTGGCAGGCTTTTGGCACCGCCAATGCGACGCTGCGCGCCTGACGGCCTGCCGGGTCGCACCGGCAGGCCGTGGCCTCACTGGTAAGTGAGGGTGAAACTCAGCGCACCCTTGGCCAGGCCGGGCCTTACGTCCCGGCTGGCTTCGGTCTGGTAGAAGCGGGCATTGAAGTGCAGCGCCATGTCACCGGGGGTGAGCGTGGTCATCGGCACCTCGGTAGCCAGTTCCATGGGGGTGATGCCATCGGCCTTGAGAATCTGGATGCCCACGCCTTGTGCGCCAGAGTCGGTGGTCAGGCTGAACACGCCATTGCTGGTCGGGCCCACCGGCTGCGAGCCGTTGAGGCCGTCGAGGCGCAGGTGCGCGGTGGTGACGGGGCCGCCAGGGTCGGTTTCACAATTGCTCAGGTTGATGCTGAACGGCACCACCGGGGTGGTGTGGCCAGGCCCGGTGAAGTCCGCACTGTCCCATTCCCCGAGCATCACCGGGTCGGCGCTGACCGGGTTGGCGCTGACACTGCACTGCGCCTGGATCACCGTGCCCGTCATTCCGTACTGGAACACTTTGCCCAGGTCCTGCACATAGCCGCCAAACAGTTCGCTGCCGGTCAGC
The DNA here is from genome assembly GCF_032463525.1 of Pseudomonas sp. DTU_2021_1001937_2_SI_NGA_ILE_001. Classification (NCBI taxonomy): domain Bacteria; kingdom Pseudomonadati; phylum Pseudomonadota; class Gammaproteobacteria; order Pseudomonadales; family Pseudomonadaceae; genus Pseudomonas; species Pseudomonas sp. DTU_2021_1001937_2_SI_NGA_ILE_001. Next base: position 1,541,191 of record NZ_CP135971.1, on the reverse strand, counting down.
GTGTTCGGCCCGGTCGGGATCGTGCCGGTCTTGACCAGGGTCACCGTGGGGCGAATGTAGTACAGCTCGATGTCGAGTTCGAGTGGGTTGCGGTGCGGTCGGCGGGTGCCCGTGAAGGGCACGAACGGGCGTCCGTCATCGGCTACGAAGGCATTGATGGCCAGGGTGCTGTGGTGGGGGGTACCCAGCCTGATCATCGCGCCGACGCCAGGGATGGACGTTTGCAGAATCTTGCCCGTGGTGTCCTCGCCGCCGATCGGTGGCAAGGGTGACGGATGGATGGGCACCGACGCCTGGGCATGGAACCACAGATTGCCGCCGTTCATGTCCTTGTAGAAACACATGGGCCGGTGCGGGCCGGGGTGCTGGATGAACGCGGGGCGCAGGGGCTGGCCGATCACGGTGCCGACCGGTGCGTCGCGGGGCACGTACAGGGTCCCGATATTCTGCACGAAGGAGAGCATGGTTGGCCCGGCGGGCATTTGCCAGTAGCAATAGTTGTCGGCCAGTGCCGAGCTGGCCTGCAGGCAGACCGCGGCGGCCAGCCAGGGCAAGGCGCGAGGACGGAAGGGGGTCATGGTGTCGTTTCCGGATGACGGCGGGTGGGAAGGAGGCCGGCGGGTCAGTCGCACGTGACCTCCTGCATTCGGTAGCCCTGGCGCTGTGGCATGGTCGACGGGTCGATGGACAGCCGGCACTGCGGGGCGCTGCTCTCGCCCCAGCTGACCTGCAGCGTCTGGGCTTCAGGCCGGGTGGCCAGCAACACCTGGCCGGCCTGGCCCACGGTCCCCAGCACCTCGCCATGGCGGTCGGTCACCTGGGCTCCGAAGGGCAATGGACGACCGTCCACGCTGCGCGCGGTGAGCATCAGGCGGCTGACCTTGCGGGCGGCGAAGCGCGCCTTGACCACCGCACCGCGGCTGGGCACGACCTGGGTGGTACCGTTGTCGATTTCGACTTCCGGGCCCAGGTCGTCGGTTTCCAGCGTCACGGCATTGAAGCGGTAGGGCCGCAGGTAAGGCACCAGGGCATAGCCGTGCTGGCTGGTGCGTGCACCGATGGCGTTCTGCACGCCGACGCCTTCGATCCCCGGCACCTCGACCAGGGCATTGGTTTCGCCCAGGCTGGTGCCCAGCTCGACACCGCCAGCGTGCAGCAGCACGGCGCCGCTGGCGTTGAGCGAGACGCTGCGGTAATCGTGACCTTGCGCGACCCCTGCGCCGACACTGGCAAAGGGGGCCTGATAGCCCACCGACAGGCTGCCGACCTGGCCCTGCTCGGATTCGTGGTTCACGCCTACCCGGTAGCTCAGGCGGTTGCGGTCCAGGCTGCCGCCCAGGCTCACCCGTTGGCTCTGGCGGTCGCCCTGATGCAGCAGGTCGAAGGTGGCGTTGCTCGCGTGCTTCCAGTCCAGCGGCATCGAGATGCTCAGCCCGAGCTGGCGGTCGGCCCTGTTGCGCGCGTTGCTCAGTGACTGCGAGGCATGCAGGTTGTAGGTCACGTTGGCGTGGCGGGTGCTGAAATTGAGCTGGTACTGGCGTTGCTCATGGTCGCTGCCCCAGTAGTCCTGGTGCGAAAAGGTCAGGCTCAGGCTGCTGTGGTTGCCGATCTTCTGGTGTACGGAGGCTTCCAGGCGGCTACGGCGGCTACCCCGCCAGCGGGTGCGAGTGCTGCGCTGGCTGATGGCTTCGTCGAAGTCGCGGTAGCCCTCGGTGGAGTAGCGGTAGCCGGCAAAACGCAGATGGGTGCCGCTGGTGAACGCCTTACCGTACTTCAATGCATAGCTGAGCCCCTGCATGGCGCGGGTGTCTGCGGTGAGGATATCCGCCTCGGAACGCGTCACGTCGAAGGCCGCCCCGCCCAGGGCCCCCAGGTCCCTGGCCAGCCCCAGGGCGGTTGCACGGTAGCCGTCGCTGGCCAGCAACCCGCCATAGAGCGTGGCGTTCCAGCCCAGGCCGACGCTCAGCGTGCCTTGCCAGAGCAGCGGCGTTTCGCTGTCGTAGAGCGTGTGGTAACGGCCAATCGCGCCGCTGTACTGCCATACCCCTTCGCGCAGCAGGTTGTTGATGGTCGAGTAGGGCTGGGTGAAGCGGCGTACCTGGCCATCTTCTTCAGTGAGTACGATTTCCAGTTCGCCGCTGCCGGCGGTGGTCAAGTCATCGATCGCGTACGGGCCGGCGCTCACGTAGGTGGAGTAGATGGGGTAGCCGTTCTGCAGCACCTCCAGTTTGGCGCGGCTCTGCGCCACGCCGCGAATCACCGGCGCGTAGCCTTGCAGGCTGTCGGAAAGCATCTCCAGGTCCGAGCGTATCAGCAGGCCACGGATCGGTACGCTGCGGAACACCTCGCCGCCGGTGAAGGTCTCGCCCAGGGTCATGGTCGCCCGGGTGCCCGGTAGGTCGCGCTGCAGGTAGGTGTAGGCCCGGGTCCAGTCCCGACGCCCCTGTTCGTCGTGACGCATCGAGTGGTTGCTGCGCAGGCGCCAGGCACCGAGGTTGAGGCCGGCATTCAAGTACAGGTCGTCCGAGTTGCGCTGGCCAGTCTGCCGGTGGCTGCTTTGCTGGGCGGAGACCTGATAGTTGACGAAGGCGGCGTTGATGCCGTGGTCCCACAAGGCCGGGTCGACTTCGCCGATGGCGCTGCGGCGCATGGCGATCTGGGGCACCGACACGGCCAGTTGCAGCTGCCGGGTATCGAAGTCCAGTGTGGCGCCCGGCAACAGCTTGGGCAGGTCCACGCAACCCTGGAGTGCTGGCGGTTCCAGGCCTTGCAACCGTACGCCCAGCTGTTCCAGCAGTTCGGCGGACAGGCAGGGGCGCAACGATTGGTCGCTGGGGTCGAGATCGAAACGCAGTTCGCGGATGCCGAAGTAGCGACGGTTGATGGAGATCTGCACCTTGTAGTCGCCCGGCGCCAGGTCCTGGCCTGCCGCCAGCGCCTGCAGGGCCTGCAGGCCTGCGTCATGGGCCTGGCCAGGTGCCTGACGCATGAACGACGACTGGAACTCGACGGTGGGCGGCGCGGCGCTGCAGGGTGTCGCCAGCAGCAGCGCGCTGCTGCCCAGAATGAATGGATGAACGACAGGCAGGCACGCGGGTACGCGCCTGTGCCCGCATCCGGGTAAAAGCTTCATGATGAAGAGTCCTGCGTGTGAAGCGCGGCGGTTACCGCGTCAGGGGGAGACGTGAACGTCCTGGCTCAATGGGCTGGTCTGCCCGCCATAGTCGTTGATGGCCGACCAGGTGACCTTCAGGCCCGCAGCGGGCCTCAGGGTGCCCAACGGGTAAGACTGGCTGTGCAGTGGCGCCAGCATTCGAGGGTTCTTCACGCGTTCGTTTTGCTGGCCCTGGCTGACTTCCAGGCGCGAGAACGACACATGAAAAGGCGTAGGGTTGTGGGCTACCAGCAGGGTTTTGCCGGCCTGCTGCTCGACAGACCAGCGCAGCTCTGGCAGGCGCTTGACCGGGTTGTCGCGCAATCCGGCGGGCCGATAGAACAGCTTGATACGGGTGCGCAGGGCGATGTTCAGCAGGTTGCCCTGGTCGCCGCTGGCCTGGGGAATTTCCTGCACGTTGAAGTAGAACAGCGACTCGTGATCGCCTGGCAGGTCATGGGGCAGGCCGTTGATCTGCACTTGCTGCTCCTTGCCCGGGTCGAGGCGAAACAGCGCCGGCGAGGGCATGAAAGGCACCGGTGTGACCGCATCATCGGCGGCGGTGTTGACCCAGGTCTGCACGGCGAACGGCCGGTTGCTGGGATTGCTGACGATCAACGACGCGCTGCGGCGTTCGCCGTCGAAGACGACACGGGTGGTGCTGAGGGTCAGGGCGGCCTGGCTGGCCGGTGCGAACGCCAGCGCCATGGCAAGGCAGGCGCCTTGCAGCACGGTAGCGGGTTTGAAAAAGCCTGGCATGGGTGTCTTCCTCAGGCCCGACACCGAGGTGTCGGGCGTGGCCTGGCTGCCACGCGGGGGAGGCAGCCAGGCGGCGGGCACGGGATTATCAGTTGACGGCGACGACGAACTGCACGTCGGCGGAGGCGGCACCGGCGCTGACCGTGGCGGCCAGCGAGCGGTAGTAGGCGTTGAAGACCATGTCGGTGCTGCCGTTCTGGATCAGGTCATAGGGGGCCGATTCGGCACCAGGGGCCACGACGCTGCCGGTCTTGTCCTTGATGACGATGGCTACGCCCTTGGCACCGTCTGTGGTGGGGTCACCGCGAAATACTGGCCGCTCGTGTCCGCGCTGCCATTGAAGGTCACGGTGGCGACGTCGTCGGTGCCGGTCAGGCCGCAGTTGCCGTCGTCGGTGAGACGCAGGGCGAAGCTTTTGCCGCTGTATTCCTGGCCCACGGCGGTGAAGCGCGAAGCTTCTATACTGCCCATCTTCACCAGGTTGCCCACCGAACCGTCACCGGGGTTGACCACCTCGATCGGGCAGGTGCTGCTGGTGATCTTGCCTTCGAAGTTGATAGTGCCGGTAGTGGCCATGGCCGAAGTGCCGGCCAGTGCCGATAAAACGCCCAGGGAAAGTGCGAGGAAAGTCTGTTTCACGTAAATGTCCTTATCGTTCGGCGGCTCACTAATGGCCCAAACAAATAATTATGGAGTTAAGGGTGAAGTTTTATGCTTCGTCATGACGGGGCGGCATGCTAAGCACAGATGCCTTGAACGGATAGAGGACGGCAGGTCCTGTCTTACAGCGGTTTCTGTAAGAATTTTCTGCGTTATTGAATGTAACTTATCGACGCATTTTCATATGAGTGCGACGGACTAAGGTCCAATGACGTAGCGATGGCGAGCAAGGGACCTGGCGACTTCGCCAAGTCCCTTGCTCTATCGTTCTAACGATGCACCGTCATCCCGCGAACAGGGTACAAGTTGCGCACGGTAATCCTGGGCAGGTAAACATGCGGCGCCCCCCTAGGCATGTCCGGTATCAGCGTTCCCCCATTGCGGGCTAACCCGCTGGGGCCGCTGGCGCTGTATCGGGCGGGTTGGGAAGCAGTTGTAAGCGTCGTCCGGGGAGTAGGCAAAGCGGATCGAGGCTGGAACAGAGTGAAATCGATGTCATCCAGGCTATTTCTTGCGACTGACGCCATGCCGGTACTGACCGATCCCCTGCCGATGGCCGCAGACGCCTGCCCAGCGGCCCTGGCGGCCTTGGCTGCACTGGCGGCCATCGAATAGGCCGCGCCACCGACGAGACCGGTCACGGCCGCGCCGATTCCCAGGTATTGCGCCCATTGATTGGCCTGTTCGTCACCCGTTGCCGTCCCGATGGCGCTGGCGACGGTGGAACCGGCGCTCAGAGCGGCAGAGGTCGAGAGCGCGCCGAAGGCGACGGCGCCGGAAAGCGAAACGCCGCCTGCGCTGGCGGCGCCGCCAGCCGCCGCAGAAGTGGCCGCTGTGGCACCGGCGGCTGCCGCCGTCGCCGCCGCCGTGCCTTCCGCCGCGCCAACGGCGACCGGTGTCAGTAAGCCATAGGTGGCGATAGCCGCCGCCACGGCGGCTACGGTGCCGATCACGCCCAGCGCCACGAACACCCAACCCAGGATGCTACCGCCGCTACCGCCACTGCCCCCCCAGCTCTCGTTCTCATGGTTGGTCCGCAGCCGCCCACTGAAGCCGATCGCAGCATGACCGGTGGGGTCGCGCAGGGCGATGGGGTTGCCCAGACAATAGGTGTAGGGGTTCAGCCCGCCAGCCTCGAACGGGCTGAGGCTGTCCGGGCTGTGGAAGCGCATCAGCGCCGGGTTGTAGGCCCGGTAGCCCTTGCCCAGCAGGTACCAGCCGCTGGCTTCGTCGAGCGGCTCGCCGTTGAAGCCCAGGGCTGCGCCGAGCGGTTGCTCGCTGGAGCGCTGACCGTAGGCGCTGTACACGGCCTGACGCAGGGAGTCGGGTGTCGCGGCGCCGCGTACGCTGTGGTTGGCATCGCAGAGCAGTAGCGTCTGCCGGTCATTGCCGGGTTGCTGCTGGCCCAGGGGTTGCTCGCCCGCGGCTGCTTGCAGCCAGTGGGTCTGCACGCCGTTTTGCACCTGGCTGCTGATCCTGTCGCCTTCGTAGAAATGCAGGGACTCGGCCTGGCCGGCCTGCTGGGTATTGACCAACTGATCGTGGCTGTCATAGCGATACTCGCCCAGCGCCTGGCCTGCGCTATCGCTGACCCGTTGCAGGCGGCTCAGGGGGTCGTAAGCCAGTTGTCGCCCCTGTTCGTCGTTGAGCTGGTTGCCATCGGCGTCGTAGCTGAAGCTCAGGTTGCCGCTGACCCTGGCCGGCGTGTAGCTGACGCCGGTCAACTGGCAGGGTGAGGCGGGGTCATAGGTGAAGCGTGCGCGTTCGCTCTGGCCATCGTCGAAACGGCTCAGCAGGGTGGTGATGTTGTCCAGCGCATCGAAGATGAACAACTGGCTGGTGATGCTTCGGCCCAGTTCATCGCGGGGCAGCAGGGTGCCGCTGCACAGGTGCTTGCTCAGGCGCCCGCGTGCGTCGTACTCGAAGTCTTCGTTGAGCAGCGTGCTGCCTGCCTGCTGCCAGTGACGGTTCTCCAGCAGCCCGTCGAGGCGCCAGCGCTGCTCGATGATCTGCTCGGGCTGGCCGGCCGGGCTGAGGGTGCGGAGGGTTTCGCGGCCCTGGTCGTCGTAGTCGATCAGTGTCTGCACCTGGTTGCCGCTGCCTTGGTCATGGCTGGTGATCGTCCGTGGGCGGCCGAGGGCGTCGTAGTCGAAGGTGCCGCGCAGCTTGCCCTGTTCCAGGGTCTTGAGCTTCCCGGCCTGGTCATAGGTCCGCCGGGTTGCCAGGCCTGCGCCGCCGTCGGCGGCCGGTTCGGTGGTCTTGATCAGGCGCTCTTGCCAGGACTGTTCATACAGGGTCTGCCATTCGCGACCCTGGGCGTCGATCCAATCCTGGCTGAGCAAGCGATTGTGCTCGTCGTAGCCATAGCGGCGGCAGCCCAAGGCGTTGCCGGCGGAGGTCAGGCGCGCACTCACCGGGTCATAGTCGAAGCTGGCCGTGTCGTTCGCCGTAGCCACCGTCACGGTGGTGGGGGTGTCGGTCAGTTGCAGGTTGTATTGATAGTCCATCTGGGCGCCGGCCCCGGTGGTGCGCTGCTGCACCTGCAGATGTCCGCCCTGATAGCTGAAGTGCTCGGTGCGCTGCCCGACGCTGACGTGGCTCAGGCGCGAAAGCCCGTCGAAGCCCTGTTCGCCCATCAGAGTGATCGCACCGGCGGCGTCGCGAACTTCGATCGCGGTGGCCAGTGCCTCGCTGCTATGGGGCGCGTAATGGCGAATGATCACGCTGTTGTCAGGCAAGGTGTTCTCAGTCAGGCGCGACCAGGCGTCGTAGGCGTAAACGGTCCGTTCGCCGTACTCGTCGGTCGATTCGATACAACGGCCCAGCCCGTCGTAGGCGTAGCCCAGATGGCTGACTTCAAGACCCTTTGCGTCCAGGCGGGCTTCTCGCGTGGGTTTGTCGAACAGGTTCATCCAGGTCTCGCTCAGGCCGCTGATCGCGCCATCGTCGCCCGCTGCCTGAGTCCAGCTGCGCACGATGGGGCCAGCGGACTCCGGGGTGCCGATGGGGTCGGTCTGGCGATGCTGGGCGACCCCATCAGGACCGACCACGCAGCGCTGCTCGCCCCAGATGTCGTATTCGTAGCGCTGGGCAAGCGTGAGAAGCTGGCCTTCCAGCTGGTCATGGTGAACCTCCTCGCTGATACGGTTCCAGGCGTCATAGCGGGCTTCATAGAGGGTCAGGGTGGCCCACGGATCGTGCTCATCGAGGTGGTCGCGCTGTTCTTCAACGGCCCGGCCCACACCGTCGAGCAGGGTGCGGGTAGTCACCTGGCGGGCGTCGACGACCGTCTGTTCGGCGAGGATGCCGGGCCTGTCGCTCAATACATAGCTGTAGTGCCGGGCCGCTTCGAAGGCCGTGCCGGGGGATAGGGTCTCCTGCACCAATCGGTCGAGCGCGTCGTAGCGGTAGTGGCACTCCACGTCATCGATCCGGGTCAGCAGGGTTTGTCCGCTGTACAGCGCGTCCTGGCGCAATACGGTGCGGCGGGCGTCGTCGAAGCCGATCGTGGTGTCGCTCACTTCGACCACCGGCTGCCCGGAGGGCGGGTCGTCCGGTTTGCTCCAGGCATGTTCGGTCACGGTCGTCAGGCCGTTGAGCGTCACGCTTTCCCGATGCCTGCGAACGTGGGCGAAGGCGTCCTGGGGAAGGTGCAGGTATTCGAATGCGCTGTGCTGGAGTTCGACCTCCGGGGTTCCGTCGTCCCGCCACTGCACCAGTGTTTCACTTTGCGGCGCTATCCAGTCGGGTTGGCCGCTGTCATCCAGGGCCGCCAGGCTCAGGTAGCGGTGGCGTGTGCAGGTCTGCGGCGCATCCCCTTGGCCAGGTGCCGGATGGCGGGTCCTGCTTTTGAGGTGCCGTACGAAACCCTCCGGGTCCGCCGGGCAGCCGTCTTCGGAACCATCGGCCGGATACCATTCCAGGCTCTCGGCGATGCCATTGGCCTGTTGCTGGTAAACCACGTTGCCGTGGTCGTCGAAGCGGCTGAGCAGGCGCTCGCTGCGGATGCGTGTGGCATCGTCGGTCAGGCTCCAGCTGGTCTTGACCTCGCTGGGCAGTTGGCACTGGCGGGGCTGTTGATCGAAGGGCAGGCCGTCGCGGTCATGGTAGGTAGTGGTCAGCGTCTTGCGGGTATTGCCCTGGGTGGTGACTTCTTCGGTGAGCAGGTGGAAACGGTTGAAGGTGCGCTGGATGGCGCGCACCGGCTGCCCGGCGACGTGCAGGGTCTCGGTGGTCTGGTATTGGTAGGGCTGGTTGTAGCGATAGAGGTTGTCCAGGCCATCGTCCAGCCAGGCGATGGGCAGCCCGGCACCCAGGAAATTGTGCTGGTTGCTGTTGTAGGTGTAGCGCACGTCCATTTCGGGCTGGCCACGGCCCGGGTGAATCACATGGCGGGTCACGCGGGGCAGGGGCGCCCGCCCGCTCTGGGCCGGAAAGGCATGCCCGGCGTCGCGGTAGTAGATGTCTTCCTGGGCTCCGGTGGGGGTATGGACCGTGCTCAGGCGCAGCTGGCCGTTGATCTCGCTGTAGTTCAGGCGCCACGAGGCGGGGTCCTCGGTGGGCAGGCTGATCCGCGCGACATGATAGTCGCTGCCTTCCAGGGTCATGACGAAGCGCGCCAGCGCGCCGTCCGGGCCTGCGTAGGGGCGCAGGAGAATTTCGACTTCATGGCTGCGGCGGATGATGCTCAGCAGCGTTTCGCCGCACGTGTCGGTAATGGTCTTCAACAGGGCGTGGCCGTTGAAGGTGTCGTAGTCCAGAGCAATGGCATGGCCGGCAGGAGACAGCACTTGAACCGGTACAGCCGCGCGTGAATGACTCGCACCGCGAACCTCGAGCATTTCCACCAGCCCGGATTTGTGCGTCAGCCGGTAACGCTCGTTGCCCAGGTCGTAGAGACGAAACCCCTCGATCTTCTGTTCTTTCATCAGCAGCCGGCCGTTGTCGCCGGTGCCGGTGACCTTGAAACTCTCGCCGCCGCTCACGGCGATCACCTGGTTGCTCAGCTGGTACTGCGAAAGTTGCAGGTTCCAGCCCAGGCCGAAGCCGCTGTCCAGAGTATTGAGCGGGTTGTAAGCCAGGGTCAGTGGCAGGTCCGGGCCGCGCAGCTCGTTGGCGGCCAGTGTCGGCAGGTCGATCGACAGGGTGTATTGCCCGGTCCGCGGGTCGACGCCGTTTTTCATGTAACCCATGAAGTTGAGTGCATTGGAGTGCACTGAAGTGGAAGCGGTCATCCTCTGAGCCTCGCTGTGGGGTCTGACGCCTGGCTGAGTGGCATGACGACTGGCGCGGTCCAGGCAGGGGGGATTGTGTTCAGACCCTAACAGCCTGTGCCGAGCCGCGGACCTAGCAGCGCTGCCAGCTGTGCTGCGGCCAGGGGCAAGGGTAAAAAAGGCGCCAGTGAACAGAACGGCCGTTGCCATTGAAGGCATCGACCTGAGCAAGGAGACCAACATGGCATTGCCCGCCCCCAAGGTGCCCGACCTGCAACCGGAAAACTGGATCGATCTGGACCAATTGGGCAGTGATGACCTGCTGACCTGGATCGATTACCCCGGCATTGCCGAGGGGGACGAGATCTTTCCCAACTGGCGCGGCTGCGGTGCCGATGGCAGTGTCCGTGACCTGTTGATGTCCTCTACGCCGGTAGTGGGGCTGGAGCCTGAAGGCTTCGCCTACCACATACCCAATGCGCTGTTGCACGAGCTGGACCAGGGTTGGGTGTTCTACTCGTACTTCATCGCCGACCTGGTGCAGCCGGGGCAGCCGGGCGAAGAGTCGCTGCGCCGGTTCTTCTACGTTGGCCAGCGTGACCGGCCGGCAGGACTACCGGGGCTCGGCGTACCCCAGTTCCGTGAGTCTCATGACCTGCAGGTGGTCCTCGAATGGATCACCGGCAACTCGGCCACGGTGGTGGTGCCGCCCTATGTCGCGATGTCGGTCGGTGATCAGGTCACCCTGACCCTGGCGCTGTACTTTGGCGAAAACGATCCCTTCGACGATCTGGTGCTGAAAAAGACCTTGACGGCGGCGGAGCTGAGGCTACCCCTGACCTGGTCGGTGCCGCGCAATGAGCTGGAAGTGATCGAGGACGGTTATCTGGAAGCCCGTTACCAGATCGACTATGCCACGCCCACCATCCCGACCCAGGGGCCGATGCAGCGTCTTGACGTCGTGTCCAAGGCCATCGCGCGGCTACCGGCTGTCACCATCGAGGGGTTCGGCGGTGGCTCTCTCGACCCGGAGCGATACCCAGACGGCATTACCCTGTTGGTCGAACCCTATATCGGTATGCAACCTGGCGATGATGTGCTGCTGCATGCCTCCGGGAGCGAGGCGCTGGACCGGTCGGTGCGGGTCGACGCCTCTGTGGTGGACAGCGGCTTGCTGGCCTTCAGGGTCGGGCATTCCTGGCTGGTTTCCAACAACGGCAAGCCAGTGACGTTCAGTTGGCAATACGCTCGGGGGGGCGCCTCCGGTAGCGGCGAGCCGCTGGCCGTGATGATACGCAAGCCACTCGACCTGCCATCGCCGGTGGTCGAGGGCGCTGAGCCCGAGGACCCGGTCGATGGTGTGCCAAGAGGCTACCTGTTTGCGATCAATATCACCGGGGGGGTGTTCATCCGGGTACCAGACGATGCTCAGGTCGGACCCGACGATGACCTGGAGATGCATTGGCAGGGGCATGGCAGTACGGGCAGCGTGGTGGTGACCGAACCCATGATCGGCACGCCCCGGCGGTTCTTCGTACCGCCAGCGGCGATACCCGCCAACATGGGGCAGCGTCTGGACGTGTTCTACCGGGTGACGCCCGCCGGGCAGGAGCCTGCGCAGTCCAGTGTGTTCGACCTGAAGATCTGTGGCATGACCTCGGGCTGGCCTGCCATCCAGGTGCGCAGCCCGGCGCAATCCAGGCCGTTATCGCTCGCGCAGGTCCCCGAAGCGGGAGCCCTGCTGGCCTTGAGTGCCTGGCCGTACATGGCGGTCCGGCAGCTCGTCAGGGTGTCTGTGCAAGGCGTGACCGCTGCCGGCCAACAGGTACAGGAGCTGCTGCGCTGGGATGACGACGAGCCGGTGACGGAGGACGAGTACCAGGCTGGCGAGCTACTGGTGATTCTGTCCAGGCCCTTTCTGCAAGGGCTGGCGCTGGGGCAGCCCTTCATACTCTCGGTGGGTACCAGCTTCGATGATGGTACCCACTACATCAGCTTTCCTGACGTTTCGATCCAACTGGTCGGCTGAGGTCCAGACGACCTTCTCAAGGAGAACCGCACATGTCCGCCAATACGATCGAAAGCCTGCTGGAATGGATGAAAACGGCTGATCCGATGATGGGTTGGGACTGTATCGCGGCGCTTTCGCGCGACAAGGCTAACCGAATCCTGCAGCAGGAGTACGTGGCTCGATTCGACACTGCCAGCTACCTGCCGCCGATCAGCGGGGTCGTGGATGAAACACGGACCAGCAGCCGACAGTATCTGCATGACTTCAGGCTCGACGTACCGCGTCTGTCATTCGAGAACGCCGATGTCGAGAACTCCGCTGCGCGTCTGACGATGTCGGTGGTGGGGGGGACGCAATTGTCCATGGAGCATGTGCTGGACGCTTGGTACGTGAGCCGCGTCAGCGAGATCGATCCCTTGCAGGGACCGCAACTGCATTTGGACCTCAAGCTGGACCGGGTGCCAGGTATCGTCGATGAAGAAGGGCGGGTAATGCTCGATCTGAAAGACAGCGACAACTTCAGCCTGACGTATGCCGATACCGAGTACGGCCGAAGCCTGGGTGGCGACTTCTTCCGGCAGTTGTTCAATACCCTGCCCGACGAACAGCGGATATTTACGTTGGGCGCTATCCAGCGCGGTGACAGTTCCGTATTACGGCCGCAATCGTTCAAGCTGCGGACCCAGCAGAACCCTGCGCAAGCTGCTGATGGCGCGATCCTGATCCTGATTCGCATGGCGGGTGGCAGCGAAGGTGACGTGCCGGGTACCGATTATCGCTATTTGATCCCGGATGATGAGCAGGAAGCATTCTCGGCGACTGTCATGTTGCCCAAGGATCACGTCTGGAAGCAGCTCGACCTGGGCGTTGACTTGCTAGCCTGTCTCAGGAGTCTGGTTCCGTTGGCGAACTTCGAGCTGACTCACACGGACGGGAAGCTGACAGGCGCTGTGGCGACATCTGGGCAGATGTGGTTCTCAGGCACGGAGATTTCCCTGCAGCCGATTCAGTTCGATGATTTCTGGATCAAGGTTGATGGGGCTGCAACCGATCTGGAATTGCCTGCCGACGGCAGCTCACCCCTGACATTGTCCGTGCAAGACGGCCGACCTTCGGTGACCTGGGCCACCTCAGGGTACAAGTACGTGTCCACGTTCATCTACGTAGTGGGGTCGAACGAAGAGCGACCACTCTATCAACGTACCGACTACAGCGTGAGTCTGTCGGCACGCTATGACCTGAAAGGCGAAGCAGGGGATATCAAGTGCGCTCCCGTGGACTGGAAACTGGACGTGACTTCGCAGGTAACCGATCTCGAGAGCCCGTCTGCCGAGCATCCAGGTGCATTCGAGTTCTGGGACGACCCGGCCTGGGCGATCAAGTTGCTCTGGATCACCGCCGAGATAGCCCGCCTGACATGGCTCGATATTGAAGAGCAGATCCAAGCCGAATTAGAGCGGTCATTACAGGTTTCCAATTCCATCACACCGTTCATCGACGAAAGCATCAAGCTTAATTTTGGCCATGCCATAGAGGTCGATCAGTTCCAGTTACCCAATGACGTCGTGGCATTTGGTCGTATCAACCCGAAACGTTCGCAGTTTGGCATCAGTCCTCTGCAACCCCTGGTGCTGGCGGGTACGACCCAACAGTTCTCTGTGCAGCCTGCGGTAGACAAGTTGCAGTGGAGCGTACAGAGCCTGGAAGGCGACACGGCGTCCCCTGGCACCATCGATGCCAATGGACTCTATCGGGCTCCGCCGGCCATTGCTTTCGAAGGCCGTTTCCTGCGCGTGCGGGTGCAGGCGACCGAGGTTGCTAGCGGTTACCACAGCGTTGCGCTGGTCACCGTCCTGGCCAACAGACTGACGGTCAACCCGCTGATCGTGGTTTGTGAGGCCGGTGGGCACGTGGAGTTGAATGCCGGTCAATGGGGTATCGCTCCGTTGCAGTGGTCGATCAGGAATCCCGGCCCGCAGAGTGGTCGGCTGCAGCCCAGCGAGCGACCAGACGGTGATCATGCCTATTGGGCTGCGGACAAGGCGCAGCCTGGCCAGACCTACGTGCTCGATGAGGTTGAGGTTCGCAACAGCCTGACGGGTGTAAACCGGATCATCTATGTACTGGCCCGGCTGGGGCTGCCGGGGTTGCTGGTCAGCATCGTGGAGGATGGTCCGGCGCCTGGCGCGGCGGTGCAGCTGCAGGCCACGGCCCAGGGACAAGTGGCCGAAAACGTGATGTGGCAGGTGGTGCCGCCCGGGGCCGGAAGTATCTCCCCCGAGGGACTGTTCACGCCCGAAAACGACGCTTCCGTTCGCTTTGCCCTGATCTTTGCCAAGGTAGAAATATTCGGTTTCGTCCTGGAGGGGCACATCATTTTGCCTTTGCCGTTGACGCGCTACCCCGATGAAGTGCAAAGGCTGCGCAAGGCACCGGCGCGGCGAATAAGCGGCGAGGATGTCGACTGAGATCTCTACAGCGACGCGTCGAGGTGCCGGCGAACATGCTGATGCCAGCGGCGTGGCGGTCTGGGCAAGCCAGGGAGGTTTTGCCATGAGCGGTAACTCATTGGAGCAACTGCTGCAGTGGATGCGTGATCCGGCTTCGGACGTGATGCGTGGTTGGGGCGCCATCGTGGCCATGTCGCGGGACAAGGCCAACCAGATTCTTGCTCAGGACTATATCGAGCGTTTCGATTCCAACAGCAGTCTGCCGCCCATCAGCGGCGAGATTACCCTGAGTCGCAAGGAGTACAAGGAGCTTATCCACGACTTCGTCCTGGATGCGCCGCGCCTGTCATTCGAGAACGCGCAGTTGCAGAGCTCCCTGGCGCGCCTGGCGATGCCCGTGATCAGTGGTATGCAGGTCAGCATGCTGAAGACAGCCAACGTCTGGCAAACCTCGCGAGTGGCCGAGGTCAATGCCTTGCAGGGGCCGACGCTGTATCTGGAGTTGGAGCTGGATCGGGTGCCCGGTGAAGTGGATACCGATGGCCGGGTCAAGCTCGACCTGCAACACAGCGATCGTTTCACCTTGACCTTTGTACGCCAAGATGCGGATCAGTTGTTGGGTGGGGAATTTTTCAGACAGCAATTCAATGCGCTGCCCGAGCAGCAGCGGGTCTTTGTCCTGGGGCGCATCGAACAAGGCAACCTACCGTTGTTGCAGCCGCAGTCGTTCCGCTTGCGAACGCAAGGTGATGGTAGCGCGGGTGCAGAAGGTGCCTTGCTGGTCTTTTTACGAATGAGCGGAAGCGAGGAAGGACAGAACATCGGTAGCAACTGGCGGTACCTGATACCTGACGACCCCGAGAAGCAGTATTCGGCAGCCCTGTTGCTAGGCCAGTCGGAAATCCTTTCATCGACACTGTTAGGTGGCTTGTGCGCTGGCTTTTCAGAACTACAGATGAACCTCCGCTACCTGGACGGTCGCCTGGCCTGCATGGAGGGAGCGGCTGGATACCTGGTCATTCCGGGAGCCACGCATGTCTTGACGTCGGGAGAAGTGGAGGTGAACGCTGAGGTGGGCGAGCTTCGATTGCCCGTTGCATCGGCCCAGCCCCTGAGCCTGAGCGTTCAGCAGGAGACGCTGGCTGTGGAATGGCATACGGCAGATACCACCACGGTCACCTTCAGGGTCGGTAACGCAACCATGCGCACGGTCTATACCGCTGGCGCGAGCTTGTCGGCCCGTTATCAGCTGGGTTCGACGGCAAACTGCAGCTGCATGGTCGAGCGCTCCGAACTTGTCGTGACGCCCTTCGCGCATATTGGTCAGTCGCCGGAGTCCGTTGGCGGGGGGGTGTCAGAGGTCAACTGGAACCTGGTGCTGATAGTCGCGATGAGCCTGTTGCCGCCCCTTGTGAAAGCAGGTTTGAGGGCAAGAGTGGCACGAGCCTTCGAGGAGTCCTTCGACCCGGGGCCATTAGTCGAGGTGGTGATCAATGATCTGCTGCAGTTCGGGTTCAGGCAGGCCATCGTACCCGAGTCGATCAGCGCACCTCGTGATTACCTGTGTGTCGGGCACGTCAACCCGGTACTCACTGCTTTCTCGGTCAGTCCCCAGCAGGCCGTGGTCGGTGCCGGGGGGCATCTGGACTTCGTGAGCGAGCCTGCGGTCGCCGGGCTCACCTGGAGCCTGACGGCCCTGCAGGGCGACGAGGCCGGGCAGATTGACGCCAGCGGCCGCTACCAGGCCCCTGCGGCAGGGCACTTGCAAGCTGCTTCTACACGGGTGCGTGTCACTGCCACCCACGCCAGTGGTGAACGCAGCTCGGCGCTGATCACGGTGATGACCCATGCCATCAGCGTCGACCCACTGATCGTGGTCTGCGACTCCAGCGACCCGGTGGAGCTGCAGGCCGCTCATCTGGACAATGGGCAGCTGGAGTGGCAGATCCTGAACCCGGTCGCGGGTGAAAGCGGCCAGCTGGAAGCCAGCACGCAGCCTGACGGTGATCATGCCTATCGGCGTGCTGTCGGCCCGGTGCCTGGAAAAACCTTTGTGCTCGACGAGGTTCAGGTGCGCCACGTCGCCAGCGGTCAGACACGCTCCATCCATGTGTTGGCCCAGTTCAATACGTCGCCCTTGCTGGTCAGGGTTGCGGCCCAGAGTACGTTGGAGCATGGGCGTGTGCAGTTGCAGGCGCTGCTCAATGGCCAGGTGCTGGACACCGTGCAGTGGCGGCTGCCCCTGGCAGGGCCGGGGCAGATAGACGATCAGGGGTGGTACAGCGCCGACGAGGACGCCTCGCCGGGGTTCGCGCTGGTTTTCGCGCGGATCGAGGCGTCGGGACTGAGTTTCGAAAACTTCATCATTTTGCCGCTGCCGCTGGCCAGCTACCCGAGCGAAATGGCCCTGCTCGGCGAGGGGCCGGACAGCTCGCCATGACCTGTCAAAGAACGCACGTATGGCCAGTCTGTCTTCGGTCGAAGCAGGCAAGCAGCCCGTCGCAGACGACCGCACAAATGCCAAGGAGGCTATCCCATGAGCGATAACTCGCTACACAGCTTGCTGCAATGGATGCGCGGTGGTTCGCGACTTTATGGCTGGGACGCGCTCATCGCGCTTTCCGGCCAGTCTATCAACGACGCGCTGACCAGAACCCATGGGCTGCGCAGCAGCCAGGGCCTGGAATGGCGAGTGCCTGACGTGATGCTCTCCCTGCCGGACAGCAACCTGACGCTGCATCTCAACGGCCTGACGTTCGCGGCACCACGTCTGACATTCCAGCGTCCGTCCCTGCAAAGTGCCGACTTGCAATTGCGCGTGCCCCTGCTGATGGGCACGGTCTTGCGGGTCGGCCATACCGCAGGGTTGGCGCAGGTGGTTCGCTTGGGCACCTTCGACCCGCTGAATGCGCCCGGCCTGTCTCTGGATGTTCAGCCGGATACCGAACAGTGCGCCATCGCGCTGGACGTGGGGCGCGCAGAGAACGGGGTTCTGGATATCTGGTCTTCGGCTGCTGAACAGCGCGAAGCGGGCCACTACCTGCAAGCCTGGTGGCAGGGGCTGGACGATGAACGCAGGCGTT
Organism: Pseudomonas sp. DTU_2021_1001937_2_SI_NGA_ILE_001; assembly: GCF_032463525.1. Lineage (NCBI taxonomy): Bacteria > Pseudomonadati > Pseudomonadota > Gammaproteobacteria > Pseudomonadales > Pseudomonadaceae > Pseudomonas > Pseudomonas sp. DTU_2021_1001937_2_SI_NGA_ILE_001. The sequence goes on along the minus strand of NZ_CP135971.1, from coordinate 1,523,861 downwards.
GGCAGATCGGCACCTTGGGCGAGACTGACAATCCGCTGACCCACGGCGAGCGGATCGTGGTGCGCAGCCAGGTCAATGCCAGTACCGGGGCCGCCGATGGTGCGCAGGGCGCAGTACTGGCCTTCGTCAACATGCAACACGGCCAGCCGGGCGGTTACCCCGGTGAGGGGGCCGACTTTCGCTACCTGATTCCTGATGATCCAGAGCAGGACTTCACCTGGACGGCCTTGTTTTCCAGCCACCTGCAGCACCGTGCGGCACTGGGTAATGCCTTGCTGAAAACTCTCGAAAACCCGCAGTTCGACTACTTGCCGGACGCTAGGGGGGCACTGGAGCGCATGGTCGCCAGGCAGGGTGTCCTGCAAATTCCGCCCGGCCGGTATCGCGGTCCAGGCCTGGAGTTCGAATACGCAGCATTCAGTGTCGAGGTCGTCAGCGAGCAACAGCCATTGACACTGGTGTTCGAACCGGATGCTGCCGCCAAGGTGTGGCGCTTCCCCTGCACGATGACGTTTCGCTATCGCCCACATCAGGGGCCGCAGTGGATGGAGCACACGGCGCAGTTCGAAGTGAACCTGCAATACAACTTCTATCTGAATGCTGAGCCATCTTCGCCAGACGGGGTAGAAGGACAGTTGTTCGTGCCTTACGAGCTGACGCCGCAGGCCACCCACGTGCAAGGTCTGCCAGCCTTGCCCGACGATGAGCGAGCCCAGATCGAGGGGTTCGTTGCCTTCGTCTACAAGCGTGCCCTCCTGGAGCAGTTGGCCATAACGTTGACGGCCACCAGCTGCCAGGATGTCCTTCGAGCCTCGCGGCTTGGCGACGATCAGACGTTGCAGGTCGGGCTCAGCGTGCTCCCAGCGGACTTGGCTGTATTCGGCAGCCTGGCCAGTGCGGATGCACGCTTTCGGGTGGTCGCTTCACAGAACCTGATGGTCGCCGGCAGTAGCCAGCAATTGTCTGTGCAGCCGCCACGCGGTGAGTTGAACTGGACGGTGCAGGGGCTGCCAGGCTACCCCGGAGCGCCGGGAAGCGTCGACGCCCAGGGGCTCTATCAGGCGCCGCCGGCCCATGCCTTGAATGGTCCGTTAGGCCGTGTACTGGTCATTGCCAGCGATCCAGCGTCTGGCGAAACGGACTTCGCCCCACTCACTATCCTGCGCCAAGGGCTGGCGGTCGACCCTTTGTTGCAAGTGTGCAATTACAGCGAGCAGGTCGAGCTGATCTGCCACGCACTGGGAGAAGGTCCCTTTGACTGGTCGATCCTCGAACCGGTCGAGGGTGAAAGCGGCACGCTGCAACCCGACGGTGCTCGCTGTACCTATCAGGCCGGCCCCTTGAGCGCCGCCAAGGTGTACGTGATTGATCGCATCGAGGTTGCCGAACGACAGACCGGACAGCGTCGGGTCGCCACGGTACTGGCGCTGCATCGGGTTTCTCCCGTGGCGATCCGTCCTGTGCTGGAGCCTCAGCAGCGGGCGCAGAGCGTGCGCCTGCAGGCCAGCATCAGCGGCAATGTGGTAGCCGCCGAGTGGAGTTTGCCCCAAGGCGGTCCTGGCAGCATCGATGCCGACGGGCTGTATCTGGCCGACCCGTTGAGCCAGGAATCGTTCGTGGTGGTCGCCGCTGCGGTCAGCGCCAGCGGGCTGCGGCTGGAGGGATACAGCATCCTGCCGCTGCCGTTGAGCCAGTTCCCCACGGTCATGGCCGCGCTGGCCGGATGACGGGCGAGCTGCCACGTCGTTTCCACCTTCCATCAGGAGAGGAGCAAATGTCCAACTCACTGGAAAGCCTTCTGCAACGCATGGGCGAAGGCAGCGTCACCCAGGGCTGGGGAGCGATCACCGTCTTCAGTCGCCGCCGGATCAACCGCCTGCTCGAACAGCAGTACATCGAAAACTTCCGTCACCTGGGGCTGATGCCCATGGTGAATGGCAGGGGAACCATCGTCGCAGCACCGTCCGTGGAGGCACAACTGAGCGACATGCAGCTTGGCCCCCCGCAGGTGTCCTTCGACAACGCGTCGCTGAGCAACTCACGGGCCCGCGTACGCATGAACATCGTTTCTGGCCGCTATACGGCCATGCGCCGTGACTACAGTGGGCCGCCGGGGCTGGTGACCAGTCTGTCTATCACCGAAGACCAGGGTTTCTGGATAGAGATGGTCGTCGACCTGTCGGTGGTCCTGGGAGAAGTCGACCGCCAGGGGATGGTGACGCTGGATCTGTCCAAGGCAATGGATTTCAGCTGCAACCTGGCCGGCAATGACTCGGCGACCAATGCCGGCCTGGCCGCGATCTTCCGGCAGAAGTTCCATGACTTGCCGGTGCAGCGCAGCGTCTTCCAGCTAGGCAGGCTGGGGCTGAAGGCGTATGGGGTTCTGGCGCCGGCCGGTTTTCGTATTCTGACGCAGGCGGCGCCGGGAGCGAGGATCAGGAGCGCGCTCAATTACGGTGACGGAGCGGTCGTAGTGTTCATCCGCCTGCGTGCCAACGACACGGATGGGGCTTTTCCACCGGATGAGACGTTTCCATACCTGATTCCCGATGATCAGGAGAGCGACGGCAGCGACCGCTACTCGGCAACCGTGGTGCTGGCCGAGTCCATGCGTGATTATCTGGCCGATCATCCGCTGGACTTACTGGGCAACCTGCTGTTTCCAGGGGCCAATGTCTTCGAAGAACGGGATCGCCATACCCCGGCGGACCTGGCGCTGTTCGGTAACATCAGCCCTCGGCAGACCCTTTACACCCTCGAGCCGAGGTTCGCTACGATCAAGGCCGGAGCAAACCAGCGCTTCACACTGCTCAACGGGCGCGGTGAGGCCGTAACCGCCAGTGCCTGGCAGGCCGTGAGCCTGGAAAGTCATGCAAGTGCCGGGCATGGAAGCATCTACGGCGGCCTCTACGAGGCGGTAGCTCGGGATGCCATCGGGTATGAGTTGCTGCATGTCGTGGTGACAGCCGAATACGAGCAGGATGGAGTGAACTACAGCGCCTCGGCCTTGCTACTGGTGGTCTTCGACAGCATGCAGGTTTCGCCGCGGGTGGGGCTTTCAGCCTTGGCAGATGAGCCTCCGGCGATCCTGCTGGCGGCAGGTGCGCTGGACGCCGGGCCGCTGGATTGGTCGCTGCAGGGGGCGACCCAGGGCGATTTGGCGGTCATCGATGGCCGCCACGCGTTGTTTTCTCCCGCGCAACGCCCGCAACGCAAATGTCTGACGGCCCAGCAGGTTTGGGCTCAGGGCGAAGAGGGGCGACCGGCCGCGTTGTTGTTGGCCAGTGGTCAGCAACTGCTGGGCGTCGATCCGCCGCTGGCAGTAGGTATCAGGCATTCGACCGCTGTGCAGCTCATTGCCGACACGCAGATACTGCCTGATGTGCCACGACGCTGGAGCCTGATTGCTGGCAGCGGCACTGTCAGCGCTGCGGGGTTGTACAGTGCTCCGGTCGACGCAGTGACCGGTAGCAGCGTGGTGTGTTGCGAGATCGTCAGCAACGGCATCGTGCTCGCCAGCGGTTACAGCGTGCTTGAACTCAATGAGCTGGAGCAGGAGGAAAGCTGGAAATCCCTCAATCAATTCTCGGTGCGGGTCCTGGGCGGGGCCGACGACGGCATGCGTGGAAATCTGTACGCCAACGGCTACCAGCAACTGGAAATCGAGATCCTGGTCGAAACCGCCCTGGTCGATGGCCGACCGATACCGCTCAGCGCACTGGAGTTGAACTCCATTCAACTGGTGGAAAACCGTACCGATCAGGAGGTGGATAGCATCAACCCGCTCCTGGGGGGGATGCCGGAGAGCGATGAGCTGTCCTGGCGAACTCACTATCAGAGAAACCGTTTCGATATGGCCACCCTGGGCCAGGCGCTGAGTGACGGGGGCCGCGCGCCAAACCCAGCGGTCAGGACCGTTTCGCGCTATTTGCATAGCCGATTGGGCGGAAATGCCTCGGTGAGTTTCTATGCCCAGTTACAGCGCTCCAGCGACCAGAGCTTCTGGCGCTCTAACGAAAATGACGAGCTGCATGGCGCGGTTACCATCACGTCGCAATCGACTCCCGCGTTCCACCCGGATTACTACAAGTTCGAGCGAAAAAGGGTGGATGGTGGCAGCGCCGGCCCCGGAGCCCCCGAAGAGGACGATTTCGACTACCACCTGCGCACGGTGGATTACTGGACCCTGAGCTACAGCCCGCCCAGCATGAGCACGGTGCGTTTCGAGACGCTGGAGTTCGGCGCGGAGAATCCGGAGGATGAGATCAACCGGTCGATGGTGGCCTGGGAGAGCGAAGCCTTGTGGGAAGAGATGTTCAGCTGGACCGGCTACATCTTCGACGACCCACAAAGTGCGGCGGACGACAGTGCTCATGTGCAGTTCGACGATGACCTGGAAAAACTCGTGAAGGGTTCGGAAGAGTCGAATGACGAGCGCAACTTCCCGATCGACGTCGACCGGAGCTTCTTCCAGCCGGGCTCTCTGGTGATCACCTTGCACCGTTCCGACCGGGTCGCCTACGTGCCTGCCAGTTCCAGCGAGCAAAGCGTGCCGCTTAGCCCGGTACGCGACAAGCTCTCCAGGCCCTTGATGGTGGTGCTGCGTGACCGGCAGGGCAACGTGCACAAGCGCAGGATCAGCTTCGATGCGCCCGCCAACCTGGGGCACCGCAATCGTTTGAACCACGTGGAATTCGACCGATACGTGGACAGCCTGGGCGTGCCGCGCAGTTGAGCGGCGCACACCGGACGGTGTTGGCCTCGAAGCCAACACTATTCGGCCAGCCGTCATGTGACTCGGTGGGAGCGGCTTCAGCCGCGAAAGCGCCAGTAAATTCGCTGCATCTGTTGTGAACATGCGGTCGCTTCGCGGCTGAAGCCGTTTCTGCGGGCGAGAAGTCAGCCAGACCGAACAGCATCAACCTTGCACCCCCATCATCCGCTACAGACCTGTTGCCGTTCACGGGCCTCTTTGCCACAGGAACATCGACATGACCGTTTCCACTTCCGTGCATTCCAATGCCTTCAACTTCATGAGCTTCGTCAAGGGCGGGGTGGACCCGCGCACCGGTCAGTACACCCTGGCCATCGAGTTGCCCGCCCTGCAAGCCAACGACCTGCGCGGCCCCAGCCTGCCGCTGAGCTTGGGCTATAACCCGCTCAACGGCACCGACAGCGGTTTCGGCCTGGGCTGGAGCCTGCGCCTGTCGCAGTACATGCCCGGCAACCAGGTGGTGTCGCTGGCCAGTGGCGAGTCGTTCAAGGTTACTGAGAGCGGTGACGCCGGTCGGCTGCTGATGCGCGAGCAGAAGATCGACAGCTTTCACTTCTATCAGGTTGCCCAGGATCGTTATCGCATCGCCCACAAATCCGGCCTCACCGAGTGGCTGGAAGTCCGCGGCAGCGCTTCGCATCTGGTGGCGGTACCGGTACAAGTGCAGGCACCGGAAGGCCACGTCCTGAATCTCGACTACACGACCTTCAACGGCACCTACCCGCTGCTGAACAGCGTCACCGACCAGGCCGGGCAGGTGCTGCTGAGCGTCGAGCGGACCAGCAGTGAAGTGCGGATCCTGATGAATCCGGGGGCGGGTGAGGCGGGCGAGCCCCTGGCCTCTTTCATCATGAGCCTGGTGGGCAGCGACCACCATGTCATCCGCATTACCCTGCCCACTGAGGAGCAGGCCAGCTGGCGCTTCGGTTACCAGCGGGTCAACGAGCATCTGTGCCTGAGCAGCGTCGAAACCCCTACCGGTGCCCAGGAGCAGCTGTTCTATCAGGACGGCGGGCACCAACTGCCGGCCAATGCCGGGCGCACGCCGCTGCCTCGGGTGACCCGGCATCGGGTCGAACCCGGTTTCGACCAGGCTTCGGTGGACGTGCATTACAGCTACGGGCCTGGGGTGCACAACTTCCTGGGGGGCGGCCTGAACATCGGCTGGGCAGAGGATGGCCTGGACAATCTGTACCGGCATGGCGGCACCTATGAGTATCAGTGCACCGAGACCCTGCATGTCGATGAGCAGCCGGTGCGCAGCATCCAGCGCACCTTCAACCGCTTTCACCTGGTCACCGAGGAGATCACCACCCAGGGCAAGGCGCGCAAGAGCGTCAAGACCCTTTATCACGACCATGACGGTGTGCCGTTCGAGCAGCAGCCCCGGCAGTGTCAGCTGCCCAGCGAGACCACCACCAGCTGGGGCCTGACCGATGACGCCACGCGCTTTCGCAGCGAGAAGGTGACCACGGCTTATGACGACCACGGCAACCTGACTCGCGAAGTGCAGGCCACGGGTGTCACCGAGGCAAGTACCTGGTATTCCGCTGCGGGTGAAGGCGACGACTGCCCGCCAGACCCGGAAGGCTTCGTGCGCTGGCTGAAGGACAAGACCGTGACCCCAGCCCCTGCCGAAGGCGACGCACCGCTGCTGCGCACGCGCTACCGCTACTTGGGCCTGCCTGCCCTGGACGGTAGTGGTCAGCCCGATTGGCTGGCCACCCACAGCGAAACCCTGGTGCAAGTACTGGGTGAGCAGGAACAGACCCTGCAGCAAACCTCCTTCGAGTACCTGGACACGCCAGGCGATGCCTTCCTGCATGGTCGTACCCAGCGCCAGACGCTGTCGATCAATGGCCATGACACCGTGACCGATTCGCTGTACAGCCGGGAAAGCAGCCCACTGTTCGGCCAGAGCATCCTGCGCACGGTGCAGACCCTGAGCGGCTTCGATGGCGAGCAGAAAGTCATCACCCTGGAGCATTCGCTGTTCACCGGCGAGCCCTTGCTCAATCGCGATGACAACGACGTGGAAATCCGCTACCACTACGACGCCCTGCGCCGGGTGGTGGAGGAAACCGTAGCGCCAGGCACGCCTTGGGAAGCGTCGCGCACCTACAACTACCAGCTGTGTGCGAACCCTGGCGAACAGGCTTGGCAGAGCCAGGTGGATGTCAAGGACGTGCAGACCGTCTCGTTCTTCGATGGCCTCAACCGGGTGGTGCGCGAAACCCGGGCAGACGCCGACACCCTCGGCCGGCAGGACCAACAGCGGCCGATCTATGCGGCCCGCTACGACGCCTGGGGGCAACTGCGCGAAGAAACCGAGCTCGACTGGCTGGAAAGCCGGCAGTTGGCCCTGAGCAGCCAGTACGACTATGACGACTGGGGTGAGCAGCGCTGCGTGACCGGCCCCGACGGGGTGCGCAGCATCGAAGAGACCGACCCCATCGGCACCCCGGCCAGTGCCGGGCCGATTCGTCGCAGCTGGCGTGAAGAGGCGGGGGGCTCCGGCCTGCGCACCGGCGTCACCGAGACCTGGCTGAGCCTGTTCGAGCAGCCGACGCGGGTCGAGCGCTTCGACCGCAGTGGACAGTCGCTAAGCCTGCTGTCGTACGACTACGACGGGCTGGGCCGCAAGATTGCAGAACGCCAGACCGTGGACCAGGGCGAGCGTGTCACCGCTTACCGCTACGACGCTTTCGACCGTGAGACCGAAACCACCCTGGCCGACGATGCGATGGTGCATCGTGGCTATGCCGCGCACAGCGCGGAGGATCTGCCGGTGCGCATCAGTGTCGAGCACAACGGCGCTGACAAGCTGCTGGGCGAGCAGGTGTTCGACGGCCTCGACCGGCGCAGGGAAGCCATCACCGGCGGGCGTCGCCAGGTGTTCACCTACGAGCCGGGCTTGTTCCAGCCCAAGGACATGACCACCGCCAGCGGCGAGTTGGTGGAGTACGAATACCAGCCGCAACTGGGCACCGAGCCGGTACGTCGCCGACTGCCCGGCAGTGTGCAGGCGGAGTACGGTTACGACGTGAAGAACGCCTTGCTGCTCGATTGTCAGGAGCAGGGCGAGTTCCTCGCCCGGGAATACTTCAGCACCCAGCAGCTCAAGCGCGAGACCCGGCGTTCCGGCGACGGCACCGAGTACCAGATGCACTACCGCTACAGCCGCCTGGGCCGCCTGCTGGGCTACACCGACGTACTCGGCCAGGAGCAGACCTGCGCCTACGATGACCAGGGCCGTTTGACGGACACCGACCTGGGCAGCACCCATGCGCACCTGGAGTACGACGCGCTGGGACGCGTGCAGTCGGTCGTGACCCGGGATGACCAGAGTGGCCAGCAACTGGGCACCGAGCTGGCCTATGACGACTTCGACCGCGAAACCTTGCGCACCTTCGACCTCAACGGCACGCTCCAGACCCTGGAGCAGCATTGGAACGAGGACGACGAGCTGACCCGGCGAACCCTGAAAGAGGGCACCGAGCTGCTGCGTGATGAGACCTATGCCTATGATGCGCGTGGGCGCCTGAGCAACTATGAGTGCAGTGGCAGCCAGCCGCCGGTCGATCCCTACGGCAAGCGGGTGCAGCGCCAGGTGTACATCTACGATGCACTGGACAACATCACCACCGTGATGACCTATTCCGACGCCGGTACCAACCGCGCGCGGTATTTCCACGATGGTCCGGACCCGGCGCAATTGACCCGTATCGAGAACAACCACGCCGATTACCCGACGGTCATCCATCTGGATTACGACGACAACGGCAACCTGCTGCGCGACGAGGCGGGTCGCACCCTGACCTACGACGCGCTCAACCGCCTGCTGACGGTCAGCGGCCCTGGCGCGGGCGGTAGTTATCACTATGACCCGCTGGACCGGGTGGGCGGGCAGGACGACGAGCAGCGCTTCTATCAGGGCGACCAGCTGGCGACCCGCCAGGGCGCCCAGGGCAGCAGCCGCTACCTGCGCGGCGGCGACCTGTTGCTGGCCGAGGTCGGGCAGACCCTGCTGGGCACTGACCAGCACAACAGCGTGCTGCATGAGCTTCGCGCCACGGGCGATGAATCGAGGGCCTACCTGCCCCATGGGCAAGAGGGTGACTCCCCAAAGCCTGATGGCGGTCCGGCGTTCAACGGTCAGTACGCCGAGCCCGCCATTGGTTGGCAACTGCTGGGCAACGGCTACCGGGCCTACAACCCGGCGCTGTTGCGCTTTCATGCACCGGACAGCCTGAGCCCGTTCGACGAGGGCGGGTTGAATGCCTATGCCTATTGCGAGGGGGACCCGGTGAATGTGGAGGATCCGAGTGGGCACGGGTTTTTCAGCTGGTTTCGCGGTGGGCGGGTGACCACCGCTTCACCTGTGGCGGAAACAGTGCCGTCGCGGCTCAAAGTGCATAAACCAGGCAGATCCATTAGCAATCTCGAAAAATTGAAGGTGGTCGATGTCAGGAATCTTGAGTTGATCAACAAAAGCACCCAGGGCGAGTTCCTGGCGATGCAGAGATTCAAGCAAAACCCCCATTATCTACCCCCGAAATATAAGAGTGATCCGACGCTCTTACGCGAAATGAAACGACAACACGGCGATATTCAGAAAGTGGCCGAGTTCGATTACCAGCAGATAAGCGATCAGCATCTACCGATAGCAGCCGCCTACGACTACGCCTTTAAGCATGTAGGTAAGCCCGGTATCACCAAAGAAGCGCGAAGAATATTGGAGCATGAGGCAAACGAGATCAGAGCCAAAATGACAGCCGATTTCAGACGGCGATTTGGGCAGTCGGCTGGTAGCGGCGTCGACCGGCTTTTTGGACGTCGGAATCAGCATGGAAGGTTCGATTAAGTGATGCCGGGACAAGACGCTCAAGATAGGTCTGACAAGTACACAGGATGTCAGAGCATCTGGAGAACGATATGAAACTACGCACTTGTAGAGCCGATTCAATCGCTGGCGCAGGTCACCCTTGGTTGTGCCGAGCCAAAGGCGGGCTTGGGTTCAACGGCTGGCTGCACGAACCCGGCCTTGCCTGGCAACTGCTCGGCCACGGTTATCGCGCCTACAACCCGGCCTTGATGCGCTTTCACAGCCCGGACAACCAGAGCCCGTTTGCTCAGGGCGGGTTAAATGCGTATGCCTACTGTCGTGGGGATCCGCTGAACAGGACCGATCCCAGCGGGCACGGTTCGTTGTTCGATCCCTTGCTGCGGCATTTCACTACCGCGTCCAGCAAGGCCGGGAAGGTGCCTAAGCTGCTGAGGAAGGTCAGTCCGCGAAAATCGAAAGGCGACAAGCCTGCTGCCAGTCGTTTCAGGGATATCACCGGACAGGACATCAACGACCTCAGGACCCTCAAGCAGCTCTTCGATCAGCAATTGGCGGTGCAGCGAAAACTGCCCGACACCCCGAAAGCGTTGATCGCCAGCAGCGGTGTTGGGGCTGTGCCCAACTCAGTGCCCGCGCCGTCGCTGACTCCTGCCAAGTTGACCCACACCGATATTCAACAGGCCTACTCTTTTGCCTTGGTCAATGTCGGCAACCCCGGCATCACCCGACACTCACGGGCGCAGATTTCGCAGCTTGCCGAGCAGATTCGTGTCGCACAGGGACGGCCGGCAGGAGCAAGATTTCCATGACAGCCCACTCGAGCATGCATGCGCGTTTCACCCAGCCGTCGCTGTTCGCCTACACCCTTTATGGCTGGCCCCATCCACCCTGCCAGCGCAGCGTGCCAGGATTTGCCGGAGGGTTTCATGAAGCGAGCCTTGCCTGGCAGCTTCTGGGCAATGGCTATCGTGCCTACAACCCGGTGCTGATGCGTTTTCACAGCCCGGACAACCAGAGCCCGCTTGCCGAGGGCGGGTTGAACGCCTATGCCTATTGCCAGGGCGATCCGCTCAACCGGACTGACCCCTCGGGCCATGGCTGGCTTACGGCGCTGGGCTTCAAGCGGATGCGCACTTCACCAGGCAGCGCCTCCGACAGGCCACCGATGCTCGAGGCGCTTGGGCCTGGCAGACAGCGCAGTCGTCTGTGGTCGTTGACGGGAGACGATCAGGGCGCGCTCGAACTGATCGTGGCCGAGCGTGAAAGTCGTGCGGCCGAGCTTGGACGCCGCTTGCTCGGTGCTGAGCAGGCGATGAAGAAGTACCAGGCCAACCCTGGCCGCTTTGCTCAAGAGCTGGACGTGCATCGGCCGCTACTTGAAGGTGCGCGCAGTGCTCATAACGCCAGTGTGGAGCTGTTGCAAAGCGCGCAAGCGGCGCTGCTCTACACCCAGGAAAACCTGGGCCGAGCCGGTATCACGCGGCATGCGCGGGCGGCGATCAATGCTCGCGCAACAGCGATTCGCAAGCACCGCGACGACAGCTATGAAGCGCAGCTTGCCGCGCTGGCACAGCATCGCCAATCCCGCGGCATTCGCCGCTGACGACACTGCCTGCCAGCGCGTGGCAGGCAGTGTGGCGTCAATCCAGACGAATGATCCCCTGCTCGATGGCGCGCACCAGCGCCAGGCGCATGGTGCATACGCCGAACTTGCGGCGGATGTTGCTCTGGTGGAAGTTGATCACGGCTTCGCTGCGGCCAAGAATGCGCGAGATTTCCCAGGCGGTCTTGCCCATCGCCACCCAGTGCAGGGTTTCCAGTTCCTTGTGGGTCAGCCTGACCGGGCAGGGGGTGTCGCAGGCAGTTGCGTTATGGTGGTTCATGACAAGTTCCTCATCCATGGAAACTTGCCGGCCAGCATAGCGCTGATACGGCGGCGGCGAACCTGACAGAAATGACACTTCGGCACCGGGCGGCCCGGCAGACGGTTGTTGGCGCTTGCTCGCCAAGGCGTCGGGAAATTCATTGCATCTGTCGTGAACAGGCGGTCGCTTCGCGGCTGAAGCCGCTTACCCGGCCTAACTGACCAGTACTGCGCCTAACGCCCGGCCCGCCTGCATCTTTACGCATTCTTTATGCCGCCAGGCGGCCTTCGATCTCGTTCCTTTACGCCCCCTTTGCGGACAATTTCCCTACACGGCCGTCGCCGTACAAGGGGAATTCAATGAGCGTTCTGGATGGGGTTTCACTGTTGCTCGGCATCGGGCTGATCGTCTACCTGCTCGTCGCGCTGCTGCGCGCCGACCGCCAGTGAGGGAACGGCCATGCACAGCTATGACTATCTGCTGATCGGCGCCTTTCTGCTGTTGCTGCTGGGCAGCGCGCCGCTGCTGGGGCGCTTCTGGTTCCGGGTCATGGAGGGCCAGCGCACCTGGCTGACGCCGCTGCTCGGACCGGTGGAAAAGGGCTGCTATCGACTGTCCGGGGTCGACCCGGCTGCCGGTCAGGATTGGAAGACCTACGCGCTGGCCCTGGCGGCCTTCAACCTGGCGGGCTTCGTGCTGCTGTTCGCCCTGCTGATGCTGCAGGGCGAGCTGCCGCTCAATCCGCAGCAGCTGCCGGGCCTGGAGTGGACCCTGGCGTTCAACACCGCGATGAGCTTCGTCACCAACACCAACTGGCAGGCCTACAGCGGTGAAGCTTCGTTGAGCTACCTGAGCCAGATGCTCGGCCTGACCGTGCAGAACTTCGTCAGTGCCTCTACCGGCATTGCCGTGCTGGCGGTGCTGTGCCGGGGTATCGCGCGGCGCTCAACCCGTGACCTGGGCAACTTCTGGGCCGACCTGACCCGTGCCACCCTCTATGGCCTGCTGCCGATCAGCCTGCTGCTGGCGCTGCTGCTGGTGTGGCAGGGTGTGCCGCAGAACTTCGCCCACTACGTCGATGCCCTGACCCTGCAAGGCGCCGACCAGAGCCTGCCGATGGGGCCGGCGGCCAGCCAGATCGCCATCAAGCAACTGGGCACCAACGGCGGTGGCTTCTTCGGCGTCAACTCGGCGCACCCGTTCGAGAACCCCACGGCGCTGAGCAACCTGCTGGAGCTGGTGTCGATCCTGCTGATCCCGGCCGCGCTGGTGTTCACCTTCGGTCATTACGTGAAGGACATGCGCCAGAGCCGCGCGATTCTCGCCTGCATGCTGGTGCTGCTGCTGATCGGCGGTGCCGTGGCGCTGTGGGCCGAATACCAGCCCAACCCGACCCTGGCCATGGCGGGCGTCGAGCAGGCCGCACCGCTGGAAGGCAAGGAGGCGCGCTTTGGCGTCACCGGCACCACGTTGTGGGCAGTGGCAACCACGGCGGCCTCCAATGGCTCGGTGAACGGCATGCATGACAGCCTCAACCCGCTCACCGGTCTGGTGGCCCTGGCCAACATGATGGTCGGCGAGGTGATCTTCGGCGGAGTCGGCGTGGGCCTCAACGGCATGCTGCTCAACGTGCTGATCGCCGTGTTCCTGGCCGGGCTGATGATCGGCCGCACCCCGGAATACCTGGGCAAGAAGCTCCAGGCCCACGAGGTCAAGCTGCTGGTCGCCACCTTGCTGGTGATGCCCCTGGGCGTGCTGGTGCTGGGTGCCATCGCCGCCAGCCTGCCCGGCCCGGCAGGTGCGGTGAGCAATCCGGGCGCACATGGCTTCAGCCAGCTGTTGTACGCCTACACCTCGGCCACCGCGAACAACGGCTCGGCATTCGGTGGCTTTTCCGCCAACACAGCGTTCCACAACCTGATGCTGTCGCTGGCGATGTTCCTCGGGCGTTTCGGCTACATCCTGCCGGTGCTGGCCCTGGCCGGCAGCCTGGCGGCCAAGAACACCGCGCCGCAGGGCAGCGACAGCTTCCCGACCCATGGCCCGCTGTTCGTGGTGCTGCTGACCGTGACCATCCTGCTGGTGGGCGGGCTGACCTTCCTGCCGACCCTGGCGCTGGGTCCCATCGCCGATCAACTGACCCTGATGCCTTAGAGGCGATGTATGCGCAGCCAAGACCGTTCACTCATCGAATCCGAATCAGGTAGCACTGACATGAACATGCTCGCCGATAAAACCCAGCAGGCGCGTGCGCCTGCCGAACCGGCCGCCACCGGCCTGGCAGCACTGTGGCGCCCGGCGCTGGTGCAGGCCTTCGTCAAGCTCGATCCGCGCCAGCTGGTGCGCTCGCCGGTGATGCTGGTGGTAGAGCTGACCGCCATCCTTACCACAGTGCTGTGTCTGCTGCCCGAGGCGGGTGTGCCGACCAGCGTGGCGCTGCAGATCGCCCTGTGGCTGTGGTTCACCGTGCTGTTCGCCAACTTCGCCGAAGCCCTGGCCGAGGGGCGGGGCAAGGCGCGGGCCGACAGCCTCAAGGCCGGCAGCGAAGGGCTCAAGGCGCGTCTGTGCGACGAGCAGGGCCAGTTCCGCATGGTCGATGCGCAGAGCCTGCGCAAGGGCGACGTGGTGCGCGTCGAGGCCGGCGAGATGATCCCCGGCGACGGCGAGGTCATCGAGGGCATCGCGGCGGTCAACGAGGCGGCGATCACCGGTGAATCGGCACCGGTGATCCGCGAGTCCGGCGGCGACCGCTCGGCGGTCACCGGCAATACCCGGCTGGTTTCCGACTGGCTGCTGATCCGCATCGGCGCCAACCCTGGCGAGTCGACCCTGGACCGCATGATCGCCCTGGTCGAAGGCGCCAAGCGCCAGAAAACGCCCAACGAGATTGCCCTGGACATCCTGCTGATCGGCCTGACCCTGATTTTCCTGCTGGTGGTCATGACCCTGCAGCCGTTCGCGCATTTCGCCGGCGGCAGCCTGCCGCTGGTGTTTCTGGTGGCGCTGCTGGTCACCTTGATTCCCACCACCATCGGCGGCCTGCTGTCGGCCATCGGCATCGCCGGCATGGACCGCCTGGTGCGCCTCAACGTCATCGCCCGCTCCGGGCGGGCGGTGGAGGCGGCCGGTGACGTGCACGTGCTGCTGCTCGACAAGACCGGCACCATCACCTTCGGCAACCGTCGTTGTGCCGGCCTGTACGCGGCACCGGGCGTGACCGCCCAGCAACTGGCCCAGGCCGGCCTGCTGGCCTCGCTGAGCGACGACACCGCCGAAGGCAAGTCGATCGTCGACTACCTGCGCAACCTGCACCCGCTGCAGGAGCCGGCCGCGCACGAGATCGTCGGCGTGCCGTTCAGCGCCGAGACGCGCCTGTCGGGTGTCGACTACCAGGGCAAGGTGTATCGCAAGGGCGCGGTGGACTCGCTGCTGATGTTCCTCGGCCAGACCCGCGAAGACCTGCCCGTGCCCCTGGCCCGCGAGGTCGAGCGCATCGCCAAGTCGGGCGGCACGCCGCTGCTGCTGTGTGGCGAAGGCCGCCTGTTGGGCGCCATTCACCTCAAGGACGTGGTCAAGCCGGGCATTCGCGAGCGCTTCGAAGAGCTGCGCAAGCTGGGCATCCGCACCGTGATGGTCACCGGCGACAACCCGCTGACCGCCGCGGCCATCGCCGCCGAGGCCGGGGTGGATGACGTGATCGCCGAAGCCACGCCGGAGAAGAAACTCGAACGCATCCGCTACGAGCAGGCTCAGGGACGCCTGGTGGCGATGTGCGGCGACGGTGCCAACGATGCCCCGGCGCTGGCCCAGGCTGACGTGGGCGTGGCCATGAACGACGGCACCCAGGCCGCTCGCGAGGCCGCCAACATGGTCGACCTGGACAGCGACCCGACCAAGTTGCTGGATGTGGTGCAGGTCGGCAAGGAACTGCTGGTGACCCGTGGCGCGCTGACCACCTTTTCCATCGCCAACGACGTGGCCAAATACTTCGCCGTGCTGCCGGCGCTGTTCGCCGCCATCTACCCGCAACTGGCGGTGCTCAACGTGATGCACCTGGCCAGCCCGCAGAGCGCCATTGTCTCGGCCATCGTGTTCAACGCGCTGATCATCGTCGTGCTGATCCCCCTGGCCCTGCGTGGGGTGCGGGTGCAGGCCGCGAGTGCCGCGCACCTGCTGCGCCGCAACCTGCTGATCTACGGCCTGGGCGGGCTGGTGGTGCCGTTCATTGGCATCAAGCTGATCGACCTGCTGCTGGTCGCCCTGAAGCTGGTGTAGGGCAAGGGTTCAGCCCGGCGAACCGGGCACGAGCGGCTGCAGCCGCGCATGGCGCACACCGCTCCCTATCAGCGCGAATCAATCGAATCAAGAGGATCACCCATGAACGCAATCCTTCGTCCCGCCCTGAGCATGCTGGTGTTGATGACCCTGGCCACCGGCGTGGCCTATCCGCTGGCCGTGACCGGCGTGGCACAACTGGCGTTCGCCGAACAGGCCGACGGCAGCCTGGTGCGTGATGCCCAGGGCCGGGTACGTGGCTCACAACTGATTGCCCAAGGCTTCGACGGCGCACAGTGGTTCCAGCCACGCCCGTCGGCCGGCGCCTTCGCCACCGTGTCCAGCAGCGCCAGCAACCTGTCGCCGGGTAACCCGGCACTGGCCAGCCGCATCGCAGCGGATAGCGCGCGCCTCAAGGCGCAAGGGTCGGGCGATGTGCCGCTGGCCCTGCTGACCACCTCTGGCAGCGGCCTGGACCCGCACCTGCCGCCGGAGGCCGCCTATTGGCAGGCCAAACGCGTCGCCGCCGCCCGGCAACTGCCGGAAGGGCAGGTGCGCAGCCTGATCGAGACGAACACCGAACGGCCGCTGTTCGGCCCGCCGGTGGTCAACGTCCTGGCCCTGAACCGCAGCCTGGAAGCTGAAACCACAGCAGCAAACCGGTAATCTCGGCTGGCCGCTTCCGCTGGGAGCGGTTTGCGCCGCGACTGTCCATTTCTCCCTGATCGAGCGAGCATCCTGTGAGTGATTCCGGCCGAGCCGATGCCATCCTGGCCCAATTGCCCCGCGAAGGCCGTGGGCGCCTGAAAGTCTTCCTTGGCGCCGCGCCGGGGGTTGGCAAGACCTACGCCATGCTGCAGGCCGCCCACGGCCAGTTGCGCCAGGGTGTGAAGGTGCTCGCCGCCGTGGTGGAAACCCATGGCCGGGCGGAAACCGAAGCCTTGCTGGGTGGCCTGCCACAGTGGCCATTGTTGCGCAGCCAGTACCGGGGCATGACCCTGGAGGAAATGGACCTCGATGGCCTGCTGCAGGCCGCGCCCGATCTGGCGCTGGTCGACGAACTGGCGCACAGCAACGCGCCCGGCAGCCGCCACGCCAAGCGCTGGCAGGACGTCCAGGAACTGCTGGCCGCCGGCATCGACGTGTACACCACGGTCAACGTTCAGCACCTGGAGAGCCTCAACGACCAGGTTCGTGCCATCACCGGCGTGCAGGTGCGTGAAACCCTGCCCGACTGGGTGCTGCAGGAAGCCTTCGAGCTGGTACTGATCGACCTGCCACCCCGCGAGCTGCTGGAGCGCCTGCGCGACGGCAAGGTCTACGTGCCGGAGCAGGCCCGCGCCGCCATCGACGCGTTTTTCAGCCAGACCAACCTCACCGCACTGCGCGAGCTGGCGATGCAGACCGCCGCGGCGCAGGTGGACAACGACTTGGCCCAGGGCTACCGGCAGTTGGGGCAGACCGCCCCGGCGCTGCGGGGTCGCCTGCTGGTGGGGGTGGATGGAGATGCCCAGGCCGACCTGCTGGTGCGCCATGCCAGCCGCGTCGCGCAGCGTCGTCATCTGCCCTGGAGCCTGGTGCATGTGGATGCCGACCGGCCGCTGGACGAGCAGGGCCGGGCCTACCTGCAAAGCGCCCAGCAATCGGCCGAGCGCCTGGGCGGCGAAGTGGTGACCCTGCGTGCCGGGGAAGTGGCGCGTACGCTGTTGCAGCATGCCGAGGAGCGCCGCGCCAGCGTGGTGCTGGTCGGCCAGTCGCGGCACCGCTGGCGGCGCCGGCTGAGCGGTGGCGGGGTGGCCGAACGGCTGTTGCGCGAGGCCCATGGCCTGGAGATCAGCGTGCTCGACAGCGACACCTCGCCAACCCGCCCGCGCCGCCGCGTCGGGCTGCCGTCACGGGGGTTCGACTATGCCTTGGCGGTGCTTGCCACCGTTCTGGCCAGCGCGGCAGCCTGGGCGATTTCCGGCTGGTTGGCGTTGCCGAACATCTCGCTGATCTTCCTCATGGCGGTGCTGCTGGTGGCGGTGCGCAGCAGCGTAGGGCCGGCGCTGGCCTGCGCCGCGTTGTCGTTCCTGGCCTACGATTTTCTGTTCATACCGCCGAACTTCTCCCTGAGCATCCAGCGCGAAGAAGACGTGCTGACCCTGGCGTTCTTCCTGTTCATGGCAGCGCTCACCGGCCAGCTCGCCAGCCGTCAGCGCCGCCAGTTCAAGGCGTTGCGTGCCACGCAGGAAGAAACCAGCACCTTGCTCGACCTGTCGCGCAAGCTCACCGCAGCCACGGACCGTCAGGCCGTGCTCAACGCCGCCGGGCAGCACCTGGGCGGCTCGCCGCACCAGCAGATGTGCCTGCTCGGACGCGACGCCGAGGGGGCCTGGACGGTGGAGGTGGGCGGGCCGCTGGCGTTTTCCGACGCCGAGCGCGTGGCGGCGGACTGGGCCTGGGAGCATGACCAGCCGGCCGGGCGCGGCACCGGGACCTTGCCGTCAGGACGCTGGTGGTGGTGCCCGGTGTCGGCCGAGGAAGGCCCGCTGGCACTGCTCGGCGTATGCCCGCGCAACGGCCAGGGTGTCAGTGCCGAGCAGCGGCGCTTGCTGAGCGCCCTGTGTCAGCCGCTGGCCCAGGCCCTGGCTCGCGCGCAGCTGGCCCAGGACCTGGAGTCGGCGCGCCTGCATGGCGAGACCGAGCAGTTGCGCAGCGCCTTGCTGGCCTCGGTGTCCCACGACCTGCGCACACCGCTGACCGCCATGCGTGGCAGCATCGACAGCCTGCTGGCGCTGGGCGAGGCGATCGGCGTGGACGACCGTCGCGAGCTGCTGGAAGGCACTCGCGATGAGGCCGAGCGCCTGGACCGCTACATCCAGAACCTGCTGGACATGACCCGTCTGGGCCACGGTTCGCTGAAGCTGGCACGCGACTGGGTGGCGCCGGCGGACATCGTCGGCAGTGCGCTGAACCGCCTGCGTGCGGTGCTTGCACCGCTGCAGGTGGAGGTGCAGGTCGCCGATGGATTGCCCTTGCTGTACGTGCACGCGGCGTTGATCGAGCAGGCGCTGGTCAACGTGCTGGAGAACGCCGCGCGCTTCTCGCCGCCCGGCGGGCGGTTGCTAATGCAGGCCGAGGCGCAGGACAGTGAACTGCGCCTGGCGGTGAGCGACCAGGGGCCGGGCATTCCCGAGGCCGAGCGCAGCAAGATCTTCGACATGTTCTACACCGCTGCACGCGGCGACCGGGGCGGGCAGGGCACCGGCCTGGGTCTGGCGATCTGCCAGGGCATGGTCGGTGCGCATGGCGGGCGGGTCAGCGTCGGCGAGGGGCTGGACGGGCAGGGCACCTGCATGACCTTGCACCTGCCATTGCCGACGCAGCCGCAAGGTGAGGTGGAATGAGGTAGGGTAATGCACATTTGCGCAGGGCAATCATGAGCCAGACTTCGACCATTCTCGTCATCGATGACGAACCGCAGATCCGCAAGTTCCTGCGCATCAGCCTGGCCTCCCAGGGCTATAAGGTGCTGGAGGCGGCCAATGGCGCCGAGGGTCTGAACCAGGCGGCGCTGAATCGCCCCGACCTGGTGGTGCTCGACCTGGGCCTGCCGGACATGGACGGCCAGCAGTTGCTGGTGGAACTGCGCGAATGGCTGCATGTGCCGGTGATGGTGCTCTCGGTGCGCGCCAGCGAGGCGCAGAAGGTCCAGGCCCTGGACGGCGGCGCCAACGACTACGTGACCAAGCCCTTCGGTATCCAGGAGTTCCTCGCCAGGGTCCGCGCCCTGCTGCGCCAGCGGCCCGAGGGCCAGCCAGCCCCGGCGGCCCTGCAGCTGGGCGCCCTGCACATCGACCTGGCCAGCCGCCGGGTGCAACTCAATACGCAGGATGTGGCCCTGACCCGCAAGGAATACGCGGTGCTGGCCGAACTGGCTCGCCACCCTGGGCGGGTGATTACTCAGCAGCACCTGTTGCGTGAGGTCTGGGGGCCGACCCACATCCAGGACACCCACTACCTGCGCATCGTCATCGGCCATTTGCGCCAGAAGCTGGCCGACGACCCGACTGCGCCGCGCTACATCATCACCGAGGCGGGCGTCGGCTACCGCCTGGCCGCCGCCGAGGCCTGAAAGGCGCGGCTCAAACCACTGTCACCCAGCCTTGCTGTGCCGCGCGGCTCAGCGCCCTTCGCCTTCATAACGGTCCAGGGTGTCGCGGGCGATTTCGCGGCCCAGGGCGATCAGTTCCGGGGCTTTGTAGAACTCGAAGAAGCGGCACACCCGCTTGGGCACGTTGATAAGGATATCCGGCGGGTAACCGGCGATCTTGTACTGCGCCAGGGAGGTCTGCATCACCTCGAAACTCTGGTTGATCAGGTCCAGCAGCGAGGCCGGGCCGACGTTGTCGACGATCACCGCGCCGGTGGCGGACTTCGGCGCGCCCGGCGCTTCGGGCGCGGCGGCGGGCTGCTGGCCCTGCGGGTCGGCACTGGCTTCGGTCAGCCAGGGGTTGGGCGGCTGCGGGGGAGGCAACAGCGTGTCGTCTTCACCGGCCAGCTTGCGCCGGAACGGCAGGCGCGAGCCCAGCGAGTCGAGCAGCAGGTCGAAGCGCTTCTTCACCGCCGGCGGGCGTTCGATCACCGGCAGGCTGTAGTGCTGCTGGTGCGAGGCGTTGAGGTTGACGGCGACGATCAGGTCGCAATGGCTGGACACCACCGGCACGATGGGCAGCGGGTTGAGCAGCCCGCCGTCGACCAGCATGCGCGAGCCTTGCAGCACTGGGGTGAACAGACTGGGGATGGCCGCCGAGGCCCGCATGGCCTGGTGCAGGCAGCCTTCCTGGAACCAGATTTCCTGCTGGTTGGTGAGGTCGGTGGCCACCGCCGTGTAGGGAATCGCCAGGTCCTCGATGTTGATCTCGCCGACGATTTCGCGGATCTGGCCGAACACCTTTTCGCCACGGATCGCTCCCAGGCGAAAGCTCACATCCACCAGGCGCAGCACGTCGAGGTAGTCCAGGCTCTCGATCCACTGGCGGTAGTGCGGCAAGCGCCCCGCGGCGTAGATGCCGCCGACCACTGCGCCCATCGAGCAGCCGGCGATGCAGGCGATCTGGTAGCCGCGCCGTTCCAGTTCTTCGATCACGCCGATGTGCGCATAACCCCGTGCACCGCCCGAGCCCAGGACCAGTGCTATTCGTTTGCTCATTGCCAGGTTCCTTGTGCGGATTGATGTGAGGGCATCGCAAGCCGAGGGCGAGAAAAAACTGGGGTGAAACGCCGGTCGTCATGGCACTTTCGCGGCCATGCACCGTCAAAGCCGTTACCCCAATTCTCTTCGAGGAACCATTCCCATGAAAGCCTGGATCTGTCTGCCCCTGGTCATCGTGGCGCTTGCGGGCTGTGCCGGCAAGACCAACTATCGGGCCAGCTGCGGCACCGAACTCGATGCAGCCTGGCATGAACTCGACCTGGCCAAGGCCGAAGGCTTCGCCGGCACGGTCAGTTACTCCAAGGCGCTGTCGCTGCTCACCGCGGCGAAGACCCAGCAGCAGTTCGAAGGTTTCGAAGGCTGCACCCAGAAAGCCGAGAAGGCCCGCTTCTACATTCGCGAGTCGCGCGCCGGTCGTTGATCGGTGCGTCACGCAAAAGCTTGGCCAGCGAGCCCCGTTCTGCGAGGAAAGCGCCTACGCTAACTCTATAGCGTGCTCACCTGTGGCATTGTAATGGCCACGAGCAGATGTCGAGAGAGGCTGGGTAATGGGCAGAACACTGGATGCATGCCTCAGTGCGATCAACGAAATCGTGCTGGGCAAGGAAGCGCAGGTACGCCTGGCCATGACCTGCCTGCTGGCCGGCGGTCATCTGTTGATCGAGGACTTGCCCGGCATGGGCAAGACCACGCTCAGCCATACCCTGGCCCGGGTACTGGGCCTGAGTTACCAGCGCATTCAATTCACTTCCGACCTGTTGCCGGGGGACATCCTCGGCACTTCGGTATTCGATCGCGAAACCGGGCAGTTCACCTTCCACCCGGGGCCGATCTTCACCGAGCTGGTGCTGGCTGATGAAATCAACCGCGCCACGCCCAAGAGCCAGAGCGCGCTGCTCGAAGCCATGGAAGAAGGGCAGGTGTCGATCGAGGGCGCCACGCGTCTGCTGCCCGATCCGTTCTTCGTCATTGCCACTCAGAACCCGTTCAGCTCCGGCGGTACGTTCGCCTTGCCGGAATCGCAACTCGACCGCTTCCTGATGCGCATCTCCATGGGTTACCCGTCGCGTTCGGCGGAGCGCGCCTTGCTGCTTGGCCAGTCACGCCGCGTCTTGCTGCCCCAGGTGCAGGCGCTGCTCAACCATGCCGAGCTGGGCCTGCTGCAGGCCCAGGCACGTCAGGTGCGGGCCAGCGATGCGCTGGTCGACTACGTGCTGCGTCTGGTCGAGGCCACCCGCAGCCAGCCGCAGTTCGCCTTCGGCCTGTCGCCCCGCGCCAGCCTGGCGATCCTGGCGGCGGCCAGGGCCTGGGCGCTGCTGCTCAATCGCGACTATGTCATTCCCGAAGACGTCCAGGCCATTCTGCCTGCGGTGGTCGGCCATCGCCTGCGTGAGCGCAGCGACCCCACCGGGCATGGTGGCAACGCCCTGGTGCAGTGGTTGCTGCGCGAGGTGCCGGTGCTGTGATCGGCCCCTTCAAGCCGTTCTGGCATCGCTGGCTGGCCCGCCGCATTCCGGCGGCGCCCCGGGTGGTGCTCGACCACCGGCGCATCTTCATCCTGCCTACGCGCAGCGGCGCAGCGTTCGCCCTGGTGTTGGTGCTGATGCTGCTGGCCTCGATCAACTACCAGAACAGCCTGGCCTATGCATTGACCTTTCTGCTGCTGTCGCTGGGCGTGCTTGCCATCCTGCACACCTACCGTAATCTCAGTGCGCTGGTGCTCAGTGCCAGCGCGACACGCGCGGTGTTCGTCGGTGAGACCGTGCTGCTGCGCCTGCGTCTGGACAGCACCGGCCAGTCGCACCAGGCCATTGGTGTGGGCTGGAGCCGCGAGCAACTGCAGTGCCGCGACGTGGCCAGCAACGGTCACAGCGAGCTGGAGCTGGCGCTGCCATCACAAGCCCGTGGTTGGCTGAAGGCGCCGCGTATCCGTGTCGAAAGCGTGTTCCCGCTGGGCCTGCTGCGCGCCTGGACCTGGCTGGACCTGGAGCAAAGCGTGCTCATCTATCCGCAACCGGTGGCCGGGCGCATACCGTTGTTGGCCGGGGTGCAGCCGCACGCCGAAGACGATGGGCAGCTGACCCGTGGCCAGGGGGTGGACGACTACCAGGGTTTGCGTAATTACGTGCCGGGTGACAACCTGCGGCGCCTGCACTGGAAGGCCTGGTCGCGGGGGCAGGGGTTGCTGGTCAAGGAATTCAGTGACCTGAGCGGCCATGACCTGTGCCTGGACTTCATGGCCATGGCCGGTGATATCGAAGAGCGCCTGTCGCGCCTGTGCTACTGGGTGCTGGAGCTTTCCCAGCGCCAGCAACCCTTTGCCCTGCGCCTGCCGGGCTACGAGGTGGCCGCCGACAGCGGCGAGGGCCACCGCGACACTTGCCTGCGTGCCCTGGCGCTGTACGGCGTGCGCCCATGAACGGCAGCGCTGCCGAGCTGGGCCGGCCCATCACGCGCACCGCACTGACCTGGCTGTTGCTGGCCCAGGCGCTGATCATCGTCCCTTTCATCCCGCACATTCCCGTGCCGCTGGTGGGCCTGTGGCTGGTCTGCACGCTGTGGCGCATCCAGATTTTTCGCATGCGTGCACGCATCCCGGGCACCTGGGTCAAGGCCGCCCTGATGGTCGGCACCGCCGGCGGAGTGTACCTGGCGCGGGGCAGCCTGGTGGGGCTGGAAGCCGGCGCGGCGCTGCTGATCGCCGCCTTCGTACTGAAGATGCTGGAGATGCACAGCCACCGTGATGCCCAGGTGCTGATCTTCCTGGGCTTTTTCTGCGTGCTGGTGGGCTACCTGTTCGAGAGTGCCCTGGGCTGGGCGCTGTTCACCCTGCTGCCGGTGACTACGCTGCTGGCGGCGATGATCGGCCTGCAGCGCAGCGATCCCAGCGGCCACCCGGCCGCCTCGCTGCGCCTGGCGGTGAAACTGGTGGTGCAGGCGGTGCCGCTGATGCTGGTGCTGTTTCTGTTCTTTCCGCGCCTGGACCCGCTGTGGTCGTTGCCGCAGCCCAGCAACAAGGGCCTCACCGGGCTTTCCGACAGCATGTCGCCGGGGGATATCGCCGAGCTGGGACGTTCCTCGGCGCTGGTGTTCCGTGCCAGCTTCGAGGGCGACCTGCCGCCACGCGAGCGTCTGTACTGGCGTAGCCTGACCCTCGACCTGTTCGATGGCCGGCGCTGGTCGCAGTCACCGCAGACGCAGAGTGTGCAGTTTCCCGACTGGCAAAAGGACGGCGCGCCGCTGGCCTACAGCATTGTCATGGAGCCCAGTGGCAAGCCCTGGCTGCCGAGCCTCGACGTGGCCCAGACCGATCAGCCTGACGTACGCCTGATGGGCGACTTTCGTCTGCAGCGCCGCCGCCCGGTGAGTCAGTCTCTGATGTACAACGTGAAGTCCTGGCCTGAAGCCGTGCGCGACCTGCAGCCGGGGGAGGGCGTGCAGCGTCAGGCGCTGCAACTGCCGGCGCGGGGCAACCCGCAGGCGCGCCAGTGGGCGGCTGACCTGCATCGACGCTACCCGCAAGCCGACCGACTGGTCGGGGCGCTGCTCGACACCTTCCGCCAGCCGCCTTACCGCTATACCCTCAAACCGCCGGTGCTGGGGCCGGACAGTGTCGATGATTTTCTGTTCAACAGCCGCCAGGGCTTCTGCGCCCACTATGCCGGTGCCATGGTCTTCGTGCTGCGCGCCGCCGGTATCCCGGCGCGTGTAGTAGCCGGCTACCAGGGCGGCGAACTCAATCCCGAAGGCGAGTATCTGACCATACGCCAGTTCGATGCGCATGCCTGGGTCGAATACTGGCAGCCGGGGCGTGGCTGGCTGAGCGTCGATCCGACTGCCGCCGTAGCGCCGTTGCGCATCGAGCAAGGCCTGGAGCAGGCCCTGGCCGCCGACGAAGCCTTCCTGGCCGATGCCCCGATGTCGGTGCTGCGCTATCGCCACGTGCCGTGGGTCAACGCGCTGCGTCTGAGCTGGGACAATCTCAACTACAGCTGGCAGCGCTGGGTGCTGGGCTACCAGGGGCAGCAGCAGTTGCAGATACTCGACCGCTGGTTTTCCGGTTGGCAGGCGCTGGCCTTTCTGGGCGGCTTGCTGCTGAGCCTGGGGCTGGCCGCGCTGTGGCTGTTCAAACCGTGGCTGCGTGAAAGCGACGCGCAACTTCGGCTGTTCAACACGTTCGAACGCTTGTTGGCGCAGCACGGACTGCAACGCCTGCCGGGCGAGGGGGCCCAGGCATTCGGCGAGCGTGCGGCTCGTCATTTTCCAAGGCAGGCCGGCGCCATAACGGCGTTCACCGGACAATTCGTGGCGTTGCGCTACGCCGCGCCTGCCAGCTCGTTGCACGGCCTGCGCCGCGCGCTCAAGGATGTGCGTCGTCAATTGCCATGGCGACGGGCTGCTGGCAAGACCACAGAATCCTGAGCGGGGGTAGATCATGACATCGATGGTGGGGCATCTGATTGCCGAAGTCCTGGCGCTGGAAGTGCGCCTGTTTGCCTGCCAGGCACGCCTGGCGGTTTCCACTGACAGCGAGGCCTTGCACGACCTGCGTACCACGGTACGTCGTCTGCGCAGCGTGTTGCGACCCTTGCGGGGAGTTGACGGGGTCGACGAACTGGAAGACGCGGCGCGGGAGGTCGGGCGCGTGACCACACCGTTGCGTGACCAGCAGGTGCTGTGCGAATACCTCAATGCGCACGGCTGGCAGAGCCTGGCCAGGCCACGTGACCAGCATCTGCAGCAGACCTGTCCGAAAGTGGCCCTGAGCCCGGAACTCAAGCGTCTGTTCGAACGGCTGGGCAAGTTCCCTGAACGGCTGCGCGAGCAGCAGCGCGAAGGGCATTTGCGCGGCCTGCGCAGACGCATCGAAAAGCGCCTGGACAAGCAATGGGACAAGCTGCGCGAGGCGATGGCCGATCCCGAGCATGATCGGCATCACCTGCGCCTGCTGATCAAGCGGGTACGCTATGCCGCCGAAGTCTATCCACGGCTCAGCCATCAACCGTCCGGCATGGCGGCTCATCTCAAGCGCGCGCAAGGTGCCCTGGGCGACTGGCACGACCGTCTGCAATGGCTGGCCCTGGCCGAGCACCATGCAGACCTGGCGCCCTGTGTCGCGCTGTGGCGGTCCGGTATCGAAGAGGCGCAGCGGCACTCGGATATCGCCTTGCAACGCCTCGGGCAAGCCTGTTTCGAGGCCTGAGGCGGCATCAATGGCGTAAATGCCTTTTTGCAGTTGCAGGCGAGCTGGCTAAGCTGTGGCGGTCCTCAGACCACAACGAAGCGGAGCCTTGCATGAATTTCACCGACCTGTTGGCTGCAGCCGCTGACAATCCGGCAGCCGTGACCATTCCCACCGAGTGGGCCCAAGGACGGGCCAGCTTCGGCGGCCTGGTGGCTGCCTTGCAATACCAAGCGATGCGCCGCCGGGTGGATGCCGCGCGCCAGGTGCGTTCACTGGCCATTACCTTCGTCGCGCCGGTCGCGCCCGAGGTGCCGGTCACCTTCGACGTGGAGATTCTGCGTGAGGGCTCGTCGGTAACCCAGGTGCTGGGGCGTGCCTCTCAGAATGGCCAGGTAACGACCCTGGTGCAGGGCAGCTTCGGCGTTTCACGGGATTCGGTGGTGCTGTACGGCCAGCCGCCGTGCTACGAGGGTGTCAAGCCGCGAGAGCAGAGTCCCGCGCTGCCATTCGTAAAAGGTGTGATGCCAGACTTCCTGCAGCATCTGGAGATTCACTGGGGGCTGGGCAGCTTGCCCTACAGCGGTGTTCCGGCGCCGGCCATCGGTGGCTATGTACGCCTGCGAGACTGCCAACCCGGCCCGCTGAACGAAGCCCATGTGCTGGCACTGGTCGACGCCTGGCCACCCGGCCTGCTGGGCTGGCTGAAGAAGCCGGCGCCGCACAGCTCACTGACCTGGACCATCGAGTTCATCCACCCGCAGCTGTCACTGACCACGCATGACTGGTGTATCTACCATGCCGAGGTCGAGCACGCCAATAACGGCTACGGACACACCGCTGCCACGCTGCACAGTCCGGAAGGGGAACTCATCGCCATCAGCCGGCAGACCGTCACGGTATTCGGCTGAGCCTTGCGGGCGCCACTGACTGTGGCGCCCGACGTCAATGCCGGTGGCGTTCCTTCCAGGCGCGCCACCAGGCACCGCTGAGCAGAAAGCGCGGAAAGGTCACGAATTGTTCCATCAGCAGGCGACTGACCGCGTCTTTGCGGTTGGCGAACGGTTCGGGTGGCTGGCGCTCCAGTCGATGCCCATGGCCTTGCAGGCCCAGGGCGGCAATCAGCCCGATGACGCCTACGGCGATCGAGGTCAGGCTAAAGGACCACACACCGTCGAGCAGCAGCAGGGCTGCCAGAATGAACAGCGGGACTGCGAGCAGGTGCAAGGCCAGATTGGTGGAGTTGCGGTGGTTGGCGGCATAGCCGCGCCATTGCCAGGTGTGGAGGTTGGGAAGTCGCTTGGCCATACTGCAGTCCTCTTCAAGACATGACCGCGTACCGTGTGCGGTCGGATGTGTGAAGTCTAGGTCGACTGCAAGTGGCTGGCGAATCGAGGTTGGCTATAGGACTTATAGCAATCCTGTTCGGTTAAGCGCCTTGTGGCCGGGTAGGAGCCAACTGTCTTTCACCGAAGATCGACCAACGGTCAAATTGCACCCTCTCGCCATGGTGCACCATCTCGCACCATGGCGTTTAACCTCACCAGCAGGACTCGCATGCACGCCGTCAGCGCCACCTTCGCGCACTTACCTCGGGCGCGAAGTTGAGCGTATCGGTTCTTGAAGTCCTCGTTGTAACGGACCATCACCAAGGTACTCATGTACATCGCACGGCGTAGCTTCGCGCGTCCGCCGTAAATGTGCCGGTTACCGCGCTTAGTCCCACTGTCGTTGTTGTAAGGCGCCACTCCTGCCAAGGCCGCCACCTGTCCACGACTCAGATCCCCCAGCTCGGGCAGATAGCAAAACAGGCTGGAGATCGACACCGCGCCGATGCCTTTGATCGCTTGCAGGCGGTCCACCAAGGCCCCATCGACCTGTCGAGTCTGTGCAGCAATGCGTCGGTCTGCTGCCTTGATCATCTCTTGGATTTTGGCATTGAGCTCCCGATAGGCCTGCTGCACTTCAGGTTCTTGCGCTTGTTGAATACGGCGACGGTTGTCATCACGCTGCTGAACGAAGGCGTCACGCTGGTTCACCAGTTCGGTCAACTTATCGCGCGCTTCATCGGCCACCACAAACTCTTTCTTTCGCAAGGCATGGGCGAACATGGCCAGCATCTGCGCATCGATCGAGTCGGTTTTGGCTTGCTTGCCCATGGCCAGAGCGAACTGGCGAGCACGCAGCGGATTGATACGCATGACCTTGAATCTGGCCTTGGCCAGGAGTTTGACCGATAACCTTTCATAGCCGCCTGTGGCCTCAACCAGTACCTGCTCGACCCGGTTATCACTCAACCATTGGATAAGCTGGTGGATTCCTTCAGAGGTGTTGGTGGTGCAGAAGCTATTGCTCTGGGGATACAGCGCAATCTGCAGGGTATCTTTGGCGACATCGATTCCGGCGTAGGCGGTCATAAGAAAAACCTCTAGGCTTAAGGGCGAGAGGTCACTCTGAACGGGCTCACGCTTGTTGTTCGAGGTCGGACTCAGTCAACTGTTCGAGCTTGGGGTCAGAGTGAAAAGAGTGGATGGCAGTTGGGCTCCTACACGTGCTCCAGGGCACTGCGGCTTAACAGTTGCCATCCACCCCTCTCACCTCTGACTTTACCCTGTCGAAAGACACAAGCGGCTTCAGCCGCGAAGCCACCGCATTTTCACAGCAAATGCAGTGAATTTACCGGCGCTTTCGCGGCTAAAGCCGCTCCCACCGGGCGGCTGCGGCTTTAGCCTTGCTGCGCTCTACAGTTTCAGGCGGCCAATGGACTTGTTCAGCTCGCCGGCCAGGGTCGCCAGGTCGCTGCTGGTGCTGGCCGAGTCGACGGTCTGCGACACGGTGCGGTCAGTGACGTCGCGGATGCTCACCACTGCTCGGTTCATGTCTTCGGCCACCTGGCTCTGCTGCTGGGCGGCCACCGCGATCTGGGTATTGCTTTCGCGCATCTGCGCCACCGCGTCGGCAATCGCGGCCAGGGCTTCGCCCGCTTCGCGCGCCTGCTGGACGCAGTCGTCGGCCTTGTGCGAGCTGTCCTGCATGAAATCCACGGCGTCCCGTGTACCGGCCTGCAAGTCGCCGATCATGCTGGTGATTTCATCGGTGGAGGTCTGCACGCGCTTGGCCAGGTTACGCACTTCATCGGCCACCACGGCGAAGCCCCGGCCCATTTCGCCAGCCCGTGCCGCCTCGATGGCGGCGTTGAGGGCCAGCAGGTTGGTCTGCTCGGCGATGCTGTGGATCACGCTGACCACGCCACTGATCTTCTGGCTGTCTTCGGCCAGGCGCTGGATCATCTCGGCGGTCTGTTGCACGCCACTGGACAGTCCAGAGATGGACAGCTGAACGCGGTCGACCACTTCCTTGCCGCTGCCCGCAAGGCGGTCGGCGGTCTGCGACTGGTCACGGGTGGTGGTGGCATGCTGGGCAATGTGGTGGACGGTCGCCGACATCTCGTTGATCGCGGTAGCGACCTGATCGGTTTCGCTCTGCTGGCCGAGCATGCCCCGGCGTACGTCGCTCATGCCACTGGCCAGGTTGGCAGCGCCCTGGTCGAGCCGCGCGGCGGTCTGCGACACGGTGTTGACCACGCGCTGGTAGCCGGCCTGCATGGCATTGAAGGCCTTGGTCATCTGGCCCACTTCATCTTCGCTGCCGCCCGGCGCCCGCGCCGACAGGTCACCGCTGCGTTCGACATGCAGCATCACATCCTTGAGAGCGTTGAGCTGGCTGAGCAGGAAGCGGATCAGCAACTGCGAAGCGCAGAGCATCAGCACCATGAGCAGGAACACCGCCACCGCATACTGCACGAAGCGTTCGAACAGCAATTGTTCGATGCTCGGCGCATAGGCCGGGACCGCCAGGCGCTGGCCATCGCTGCGCGCTACCACCTGGGCACCGTAGAGAGTGTGGTCCTTGAGGGGCTGGTTCAGCTCGACCCAGCCGGTGGCCGAAGTCAGCGCCTGCAGCGGCTGGCCGTTCAGGCTCGGGGTCTGGCCGGCCGTGTAGCTGAGGACCTCGCTGCCGCCTGGCAGCGGCTGGCCGACGGGCCAGGCTGCCAGCAGACGGGCCTGGCCTTGCGCAGCCTGCTGCGCCAGTTCCTGGCGGGTCTGCTGCTCCAGGTGCAAGGCGTAGAGCACCAGCATCAGGGTCGTGAAAAAGGCCACCGTGTTGACGGCCCAGAACTTGTACTTCAATGAGAGGTTGCTAAGCCATGAGCCCATGATTGGTCTTCTTCTGCTCGTCGTGAGAGGTGATCGCAAGGTAATAGCACCTTGCCTCAGTCAGTCCTTGGAGGCTTGATCTGCATCAATGAAGCTGCAGCTTTCATCTGTGGCCAACGGCAGTCCGAAAAAGCGCCGGGCACAGGCCGTGGTATGGCGGGCCAGCGCCTCTGGACTTTCGCCGCGATGCAGGGCCACTTCACGCAGCACTTCGGGCAGAAATGCCGGCTCGTTGCGGCCATTCTTCGGCTTCGGGCGCAGGCTGCGCGGCAGCAGCCAGGGCGCATCGCTTTCCAGCATCAGCCGGCCTTCGGGAATGTCGCGCATCAGCGGATGCAAATGAGTGCCACGGCGCTCGTCGCAGATCCAGCCGGTGATGCCGATATGCAGGTCGAGGTCGAGGTAGCGATACAGGGCCTGCTTGTCACCGGTGAAGCAATGCACCACGGCGGCAGGCAAGTGGTCGCGGTAGTCACGCAGGATCCCCAGCAGACGTTCGCTGGCATCGCGCTCATGCAGGAATACCGGGCGCTGCAGCTGCGCCGCCAGGGCCAGTTGGGCATGCAGGGCGCTTTCCTGCTGGGGGCGGGGCGAGAAGTCGCGGTTGAAATCCAGCCCGCATTCGCCGACCGCGCGCACCCTGTCGTGCTGCAGCAGGGCCTTGAGCTGGCCTTCGCTGTCGGCGTTCCAGTCGCTGGCGTGATGCGGGTGGAAACCGGCGGTGCAGAACAGTCGCTGAGCGGACTCATCGAGTTCGAGACACAGGGCCAGACTCTCTTCGCTGCAGGCCAGGTCGGTGCCGGTCAGCACCAGTTGCGCGACCCCGGCAGCGAGGGCTCGCTGCAGGACCGCCTGTCGGTCGGTGGCAAAGCTGGCGTTGGTCAGGTTGACGCCGATATCGATCAATTGCATGGTTTCACCTCTGGCCATATGCCCGGGAGCATACCAGAGCCTCTCGCTTCAACTGAAAGTGCTTTGCATTCAATACCTTGAACCGGTCGGTTCAACGCTTTTGGCAACAACCCAGGGGATCGAACGGCGTTTTTGCCGGTCATAGCGGTCCCTACTTGTCTGTCTATCTGTCTGGTTTGATCCACGGAGAGCGAATGATCCGAGCCGCGCTATTGTCCATCGTCTGCCTGTCGGTCGCCGCTCCGCTGCTGGCCGACCCGCGCAAGCCCGTGCATAACGGCCCGCAGGCGGTACACAAGCGCACTCAGGCCAGGGACCTGCCGATCATCCGCAGCAGCAAGGTACTGCGCGTGCTGGTCAACCAGAGCCGCAACAGCTCCGGCGACGTCAAGGGCCAGGAAGTCGGCATCGAATATGCCCGCCTGCAGGCCTTCGAAAAATTTCTCAATGCCCAGAACGGCGGCAAGCTGACCTTCAAGATCATTCCCAAGGCCAAGAACCAGCTGGTGGCGGCCTTGCTGCGCGGTGAAGGCGACCTGATCGCGCCGGGCGAACTGCTCTACACCAGCGACAAGGCCGTGGTGGCCAGCCGGCCCATCGTCGCCGATGTGCCGCTGGTGGTGGTCGGTAGCCGGGGGCAGCGCAGCTTCCGCCAGCTCGACCAGCTGTCCGGGCGGACCCTGACCCTGCCCACCGGCAGCGTGGCCGACGAAGCCCTGCACCGCCTCAACCAGGGCCTGGCGCAGCGCAAGCTGGCCCCGGTGCATATCGAATGGGTCGACCCGAGCCTGGCGGTAGAAGACGTGCTGGAAATGGTCGAGGCCGGGATCTACCCCATGACCCTGGTAGAGCAGCCGATCGCCGAACGCTGGGCGCGGGTGATGCCCAAGCTGCGCGTGGAGCG
Organism: Pseudomonas sp. DTU_2021_1001937_2_SI_NGA_ILE_001; assembly: GCF_032463525.1. Classification (NCBI taxonomy): domain Bacteria; kingdom Pseudomonadati; phylum Pseudomonadota; class Gammaproteobacteria; order Pseudomonadales; family Pseudomonadaceae; genus Pseudomonas; species Pseudomonas sp. DTU_2021_1001937_2_SI_NGA_ILE_001. Next base: position 1,491,689 of record NZ_CP135971.1, on the reverse strand, counting down.
CAACCTGAAACTCCATACCGAAGGCAATATCGGCTGGTTCGTGCGCCAGGACGCCCCGCTGCTGCGCGAAAGCATGGACCGCTTCCTGGCCTCCTACCGTGCGCCCGGTAATCAGGACGCGGTGCTGGCCGCCGCCTACAAGCCGCTTTACCGGGTCAACAATCCGCTGGCTCGCGCCAACCTGCAGCGCCTCAAGGAGTTGCGACCGCTCCTGCAACGCCACGGCGAGGCTCAAGGCATCGATTGGCTGGACTTGGCGGCGCTGGCCTTCAAGGAATCCAAGCTCGACCCGTCGGCCAAGGGCAGTGGCGGGGCGACTGGCCTGCTGCAGATTACGCCGTCGGCGGCGCGCCGCGTCGGGGTCGACAACATCAATAGCGCCGAAGGCAACGTACAGGCCGCCGCGCGCTACATGGCGCTGATTCAGCGCAAGTTCTTCGCCAGCCCGAGAATCAATGAGCGCGAGCGCATGGCTTTCGTCCTGGCCGCCTACAACCTCGGGCCGGAGCAGGTCCAGGCACTGCGCCAGGAGGCACGCCGCCGTGGCCTGAACGCAGACCAGTGGTTCTTCCAGACCGAGCGGGTGGCCATGGAGAAGAAAGGCACCGGTGTGGTGACCTTCGTCAACAGCGTGAACAAGTACTACCTGGCCTTCGATCGCCAGCGCGAATCCCTGGAGCAGGCTCCGGCGGGGCGCAAGTACGTCACGCGAAACTGATCTATAAATTAGATAATTACGTCGCATTAATTGCGGTATTCATATTGGTTGATTCGATTATGATGGCGCCATTCCCGCTCATCACTCCTTGGAATCGCCACTATGAAAAAGCTCCTCAACACTGTTGTCTCCACCCGCGCCGGCCTGGGCCTCACCGCCATCCGCCTGGTCGTCGGGATCATCTTCATCGCCCACGGCAGCCAGAAGCTGTTTGGCGCATTCGGTGGCTACGGCCTGGAAGGCACCGCACAGTGGATGGCAAGCATCGGCCTGACCCCGGGCTACCTGATGGCGCTGCTGTCTGGCAGTGCCGAGTTCTTCGGCGGCCTGGCTGTGCTCATCGGCCTGCTGGCGCGCCCGGCTGCGGCGGTGCTGATCTTCCTGCTGCTGGTGGCGATCGTCAGCGTGCACCTGGCCAACGGCCTGTTCATGGCCAACAACGGCTACGAGTTCGCCCTGGCCCTGCTGGGCGGTGCGGTCGCGATACTGTTCGAAGGCGCCGGCAAGTTGTCGGTGGACCGCGCCATCGCCGCGCGGGTCTGAACCCTGCAGCCGTTCCTGGACCAGTGGCTGGCCCGGCTTTCCGGGACCGGCCACAAGCAGTGCTTGCATTGCCGTGATTGCTGGCCCTAAGATGGCCACCAGCGCCGATTTAACAACTACTTGCGGGGCGCCGGCCTAGGCCAAATACCGCTAAAACGTTGGTTCGGTGTCGCCTCCCACCGCTGCCCAGCGGAAACTGTGAGGCGGAGAACACTGTCATGAGCCAGACCCAGCATCGTCCCCTGCGTATTTCCCCCATCACTGCCTACATCGGTCGCAAGAATCCGCGCATCCTGCTCGGCGGCGCTCACCAGCCTACTTTGCTGCGTTATCTCGACGGCTGGCCGCGCAAAGGCGGCAAGGCCAGTGCCTTCCTGCTGCAGTTCGTCGACACCGCGCAACCCCTGTCGGGCTACGCCAACGACCAGTTCGACCTGGCAGTGATCCATGCCCCGGATGCCGACAACGCCGCCGTGGTGATCCACGACCTGACCCGCATTGCCCGCCAGGGGTTGATCACACTGGGTTGAGCGGCTTTCTCGGACTTGGATGGTATGTTGACCAGCGAACGAAAAAGGCTTGCGGCCATCCTATGGCTTTACCCCAGCCTGCCAGGCAGTCAGAAGGTACGACCATGATCCGTCAAATCGAGGAACTCATTCACGCGACAACGACACGTAGGCATGCTGATTTTCCAGCCTCGGTCGTGGAGGCTCACCAACGCACCATCGAGCGCCATACCCATCTCGACGTGGCCTACAGCGCCTTAGAATCACTGCGGACCTCTGAAGAAGATGATCTGCGCAGCGAGCTTCGGGCCAGGCTCGCAGAACTCGCTGACGTTCTGGCTTTGGCCGATCTGGAAGCGCGTCTGCAACAGGTGGGGGAGGGTATTTATCTGGCCATCCCCTATATGTACACCTGCAGTGACAAACAGCCCGTCTATCTCGTCAACCGCACCGCCGAGGAGGTCATCTATATCGGCAGGCGGCTGCATGCTTTCGCCAGCGATGGTGATGACATCGTCGACTACAATGCTGCAGGGAGCGCCTTCGCAGACGGAATCGCGGCGTCTGCAACTCTTTCCCCAGGCGAGAAGCTTGCGGTGGATGAATATTCGATGGGCTTCGATGGCGACTTTATCGGCACCCATCGCATTCGCATGATGATCAGGGGGGAGCAGGTCGAGTTGCGCACCCGGGTTGGCCGGCTTGGTGGATACAGCGGGGGAAGTCTGTCCGACACGCCCGGGATTCACTTGCTCGAAGTGGCTGCGCCAGCAACCTGAGTGCCCCCGAGCCTGTGTGGGCGTACTTCATGCACATTTGCACTGGCTGCACGGACCTTGGGCGAGGCCTGGTGGCCAGTGAAGGTCTGCTCGGCCTCTTTCGGGGGGCGGATCACGGTTGGTAGGTAATCTGGTTGACATACCAGGTGGCCTCGCCATCCGGAATCTTCACCACCACTTCATCGTCGCGCTGCTTCTTCAGCAAGGCGCGAGCCATTGGCGAGTCGATGGAGATGTAGTCGTTGCGGCCATAGATTTCGTCGTGGCCAACGATGCGGAATTTCATCACCTGGCCTTCGTCGTTCTCGACTTCTACCCAGGCACCGAAGAACACCCGGCCTTCCTGTTCCGGGGAGTAGTCCACCACCTTCACGTCTTCCAGGCGCTTGCGCAGGTAGCGTACGCGGCGGTCGATCTCGCGCAGCAGCTTCTTGTTGTATTGATAGTCGGCATTCTCGCTGCGGTCGCCCAGCGAGGCGGCCCATGAGACTTTCTGGGTGATCTCCGGGCGATACACGCGCCACAGGTGGTCCAGCTCTGCCTTGAGCTTGTCGTGGCCTTCCCGGGTAATGATGTTGGTAGCCAAGCCGCCTCCTTGAATGGTTTTACCGATGCACGTCGCCCTGGCCGGACGCCGGCGCTGACTATAACGGGCTTGCGCCGGTGGCGGGAGAGGGGTGTTCGACACGGACCGGGGGCGCGGGAACCTCTGGTCTGTGGCAGGATCCATCATGCACCTTGTCGTGCCGGTAGGTTCCGGTACGCTTTTTTCGCCTGGAGGAACCGGCCCATGCGCCTGGCAGCTGCCGCTCTTGCAATGACTCTTTCGTGGACGGCCGTCGCCGAGACCTCCGAACCGACCGTCACGCGCTGGACTCTGCTGGATCAGCATGACAAGTCCTACACCCTCGACGATCAGGCCCAGGTGCTGCTGGTGGCACGCAGCATGTCGGCTGCGCGCATGCTGAATGCCGCCATCGAAGATCAGCCGCCGGGTTACCTGGAGGCCCGTCGGGTCATCTATGTCGCCGATATCGAGATGCTGCCCGCAGTGATGAAGCCGGTGATCGTTCCGGCGATGCGCTCGGCGAACTATCGCATCCTGCTGGACCGCGACGGTCGCGTGGCGGGCCGCTACAACGGCGACCGCGACACGCTGCAGTGGCTGCAGCTGGACAAGGGCAGGGTGGTGAAGGAGCAGCGCTTCGACGACGGCGCGCAACTGGTGCGGGCCATCGCAGCGTTACCTGCGCCTTGATGAAGGCGGGTCGCGCTCAGCGGATCGCGACCTTGGCGAAGATCAGTTGCAGGAAGTCGCCCAACTGGTGGTCTCGGCCCAAGGCTTCGTCCAGGCAGGCCTGTGCCTTGCGCAGGTGCTCGTACAGGCGCAGGGTGACGCCTTCCGGGCCATACAGCGCCATCAATGTCGACTTGCCAGCGTCCTTGCCCTGGTCCTTGGCGGTGTCCGGGCTGCTGTCGTGAAGGTCGTCGTAGAGCTGGAAGGCCTGGCCCAGCTCCAGCGCGAAGTTCTGTAGCGGCGAGCGCTTGCAGGGGGTCGCACCGCTGACCAGCCAGGCCATGTCCATGATGGCGCCGAACAGCACGCCGGTCTTCAGGGTGTTGGTCAGGGCGATCTGCTCGGCAGAGCGTGCCTGCTGACCATCGCGCAGGTCCTGGAACTGGCCGCGTACCAGGCCTTGCATGCCGACGGTATTGGCCAGCACTTCGACCAGTTGGGTGCGCGTTGCCGCTGGCAGCTCGGCAATGCCCGCTACTACGCCAAAGGCCCGGCTCAGCAGGGCAATGGCGGTGAGAATCGCCACGTCCTCGCCGAATTTCAGGTGTACCGTCGGGCGGCCACGGCGCAATTGCGCGTTGTCCATGCACGGCATGTCGTCCAGCACCAGTGAAGCGGCATGGATCATTTCCACCGCGCAACCCAGTTCCAGGGCCTGAGCCCCGCGATGACCGAGGCTGTTGGCGGCCAGTACCAGCAGAATGGGGCGCATGCGCTTGCCCGGCGCCAGTGTGCTATCGCGCATGGCCAGGGCGATCAGGTCGCGTTCGTTGCCGCTTTCCGGCAGCAGTTCGTCCAGGCGCCGGTCGATGCTGACCCGCAGTTCGGCGAGGTGATCGGCGAAGGTCGATTCGCTGGTGCCGCAGGTCTTTACTGTCAACATGGCTGCGTCCGTGGTGATGGGCGAAAGTATTGTCGTCCGCTTGCGTATCGTAAGGGAACGACTGGCGCGCCGGGATGCCTGAGGAGCATCTTATACGCAAGTTGTGCGAAGCTGAGGTCTTGTATAGCTTTTGCCAGTACAAGGGACAACATCCGGCAGTGAATGATTCCAGGGATATGTAATGTCATGAGCGAACATGATTTGAGTCGGCGCAAGGATGACCATCTGGATATCGTGCTGGCCGGGCTTGATGCTGGCGCACGTACGGCTTCTGCCTGGCAGCGGCTGCGCTTCGAGCATTGTGCCTTGCCGGAACTGAGCATGGACGATATCGACCTGTCCTGCCAGTTGCTCGGCCGTCCGTTGCGTGCGCCGCTGCTGATCAGCTCCATGACCGGCGGGGCGCAGCGCTCCACCGCCATCAACCGGCACCTGGCCGAGGCCGCTCAGGCGCTGGGCATCGCCATGGGCGTCGGCTCGCAACGTGTCGGCCTGCAAGGCGGCAGCGACCAGGGCCTGACCCGTGAGCTGCGTCGCCTGGCGCCGGACATCGCGCTGCTGGGCAATATCGGTGCCGCACAGCTGCTCGGGCCTGCTGGCCTGGACCTGGCGCGGCGCGCGGTGGACAGCCTGCAGGCCGATGCGCTGATCATTCACCTCAACCCCTTGCAGGAAGCTGTACAACCTGAAGGCGACCGCGACTGGCGCGGCGTGCTGGATGGCATCGCCAGGGTCGCCGCGCAGCTGGAAGTGCCGTTGATTGCCAAGGAGGTCGGCGCCGGCCTGAGCCCGGCAGTGGCCCAGGCGCTGGTCCAGGCCGGGGTGCAGGTGCTGGATGTGGCTGGCCAGGGGGGCACCAGTTGGGCCGCCGTGGAGGCAGGGCGGGCGCGCAGCGAAGCCGATCGCGCGGTGGCCATGGCCTTCGCCGACTGGGGCATTCCGACTCCCGAAAGCCTGGTGGGCGTGCGCCGGGTGCTGCCCGAGGTGCCGCTGATTGCCTCTGGCGGGATCCGTGACGGGGTGGACGCCGCCAAGGCGATTCGCCTGGGTGCCGATCTGGTCGGCCAGGCGGCCGGGGTGCTGCGTGAGGCGACGTTGTCTACCGAGGCGGTGATCGAGCATTTCCAGATTTTCATCCGCCAACTGCGCGTCGCCTGCTTCTGCACCGGCTCGGCCGACCTGGCGGCGCTGCGTCAGGCCCGCTTGCTCGCAGGCGAGCCGTCATGAGTCATTTCGCGGTCGTCGCCCCGGCGTACTACAGCCATTTCCAGGCCTTCCAGGCGCTGGCCGTGGAGCTGATAGAGCGCGGCCACCGCGTGACCTTTTTCCAACAGGCCGATGCACGCGTCTGGCTCAGCGACGCGCGCATCGGCTTTCACGCTTTGGGGCGCAGCACTCATGGGCCTGGTTGCCTGGCCGACAGCCTGAGGCGCGCCGGGCAGCCCTGTCATCCGCTGGGCTTGAAGCGGCTGATCGACCAGCTGGTTTCCAGCACCGCCATGCTGTGCGCCGAACTGCCCGCCGCGCTGGCCCGGCAGGGCATCGACGCCGTGCTGTGCGACGAAATGGAGGCCGCCGGCGCGTTGGTCGCCGAGGCCAGCGGCCTGCCGTATATCTCGGTGGCCTGTGCCTTGCCGGTCAACCGCGAGCCGCACTTGCCGCTGTCGGTCATGCCATTCGCCTATGCCGAGGACGAACGCAGCCTGCGCCTCTATGAAGGCAGCCGCAAGGTGCACGACTGGCTGATGCGCCCGTTGCGCCAAGTGCTGCATGAGGCCGCCCGGCAGTTGCACGTGGCGCCGCGCGACGGTGTTCACGAAGGCTTGTCGCCCCTGGCGCAGATCAGCCAGACCATTGCCGCGTTGGACTTTCCGCGCCGCGCCGCACCGGCGCACCTGCATCACGTCGGACCGCTGCGGCCCACGCTGCCCGAACCCTGTGGCGGCTGGCCGGTGGACCCGTTGCGCCCGCTGGTATTCGCCAGCCTGGGCACCCTGCAGGGCGAGCGCCTGGGCATGTTCCGCCAGATGGCGCGGGCCTGTCGGCAGATGAACCTGCAGTTGCTCATCGCCCATTGCGGTGCGCTGGACAAGACCCGCGAAGCCTTGCTGCTCGACGAAGGCGCCAGCTGGGTCACGGCCTTCGTGGCGCAACGCCAGGTGCTGCAACAGGCCGATGCGGTGATCACCCACGGCGGGCTGAACACGGTGATGGACGCCATCGCCACCCAGACGCCGATGTTGGTGATGCCCATCGCCTTCGACCAGCACGGTGTGGCCGCGCGGGTCAGCTACAGCGGGGCTGGGCTGCAGCTCAACCGCCGGGCGCGGGCGCCGCGCATCGCCGAGGCGCTGGACGCGCTGCTGGCCCGCCCGCTGCCGCGTCTGGCGCAACTGGCAGCGCAGTTGCAGCAGGCCGGCGGCACCCGGCGCGCGGCGGACATCGTCGAGCAGGTGCTGCGCAGCGGGCGTCCGGTGCTGGCCGAGGCGACGCCATGAGCTATGACCTGATTCTCGCCGGTGCCGGCTTGGCCAATGGCCTGATTGCCCTGCGTCTCAAGCGCCTGCGCCCGGAGCTGCGCATTCTCTGCGTGGAGCAACAGCCCGAGGCGGGCGGCAACCATACCTGGTCGTTCCATGAACATGACCTCAGCCGACGCCAGCGCCACTGGATCGAGCCGTTGATCGTCAAGTCCTGGCCCGCCTACGACGTACATTTCCCGCAGTTGTCGCGGCGCCTGCACAGCGGTTACGCGAGCATCACCTCGGAGCGCTTCGCCAGTGTGTTGCAGCGGGTCATGGGCGACGCCCTGTGGACCGGTCGGCGCATCGAGCAGGTCACGCCGCACAGCGTCATCCTGGAAGGCGGCGAGCGCCTGCAGGCGCGCGCGGTCATCGATGGCCGTGGCCTGCAGCCCGACCCGCACCTGGTGCTGGGGCGCCAGGCCTTTCTCGGCCAGGTCCTGCGGTTGCAGGCGCCCCATGGCCTGGAGGCGCCGATCATCATGGATGCCCGCGTCGCCCAGGAGGGCGGCTACCGCTTCGTATATGTACTGCCGTTTTCCAGCGATACGCTGCTGATCGAAGACACCCACTATGTCGACCGGCCACTGGCCTCTGCCGAGCGCCTGCGCCAGCACATCATCGACTATGCGACTCAACACGGCTGGCAGATCGCCGAAGTGCTGCGCGAGGAGACCGGTGTGCTGCCGATTACCCTGGCCGGGGATTTCGATGCCTTCTGGGGGCAGGTCGGCGACCAGCCGCTGTCTGGACTGCGCGCCGGCCTGTTCCACTGCACCACCGGCTATTCGCTGCCCGAAGCCCTGCGCCTGGCCGACTGGCTGGCCGGACAGAGCGTACTCGACGCCGAGGTGCTGGCCAGCGGCATTCGTGAGCATGCGCGGCGCCAGTGGCAACGCCAGGGTTTCTATCGCCTGCTCAACCGCATGCTGTTCCTGGCCGGGCGTGCCGAGGATCGCTGGCAGGTGATGCAACGTTTCTACCGATTGCCCGAGGGGCTGATCGGCCGCTTCTACGCCGGAGACACGCACGCGCTGGACAAGCTGCGCATACTCTTCGGTAAACCTCCCGTCCCCGTCGGCGAAGCCTTGCGCGCCTTGTTGCGCCATTCGCCGCGACATTTCGAGAACACCTTATGACCCAGGCTAGAAAAGCAGTGGTGATCGGCGCAGGCTTCGGAGGCCTGGCCCTGGCGATTCGCCTGCAGGCGGCAGGCGTGGCCACCACGCTGCTGGAGCGCCGCGACAAACCGGGCGGGCGCGCGTATGTCTATGAAGACCAGGGCTTCGTCTTCGACGCCGGACCGACGGTGATCACCGACCCCAGCGCCATCGAAGAGCTGTTCACCCTGGCTGGACGGCGCATGGACGACTACGTGCAATTGCTGCCCGTGGCGCCGTTCTACCGCTTGTGCTGGGAGGACGGTACGCAGTTCGACTACGCCAACGACCAGGCCGCCCTCGACCGGCAGATCCACGCCCTCAATCCGCGCGACGTGGCCGGTTACCAGCGCTTTCTGGCCTACTCCAAGGCGGTGTTCGAGGAAGGCTACCTGAAGCTCGGCGCGGTGCCGTTCCTGTCGTTTCGCGACATGATCCAGGCCGGCCCGCAACTGGCTCGCCTGCAGGCCTGGCGCAGTGTGTACGGCAAGGTGTCGCGCTTCATCGAAAACGAAAAGCTGCGCCAGGCCTTTTCCTTCCATTCGCTGCTGGTGGGTGGCAACCCGTTCGCGACTTCTTCCATCTATACCCTGATCCACGCCCTGGAGCGTCAGTGGGGGGTGTGGTTTCCCAAGGGTGGCACCGGTGCCCTGGTGCGTGGCCTGGTGCGCCTGTTCGAAGACCTGGGCGGGGAGCTGGCGCTGAACGCCGACGTCGCCCGCATTGAGGTCAGCGAGGGCAAGGTGTCCGGGGTGCGTTGCCAGGATGGGCGCTTTTGGGCGGCCGATTGCGTGGCCTCCAACGCTGACGTCATGCACACCTATGCCGACCTGCTGGGCCATGAGGCGCGTGGCCGCGACGAAGGGCGGCGCCTGGCGGGCAAGCGCTTCAGCAATTCGCTGTTCGTCATCCACTTCGGCCTCAAGCGGCCGCAGCCGCAGCTGCAGCACCATACGGTGTGCTTTGGCCCGCGCTATCGCGGCCTGATCGACGAGATCTTCAAGGGGCCGGGCCTGGCCGAGGACTTTTCCCTGTACTTGCACGCGCCCTGCGTCACCGACCCGGACCTCGCGCCGCCCGGCTGTTCCAGCCACTATGTGCTGTCGCCGGTGCCGCACCTGGGTAACGCGCCTATCGATTGGGAAGTGGAGGGGCCGCGCTATCGCGAGCGGATCTTCGCCTACCTGGAGAAGCACTACATGCCGGGGCTGCGCGAAGACCTGGTGACCAGCCGGATCTTCACCCCACATGATTTCCGCGACGAACTCAATGCCCATCTGGGGTCGGCGTTTTCCCTGGAGCCGGTGTTACAGCAAAGTGCCTGGTTCCGCCCGCACAATCGCGATGCGCACCTGAGCAACCTGTACCTGGTCGGGGCTGGTACGCATCCGGGCGCTGGCGTGCCAGGGGTGATCGGCTCGGCCAAGGCCACCGCCGGGCTGATGCTCGAAGGAATCGCCCATGCATGACACGCCTGACGAGCAGCGCCAGTTGCTGGCGCATGCCACGCGCAGCATCGCAGTCGGTTCCAAGAGCTTCGCCGCCGCCTCACGGCTGTTCGATCCGGCCACGCGCAGCAGTGCGGTGATGCTGTATGCCTGGTGCCGGCATTGCGATGACGTGATCGATGGCCAGCAGGCCGGTCATCAGGCGCGCCCGCTGGCCGACGGCGAAGTGCAACAGCGCCTGGCCGGGCTGCTGGCCCAGACCGAGGCGGTGTATGCGTTGCAGCCGGTGGTCGAGCCGGCTTTCGCCGCGCTGCGCGAGGTGGTGGCGCGGCATGGATTGCGCCGCGCCTATGCGCTGGATCACTTGGCCGGCTTCGCCATGGATGTCGATGGCCGCGAGTACTGCAGCATCGAAGACACCCTGGAGTACTGCTACCACGTGGCCGGGGTCGTGGGGCTGATGATGGCCCAGGTGATGGGCGTCAGTGACGAGGCAACCCTGGAGCGGGCCTGCGACCTGGGCATGGCGTTCCAGCTCACCAATATCGCCCGGGACATCGTCGAAGACGCTGAGGTCGGACGTTGCTACCTGCCGCAGCAATGGCTGGACGAACAGGGTATCGCGCGTGAGCGGCTGGCAGCCCCGGAGTACCGCGAGCGCCTGGCGGTGCTGGGGCAGCGCCTGGTGGACATGGCCGAGCCCTTCTACGAAAGTGCCCAGGCCGGCGTCACGGCCTTGCCATGGCGTTCGGCCTGGGCCGTGGCGACCGCCGGGGCGGTGTACCGCGAGATTGGCGTCAAGGTGCGTGAAGCCGGAGCCCAGGCTTGGGACAGCCGCGTGTCGACCAGCAAGGCTGACAAGCTGCGCCTCGTGGCGCTGGGCGCCTGGCGCGCGATCAGTTCCCGGGGTCGGCGCTGGCCGCCGCGTGATCCGGAGCTTTGGCGGCGTCCGCCGGCGGGCGTTGCAGCGGGCCATCATGCAGTGCTCTCAGCTGGGCCCGCAGGGTTGCCGTCGAAGGAGCGATGAGGAAGCCGAACGATACGCAGCGCTCGCGGCCCTGCACGGCGTGATGCATCAGGTGCGCCTGGTACAGACGCTTGAAGTAGCCCTTGCGCGGTACATAGCGAAACGGCCAGCGCTGGTGCACCAGGCCGTCGTGGGCAATGAAATACAGCAGGCCGTAACCGGTCATGCCGGCACCGATCCATTCCAGCGGGTGCAGGCCGATGCTGCCCAGGGCGATCAGCACGATGGCCACCCCGGCAAACACCACGGCATACAGGTCGTTTTTTTCGAACCAGCCGTGACGCGGCTCATGATGCGAGCGATGCCAGCCCCAGCCCCAGCCATGCATGATGTACTTGTGCGCGAACCAGGCAAAGCCTTCCATGCCCACCAGGGTCGCGAGAAAAACCAGCGTGTTGACGATCATCGACCTGACCTGTGAATGTCCTGGCCATGGGACTGCTGGCCAGGTATGAATGTTCGATTAGGCGGACAGAAAATCCCTCCCGCGTTGACCTCCGTCAATCCTGGCCGCCAGCACGTGCCCCTCTGTCGCCGGCTTGGCTCGTAGCATTGAACCCTGCGCTGCAACGTCAGGTCATCCACCTTGAGCATGAGGCTCCGGGGCGCCTGGCAGAGCCTTGCCTGCGCTCGACCACAGGAGGGAGGCAACAGCATGAACACAGCGAAGCGGACAGTGCAGGTGGTGCTGGCCGGCACCTTGCTCGGCGGTTGTGCCGGTCATGATACGCCTTCGGCGGTGCAGGCGCCTGGTGCTGACAAACGGATGTCGACCCAGGTACTCGAGGCGGGGGCTGCGTTGCTGCAGGGTCGTCCGCCGGTCGAGGCGTTGAACGCCTATCTCGACGGTTTTCATTTCTACAACGGACGCCCGCACCAGCAGATGGAGGCCCACCACTATTGCGCGATCCTCAACGACGAAGTGATCCAGTGCACGATCTTCGATGGTAACGGCCGTGATGCGAAGCTGATGGGCGTGGAGTACATCATCAGCGCCAGGCTGTTTGCCGGCCTGCCGGAGGCGGAGAAGGCGCTGTGGCACAGCCATGTGCACGAGGTGAAATCCGGACAGTTGCTCGCCCCAGGTATTCCCGAGGCCGCCGAACACGCGCTGATGGAGAAGCTGGTAGGCACCTATGGCAAGACCTGGCACACCTGGCACACGGACATGCACAAGGGGCTGCCACTGGGCATGCCCCAACTGATGATGGGTTTCACCGCCGAAGGCCAGGTCGACCCGGCGATGGTTGGCGAGCGTGACCGACGGCTGGGTATCGACAGCAGCGAGCGCCGACGCAGCCGTGCGGACATCCCGGCGCCCGGGGTGGACCCCGCCGCCGATGCCTGGCAGCGTGGGCAGGTGATCCAGATACCCGAGCCGGCACCCATGCCGCATCGGCTTGCCCCACGCTGAACGAGGGCAGGGCGATGATGGTCGAAACCGGCACGTTCATCATCGTCGCCGGCTTGCTGCCTGGCGCTTCAGGAGCCTTTTATGGAAACGTCCGTGTGGAATGCCGACCCTCTGACCTGGGGCCACGGCCCGCGTACCTTCGAGATGTTTCTCGAACCGACCTGTCCGTTCTCGGTGAAGGCCTTCGGCAAGCTCGATGAATTCCTGGCCACGGCTGGGGAGGACCGGGTTACCGTGAAAATTCGCCTGCAGTCGCAACCCTGGCACCTGTATTCCGGGGTACTGGTGCGCTGCATCCTGGCGGCCTCGACCTTGCCCGGTGGCAAGGACACGGCGAAAAAGGTCATGGCGGCGATTGCCGCGAACCGCTCGAAATTCGAGTTCGACCAGCACGCTGGTGGCCCGAACATGGACACCACGCCGAACCAGCTCATTGCCCGCCTGGAGAAGTACAGCGGCGTGTCGCTGGTCGAAGCCTTCGCCCAGCCGCAGCTGGAGCACGCGATCAAATGGCACTGCAAGTACGCCCGCCAGAATGGCATCCATGTCTCGCCGACTTTCATGGTCGACGGTCTGGTACAGGCGGATATCGGCAGTGGCGACTCGGTGCAGGAGTGGATCGACAAGGCCCGGCTCTGAGTCGCGCGCTTCTTGGACAGCTTCAGCCGCGAAGAGGCCAACACATTCGGCGCGTCCGCTGTGAACATGAGGCCGCTGCGCGGCTGAAACCCGACCTGTCGATCAAAGGCTCAACCTTCGCGCAAGACGTTGAGCGGGCTGGCGTTCAAGGCCCGGCGCGTGCCGTAGATGCCTGCACCGCCTACCAGTACGGCGCCGATCAGAGGCAGCACCAGCAGCCAGGGGTGTGGCGACCACTGCAGGCTGAACGCGAAGCGATACAGCACGAAGCTCACCAGTTCGCAGCCCAGTGCCGCCAGCAGGCCGCTGGCTGCGCCCAGCAGGCCGAACTCGATGCGCCGGGCGCGGACCAGCAGGTAGCGGCTGGCGCCTAGCGCACGCAGCAGCGCGCCTTGGCGAATACGCTCGTCCAGGGTGGCCTGCAGGCCGGAGAACAGCACTGCCACCCCGGCGGCCAGCACGAACAGCAGCACGAACTGCACTGCCAGGGTCACCTGGTCGAGAATACTGCGCACCTGGGCCAGCAGTGCTTCTACGCCGAGGATGCTGATCGACGGGTAGTTGCGCGACAGCTCGACGATCTGCCGGTCGTGCTGCGGTGGCAGGTAGAAGCTGGTCATGTAGGTGGTCGGCAGGTCGGCCAGTGTGCCGGGCTGGAAGATGATGAAGAAGTTGGGCTGAAAGGTATCCCAGTTCACGTCGCGCAGGCTGGTAACCACGGTCTCGCGGGTCAGTCCGCCGACGTTGAAGCCCAGCCGGTCGTCCAGCTTGATGCTCAGGCTGTCGGCCAGCTTGGCTTCCACCGAGACGCCGGGCGGCTGATCGGCGGCGGGAGGCTGATCCGGTGTCGACCACCACTGCCCGGCAGTGATGCGGTTGCCCTCCGGCAGGGCGGCAGCCCAGGTCAGGTTGAGGTCGCGGCGCGTGGCGTTTTCGCCCCGCGAATCCTTGGTCACGAACTGGGCGACCGGTTCGCCGTTGATGGTCATCAGGCGCCCCGGCACCACCGGGTACAGCGGTGCAGCATGGCTGGACAGCCCGCCCAGAGTCTGGGCGAAACGGTTCTTGTCAGCAGGCAGCACGTTGAGCACGAAGTAGTTCGGTGCGTCTTTGGGCAACTGATTCTGCCAGGTGTCGAGCAGTTCGCCGCGCAGCAACGCGATCAACCCCATGGCCAGCAGGATCAGGCCGAAGGCCAGCGCCTGGCCGGCAGCGGCCAACGGGTGGCGTAGCAGTTGGCCCAGGCCCAGACGCCAGGCCAGTGGGGCACCGGCCAGCAGGCGGCGCAGGCTGTTCAGGCCGGCCAGTAGCAGGGCGCCGAACAGCAGGGCGGCGACGACGCCTCCGCCGAGCAGGGCGAAGGTCAGCACCAGGTCCAGGCTCAGACGCCACATGATCAGGCCCAGGGCCAGGATGGCGGCACCGTACACCAGCCAGGAGCTGGCCGGCACCGGCAGCATGTCGCGGCGCAACACCCGCAATGGCGGCACTCGGCCCAGCGCGGCCAGTGGTGGCAGGGCGAAGCCGGCCAGGGCGACCAGCCCGGTGCCGATGCCGGCCAGGGCGGGCATGAGGCCGCCGGGCGGTACCGTGGCGGGCAGCAGGTTATGCAGCAAGGCGAATAGCCCCAGTTGCGCCAGCCAGCCCAGCAACGCACCGCCGAGGCTGGCGAACAGGCCGAGCAGCGCCAGTTGCAGGCCGAACAGCTGCAGCGCCTCGCCCCGCGACAGGCCCAGGCAGCGCAGCAGGGCGCTGGCGTCGAAGCGCCGCGCGGCGAAGCGGGCCGCCGACATCGCCACCGCTACACCGGCCAGCAGCACGGCGACCAGACTGGCCATGTTCAGGTAGCGTTCGGCCTTGCCCAGTGCACCGCCGATCTGCTGGCTGCCGTCGCGGGCGTCCTTGATTTCCTGGTGCGGTTGCAGGCCCGGTTCGATGGCCTGGCGGTAGGCTGCCAGGGCCTGTGGCGTGCCGGTCCACATTTCGCGATAGGTCACCCGGCTGCCGGGCTGCACCACGCCAGTGGCCTGCAGGTCCTGGAGGTTGATCATCACCCGTGGCGTGAGGCTGTAGAAGTTGCCGGCGCGGTCCGGCTCGTAGGTCAGGATGCGGGTCAGCTTGAGCGGTTTGGCGCCGACGTCGAGAGTGTCACCGACCTTGAGATTGACCGCTGGCAGCAGCCGCGCCTCGACCCAGGCTTCGCCAGGCGGCGGACCGTTGCCGGGCTGGTCAGGCTGGTAGGGGGCCGGCGCGCTCTTGAGTTCGCCACGCAGCGGGTAGGCATCGTCCACTGCCTTGATGCTCGACAGCTGGATGCCGTCGTCGGTGGCGATGACGCTGGAGAAGATCACGATCTGTGCGTGCTTCAGGCCCAGGCGCTGCCCGGCTTCGCGCTGCTCGGCGCTGGCCGGGCTGGAGCCGTCGAGGATCAGATCGGCACCGAGGAACTCGGTGGCGCGCAGCAGCATGGCGGCATTCAGGCGCGCGCCGAAATAACCGATGGCGGTGCTGGCCGCCACGGCGACCAGCAAGGCGAAGAACAGCACGCGCAGTTCGCCGGCGCGGGCGTCGCGCTGCAGCTGACGCACCGCGAGGCTGAACAGGCGGGGAAGGGGCATGCGTGCCATCAAGGCTCCAGGGGGGCGACCTGGCGCCCGGCTGCGAGGCGGATCAGGCGACGGCAGCGATGCGCCAGCCGCTCATCATGAGTGACCAGCACCAGGGTGGTGCCGCGTTCCTTGTTCAGCTCGAACAGCAGGTCGCTGATGCGCTCGCCGGTATGGCTGTCGAGGTTGCCGGTGGGCTCGTCGGCGAACAGAACATCCGGGTCGGCGGCAAACGCGCGGGCAATGGCCACACGTTGTTGTTCGCCGCCGGAGAGCTGGCGGGGCGTGTGGCTCAGGCGCTGGCCCAGGCCGACGCGCTCCAGCAGGCTGCGTGCGCGCTCACGGGCGTCCTGGCGGCCCTCCAGTTCCATGGGCAGCATGACGTTCTCCAGGGCATTGAGGCTGTCGAGCAACTGGAACGACTGGAACACGAACCCGACGTGCTCGGCACGGACCCTGGCGCGCTCGTCTTCGTCGAGCTGGCTGAGGTTGCGCCCGGAGAGCATGACGCTGCCGGCACTGGGCAGGTCCAGCCCGGCGAGCAAGCCCAGCAGAGTGGATTTTCCGGAACCGGATGAGCCGACGATGGCCAAAGTGTCGCCCTTGTTCAGTTCAAGGGAGAGTTCGTGCAGGATAGTCAGCTCACCTTCGGTGCTGGGCACCACTTTGCTGAGGCTCTGGGCACTGAGAATGCTTTCACTCATGGAGAATCCGATGCGTGCGTGGTTATTGAGTAGCGCCTTGGGCCTGTTGCTGCTGTCTCAGGGCGCGGTGGCGGGCACGGTACTGGTCGTCGGCGATAGTATCAGCGCCGCTTTCGGCCTGGATACCCGGCAAGGCTGGGTCAACCTGCTGCAACAGCGCCTGCAGCAGCAGGGTTTCGACGACAAGGTGGTCAACGCGTCGATCAGCGGCGACACCAGCGCCGGAGGCCTGGCGCGGCTGCCGGCGCTGCTTGCAGAGCATCGGCCGGAGCTGGTGGTGCTCGAGCTGGGCGGTAACGATGGGCTGCGTGGGCAGCCTCCGGCGCAATTGCAACAAAACCTTGCATCGATGATCGAGCAGTCGAAAAAGGCCGGTGCCAAGGTCCTGCTGCTGGGCATGAGGATTCCACCCAATTATGGCCCGCGCTACACCCGGGCGTTCGAGGCGGTTTACGCCGACCTGGCCAAGGAGCATCAACTGCCCTGGGTGCCGTTTTTCCTCGAAGGCGTGGGGGGTGTGCCGCAGATGATGCAGGCCGATGGCATCCACCCGGCGACCGCCGCCCAGGGCAAGTTGCTGGAAAATGTCTGGCCGGCCCTGAAACCGCTGCTTTGAGGCTTTTCTCGGCGGGGGCTTTCGGCTAATGTTGCGCCCCCCTCACTGGAGCCCTTCATGCCGCGCCCTGCCTGGTCCCTGTTCGCCTACCAAATGATCGAGCCTGACGAGCAGCTCGACCTGTTCGCTTGCCAGGAAGCCAGGGTCCATCTGATCGCCCGTCAGTTGGTGCTGGGCGGTTCCGCCGACCGCACCCTGTGCGGCACCTTGCTGCCTGCCCAGCCGCGGCTGTCACAGGTTGAGACACAAATGCTCCAGGAGGAGCGCTTGTGCCCGCTGTGCAAGGCCATCCTTGATGCCCAGCGCCGTGGCATGCACCCGATCTGGCCGGAACTGTAAGTTTCACGAAGCGCCGAGGCTCCCGAAGGCGTCAAGCCGGGTGTACACTGGCACCTGGCCTGTCGAGGACTGCGGCAACTGCCGGGCACCGCGCACAGGCCCATTTTGACCCCGCCGTATCTAGCCGAAGGATTTCACCGGATGTTGTCGCGCATTCCTGTCGTTGCCCGCTGTCTGTCATTCGCCGCCCTGTGGGCCGCCAGTTCCGTGCAGGCCACGGAATATCCATTGCCGCCACCCGGTGAAGACGTCGTCGGCCAGGTGCAGGTCATCGAGGCGAAATACGAAGACACCTTCGCCGACCTGGGTACCCGCTACGGTCTGGGTTACCAGGAAATGCTCGACGCCAACCCCGGGGTCGATGCCTGGCTGCCCGGCGCCGGCACCAAGATCGTGTTGCCGACCCGCTTCATCCTGCCGCCGGGGCCGCGTGAAGGTATCGTCATCAACCTGGCCGAGTACCGGATGTACTACTACCCCAAGGGCAAGAACGTGGTGTACACCTACGCCCTGGGTATCGGTCGCGAGGGCTGGGGCTCGCCGATCGGCAGCACTCGCGTCATCGCCAAGACCCCGAACCCGACCTGGACGCCACCGGCGTCGATCCGCGCCGAGCACGCCGCTGACGGCGACATCCTGCCGGCGGTGGTACCGGCAGGGCCGGACAATCCGTTGGGCCCGTTCAAGTTCGGCCTGGGCATGTCCGGTTACCTGATCCACGGCTCGAACAAGAAGTTCGGCATTGGCATGCGCACCAGCCACGGTTGCTTCCGCATGTACAACAATAACGTGCTGGAGCTGGCCGACATGGCGCCGGTGGGCACCCCCGTGCGCATCATCAACGAGCCCTACAAGTTCGGCCTGAGCGGCGGCAAGGTGTTCCTCGAGGCGCATACGCCGCTGGACGAGCAGGGCAACCCGTCGGTGGTCGACAAGCACACGGCGGTGATCAACGCGCTGCTCAAGCATGATGACCTGGCCAGCAACATGCGCACCAATTGGGATACCGTGCGTGACGTGGTGGCCGCCGGTGACGGCATTCCTACCGAGATCGCCGAGCCTATGGTCGGCCAGGCTGCCGTTCCGGCCGGCGCCGATCCCCAGGCGGTGTTCCACTGAACCTGCGTCGGGGGCGCGTCATGCGCCTCCGTCAGCCTGGTAACCGGGCATAAAAAAGGCCGACCCGCGAGCGGGTCGGCCTTTTTCAATCCCGAAGGGATTATTACTTGCGGCTAGCCTTGTCCAGCATGCGCAGAGCACGCTCGTTGGCTTCGTCAGCGGTCTGCTGAGCTTTCTGAGCGGCAGCCAGAGCTTCGTCAGCTTTGCGGTAGGCTTCGTCAGCACGAGCCTGAGCGCGAGCTGCTGCGTCTTCGGTAGCAGTCAGGCGAGCTTCGGTTTCTTTGGAGACGCTGCTGCAACCGGTGGCCAGAACGGCGGCCAGAGCCAGAGCAGAGAATTTCAGAACGTTGTTCATCGTGTTCCCCTTCAAGGACTTAATTCGAATTCGTCATCTCTCGAAATGGAGAGAATGACCGGCGTACATAGTACTCATTGTTTGTAGTAAGTAAACGGAGGAAGCGCAAGATCCAACAAAATTCTTTGGCATGAAAGTCTTCCGTCATACTTATCAGGCAGATTGTATGAAAACTATCCACCTGGCCGGTGACGCTAATCAAGTAGCCGCCCCTCTCTCACACTCCGGTGTTTTTCCCTGAAGGATCAACGTTCCGTTGTGCAGTGATGTCACGGTGACTTGAATCCGCTAACCGGCGTCTCTATGACAACTTGCGCCGTCACTCGGTTCACTGGTCGGGCGCACTGGCGGGCGCCGTGCTTTTAACACAGCTGTCACTTGAGCAAAGTGGGGTGAGGCGCCTAGTATCTAATCAGGCTGTCTTGCGGTGCGCTGGTCAGGCCGCCGGTTATCCAGGTGGTCCAAAGGTTTCGTTGCCGGGAAAAGATCGGTAAGGTAGGGGTCAAATTCCAAGACCCGCTAGGAGTAATGATGAGCGAGGCGTTGTCCATTCAACATGATCAGGCTGCCCACCAGTTCGTCGTCGACGTCGACGGCTATCGCGCCTATCTGACCTATATGGACCTGGGCAAGCAGACCCTTGATTTCTATCGTACCTTCGTGCCCGATGCACTGCGCGGGCGAGGTATCGCAGCGGCGCTTACCGAACAGGCGCTGGCTTTTGCCGAACAAGGCGGTTACAGCGTGATCGCCTCATGTTCATATGTGGAACGCTACATGGAGCGCCACCAGCGCCGCAGTGGCACCGAAGACGTTATCGGATAAGTTTGCGAAAAGACGCATACAAAAACGCCGGGCATCAGCCCGGCGTTTTCGTTACTGCCTGGAAACTCAGCCGCGCTGGCGGGCGGGCAGCACGTTCTTGAGCTTGGCGTGCATGCTGCGCAGGGTCTTCTCGGTGGCTTCCCAGTCGATGCAGGCATCGGTGATCGATACACCGTACTTCAGTTCCGACAGATCCTTGGGAATCGCCTGGCAACCCCAGTTCAGGTGGCTCTCGACCATCAGGCCGATGATCGACTGGTTGCCTTCGAGAATCTGGTTGGCCACGTTCTCCATGACCAGTGGCTGCAGCCCAGGATCCTTGTTGGAGTTGGCGTGGCTGCAGTCGACCATGATGTTCGGGCGGATGCCGGCCTTGTTCAGGTCCTGCTCGCACAAGGCCACGCTGACCGAGTCGTAGTTGGGTTTGCCGTTGCCGCCGCGCAGCACTACGTGGCCGTAGGCATTGCCCTTGGTGGTCACGATGGAGACGCCGCCTTCCTGGTTGATGCCCAGGAAGCGGTGCGGTTTGGACACCGACTGCAGGGCATTGATGGCCACGGTCAGGCCGCCATCGGTTCCGTTCTTGAAGCCCACGGCCGAAGACAGGCCCGAGGCCATTTCCCGGTGGGTCTGGGACTCGGTGGTGCGTGCGCCGATGGCCGACCAACTGATCAGGTCCTGCAGATACTGCGGGGAAATCGGGTCCAGGGCCTCGGTGGCGGTGGGCAGGCCCATTTCCGCCAGGTCCAGCAGCAGCTGGCGACCGATGTGCAGGCCGTCCTGGATCTTGAACGAGTCGTCCAGATAGGGGTCGTTGATCAGGCCTTTCCAGCCCACCGTGGTGCGTGGCTTCTCGAAGTACACCCGCATGACCAGATACAGCGTGTCCGATACCTCGGCGGCCAGGGCCTTGAGGCGCTCGGCGTACTCCTTGGCGGCCTTGAGGTCGTGGATCGAGCAGGGGCCGATCACGATGAACAGGCGGTGATCCTTGCCATCGAGAATGTTGCGGATGACTTCGCGGCCTTCACTCACGGTCTTGAGCGCGGCGGCAGTCAGGGGAATCTCGCGCTTGAGCTGATCCGGGGTGATCAGCGTCTCGTTGGAGGCAACGTTGAGGTCGTCAATCGGTAAATCGGCCATCGGGCTACTCATCAGGTCACGGTGAAGCGTTGCGGGTGCCGAACCTTAGCGCGTTACCGCGTGTTTCCACAAGCTGGCATTGCTTCGTGGCGTTCCCGGGCCGGCCCGGCAAAGCAGGCGATGAAGCGGCTGGCGTTAGGCGCTAGAATCGTGCGGCCTTTGGCCTGGAAAACCGCCGTGCTGGAACAATTGCAACTCACCGACCTGGATATCGACCAGCAGCTTCTCAGCCTGCCGGGGCGTTCACTGCTGCTGTTCACTGGCGAGGGCTGCAGCAGTTGCCGCTGGGCGCGGCAGCGCCTGCCATCGATGAACCTGCCCCTGGAGCGCCTGTGCTGGATCGATGCCGAGCGCAATGGCGGCGCGGTGCAGCGTTATGAGGTTTTTCATCTGCCGGCACTGTTCGTCGTCCGCGACGGTGATTTTCTCGGTGCGCTACGCTCGCCACTGGATCCTGCTTCGCTGTGTCAGGCGCTGGAATCGGCCTTTGCGGGCGAGCCTGACGAATTGCCATGAACCTGCACCACGGAATCACGAGGAATACCCATGACCCTGACCCAACCACTGCGTATCGGCATCATCGGCACCGGCTCCATTGGCGGCTTCTACGGATTGCTGCTGGCCCGTGCCGGTTTCGACGTGCATTTCCTGCTGCGCAGCGAGTTCGATGCCGTGTCGCGCAAGGGGCTGCAGGTGGACAGCCAGGTCCACGGCGCGTTGCACCTGGCTTCAGTCAACGCGCATCGCCAGGCCGCCGACATGCCGCCTTGCGACTGGCTGCTGGTGGGCGCCAAGACCACCAGTAATGCCGCCCTGGCGCCCTTGATCACTCAGGCGGCTGCGCCGGGAGCGAGGGTCGTGTTGCTGCAGAATGGCCTGGATGTCGAGGAACAGTTGCGGCCACTGTTGCCCGAGAGCCTGCATCTGCTCGGCGGGCTGTGTTTCGTATGCCTGCATCGTCAGGCGCCCGGTGTGGTCGTTCATCAGGCGGGCGGTACGGTGAACCTGGGCTATCACAGTGGGCCTGCGGTCGATCAGGCGGCGCGTATGGCGCTGGTCGAGGAGGGCGCCGCGCTGTTCGCGGCGGCAGGTATCGACGGCAAGGCGATGCCTGACCTGCGCCAGGCTCGCTGGCAGAAGCTGGTGTGGAACGTGCCTTATAACGGTCTTTCCGTGCTGTTGCGGGCTGGCACTCAAGCCTTGATGGCCGACCCGCACAGTCGCGCGCTGATCGAGGCGTTGATGGAGGAAGTGATTGGCGGTGCGGCAGCCTGTGGCGTGCAAATGCCGGATAATTACGCCCAGACGCTGTTGGCGTTCACCGATGCATTGCCCGACTACTGGCCGAGTATGTACCACGACTTTGCCGGCCAGCGCCCCATGGAGCTGGAGGTCATCTACCAGCGGCCACTGCGTGCGGCCCAGGCCGCCGGTTGCGAGTTGCCGCGTATTCGCACCCTTTACCAGTCGCTGGCCTTCATCGACCGGCGCCGTGCGGATGCAGGCCCGGGCCTTGCGGGCGATTGATCCGCAGCCGCCCGACTATTGCCGGGTGCGCTGCTAAGCTCAATCAATCGCCGTCATTCTGGCAGTCCGGGAGGCCGTATGATCCGTTCGATGCTCTATGCCACAGACCTCGGCCTGTACGCGCCCTACGTGACACAACACGCGCTGGCATTGGCACGGACCTTCAACGCGGGACTCTACGTGATCCATGTGGTCGAGCCACTGGGCCTGTTCGCTGAATCGGTGCTGCAGAGTTATCTGGGTGAGGAAGCAGTCAGGGAGCTGCACGGTCGGGGCGTGAGTACGTTCATGGAAGGCATCGAGCAACGGATGCTCGACGGTTTTCGCGAAGAGTTCGGTGCCGGCCACGCGGATCTTTCGTTCATTCGCACGGTGCGGGTCGTCCAGGGTGACCCCTCGATGGTGATACTCGAGCAGGCTCGTGAACTGGCCGTGGACCTGCTGGTTGTCGGTAGCCATAGCCGCATGGTGGGTGACGGTGCGCCTATCGGCCGCACCGCGGCCAGAGTGCTGCAGCGTGCGGATGTCCCGGTGTACATGGTGCCCATGATGCAAGGCAGGCAGTAGGCGCAATTGCGGGCGGCGGTGAAATCGTGCGTGCCATCGGCGCATAAAGGTGATAAAAAGTTCTATCTTTCCGCCTTAGACCATCGATGCGGTTATATACCTTCGCTGATGCCCATCTGCTTTGAGGGATACTTATGAAGCTCCAACAATTGCGCTACATCTGGGAAGTGGCGCACCACGACCTCAACGTCTCCGCGACGGCTCAGAGTCTCTATACCTCGCAACCGGGTATCAGCAAGCAGATCCGCCTGCTCGAGGACGAACTGGGTGTCGAGGTCTTCGCCCGCAGTGGCAAGCACCTGACCCGCGTCACGCCAGCGGGCGAGCGTATCATCACCACGGCCGGCGAAATCCTGCGCAAGGTCGAGAGCATCAAGCAGATCGCCCAGGAGTTCTCCAACGAGAAGAAGGGCACGCTGTCCATCGCCACCACCCATACCCAGGCACGCTATGCCCTGCCTTCGGTGATCAGTGGCTTCATCAAGCAGTATCCGGACGTCGCATTGCACATGCATCAGGGCTCGCCGACGCAGATCGCCGAGATGGCCGCCGATGGCACCGTCGACTTCGCCATCGCCACCGAGGCGCTGGATCAGTTCGGCGACCTGATCATGATGCCGTGCTACCGCTGGAACCGCTGCGTGGTCGTGCCACAGGGTCACCCGCTGACCAAGGTGCCCAAGCTGACCCTGGAACTGTTGGCCGAATACCCCATCGTCACCTACGTTTTCGGTTTCACCGGCCGCTCCAAGCTGGACGAAGCCTTCAGCAACCGTGGCCTGGTGCCCAAGGTGGTGTTCACCGCCGCCGACGCCGACGTCATCAAGACCTACGTGCGACTCAACTTGGGGGTGGGCATCGTTGCGCACATGGCCGTGGATGAAGAGCAGGACAGCGATCTGGTGACCCTGGATGCCAGTCACCTGTTCGAGTCCAGCGTGACCAAGATCGCCTTCCGTCGCGGCACTTTCCTGCGCGGCTTCATGTGCGACTTCATCGAGAAGTTCGCCCCCCACCTGACCCGTGAGGTCATGGCCAAGGCGATTCACTGCCATAACCGTCAGGAACTCGAAGAGCTGTTCGCCGACGTCGACCTGCCCGTGCATTGAGGCGCATTGCACGCCTCACGTGAAGAGCCGCAAGAAAAGCCTTCGGGCTGATCCTGCGGCTCTGTGCTCTGCTCAGGCTTTGGTAATCAGATTGCCGGCGTGCAGCCCGCATTCCTTCTGCGTGGCCTCTTCCCACCACCAGCGACCTTCGCGCTCGTGCTGGTTCGGCAGCACCGGGCGAGTGCAGGGCTCGCAGCCGATGCTGATGAAGCCGCGCTCGTGCAGGCTGTTGTACGGCAGTTCCAGCATACGGATGTAACCCCAGACTTCTTCACTGCTCATCTGCGCCAGCGGGTTGAACTTGTACAGGGTTCGCTCGGCGGTTGAGAAGGCGCTGTCGATCTCCAGGGCGGCCACCTGGCTGCGTGTGCCGGGGCTCTGGTCGCGGCGCTGGCCGGTAGCCCAGGCACGGACGTCGCTCAGCTTGCGACGCAACGGTGCGATCTTGCGGATACCGCAGCATTCGCCATGCCCATCCTTGTAGAAGCTGAACAGGCCCTTTTCCTTGACGAAGGGCTCCAGTTGGGTGTGATCCGGCGAGACGATTTCGATGGCGATGCCATAGGTCTCGCGCACCTGGTCGATGAAGCGATAGGTTTCGGGATGCAGGCGGCCGGTGTCGAGGCTGAAGACCTTGACGTTTTTGTTGATCTTCCAGGCCATGTCCAGCAGCACCACGTCTTCAGCGCCGCTGAACGAGATCCACAGATCGTCGCCGAAGTGGCTGAACGCCAGTTTGAGAATGTCTTGCGGCGATTTGTTGGCGTACGTCGCTGCCAGTTCGGCAACGTCGAATGGTTGGTTCATCAGGCGTGGTCCTAGGTCTGGAAATGGCGCTTAAGCGCTCGAAATGACGGCCATGGTAACAAAAACCTTCCTGCTGTGAGCGTGCCCGCTGACTGGCTGCGAGGTTGCACTTTGCCGGTGCCTGCCCCTACAGTGCCGCCTTCCTTACAAGTGCTCATGGAGTGTGCCGTGGAAATTGCCTGTCTCGATCTGGAAGGGGTGCTGGTGCCGGAAATCTGGATCGCCTTCGCTGAAAAAACCGGTATCCAGGCCCTGCGGGCCACGACCCGGGATGTGCCCGACTACGACGTGCTGATGCAGCAGCGCCTGCGCATCCTCGATGAGCATGGGCTGAAACTTTCGGACATCCAGGCAGTGATCGCCACGCTCAAGCCGCTCGATGGCGCGGTGGAGTTCGTCGACTGGCTGCGGGAACGTTTCCAGGTGGTGATTCTTTCCGACACTTTCTACGAATTCTCCCAGCCGCTGATGCGCCAGCTGGGTTTCCCTACACTGCTGTGCCACCGCTTGGTCACCGACGAAAACGACCGTGTGGTCAGCTATCAGTTGCGCCAGAAGGACCCCAAGCGCCAGTCGGTGCTGGCCTTCAAGAGTCTGTATTACCGGGTGATTGCCGCCGGCGATTCGTACAACGACACCAGCATGCTCGGCGAAGCCGACGCGGGCATTCTGTTCCATGCACCGGACAACGTGATTCGCGAATTCCCGCAGTTCCCGGCGGTGCACAGTTTCGCAGAACTCAGGAAGGCGTTCATCCAGGCCTCGAATCGCCCCCTGAGTCTCTGACAGGCCGACGATACCCGCCGGATTGCCGCAGGTCACCGGGTAGGAGGGGCTTGAGCCGCGATGTGGTCGGCCCGCTCAGTGCATCGGCCTTGAGTGTGGTCGCGGCTTGCGCGGCTCAAGCCCTATAGAGCCTCCAGGGTGCGCAGCAGCACGCCGACCTTGGTGAAGCACTCCTGGTATTCGGCTTCACAGTCCGAGTCGGCGACGACACCGCCGCCGGCCCAGCACGACACTTGGCCATCCTTGATCAGCAGGCTGCGGATGGCGATGGAGCTGTCCATTTCGCCGCGCACGTCGAGGTACAGCAACGAGCCGCAATACAGCGCGCGACGTTGCGGTTCCAGCTCGTCGATGATCTGCATGGCGCGGATCTTCGGCGCTCCGGTGATCGAACCGCCGGGAAAGCTGCCGGCGATCAGGTCGAGAGCGTCACGTTGCGCCGCCAGTTCGCCGGTGATGCTGCTGACCAGGTGATGGACGTTGGGGTAGCTCTCGATGCTGAACAGCTCGGGCACGCGCACCGAACCGATGCGGCAGTTGCGGCCCATGTCGTTGCGCAGCAGGTCGACGATCATCAGGTTTTCCGCGCGGTCCTTGGGGCTGGCCAGCAGTTCGTCGGCCAACTCCCGGTCTTCGCGGGCGTCGCGGCCACGGGGCCGGGTGCCTTTGATCGGGCGGGTTTCCACCTGGCCCTGGCTGATGCGCACGAAGCGCTCCGGCGAGACGCTGAGGATCGCGCCGCCCTCGGGTAGCGGAAGGTAGCCGGAAAAGGGCGTAGGGCAGGCCTTGCGTAACGCCTGATAAGCCACCCATGGGTCGCCGGCGCACTTGGCCTGGAAACGCTGGGTCAGGTTGACCTGGTAACAGTCGCCGGCCTGGATGTAGTTTTTCAGGCGATTGAACGCCTCGGCATACTGGCCTGCGTCCAGATTGGCCTGGAAAGGGCCGCTCAAGTGGAACTCGCCAGAAGTCTCGGCGATCGGCCCGCTGAACAGGCTGATCAGGCGCTCGCGCTCTGCCGCTGCAAGTGAGGGGTGAAAGACCAGCTGCGTGGTGCTGGCCTGGTGATCGGTGATCAGCGCCCAGGCGTAAAGGCCCAGTTGAGCATCCGGCAGCTGCAGGTCGTCGATGGACTGTTCGGGCAGGTGCTCCAGGCGCCGGCCGAAGTCGTAGGCCAGGTAGCCGATCAGGCCGCCGGCGAAGGGCAATTCGCACTCTGGGGGCAAGCGGGCCTCGCCCAGTTGCGCCAGGCCTGCCCGCAGCCGCTGCAGGAAACTCCTCCCGGTTTCGCCTGGTTGGCCGACAAGCTGCTGCATCGGCCAGGCGCTGAGCAGGTCGAAGCGCCCTCGTTCGGCCTGCGGGCGGCCGCTGTCGAGCAGCACCGCACCGGGCTCGTGGCGAATCCTGGCGAAGTACGGTGCAGGATCGGCGTGATACGCAAGGGAGTGCAGGGTGCAGATGGGCATCGGTGACTACGATCAATGGCGGAAAGGCGCCGATTGTAATCACGAGAGCCACGGGGTAACAGGCTTAGTCTGTCAGTCGCTCGGAACGGGCGCTCCACCGGGTGGCGCTCCACCGGGTGGCGTCCCACCGGGTGGCGCCCCACCGGGTGGCGCCCCACCGGGCTGGCGCTCCAGCCTGTTTCTAACGCAGCATGGCCGAGCGCAGGCACTTCTCGTACAAAACCTAGGGCAGGGGAGACGGCCGGATCCATACGCAGCTCAAAGTCCCGTTGGGTTTCGATCCCCCGCTATGGGTCAGTTGCACGCCTGGCACCAGGATTTCGCCGGGAGAGTAGCTCAAGGCCTGGGAGAACCCCATCGGCTCTACCATGGTGGTCGGGTTTTTTATCGTCTTGACGCCCACATAGAAGTCCCCTCCATTGCCACAGTTATCGGCAGAGTGGAAAGAAATCAGCGCGGCAGAGGGTGCGTTTTCGATCTTGAACCCATAGTCGTCATCATTCGTGCAGCCGTAGCTGTCGTCATGGAGATCGATCTCCTGCTCGGCGCCTCCTGCCTCGAACGTGATGGTGCAGTCATGAGGCCACTCACCGGTGTCTTTTTTCTGCTTGTACAGATGAACCTTCCCAGTGAGGACTGTGTTAGCGGCTGCAGGGCTGGTCACGGCATCGGCGGCTATCGCGCTGCCAGCGAGCAGTGCCAGACACAAGGATAAGGATTTGAGGGGGGTGAGCAGCATGATCGGCTCCTCCGTGAGCGACGAGCGGGTGGCCGGCGTCGACCTGCAGTCAGAGGCCGGACAGGCATCAGGGCCTGTGGGCAGCACGCTAATCGTTAAGCATGGTGCCGCCAACTATCAGCAATGCCAGCTCAAGCACCTGAACTCAGCTTGCCGGCACGTGCCCAAACAGCTCCTGCACGAACCGCACACGCTGCTCCGGCGTCTCGCGCTCGTCATTCAGGGCGAGTTTCTCCAGGTGGGCCTCCACCGCCTGGGTGCGCAGGGTCAGGCCGCAGTCGTTGGCGATCTGGATGTTCAGGCCGGGGCGCGCGTTGAGTTCGAGGATCAAGGGGCCTTTTTCCTGGTCCAGCACCATGTCCACACCGATATAACCCAGGCCGCACAGCTCATGGCATTCGGCGGCCAGCTTCATGAAACCGTCCCAGTAGGGCAGCTGCACGCCGTCGACGGCATTGGCAGTGTCCGGGTGCTTGCTGATGATGCGGTTGAGCCAGGTGCCCTTGAGGGTGATGCCGGTGGCCAGGTCGACGCCCACGCCGATGGCGCCCTGGTGCAGGTTGGCCTTGCCGCCCGACTGACGGGTCGGCAGGCGCAGCATGGCCATGATCGGGTAACCCATCAGCACGATGATGCGGATGTCCGGCACGCCTTCGTAACTGATGCTCTTGAAGATCGCATCGGGGATCACCCGGTACTCGATCAGTGCGCGGTCACGGTGGCCGCCCAGCGAATACAGGCCGGTGAGGATGCTGGAAATCTGGTGCTCGATTTCCGAACGGCTGACCAGCCTTCCGGATACGCTGCGGAAGCTGTCTTCGAAACGGTCGGCGATGACCATGATGCCGTCGCCGCCGGCGCCCTGGGCCGGCTTGATGACGAAGTCGTCATGACCACCGATGATCTCGTCCAGGCGGTCGATTTCCTTCTCCGTGGAAATCACCCCATACATCTGCGGCACGTGGATACCAGCCGCCAGGGCGCGCTCCTTGGTGAGGATCTTGTCGTCCACCACCGGGTACAGGCTGCGCTTGTTGTACTTGAGCACGAAGTCGGCGTTACGCCGGTTGATGCCCATGATGCCCCGCGCTTCCAGGGCCTTCCAGGTCTTCCACCAGCCGATCATTGCGGCTCGTCCTGTTTGAGGAAGGCGCGGAAACGCACCAGCTCGGTCAGGCGATAGCCACGGTAGCGGCCCATCGCGAGCATGAAGCCGACCAGCACCAGCAGGATGGCCGGGAAGGTGAACACGAAATAGGTCAGTTCCTTCACGGTCATGATCAGGTAGGCCAGCGACGCCGCGAACAGCGTGCCGATGGCGACCTTCATGGCGTGGCTGGCGCCGCGCTCTTCCCAGGTGATGGACAGGCGCTCGATGGTCATGGTCAGGATCACCATCGGGAACAGCGACACCGACAGGCCGCGCTCCAGGCCCAGCTTGTGGCTGAACAGGCTGATGGCGGCGATCAGCACCACCACGAAGGTCAGTACCACCGACAGGCGCGGCAGCATCTGCAGCTTGAGGTGCTCCAGGTATGAACGCAGCGACAGGCCCAGGGCCGTGATGAGGGTGAACAGCAGAATGCCGAAGTCCAGCTGGGTCTCGCGGAACGCCAGGGCGATCAGCACCGGGGTGAAGGTGCCCAGGGTCTGCAGGCCGATCAGGTTGCGCAGCACCAGGATCACCAGTACGCCGATGGGGATCATCACCATGACCATGAAGCTTTGCTGGGTCTGCAGTGGCAGCCCGTACAGCGAGTAGGAGAGGAAGTCGGCGTCGGTGTTCTCGTCGGTGAGCTGTGCCAGGCGGATGGCGTTCATCTCGCTGTTGCTCAGGGTGAAGGTCACCAAGGGTTTGCGTGCGCCGTCGATGCTCACCAGCGGCTCGTCGCCGGTCCACCACAGCAGGCGGTCGGCGGGCAGGCCGGATTCACCGGTCTCGGGGTTGAAGTACAGCCATTCCTTGCCATTGAAACTGCGCAGCCACAGTTCCGGTGTCTGCGGCGTGCCCGCCTCCAGACGGATGGTGTGGACCTTTTCCATCGGCACGTGGGCAATGGACAGCAGTAGGTCGGTGACCTGCGCCTTGCGCGCCACCGACGGGTCGCCCCCGAGCAGCAGCTTGGCGTTGTCGTCCTTGGGGTTGTTGACCCGCTTGATGGCCTCGCTGACGAAGGTCTCGACGTCGGCCGAGTGTTGGCGGATCGGTGCCAGCAGCGCCTCGGCAGCGACTTTCTCGGCACCTTCCACCGGCAGGCTGTCGCGGAACACCGGACCCTTGGGCTTGGGTTTGTCGGCGCTGTAGCGCTTGGTCAGCACCAGGCGGTAGTAGAGGGTCTGGTTGCCCGTGGCCCGGCGTGAGGACCAGGTGGCTTTGCGGTTGCCGTCGACCCGGTTGACGCTGACCCCATAGTTGTTGGCGATGAAGCTCTCATTGAGGCTGATGTAGTCCTGCGCCAGGGGCGGCACGAACATCTGCACCTTGACCGATTCCTTGGGGTTGGCGACGAATTCGATCTTGGCATCGATGTTCCACAGGTCGTCGGTTTCGTCTTCGGTCATCGGGATGCCGAGTACCAGTACCTGATACGCCGTGATCGCCAGGCCCAGGGTGACCAGGACACCGATCAGGACTTTCAGGTGAAGGGTAAGAGCGCGCATGGGATTACTCTGCGTTTTGAGCGATTTTGGCCGTGCAGGCAGGCTTGCCGGCGGCGTATTTCAGACTGGGGTCGACCATCGCGTTGAAGCGCTTGAGGGCGTCTGCACCAATCAGGAGCGGAAATTGGAAAGCGCTGCGGTCGGTCAAGTTCACTTCCAGGCGCAGTAATTCTTCGCCGAGGCAGACATCCAGGTCGATGACCGGACGCGCGCTGTACTGCTGCTTGGCATTGGCTCCCAGGTCGTCGGCGCGGCGCTTGATCTGGCCGACGCGCAGCAGCGGACGCTCGATGGGGTGACCATGGGCCTTGTCGATGGCCAGGTAGAAACGCACCCAGCGCTGCCCGTTACGGGTGAAGTACTCGATGTCGCGGGCACTGAGCGAGGCCGTATGGGCGCCGGTGTCGAGCTTGGCGGGAACTTCGAGGTCGATCTCGGGCAGGCGCACGTATTCATGGAGGCCATAGACCGATCGGTCGTCGGCCCAGGCGGACAGGGAGAGCAACAGAGCGAACAGCGGTGTGAAACGAGTCATTGGATCCTGGCAAGCAACGAAAGGTGACAGCCTCAGACCCGCAGAGGGGCCTTGGGTTCGCCGGTCAACTGAAAAGGGGGTGAAAAAACCGGCGCATTCTAGCATGCGTGCCGACTGTCGTCAGGCGCCCATCGTGCAGATTGCAATGTCGCGCTTATTAGACGATTGTCGACAATCTGTGCGCGATCTTTGACGATATGATCTTCAGAGGCTAAATTGACGCTATTCAACGATAAAGGGTGTCGACAATATGCTGGAAGTGCTGGAGTCATCCGTGCCTGCCATGCAGGATGCCGAAACACTTGCGGAGAACGTTTTTCGGCGTATCCAGGCGGCCATCGTCAAGGGTGAGATTGCGCCGGGCAGCAAGATTTCCGAGCCTGAACTGGCGCGCACCTACGGCATCAGCCGTGGCCCGTTACGCGAAGCCATCCACCGCCTCGAAGGCCAGCGCCTGGTGGTGCGCATTCCCCATGTCGGCGCCCGGGTGGTGTCCCTTGACCCGGCGCAGATGATCGAGCTCTATGAAATTCGCGAATCGTTGGAAGGCCTGGCCTGTCGCCTGGCGGCCGAGCGCATGAGCCAGGCGCAGATCGACGAGTTACGTCAGGTGCTCGACACCCATGAGCGTGACGAAGCCTTTCAGGCTGGGGTGGGTTACTACCAGCAGGAGGGCGATTTCGACTTCCATTACCGGATCATCCAGGGCAGTGGCAACCAGACCCTGTATCGCATGTTGTGTGGTGAGCTTTACCAGCTGGTGCGCATGTACCGCATCCAGTTTTCCACCACCCCCAATCGCCCGCGCCAGGCTTTCGCCGAACACCACCGGATCCTGGACGCTATCGCCGACCGCGATGGCGAGCTGGCCGAACTTCTGATGCGCCGCCATATCGGCGCGTCCCGACGCAACATCGAGCGCCATTACCAGGCGGCTCCAGAACGAGGTGAAGCATGAGTCAAGTCTCTTCAACGCCCGGCCAGCGCCTGCGCGAAGCCGTGGCCAGCGAGCGTCCGCTGCAGGTGGTCGGCACCATCAACGCCAACCATGCGCTGCTCGCCCAGCGGGCGGGTTTCAAGGCCATCTACCTGTCCGGAGGCGGTGTCGCCGCCGGCTCCCTGGGGCTGCCGGACCTGGGTATTTCCGGCCTGGACGACGTGCTCACCGATGTGCGGCGCATCACCGATGTCTGCGACCTCCCGCTGCTGGTGGATGCCGACACCGGATTCGGCTCGTCGGCGTTCAACGTGGCGCGTACCGTGCGCTCGATGATCAAGGCCGGTGCGGCGGGTATCCATATCGAGGATCAGGTGGGCGCCAAGCGCTGCGGCCATCGGCCGAACAAGGAGATCGTCTCGCGGCAGGAAATGGTCGACCGCATCAAGGCCGCTGCCGACGCGCGCACCGATCCGGCATTCGTGATCATGGCGCGTACCGACGCCCTGGCGGTCGAGGGGCTGGACTCGGCGCTGGAGCGCGCCGCCGCCTGCATCGAGGCCGGCGCCGACATGGTCTTCCCGGAGGCGATCACCGAGCTGGGCATGTATCAGCAGTTCGCCAGCCGCGTGGGGGTGCCAATCCTGGCCAACATCACCGAGTTCGGTGCCACGCCACTGTTCAGCGTCGATGAGCTGCGTGAGGTGGGTGTCGGCCTGGTGCTGTATCCCTTGTCGGCGTTCCGCGCCATGAACAAGGCGGCGGAAAACGTGTTCAACGCGATTCGCCGCGACGGTACGCAGAAGAACGTCATCGACACCATGCAGACACGCATGGAGCTGTACGACGCCATCGACTATCACCGCTTCGAACAGAAGCTAGATGAGCTGTTCGCGCAAAAGAAGCCGTAGGCGAAGGCCAGATCTGCCTTTAATGGGCGAGTGCCTGTTCGCTCGGGCGTACAAACAAGACAGACAAATGGAGAACGTCATGGCTGAAGCAAAAGTATTGAGTGGTGCCGGCCTGCGTGGCCAGGTGGCCGGCCAGACAGCACTGTCCACCGTCGGCCAGGCCGGCGCCGGGCTGACCTATCGCGGTTACGACGTACGTGACCTGGCCGCCGGTGCCAGTTTCGAAGAGGTCGCCTACCTGCTGCTGTACGGCGAGCTGCCGACCCAGGCGCAGCTGGACGGCTACCTGCAGCGTCTGCATGGTCTGCGCGATCTGCCCGAGGCGCTCAAGGATGTGCTGGAGCGCATTCCCGCCGCCACCCACCCGATGGATGTGATGCGCACCGGCGCGTCGATGCTCGGCACCCTGGAGCCGGAGCACAGCTTCGACCAGCAGCGTGACGCCACCGACCGCCTGCTGGCCGCTTTTCCGGCGATCATGTGCTACTGGTACCGCTTCAGCCACGATGGCCAACGTATCGACTGCAGGACCGACGAGCCGGATCTGGCCAGCCACTTCCTGCACCTGCTGCTAGACAAGCGCCCCAGCGAACTGCACCGCAAAGTGATGAACGTGTCGCTGATTCTCTACGCCGAGCATGAGTTCAACGCCTCCACCTTCACCGCACGGGTGTGCGCCTCGACGCTGTCGGACCTGTTCTCCTGCATCACGGCGGCGATCGGCAGTCTGCGTGGCCCGCTGCACGGCGGCGCCAACGAGGCGGCGATGGAGATGATCCAGCGCTTCGGCTCGGCCGAAGAGGCGCGCCAGGGCACCTTGGACATGCTGACGCGCAAAGAGAAGATCATGGGCTTCGGGCATGCCATCTACCGTGATTCCGACCCACGCAACGAGGTCATCAAGGAGTGGGCGCGGCAGTTGGCCCGGGAAGTGGGCGATACCGTGCTGTTCCCGGTGTCCGAGGCCATCGACAAGGTGATGTGGGACGAGAAGAAGCTGTTCCCCAACGCCGATTTCTACCACGCCTCGGCGTACCACTTCATGGGCATTCCCACGCCGCTGTTCACGCCGATCTTCGTCTGTTCGCGGGTCACCGGCTGGGCTGCGCATGTGTTCGAGCAGCGTGCCAACAACCGCATCATCCGCCCCAGCGCCGAGTACATCGGGGTGGAGCAGCGTGCCTTCGTGCCCATCGCCCAGCGCTGATTGCCGTCGGGGCAGGGAGGCCGACCATGAGCCTCCCGCCTTTTCAACGATTACCGTGACCGAGTCCGTCGACCATGAATGTTCAATACCGCAAAGCGCTGCCCGGCACCGGGCTGGATTATTTCGATGCCCGCGAGGCGGTGGAAGCCATTACTCCCGGTGCCTGGGCAGGGCTGCCTTATACCTCTCGCGTGCTGGCCGAGAATCTGGTGCGCCGCTGTGCGCCCGAGACCCTGCAGGCCTCTTTGCGCCAGTTGATCGAACGGCGCCGCGAGCTGGACTTTCCGTGGTTTCCGGCGCGGGTGGTGTGCCACGACATTCTTGGCCAGACCGCGCTGGTCGACCTGGCCGGCCTGCGCGACGCCATCGCCGCCCAGGGGGGCGACCCGGCGCAGGTCAACCCGGTGGTGCCGGTGCAATTGATTGTCGACCACTCCCTGGCAGTGGAGTGCGGTGGTGACGATCCGCAGGCCTTCGAGAAGAACCGCGCCATCGAAGACCGCCGCAACGAAGACCGTTTCCATTTCATCGACTGGACCCGCAAGGCGTTCAAGAACGTTGAGGTGATCCCGCCGGGCAACGGCATCATGCACCAGATCAACCTGGAGAAGATGTCGCCGGTGGTGCAGGTGCGTGACGGCGTGGCCTTTCCCGATACCCTGGTGGGCACCGACAGCCACACCCCGCATGTCGACGCCCTGGGGGTGATCGCCATCGGTGTCGGTGGGCTGGAGGCCGAGAACGTGATGCTGGGCCGCGCCTCGTGGATGCGCCTGCCGGATATCGTCGGGGTGGAGCTGAGCGGACGGGTCGGGCCGGGCATCACCGCCACCGATGTGGTGCTGGCGCTCACCGAGTTTCTGCGCCAGCAGAAGGTCGTGGGGGCCTACCTGGAGTTTTATGGCCGTGGCGCGGCGAGCCTCACCCTGGGCGACCGTGCGACGATTTCCAACATGGCGCCGGAGTATGGGGCCACGGCGGCGATGTTCGCCATCGACGAACAGACCCTGGACTACCTGCGCCTGACCGGGCGTGAGGAGCAGCAGGTGCAGCTGGTCGAGCACTACGCGAAAACCGCCGGCCTGTGGTCGGCGAGCCTGGCCGAGGTGCAGTATGAGCGTGTGCTGCATTTCGACCTGTCCACCGTAGTGCGCAACATGGCTGGCCCGTCCAACCCGCATGCCCGGGTGGCGACCAGCGACCTGGCGGCGCGGGGCATCGCCGGGGCGTGGCAGGAGGTGCCGGGACAGATGCCCGATGGCGCGGTGATCATCGCCGCGATCACCAGTTGCACCAATACCAGCAACCCGCGCAACGTGATCGCTGCCGGCCTGCTGGCCCGCAACGCCAATCGCCTGGGGCTGACCCGTAAACCGTGGGTCAAGTCATCGTTGGCGCCGGGTTCCAAGGCGGTGGCCCTGTACCTGGAAGAAGCCGGCCTGGATACCGAACTGGAACGCCTGGGCTTCGGCGTCGTGGCCTTCGCCTGTACCACCTGCAACGGCATGTCCGGCGCCCTGGACCCGAAGATCCAGCAGGAAATCATCGACCGCGACCTGTATGCCACGGCGGTGCTCTCCGGCAACCGCAACTTCGACGGACGTATTCACCCCTACGCGCGCCAGGCGTTCCTGGCCTCGCCGCCGCTGGTGGTGGCCTATGCCATTGCCGGCACCATCCGCTTCGACATCGAGAAGGACGTGCTGGGTGTGGTCGATGGTCGGGAGATTCGTCTCAAGGACATCTGGCCCAGCGATGAAGAAATCGACGCGGTGGTGCGTGCGGCGGTCAAGCCCGAGCAGTTTCGCAAGGTGTACATCCCGATGTTCGCCATCGAGGCTGAGCACGCCCAGGTGGCGCCGCTCTATGAATGGCGCCCGCAAAGCACTTACATCCGTCGCCCGCCGTACTGGGAGGGTGCCCTGGCCGGCGAACGTACGCTCAAGGGCATGCGCCCGCTGGCGGTGCTGCCCGACAACATCACCACCGATCACCTGTCACCGTCCAACGCCATTCTGGCCAGCAGTGCGGCGGGTGAATACCTGGCGAAGATGGGTCTGCCGGAAGAGGACTTCAACTCTTACGCCACGCACCGTGGCGACCACCTGACCGCACAGCGCGCCACCTTCGCCAATCCGCAACTGGTCAACGAAATGGCCGTGGTCGACGGTCAGGTGAAGAAGGGCTCCCTCACTCGTATCGAGCCGGAGGGCCAGGTGACGCGCATGTGGGAGGCGATCGAAACCTACATGGCGCGCAAGCAGCCATTGATCATCGTCGCGGGCGCCGACTACGGCCAGGGCTCGTCCCGCGACTGGGCGGCCAAGGGCGTGCGCCTGGCCGGGGTGGAGGCCATCGTTGCCGAGGGCTTCGAGCGTATTCACCGCACCAACCTAGTGGGTATGGGTGTGCTGCCGCTGGAGTTCCTGCCCGGCACCAGCCGCCTGACCCTGGGTCTCGACGGCAGTGAGGTCTTCGATGTGATCGGCGAGCGTACCCCGCGTGCGACCCTGACCCTGGTCATCACCCGGCGCAACGGCGAACGCATGGAGGTACCGGTGACCTGTCGCCTGGACACCGCCGAGGAGTCGTCCATCTACGAGGCTGGCGGTGTGCTGCAGCGCTTTGCCCAGGACTTCCTCGCCGGGGACGTGGCCTGATGTCGGCCTTACGGCGCGCAGGCCGCCGCGCCGATGCCATTCCAACCTGTTATGACGGAGCCCGTTCATGAACCATTCACCGCAACTGCGGATTCCCGCTACCTACATGCGCGGCGGTACCAGCAAGGGAGTGTTTTTCAGCCTCCAGGATCTGCCGGAGGCGGCGCAGCTTCCGGGGCCGGCCCGCGACGCGCTGATGCTACGGGTGATCGGCAGCCCCGACCCCTACGAGAAGCAGATCGACGGCATGGGCGGCGCCACGTCGAGCACCAGCAAGACGGTGATCCTGGCGCGCAGCACGCGGCCCGAGCATGACGTCGACTACCTGTTCGGCCAGGTGGCCATCGACAAAGCGTTCGTGGACTGGAGCGGCAACTGCGGCAACCTTTCGGCGGCGGTGGGGGCCTTCGCCATCCACAGCGGCCTGGTGGATGCCGCGCGCTTGCCCGCCGATGGCGTGGCGGTGATCCGCGTGTGGCAGGCCAATATCGGTAAGACCATCCTCGCCCATGTGCCGATGCGTGACGGTCAGGTACAGGAAACCGGTGACTTCGAGCTGGACGGGGTGACGTTCCCGGCGGCGGAGGTGCAACTGGAGTTTCTCGACCCGGCGGCGGACGAGGAGGGCGAGGGCGGTTCGATGTTCCCCACCGGGCGGCTGGTCGACGAGCTGCAGGTTCCCGGGCTGGGCACGCTGCAGGCCACGCTGATCAATGCCGGCATTCCTACGGTGTTCATCAATGCCCGTGACATCGGTTACAGCGGCAGCGAGTTGCAGCCGGATATCAATGGTGACCCCAAGGCTCTGGCCTTGCTGGAAAGCATTCGCGCCATCGGCGCGGTGCGCATGGGGCTGATCGCCCATGTCGATGAGGCGCAGCGCCGTCAGCATACCCCCAAGGTGGCCTTCGTCGCGCCGCCGGCCAGCTATACCGCGTCCAGCGGCAAGGCGGTGCAGGCCGAGGATATCGACCTGCTGGTGCGTGCCGTGTCCATGGGCAAGCTGCATCACGCGATGATGGGGACCGCGGCTGTGGCTATTGGCACCGCCGCTGCCATCCCGGGCACCCTGGTCAACCTTGCAGCAGGGGGTGGGGCCCGCAACGCGGTCCGCTTCGGCCATCCGTCCGGCACCTTGCGGGTCGGTGCCGAGGCGGTGCAGGTGAACGGCCAGTGGCAGGTCACCAGGGCAATCATGAGCCGCAGTGCGCGGGTGCTGATGGAAGGTTGGGTGAGAGTGCCCGATCCTGGTCTGTAGGCGTCGGCCGCGAAGCGCCGGTGTATCAAGCGCGTGGCAGGTCCAGCCATTGCTGCACCGAAGGCCGTTGCCACTGGTGCGCGGCGTAGTCTGCGAGCCTGGCGGGAACCGGGTCGCCGTTGAGCACCAGGCGGTTGAGCATTACCGCCAGTTCCACGTCGGCGATCGACCATTCGCCGAACAGGTATTCACGGTCGTCCGGCAGCAGGGCCAGTGCGGCCTTGAACAGCTTGTCCGCTGCCCGCTGGGCATCGGCGGACAGGGGCGCGGCGACCTGGTGCCCGCAGAACACCACCAGGGTATTGCGCTCACTGCGGATCGGCAGCAGGTCGCTGCGTAGCCAGGCCTGCACCTGGCGGGCCTTGGCCCGCGCCTGCACAGCCTGAGGATAAAGGCGCTGGCCAGGGAAGCTTTCGTCCAGGTATTCGGTAATGGCCGAGGATTCGGAGAGCGCGAAATCGCCTTGCACCAGGGTCGGCACCCGGTGCGTCAGCGACAGGCCGGCATAGTGCGCCTGGTGCTGGGCGGCGTTGTTGAGGTCCACCTGCACGGTCTCGAAGGCCAGACCCTTTTCGCACAGGGCGACGAAGGCCGAAAGGGCGTAAGGGCTGACAAAGCGGGCGTCGACGTAAAGGCGCAGCGGCTCAGGGTGCATGGGCATCTCCTTATGATGGAGTGCCCAATGTAGAGGGCCGTCGGCAGGCTGGGAAATTCCGTCTTGCTATGCCGGCATTCCCATGCGGAATGCGTACCTACTTGAAACGTCGCTCCACGCCTTTTTCCACCAGCACCTTGGCCGAGATTTCTTCCACCGAGAAATGCGTGGAGTTGAGGTGCGGGATGTTCTCGCGGCGGAACAGGTTCTCTACCTCACGGACTTCGAACTCGCACTGCGCATAACTGGCGTAGCGGCTGTTGGGCTTGCGCTCGTGGCGGATGGCGGTCAGGCGGTCGGGGTCGATGGTCAGGCCGAACAGCTTGTCGCGATGGTTCTTCAGCGCCGCCGGCAGTTGCAGGCGTTCCATGTCTTCTTCAGTCAGCGGGTAGTTGGCGGCGCGAATGCCGAACTGCATGGCCATGTACAGGCAGGTCGGGGTCTTGCCGCAGCGCGACACGCCGACCAGGATGATGTCGGCCTTGTCGTAGTAGTGGGTGCGCGCGCCGTCGTCGTTGTCCAGGGCGAAGTTCACCGCCTCGATGCGTTCCATGTAGTTGGAGTTGTGACCAATGGAATGCGACTTGCCCACCGAATACGAGGAGTGTGAACTAAGCTCCTGTTCCAGCGGGGCCAGGAAGGTCGAGAAGATGTCGATCATGAAGCCATTGGAAGTGGCCAGGATCTCGCGGATTTCCTGGTTGACGATGGTATCGAAGATGATCGGCCGGGCCTCGTCGCGTTCGGCAGCCAGGTTGATCTGCATGACCATGGCCCGGGCCTTCTCGACGCTGTCGATGTAGGGGCGGGTGAACTTGTTGAAGGTCGTGTTTTCAAACTGTGCCAGCAAGCTTTGACCAAGCGTTTCGGCGGTGATGCCGGTGCCATCGGAGATAAAGAACGCGGATCGTTTCATTTGCGACTCTGGCCTTAAGCTGATGACGATTCTTGGATATGATAGGCGCGCTTGCGGGCCCTGAAGGCCTGCATTCTCGCTTTTTCCAGGTTCGGGCCACAAGCGTCCGCGCACATGAGCTTTTCCCAGACAACGAACAACTAGTTAGTGGAGAGATCACCTTGGTAGAGTACGTAGTTTCCCTCGATAAGCTCGGCGTCCATGATGTGGAGCACGTGGGAGGCAAGAACGCATCCCTCGGCGAAATGATCAGCAACCTCGCAGGTGCTGGCGTTTCGGTGCCCGGTGGTTTCGCTACAACGGCCCAGGCCTATCGTGATTTCCTTGAGCTGAGCGGTCTGAACGATCAGATCCACGCAGCCCTGGACGCCCTGGACGTCGATGACGTCAACGCCCTGGCCAAGACCGGCGCGCAGATCCGCCAGTGGATCATGGATGCCGAATTCCCCGAGCGCCTCGACACCGAGATTCGCCAGGCCTTCGACAAACTGTCGGCCGGCAACCCGAACCTGGCCGTGGCCGTGCGCTCCTCGGCGACCGCCGAAGACCTGCCGGACGCCTCCTTCGCCGGCCAGCAGGAAACCTTCCTCAACATCCGTGGCGTCGACAACGTGATCCGCGCCGCCAAGGAAGTCTTCGCCTCGCTGTTCAACGACCGCGCCATTTCCTACCGCGTGCATCAGGGCTTCGACCACAAGCTGGTTGCCCTGTCCGCCGGCGTGCAGCGCATGGTGCGTTCGGAAACCGGCACCGCTGGGGTGATGTTCACCCTGGACACCGAGTCGGGCTTCCGCGACGTGGTGTTCATCACCGGCGCCTATGGCCTGGGCGAGACCGTGGTGCAGGGTGCAGTCAACCCTGACGAATTCTACGTGCACAAGGACACGCTGGCCGCCGGCCGCCCGGCGATCCTGCGCCGCAACCTGGGCAGCAAGGCCATCAAGATGATCTACGGCGACGAGGCCAAGGCCGGTCGTTCGGTCAAGACCGTCGATGTCGACGCCGCCGACCGCGCACGCTTCTGCCTCACCGAGGCAGAGGTCACCGAGCTGGCCAAGCAGGCGGTGATCATCGAAAAGCACTACAAGGCGCCGATGGACATCGAATGGGCCAAGGACGGTGACGACGGCAAGCTGTACATCGTGCAGGCCCGCCCGGAAACCGTTAAGAGCCGCAGCAACGGCAACGTCATGGAACGCTACCTGCTCAAGGAGAAGGGCAACGTGCTGGTGGAAGGCCGCGCCATCGGCCAGCGCATCGGCGCGGGCAAGGTGCGGATCATCCGTGACGTGTCGGAGATGGACAAGGTCCAGGCGGGCGACGTGCTGGTTTCCGACATGACTGACCCGGATTGGGAACCGGTGATGAAACGCGCCAGCGCCATCGTCACCAACCGTGGCGGGCGTACCTGTCACGCGGCGATCATCGCTCGCGAGCTGGGCATCCCGGCGGTCGTCGGCTGCGGCCACGCCACCGAGCTGCTCAAGGATGGTCAGGGCGTGACGGTGTCCTGTGCCGAGGGCGACACCGGTTTCATCTTCGAAGGCGAACTGGGCTTCGACATCAAGACCAACTCGGTCGATGCCATGCCGGAGCTGCCGTTCAAGATCATGATGAACGTCGGCAACCCCGACCGCGCTTTCGATTTCGCCCAGTTGCCCAACGAAGGGGTGGGCCTGGCGCGTCTGGAATTCATCATCAACCGCATGATCGGCGTGCACCCCAAGGCGCTGCTCAACTACGCCGACCTGCCGGCAGATATCAAGGACAGTGTCGACAAGCGCGTGTCCGGCTACAGCGACCCGGTGAGCTTCTACGTCGACAAGCTGGTCGAGGGCATCAGCACACTGGCCGCCGCGTTCACGCCGAAGAAGGTCATCGTGCGCCTGTCGGACTTCAAGTCCAACGAGTACGCCAACCTGATCGGCGGCAAGCTCTACGAGCCGGAAGAAGAGAACCCGATGCTCGGCTTCCGTGGCGCATCGCGCTACATCAGCGAGAACTTCCGTGATTGCTTCGAGCTGGAATGCCGTGCCCTCAAGCGTGTGCGTGAAGACATGGGCCTGACCAACGTCGAGATCATGGTGCCCTTCGTGCGTACCCTGGGCGAGGCGAGCCAGGTCATCGAGCTGCTGGCCGCCAATGGCCTGAAGCGCGGTGAGAACGGGCTGCGCATCATCATGATGTGCGAGCTGCCATCCAACGCGTTGCTGGCCGAGGAGTTCCTCGAGTATTTCGACGGCTTCTCCATCGGTTCCAACGACCTGACCCAGCTGACCCTGGGGCTGGACCGCGACTCCGGAGTGATCGCCCACCTGTTCGACGAGCGCAATCCGGCGGTCAAGAAGCTGCTGTCCAATGCCATCCAGGCCTGTAACAAGGCCGGCAAGTACATCGGCATCTGTGGCCAGGGCCCTTCGGACCACCCGGACCTGGCGCGCTGGCTGATGGAGCAGGGCATCGAAAGCGTTTCGCTGAACCCGGACTCGGTGCTGGAAACCTGGTTCTTCCTCGCCGAAGGCCAGGCGTCGGCCTGATGTGATGGATTGGCGGGCCGGGCCGTCTATACGGCCATGGCCCTCTGCAAAAAGGCGGTTTCCCGGGAAGCCGCCTTTTTTATTGGACGTTTTTCGTTACGCGGGGCCGGACGCCCCTGGATTCAGATCAAGTACCTATATGCAAAGCAGCAGCTCTATTTTTCCCGTTGCCCTGATGAGCGCCGAGCGTCGCGGCGATCTGGTCGAGGATGTCTACCGCCTCAAGCCGGGCAACAGCCCCGACCCCAGCGTCGAACTGGCGCTCACTCGTCTGGGGCGCGTCGACGCGCCAGAGGTACGCGGCCAGCCGGTGGTCCTCGTACACGGCAGCTTTTCCAATCGACGCTTCTGGTATTCACCCAAAGGCATCGGCCTGGGGCCGTATCTGGCGCGCGCCG
Source organism: Pseudomonas sp. DTU_2021_1001937_2_SI_NGA_ILE_001 (assembly GCF_032463525.1). Classification (NCBI taxonomy): domain Bacteria; kingdom Pseudomonadati; phylum Pseudomonadota; class Gammaproteobacteria; order Pseudomonadales; family Pseudomonadaceae; genus Pseudomonas; species Pseudomonas sp. DTU_2021_1001937_2_SI_NGA_ILE_001. The sequence continues at coordinate 1,449,367 of NZ_CP135971.1, read as the reverse complement.
GCTTCGATGTATGGATCGCCGAGATGCGCGGGCATGGCCTGTCGGCGCGTAACCAGCGTTATCGTGACAACACCGTGGCCGACTATGCGCGCTACGACCTGCCGGCCATCGCCGCTTTCGTCAAGGAGCAAAGCGGCACGGTGCCGCATTGGCTCGGTCACTCTCTAGGCGGCACGACCCTGGCAGCCGCGCTGGGCGGGCACTACCTGGGCAGTGACGAGGCTGCCTCGGTCGCGTTGTTCGGCAGTCAGGTCAGCCGTATCTACTGGCCGTTGAAGCTGCCGCCGGTGCAGTGGTCCGGGCGCCTGCTGCTCAGGTCGTTCGAACATGTTTCCGGTGCGCGTTTCAAGCGCGGCCCCGAAGATGAGCCGATTGGCGTGGCCCTGGAAAGCTTGCGCTGGCATGGGCTGTTCGGGCGTTTCGGTGACCGCGAGCGCAACTGGTGGACCGGCCTTGCCGACACCGAGGTGCCGGTGCTGGCGGTGGCCGCCGAGGGCGATCATCAGGACCCTCCATGGGCCTGCCGGCTTCTGCTGGAACGTTTCGGTTCAGCGCAAAGGCGCTTTCTGTGCCTGGGGCGCAAGCAGGGCTTCAGCGAGGATTTCGACCATTTGCGCATGCTGGTCAGCCAGTCGGCCCAGGCCGAGGTCTGGCCATTGGTCAGCGACTGGCTGCAGCACCGTCCGGTGGGCGAAGCCTTGCCGAGCACCGGTCAAGAGGCTTTGGTCGTACAGGGCTGAAGCGTCTGGGCCTTGCTTAAAGGGCGGCGGCTGGTTACGGTCATGGCTGGGCTCGCTGAGCCCTGCCCATGACCGAATGTGCTAACGACAGGAGTTGCCCATGCACTACATCACCCCTGACTTGTGCGATACCTACCCCGATGCGGTCACCGCCCTGGAGCCGATGTTCAGCAATTTCGGTGGGCGCGACTCCTTTGGCGGGCAGATCGTCACCGTCAAGTGCTTCGAGGACAACTCCCGCGTCAAGGAACTGGTCGCCCAGGACGGCAAGGGCAAGGTCATGGTCGTCGATGGCGGCGGCTCGCTGCGCTGTGCGCTGCTGGGTGACATGCTTGCCGAGCAGGCGGCCAAGAGCGGTTGGGAAGGGCTGGTGATCTACGGCTGCATTCGCGACGTGGATGTCATCGCACAGACCGACGTTGGCGTGCAGGCGCTGGCCAGCCACCCGATGAGGTCCGTGCGTCGCGGGGTGGGCGATGTCGATGTGCCGGTGACCTTTGCCGGTGTCACCTTCCAGCCCGGTCATTATCTGTATGCCGACAACAACGGCATCATCATTTCGGCCTCGGCCCTGAGCATGCCCGAGTAAGTGAAACGCACGAATGTTCGATGAAGCCAACGCGCAGTGGGGGCTGGTTCACGCCCTGGTTCTGGATGGCAAGGGTGGCGCGCGCCCCGTGGCGCGCCATGAACTGACCGAGCTGCAACTGCAAGCGCAGGAAAGCCTCTGGCTGCATTGGGACCGCGGGCACCCGCAGACCCATGCCTGGTTGCGCAATGACAGCGGCCTTTCCGAGTTCAGCTGCAACCTGCTGCTGGAAGAAAACACCCGGCCACGATTGCTGTCGTTGCCGGACCATGAATTGCTGCTATTCCTGCGCGGCGTCAACCTCAACCCTGGCGCCGAGCCCGAGGACATGGTCTCGGTGCGCATCTTCGCCGCCGCGCAGCGGGTTATTTCCCTGCGCCTGCGGCCCTTGCGGGCCACCGACGAGTTGGTTCAGCAACTGCTCGACGGGCATGGCCCGCGCACCGCTTCCGAGCTGATCCTGTGGCTGTCGCAGTTTCTTACCGACAAGATCCAGGACCTAGTGACTGACCTCAGCGAAGCCACCGACGAAGAAGAAGAGCGCAACGACGCCGACGAGTGCTACAACCCCGACCATGGCCGGTTGCTGCAGATCCGCCGTCGCGCTGCCAGCCTGCGGCGCTTTCTCGCGCCGCAGCGGGACATTTTCGGCCAGCTGTCGCGCAGCCGCCTGCCGTGGTTCGTCGACGACGACACCGACTACTGGAACGAGCTGAACAACAGCATGACCCGCTACCTCGAAGAGCTGGAGTTGACCCGCGAACGGGTGGGGCTGCTGCTCGATGCCGAAGACCGGCGCCTGAGCGAACGGATGAACCGCACCATGTACCGTTTCGGGGTGATTACCGGCATCTTCCTGCCCATGAGCTTTCTCACTGGCCTGCTGGGTATCAACGTCGGCGGGATTCCCGGGGCGGCCAATCCTGACGGCTTCCTGGTGGCGTGCGGCCTGATCGTCGCGCTGGCCGTGGGGCAGTGGTGGCTGTACCGGCGCTTGCGCTGGCTATGAGCATTCATGTAGAAAATTTCATTTTTCCGCGACGCCCGGCTTGTGACTCGTTTGCGCGAGGTCTCGTCTCCCTGTGAATTGCGAGAGGTATCCGATGCACGACCCGTTCGAAGAATCACTGCGTGACATGCTCAAGGCCTCGTCCAGCGCACGGGATGACGATGCCTGCCTGGGCCGTGTCCTGAAGACCGCTAACCGTCAGGTCGGTGCCGGTGTGCTGTTCGGCCTGCTGGGCCGCTGGACGCAGGCGATGATGATTGCCGTGAACAGCGGCAGCGCTCACGTTTCCCCGGTTTCGCGTCGCGCCAAACCTACTGCTCGCCCTGGCGATAAGGCTGATTGAACATGGAATTGGATCTCTGGACCCAGAGCCTCGTGACCGCAATGACCGCGTTGTGGACCAAAATCGCTAACTTCATCCCCAACCTGTTCGGCGCGCTGGTGGTCGTACTGTTGGGCTTCGTGGTTGCCAAGCTGCTCGATGCGCTGCTCTCGCGGCTGCTCGCCAAGCTGGGCCTGGATCGCCTGATGGGCGGCACCGGGCTGACCAAGTTGATCGGTCGCGCCGGGGTCAAGGTGCCGATCTCCACGCTGATCGGCAAGATCGTCTACTGGTTCGTATTGCTGATTTTCCTGGTTTCCGCTGCCGAGTCCCTGGGGCTGCAGCGTGTCTCCTCGACCCTGGACATGCTCGCGCTTTACCTGCCCAAGGTATTCGGCGCCGCGCTGGTGCTGCTGGTCGGTGTCCTGCTGGCGCAACTGGCCAATGGCCTGGTACGTGGCGCGGCAGAAGGTGTGGGCGTCGACTATGCTGCGGGCCTGGGCCGCATCGCCCAGGGCCTGGTCATCATCATCAGTATTTCCGTGGCCATCAGCCAGCTTGAAGTGAAGACCGACCTGCTCAACCACGTGATCGTCATCGTGCTGATCACAGTCGGTCTGGCGGTCGCCCTGGCCTTGGGCCTGGGCAGCCGGGAAATTGCCGGGCAGATCCTGGCGGGTATTTATGTGCGGGAGCTCTATCAGGTCGGCCAGTTCGTTCAGGTCGGCGATATCGAAGGGCAGATCGAGGAAATCGGTACCGTGAAGACCACCTTGCTCACCGACGATGGTGAACTGGTGTCGTTCTCCAACCGCATTCTTCTCGAACAACGAGTAAGCAGCCGTTAAGCGGCTAATTTGTTAAGCTATGCCGCCCCGAAACCGTCTGTTCGCCACAGGCGTTGGCGGCCATTGACCTGACACTGTCGGCACGACTCGTTTTGAACAAACCCTTACCGCTATCGCTGCGCTACGAACCCCGCGATCTCTCCGATGAGGAGCTGGTCGCGCGCGCGCATGACGAGCTGTTTCACGTGACGCGCGCCTATGAAGAACTCATGCGCCGTTACCAGCGGACACTTTTCAACGTCTGCGCACGATATCTCGGGAACGATCGAGACGCGGACGATGTCTGTCAGGAGGTGATGCTTAAGGTGTTGTATGGCTTGAAAAATTTCGAGGGCAAATCGAAATTCAAGACCTGGCTATACAGCATTACCTATAACGAATGCATCACCCAGTACCGAAAGGAACGGCGAAAGCGTCGCTTGATGGACGCGTTGAGCCTGGACCCCGTCGAGGAGGCGTCGGAAGACAAGACGCCAAAGACCGAAGAGCGGGGCGGGCTTGATCGCTGGCTTGTGCATGTGAACCCGATCGATCGGGAGATTCTGGTGCTGCGTTTTGTCGCAGAACTGGAGTTCCAGGAAATCGCGGACATCATGCACATGGGCTTGAGCGCGACGAAAATGCGCTACAAGCGGGCTTTGGATAAGCTTCGTGAAAAATTTGTTGGGATTGCCGAAACTTAAATCGGCGCGTGTCCCTCTAACGAACCGGCAGGTTCTGATAGACTTGCCAACAAGTTGTCCCCGGTTTGTGGGGCTGCTTTACAATCACCAGATGGGGATTTAACGGATGAAACTGAAAAACACCTTGGGCTTGGCCATTGGTACTATCGTTGCCGCAACTTCGTTCGGCGCGCTGGCACAAGGCCAAGGCGCAGTCGAAATCGAAGGCTTCGCCAAAAAAGAATATTTCGATAGCGCTCGCGATTTCAAAAACGACGGCAACCTGTTCGGTGGCTCGATCGGTTACTTCCTGACCGACGACGTCGAACTGCGTCTGGGCTACGACGAAGTGCACAACGTCCGTGGCGACGATGGCAAGAACATCAAGGGCTCCAACACTGCCCTGGATGCTCTGTACCACTTCAACAACCCAGGCGACATGCTGCGTCCGTACGTTTCCGCTGGTTTCTCTGACCAGAGCATCGGCCAGACTGGCCGTGGTGGTCGTAACGGCTCCACCTTCGCCAACATCGGCGGCGGTGCCAAGCTGTACTTCACCGACAACTTCTACGCCCGTGCCGGCGTTGAAGCCCAGTACAACATCGACCAGGGTGACACCGAGTGGGCACCTAGCGTCGGTATCGGTGTGAACTTCGGTGGCGGCAGCAAGCCAGCCGCTGCTCCTGCACCCGCTCCAGTCGCTGAAGTCTGCTCCGACAGCGACAACGATGGCGTTTGCGACAACGTTGACAAGTGCCCAGACACCCCAGCCAACGTTACCGTTGACGCTGATGGCTGCCCGGCTGTTGCCGAAGTCGTTCGCGTTGAGCTGGACGTCAAGTTCGACTTCGACAAGTCGGTCGTCAAGCCTGACAGCTACGGCGACATCAAGAACCTGGCTGACTTCATGAAGCAGTACCCACAGACCACCACCACTGTTGAAGGTCACACTGACTCCGTCGGTACTGACGCTTACAACCAGAAGCTGTCCGAGCGTCGTGCTAACGCCGTCAAGCAAGTTCTGGTCAACCAGTACGGTGTAGGCGCTAACCGCGTTCAGTCCGTTGGTTACGGTGAGTCCCGCCCAGTTGCCGACAACGCCACCGAAGCTGGCCGCGCCGTCAACCGTCGCGTAGAAGCCGAAGTAGAAGCCCAGGCCAAGTAATTCGCCTGACTTCTGCAGGGCAGGCTGCCCCGGCAGCCTGAACCGCTGAAAAATGCCCCAGACCGCATGGTCCGGGGCATTTTTCGTTTGAGCCCGCTTAAACTTAAGCGGGCTTAAACGCAATACTGATCTTTTAGACCAAAGCAATCCGATCTGGCGTCGCTTTTGCTTTTCAAGCATCGCCCTCACAGACGCCGCAAAACGCGACTTCGGTGCAGGCCGAGTGGAGGTGTCATGGAAGGGGGTAAGCCGGCAGGGAAGCCGGCTTAGGTGCACTGGGCCAGGGACGGCCCATTGCGCCGGCCCCCTGGAATGGCGCCGGAAGGAGGGAAGTCTGCCCGCAGGGCAGACCCAAGCCAGGAGCAATGGCTTTTGGTTACTTTTGGCCGGAACCAAAAGTAACCCGCCGTAAAGGCGGAAAGGTGACTAAAGGGCACTCATGCTGCGGCGGGTGTACCCGGTCCAGATAGCCTGCCATTCGCGAGCAAGCTCGCTCCCACAAAGTGAACTGTCTTCGCGGCGTCAGCCGACAGCCAGCAATGGCAGCAGGGTGGCGCCTGAGACGGCACCCACCACCTCTCCGATCACCAGCACTGCCGGGCTTTTCAGCGCGAACGCCTGTGCATCCGCCTGCATGGCCTGCAGGGTGCTGCGGCATTCGCGCTGGTTGGGCAGGGAGGCGTTCTCGATCATTGCCACCGGCATGCCGGGCGGCATGCCCCCGGCGAGCAGGCCACTGTGTATGGCTTCGAGGCGTGCCACGCCCATGTACACCACCAGGGTGGTGCCGCCCTGGGCCAGGGCTGGCCAGTTCAGCTCAGTGTCGTCCTGGGTATGTGCGGTCACCAGGGTCACGCCACGGCTGATGCCACGCAGGGTCAGGGAAATACCGCACTGGGTCGCGCCGGCCAGGCCGGCGGTGATGCCGTTGACCAGTTCCACCTCGATACCGTGGCCCCGTAACCACTCGGCTTCTTCGCCGCCACGGCCGAAGATGCACGGATCGCCACCCTTGAGGCGGACCACGCACTTGCCCTGCCGGACGTAGCGCAGCATCAGGCGATGGATGAAGGCTTGCGGCGTGGAGCGGCAGCCGCCGCGCTTGCCGACGCCGATCACCCGCGCCTGGGGACAATGTTGCAGCACGGCCGGGTTGACCAGATCGTCGATCATCACCACCTGCGCGCTGTTCAGGGCGCGCACCGCCTTGAGGGTCAACAGCTCAGGGTCGCCAGGACCCGCACCTACCAGCCAGACTTTTGCATGCATGACGATTTCCTCACTCAGGGACGGCGACCAGATTGATCAGGCGCTTGATTTCCGGAACGCAGGAGCCACATTGGCTTGCGCAGCCCAGCTGGTTCTTCAGCTCTGCCAGGTCCAGGCCACGACCGATGGCAGCTTCGATGGCGCTCTGGCTGACGTTCTTGCAGTTGCACAGGATCCTGTCGCGGGCCTGGCTGGCGGTTCGCCCCGGCTCACGCGACAGCGGGGCCAGTAGCCAGCGGCGCAGCGAGTCATCGACCCGGCCTTCCAGCCAAAGGCCTTGCAGCCAGTCCTGGGCCAGGGTTTCACCGGCCAGACGCAGGGCGGTGATGCGCTGCGCCTCGATGCGCACCCGCTTGCCGACGCCGTGGGCCGGGTCGTCGTAGGCCATCACCGGACCCTGGTCCAGCCCCAGCAGGCGGTCGATCTGCGCCAGCAGCTCGGCCGCTGCGGCGTTGGCGTGGGCAGCACGGATCACCAGCGCCGGTCGCTCGCGGCCGGTCAGGCCCAGGCTCAGGTAGTCGAAGGCTTCGCACAGCGGGCGCAGGGCCTCCAGGTGCTGCTGCACGTCACCTTCGATCAGCGCAAAAAAATGCCAGGGCAGGTGGGCCTTCTCGACGCGCACGCCGGCGTGCTTGAGCTCCGGTTGCCGTGACAGCGGATCGAAGGCCGACAGGGTCAGGCAGTTGACGCCGCCCTTGAGGAAGCGGTCGCCCCAATGCATGGGCAGGTAAGCGTGTCCGGGACGCAGCGAATCGTCGCTGACGACGGGCACCACCAGGCTGCCACGCCGGCTGTGCACCTGCACCAGTTCACCGTCTTCCAAGCGCTGATGCTGCATGTCGGCGGGGCTGAGACTCAGCCGTGCTTCGCTGACATGCCCGAACAGCCGAGCGGCAGTGCCGGTACGGCTCATGCCATGCCAGTGGTCACGCAGCCGCCCGGTGTTCAAGGTCAGCGCAAAGCGCGCGTCGCGAGTTTCCTTCGGCGCGCGATAGGCTTCGCTGATGAAGCGGGCGCGCCCCGAGTCGGTGGGGAACCGGCCATCGGTGTACAAGCGTGGTGTACCGCTGCCGGCACCTTGCGGGAACGGCCACTGCTGCGGGCCGAGGCGGTCGATCAGCGCACGGTCCAGGCCCGACAGGTCCAGGTCGCGACCTTGAGTCAGGCCCTTGTATTCGTCGAACAGCCCTTGCGGGTCAGTGAACTCGAACAGCGGCGCACTGCCGGGGCGCAGGCGTGCCTGCAGGCGCCGGGCGAAATCCACGGTAATGGCCCAGTCTGGCCGGGCCTGTCCAGGGGCGGGCACCGCCTTGCGCACGTTGGACAGGCGGCGTTCGGAGTTGGTCACCGTGCCTTCTTTCTCGCCCCAGCTGGCCGCTGGCAGCATCAGGTCGGCATGTTTGGCCGTTTCGGTGGTTCTGAAGGCCTCCTGCAGGACCACGAAAGGACAGGTGTTGAGCGCCTCAGCGACTGCGGTCTGGTCGGGCAGCGATTGTGCCGGGTTGGTGCAGGCGATCCACAGCGCCTTGATCTTGCCGTTGCGCATCTGTTCGAACAGTTCGATGGCGGACAGTCCGGGCGTTGCCGGCAGCGCGTCGACCTGCCAGTACTCAGCCACTTCCCGGCGGTGCTCGGCGTTGCCGGCCTCGCGATGGCCGGGGAGCAGGTTGGACAGGCTGCCGGTTTCGCGGCCGCCCATGGCATTCGGCTGGCCGGTGAGTGAGAACGGACCGGCGCCAGGGCGGCCGATCTGCCCGGTGGCCAGGTGCAGGTTGATCAGCGCGCTGTTTTTGGCGCTACCGGCGGTGGACTGGTTCAGCCCCATGCACCACAACGACAGGAACGCCGGCGCCTCGCCGATCAGCCGTGCGCAGCTGTGCAGGTCATCGAGGCTGATGTCGCATAGCTGCGCCACGTACTCGGGGGTGTAGTCGCTGACCAGCTCCTGGAGTTCGGCGAAGCCCTCGGTGTGCTCGTCGATGTAGCGCCGATCGGTCCAGCCGTTGCCGATCAGCAGATGCAGGAGGCCGTGGAACAGCGCTACGTCGGTGCCGCCCTGGATCGCCAGGTGCAGGTCGGCCAGTTCGCAAGTGTCGGTGCGGCGTGGGTCGACGACGATGATTTTCATGTCCGGGCGCTGGCTCTTGGCGGCCTCCAGGCGGCGGAACAGCACCGGGTGGGCGTAGGCCATGTTGCTGCCGACGATCAGCAGGGTATCGGCCAGTTCGATGTCTTCGTAGTTACAGGGCGGCGCATCGGCGCCCAGGCTGCGCTTGTAGCCGACCACCGCCGAAGACATGCACAGCCGCGAGTTGCTGTCGATGTTGTTGGTCCCTATCAGCGCCCTGGCCAGCTTGTTGAACGCGTAGTAATCCTCGGTCAGCAACTGCCCGGAGATGTAGAACGCCACGCTGTCGGGGCCGTGTTCGGCGATGCTGTGCGCGAACACCTCGGCGGCGTGCTCCAGTGCGGTGTCCCAGTCGGTGGCGGTGCGTGGCAGCTGCTTGCCCAGACGCAGTTCCGGCTGCAGTGCGCGGCTGCTCAGGTCACCGGTGAGGTGCAGGCTGGAGCCCTTGCTGCACAGACGACCGAAGTTGGCCGGGTGCTGGGGGTCGCCGCTGACACCATGGATGCGAGTGCCATCGTGCTCGATCAGTACCCCGCAACCGACCCCGCAGTAGCAGCAGGTGGAAGCCGTGGTTTGCAGTGCAGGCAGGTTCAGGTCGGTCATGCTTGCAACGCCTGTTCGCCGAACATCAGGTGCTGGCGGATGCTGTCGATGCGCGCATTGGCGCGGATTTGCTCGGTGTACCAGCCGCCGTCCGCGGTGTCGCCGTACAGGCAGGCGCCGACCAGCAGGTCGTCCTTGATCACCAGTTTCTTGTACACGCCGCTGATCGGGTCGGAGTAGGTGATGCTTTCGGTGCCTTCGCCGCCCATGAAGTCGCCGACGGAGAACAGGTCGATACCGGTAACCTTGAGCTTGGCCGAGGTCACCGAGCCGGCGTAACGGGCGAAGCCCAGTTGCGCCAGGTGGTTGGCGCACACCCGGGCCTGTTCGAACAGTGGCGCGACCAGGCCATAGGCGATGCCCCGGTGGCTGACGCACTCGCCGATGGCGTAGATGCGCGGATCGAAGGTCTGCAAGGTGTCGTTGACCAGAATGCCGCGATCACAGGGCAGCCCGGCTTGTTCGGCCAGGCGGGTTTCCGGGCGAATGCCGGCGGCCATCACCACCAGGTCGGCAGGGATGCGGCTGCCGTCCCTGAAGCACACCTCGCTGACCCGGCCCTGCTCGTCGCCCAGCAGTGCGGTGGTGTGGGCTTCCAGGCGGAAGCTCAGGTTGCGCTGTTCCAGGGCCTGCTGCAGCAGTTGCCCGCTGGTCTTGTCCAGCTGGCGCTCCAGCAGGCTCTGTCCGTGGTGTACCACGGTGACCTGCATGCCGCGCTGGGCCAGGCCATTGGCCGCCTCCAGGCCCAGCAGGCCACCGCCGATCACTACCGCGCGGCGGTGGGTCGCGGCGGTGTCGATCATCTGCTGGGTATCGGCGATGTCACGGTAGCCGATTACCCCCTGCAGGTCGTTGCCGGGCACCGGCAGAATGAACGGTCGCGAGCCGGTGGCGATCAGCAGGCGATCGTAGTGGGCCTCGCTGCCGTCATCGGCGATGACCCGGCGCTTGACGCGATCGATCTTCACCACGCGCCGACCCAGACGCAGGTCGATGCCATGCCCGCGGTACCAGTCCAGGTCGTTGAGGACGATGTCGTCGAAGCCCTGTTCCCCGGCCAGCACGGGGGAGAGCATGATGCGGTTGTAGTTGGGATGTGGCTCGGCGCCGAATACCGTGATGTCGTAAAGGTCGGCACTGAGCTTGAGCAGTTCTTCGAGGGTGCGGACCCCGGCCATGCCGTTGCCGATCATCACCAGTCTGAGTTTGTTCATCGGGGCCTCCCGCCGGGCGCCTGGGCGCTGGAAAAATTCACTGCAAACAAAAAGGCGCCCCCGCCAGTTGCCTGACGAGGACGCCTTTGTCCGTTCCCGTTATCCGGGAAATGCCGCCTTCGCCATTGAAAGCGGCACCTGATGTGTGTGTTGGGTTTTCCTGATGCAGAGGTTGTGCCATTTTGCCGCTGTGCGTGGAAATCGGGAGCTGCGGCGTTTGGCAAGGCCTGTTCATGCACCGGCTTGAGGCGCGATGCACGGTCGCGGGGCGTCAGCTCCGGCTAGAGCCAATACAGTTCGGTTAGACGTCATGTGGCCCGGTGGGAGCGGCTTTAGCCGCGAAAGAGTCAGGAAATTCAGTGCATTTGTTGTGAACATGCAGTCGCTTCGCGGCTGAAGCTGCTCCTACCGGTCCAACTGATCTTTATTGGGACTAGAGGTGCAGCAGCGCTACGGCTGCCAACAGATTGCCCAGTAGCGACAGCAGCGCCAGGGTGCGCCAGACCTTCAGCGGCTCGCGTTCCAGCCAGGGGCGGGGCCTGACCTGCGTCACCTGCCGCTCGCCCTGTTCCAGTTCCAACAGCCATTGTTCCGCCGTTTCGTAGCGCTGCGCGGGGTCGGCTACCAGCGCCTTGGCCAGGTTGCGCTCCAGCCAGTCCGGTACATCGGGTCGATATCGGCTGGCCGGCACCAGGCTGGCGAAGCGCGGTTGCTGGAAGGCCTCCACCTCGCCATACGGATACTGCCCGGTCAGCAGGTAATACAGCGTCACCCCCACGGCATACAGATCCTGTTGCGGTGCTGGCGTTGCGCCCTGGAAGGCCTCCGGCGCCAGGAAGCTGGGCGTGCCGGGCAACTCGCCAGGGGCCTGTGTCGACAGCCCGGGACAGAAGGCCAGGCCGAAATCCAGCAGGCGCAACTCGCCGTCTTCATCCAGCAACAGGTTCTCCGGCTTGATGTCGCGATGGATGATGTTGCGTCGGTGCAGCAGTCCGCTGGCACGCAGCAGACGTACCGCGATGTCCTGCCACTGCGTCAGTGGCAACGGACCGCTGAGGGCGAACAGCTGGGCCAGGGTGCGGCCGGGGTACAGGCGCATCAGGTAGTACAGGTGCTGGCGTTCGGGCAATGGCGCCACTTCGGGGACGTGGCGGCCCGCCACCCGGCGCAGGAACCACTCTTCCAGCAGCAGCGCCTGGCCGGCGCCTGCTTCGTCGGCACGGCAGGGTGGCAGAGTCTTGAGCAGCCAGGGCTGGCCGCTGTGGTCCTCGACCCGGTAGAGCAGTGACTGTTGCGAGCGGGCGACGACGCTGCGCACCTGCCAGCCTTCGAAGCGCTGGCCCGCCTTGAGTGCCGGAGGCAGCGGCCATTGCTGCAACTGGCGCAAGGTGTCGCCCAGGTCGTCGTGCCCCAGCGCGTCGACACGGATCAGCAGCGCGCTGGCGTTGTCCTGGCTGCCGGCCAGGTGCGCGGTGTTGACCAGTGCCCGGGCACAGTCGTCCAGGTCGGTCTGGTCGTTGAGGATCGAGGCGATGCCCCGGTCGCCCAGCGTCGCCCAGACACCGTCGCTGACCAGCAGCAGGTGTTCGCCTTCCTGCAGTTCGCCTTCCCGGTAATCCAGCACCACATACTGGTCCAGGCCCAGGGCACGTTTGAGCACGTGGTTCATGTCTGGCTGTTCCCAGACATGCTCCTCGCTGAGGCGCTGCAGCTGTCCGGCCTGCCAGCGGTACACCCGGCAGTCGCCGACGTGCGCCAGGGTGAAGCGCCGCCCGCGCAGCACCAGCGCACTCAACGTGGTCATCAGGCCGTTGGCCAGCAGCCAGCGATTCTGCGCCAGTAACAGCTTGTCCAGCGCCTGGGTGATGCCCCAGGTTTCCGGGGTGGCGTAGTAATCCAGAGCCAGGGCCTGGAGGGTCGATTGCGCGGCCAGGGCACCGTCGCTGCACTGGCTGACGCCATCGGCCAGGGCAAACAGATGGCCCTTGCTGGCCGCCAGCGCCGGCACCGGCGTGACCAGGCGCAGGGCGTCCTGGTTCTCGCTGCGTGGGCCGCTGGCGCTGAACTGCGCACAACTCAGTTGCAAGGTCATACCGCAGGCTTACACGCGCGCGGCGGTGACGGCCGCCGAGCCCCAGGTGGTGCGCCAGCGGCGCTTGACGTTGAGCAGGCCGAACCAGGCCAGCACCGCCAGGCCGGCGAACAGCCACAGGCCCAGCTGGTAGTCGCCGGTGTGCTGCTTGATGCTGCCCAGGCCGGCTGCGAGCAGGAAGCCGCCGATGCCGCCGGCCATGCCGATCAGCCCGGTCATCACGCCGATTTCCTTGCGAAAGCGCTGTGGCACCAACTGGAACACCGCACCGTTGCCGGCCCCCAGGCCGAGCATGGCGGTGACGAACAGTGCCAGGGCGGCCACCGAACTGGGCAGGTTGAAGCCCACTGCAGCGATACCGATGGCAGCAACCATGTACATCGCCGCCAGGGTGCGGATGCCACCGAAGCGGTCGGCCAGCGCGCCACCCAGTGGACGCATCAGGCTGCCACCGAACACGCAGGCGGCGGTGTAGTAGCCGGCGGTTACCGGGCTCAGGCCGTACTGGTCGTTGAAGTAGCCGGGCAGGGCACTGGCCAGGCCGATGAAGCCGCCGAAGGTCACGCTGTAGAAGAACATGAACCACCAGCTGTCACGGTCGCCCAGGGCCTTGAAGTAGTCGGCCATGGACTTGGCCTTGGCACGCTGCGGAGCATTGCGGGCCAGCAGGCAGAAGGCGACGAGGGTCAGCACCAGTGGGATCAGCGCCAGGCCGAACACGTTGCCCCAGCCGAAGCTGGCAGCCAGCACCGGGGCGATCAGCGCGGCCAGTACGGTGCCCGAGTTACCGGCGCCGGCGATGCCCATGGCCTTGCCCTGATGCTGTGGTGGGTACCACTGCGAGGCCAGCGGCAGGGCCACGGCGAAGGATGCACCGGCCATACCGAGAAACAGGCCGAGCAACAGCGCGTGCTCGTAGCTATGGATGCCCAACTGCCAGGCGCAGAACAGCGCGACGATGACGATGACCTGGCCGATGACGCCGGCGGTCTTCGGCGACAGCTGATCGGCGAGCATGCCCATCAGGAAACGCAGCACGGCACCGGCCAGAATCGGCGTGGCCACCATCAACCCGCGTTGCTGGGTGGTCAGTTGCAGGTCGCTGGCGATCTGTACCGCCAACGGGCCGAGCAGGTACCAGACCATGAAGCTCAGGTCGAAATACAGAAAGGCTGCAAACAGGGTCGGTTTATGCCCGGCCTTCCAGAAGCTTGTATCCATTGCACACCTCGTCATCTGCCAGAAAGAGTTCGCCGGGCATCGCCACGGCGTGGAAGTCGTCAGGAGATGAGCTCACGCGGCATTGGCGGCTCACCCGGCCCCGTCGCCGGGGCCTGAAACGCAAAAGACGCCGCATCTCGAACAGCCTTGGGGGCTGAAGAGAGGGCGACGTCTTTGTCGTGATCGGTGGGGCAACCGCCGTTGGCTACCTGTGGGCAGGCATTTGCAAGAGCTGGGCCAGTTGTTCGTGACGCTGACCCAGCCAGGCGTTGCGCCGGGCACGAAGCCGCGTAGCGCGTCGCGCTTGCGCCATTTGGGCGCACCGGCGGGCCATTGTGAAAGGTTTCGGGTCAGTCAGGCTCAGGCCGCCGGGGCGGGCGCGCCGTTGCGAAACAGCCGGCGGTAGGCCGAGGGCGAGATCTGCAGCGTCTGGAGAAAATGCTGGCGCAGCGACGCACTGCTGCCGAAGCCGCATTCATCGGCGATCTGTTCGATGGAGTGGGCGCTGCTTTCCAGGCGCTGACGGGCCAGGGCGATGCGCTCGTGGCGCAGCCAGTCGCCGAAGCTGTGCCCGGTGAGGCGCTTGAACTGCCGGGTGAAGGTGCGGCGGCTCAAGGCCAGGCGCTCGGCAACGGTATCGATGGGGTGCGACTGGTGCAAATGCGCGCGCAACCAGTCCAATAGCTCGGCCATGCGTCGGTCGGCCAGGCGGCGCGGCACCGGCTGTTCGATGAACTGCGCCTGGTTGCCTTCGCGATGGGGCGGGACCACCAGACGCCGGGCCACCTGGTTGGCGGCGTCGTGTCCATAGTGCTCACGCACGATATGCAGGCAGCAATCGATTCCGGCGGCGACGCCTGCCGAGGTCATCACGCTGGCGGATTGCACGTAGAGCACATTGGGGTCCAGTTGCACGTCCGGGAAACGGCGTTCGAAATCCGCTGCCCAGGCCCAGTGCGTGGTGGCCGAACAACCCGTCAGCAGTCCGGCCTCGGCCAGCACGTAGGCGCCCAGGCACAGGCCGACCACCCTGGCGCCGCGGGCATGCGCTTGCCGCAGGCCATCGAGCAGGGCCTGCGGCGGTGCATCCCCGCTGGTTCGCCAGCTGGGTACGATGACGATGTCCGCCCAGTCGAGGCCTTGCAGGTCATGATCGCAGGCCACGCTGAAGCCGGCGGTGGAGCGCAGCGGGCCCGGCTCTGCGGCGCACACTCGCACATCGAACCAGGGGCCTTGGTGCACGCGGTTCTCACCCAGTACCAGACAGGGCACCGAGAGGTGGAAAGGGCTGATCTGGTCGAAGGCCACCACGGCGACCTTGATGGATGAAGGCATGGGTGTTCCGATTCTGTGAGAATGGCCCGATCCTGATGAAATATGGCATTCGGGTCAATGGTGGCCTTGTCGAGGATCACCGAAACTGGACCGGTCTTCAGCAATCAGGGAATCCATGACATGGCCAATCCAAGACGCGCATTGATCGTCATCGACGTGCAGAACGAATATTTCAGCGGTGGGCTGCCCATCGAGTACCCGGACCCGCAGGTGTCGCTGGCCAACATCGGTCGGGCGATCGACACCGCCGAGGCCCATGGCATTCCGGTGGTGCTGGTGCAGCACCTCGCGGCGGCCGACTCGCCGTTGTTCGCCCGGGGTAGCGAGGGTGCGGCGCTGCACCCGGCGGTGGCTGGGCGCCGACATGCGCTGCTGGTCGAGAAAGGGCAGGCCAGCGCCTTCGTCGGCACCGGGCTGGGCGAATGGGTGCGAGAGCAGCAGATCGATACCCTGACGGTGGTCGGCTACATGACCCAGAACTGTGACGACGCGACCATCAAGCATGCCGTGACCCTGGGTCTGGGGGCGGAGCTGCTCAGCGATGCCAGCGGCTCGCCGTCCTATGCCAATCGCGCCGGTCAGGCTACGGCCGAGGAAATCCATCGCGTGGTGACCGTGACCTTGCAGGCAGCCTTCGCGGCGGTGGCCAGTACCGATGCCTGGATCGCGGCGGTGGAGGCGGGCGAGGCGCTACCACGCGACAACATCTACAGCTCGACGCGCCGTTAGGTCCTTCAGCCTGGGCGGCGTTGGTCGCCATACGGGTCGATTGGACCGTTGGAGCTTGCTCGCGATGGCCGCGTCACATGCCCGGCAGATGCAGGTAGTTTGTTGACCTGTTCGCGAGCAAGCTCCAACAAAAGCCAAAGAGCGCCTAACTGACCAGTCTTGCGCCTAGCCGAGCATCTCGCTCATGGCGATGATCTGCTCGGCCACCTGGATCAGCTTCTGCTGGCGGCTCATGGCCTGGCGGCGCATCAGGGTATAGGCCTCTTCCTCATTGCAGTGCTTCATCTTCATCAACAAGCCTTTGGCCAGTTCGATGCGCTTGCGCTCGGCCAGCTGCTGGTCTCGGGCCAACAGTTGTGCGCGCAGGGCCTGGTCGCTCTCGAAGCGGGCCATGGCGACATCGAGGATCGGCTGCAGACGCTGGGTCTGGATGCCTTCGACGATGTAGGCACTGACTCCGGAGCGGATGGCCTGGCGCATCACGCCGGGATCGTGCTCGTCAGTGAACATCACGATCGGCCTGGGCTGGTCGCGGCTGACCAGTACCACCTGTTCCATTACGTCGCGGCCCGGCGATTCGGTGTCGATGAGAATCACGTCGGGGCGCAAGGCTTCCACGCGGGCGGGCAGGTCGATGCTCAGGCCCGACTCGTCAATGACCTCGAAACCGGCCTGGCTCAGTGCCGCCTTGAGGCGGCCAACCTTCTTGGGTGTGTCGTCGATCAGCAGGATACGCAGCATGCTTGCGACCTCCTCACCGGGTGGCGATGGCAGGTGCGCCATCGCTACGTGAATGCAGGGTGAAGCTGCGTGCGTAGCCGACCGGGTCGCTGCCATCCCAGACCCGGCCATCGATCAGCTGGCTGCTGCGCAGCGTGCTGTCGGGTATCGCGATGTCCAGGGCGCGGGCCGCTTGGTCGTAGAGGTCAAGCTGATGCACGCGGCTGGCCACTGCCAGGTAGTCCGGGTCCTCGCGCAACAGGCCCCAGCGACGGAACTGGGTCATGAACCACATACCGTCGGACAGCCAGGGAAAGGTCACCTGGCCGTCGCCGAACAGGCGCAGCGCATGCGGATCCTGCCAGTGGTTGCCGAGGCCGTCGTCGTATTGGCCCAGCAGGCGCGGTTCGATGCAGTACACCGGTGTGTCGAGGTAATCGATGCCGCTGAGCAATTGTGCGGTGCTGCGGCGGTTTTCCACGCTCTGTTCGATGAAGCGGCTGGCTTCCAGTACCGCCATGGTCAGGGCGCGAGCGGTGTTGGGGTTCTGCTCGACGAACTCGCGGGTGCAGCCCAGCACCTTGCCGGGATGGTCGGGCCATATCGACTGACTGGTGGCCAGGGTAAAGCCCAGTTGCTGGTTGACCGCACTGGCCCCCCAGGGCTCGCCCACGCAGCAGCCGTCGATACGCCCGGCCTGCAGGTGCGCGACCATCAGCGGCGGCGGTACTACGACGCTGTTGACGTCCTTGAGTGGATGGATGCCCTGGCTGGCCAGCCAGTAATACAGCCACATGGCATGGTTGCCGGTGGGAAAGGTCTGCGCAAAGGTCAGCTTTGCACTGTTGTGGTGCGCGTAGCGCTCCAGTGCTGCAGGGTTGGTCACGCCCGCGCGTTGCAAGGCATGGGACAGGTGGATGCACTGGCCGTTCTGGTTCAGGCCCATGAGCACCGCCATTTCGGTACTCGCGGTGCCGCTGATGCCCAGTTGCATGGCATACACCAGGCCGTACAGGCTGTGGGCGGCCTGCAGCTGACCGCTGATCAGTCGGTCGCGCAGGTTGGCCCAGGAGCTTTGGCGCCGGAGGTTCAAGGTCAGGCCGTAGGGCTGGGCGAATCCCTGAGTGGCGGCCACCACCAGGGACGCGCAGTCGGTCAGGGGCATGAAGCCGATGTCGATGCTGTTCATTTCCGGGGCATCGCTGCCCGCCACCCAGTCCAGGGCATTGCTTGCTCGAAGGGTCATAAGCCTTGCCTGTCCACACATTCAAAAAAAACGTCGTCAGGCTTCATTGCAGGCAATGAACCCTGACGACGCCATTGTCGATCTCGCACCGGCGCCTTTGCCGGAGCTATTGAAGAGATTTAGCAAGGCCTGTGCCAGTGCTCCAGACGCAGTCATGGCTCGCCTAGCGAGGGTAGCGGCGTCTATAATCGCCGGCTGACTCCAGCCGCCTAACGAGCCTTGCCCGCCCATGTACAACCTGGCCCGCCAGCTACTCTTCAAACTCTCCCCGGAAACGTCCCATGACCTGTCGCTGGACCTGATCGGCGCCGGTGGCCGTCTGGGCCTCAACGGCTTGCTGTGCCGCGCGCCGATGCAGCTGCCGGTGACCGTGATGGGCCTGCGCTTCCCCAACCCGGTGGGGCTGGCAGCGGGCCTGGACAAGAACGGTGCGGCCATCGACGGCTTCGCGCAGCTTGGCTTCGGTTTCGTCGAGATCGGTACCGTGACGCCACGCCCGCAGCCGGGCAACCCCAAGCCCCGGCTGTTCCGCCTGCCCGAGGCCGAAGGCATCATCAACCGCATGGGCTTCAACAACCTGGGCGTGGATCACCTGCTGCAGCGGGTCAAGGCGGCCAAGTACCGTGGCGTGCTGGGCATCAATATCGGCAAGAATTTCGATACGCCGGTCGAGCGTGCGGTAGATGACTACCTGATCTGCCTGGACAAGGTCTACGACCATGCCAGCTATGTGACCGTGAACGTCAGCTCGCCGAATACCCCGGGCCTGCGCAGCCTGCAGTTCGGCGACTCGCTCAAGCAGCTGCTTGAAGCCCTGCGCTTGCGCCAGGAGGCGCTGACCCAGCAGTACGGCAAGCGGGTACCCCTGGCGATCAAGATCGCGCCGGACATGACCGACGAAGAAACCGTGCTGGTGGCCAGCGCGCTGCTGGAAACCGGCATGGACGCGGTCATCGCCACCAATACCACCCTCAGCCGCGAAGGTGTCGAAGGCCTGGCGCATGCCAACGAGGCGGGCGGCCTGTCCGGTGCGCCGGTGCGTGAGAAGAGCACCCACACGGTGAAGGTTCTGGCGGGTGAACTGGCCGGGCGCCTGCCGATCATCGCTGCAGGTGGTATCACCGAGGGGCGGCATGCTGCCGAGAAGATCCAGGCGGGCGCGAGCCTGGTGCAGGTCTATTCGGGATTCATCTACAAAGGTCCGGCGCTGATCCGCGAGTCGGTGGACGCGATCGCCGCGCTGCCGCGCTCCTGACGCCAGCAAAAAGGGGCTCCTGAAAAGGAGCCCCTGGGCCTGTGGCCTGCCGCCTGGTTGGGCGGTGATCAAGTAGTAATGAAGTCAAACAAAAATGTGATGGACTGGTCGGAAGCTACCTCAGCCGACCGCGTGAAGTTCGTTGAGTCTGTGGATGCCCGCAGTGCCGGTCATGCCATCCCAGTGGTCGCCGCGGCCCTCCCGCCAGCCATTGATCCAGGCTTGACGTACCGACGGCAGGGTAAATGGGCAAAGCTCGCGGGACTTGCCATTAACACCGTACTGATAGCCGCGCAAAAATGCTCTTTCCAACGGATCACGCTTGAGTCTTCTCATAGGGTGTTGCCCTCGTTTGTTGACTGTAATGTCCATGGACCTCATGTCGAGGTCAGGCAGAAATCTTCTGCCTTGTCTGCCCGCTGCCGGCGTCACGGGCGAGGTGCCGCCACCGTTGCGGTGACGACCTGAGACGATTTCTAACCAAAGCGCGAATGGCTGTGAATGATCGATTTGTCATAAGCACGTCACATTTAGAACTGACCAGCCATAAGAAACACTGTGTTTCATCACTGAATCAGTCAATAATCCTGCGCCCCCAAGGAGTTGCGTTTCTCCGGCGCCGAAACGGCGGAGGTCGGTGATGGCTGAATGCTTTTAGTTGTTATTCGACGAAGGGTCGCAACAGGATGTGTCTTGTCGCTCGTTCGCAGCGTTATGGCGCAAGGCTATCCGTAAAGTGCAACAATCCATGAAACGACTGTCGCCGTGATGCAACATTTTCACGCGATGGACCGGCACAATGTGTGTGCCATGCAGGTGCTGACTGAACAGCACCTGTCTTGAATCAGGTCGGGCGATGCGTTGCCCGCCACAGACGGCCCAGGCCCTGGAATCTACATGTCGGATCGCTACGAACTTTATCTCACCTGCCCCAAGGGCCTGGAAGGACTGCTGGCCGAGGAGGCTACCGGGCTGGGCCTGGAAGACACCCGGGAACACACCAGCGCCATTCGTGGCCAGGCCGACATGGAGACCGCCTACCGGCTGTGCCTGTGGTCGCGGCTCGCCAACCGGGTGCTGCTGGTGCTCAAACGCTTCCCGATGAGCAATGCCGACGACCTCTACCAGGGTGTGCTGGACGTCGATTGGCAGGACCACCTGGAGCCTGATGGCAGCATTGCCGTGGAGTTCAGCGGCCATGGTTCGGGGATCGACAACAGCCACTTCGGTGCCCTGAAGGTCAAGGACGCCATCGTCGACAAGCTGCGCACTGCCGACGGTCTGCGCCCCTCGGTGGACAAGATCAACCCGGACCTGCGCGTACACCTGCGTCTTGACCGTGGTCAGGCAATCCTCTCGCTGGATCTTTCCGGGCACAGCCTGCACCAGCGCGGTTACCGCCTGCAGCAAGGTGCGGCGCCGCTCAAGGAGAACCTCGCCGCCGCCGTGCTGATCCGTGCCGGCTGGCCGCGCATCGCCGCCGAAGGCGGCGCACTGGCCGACCCGATGTGCGGGGTCGGCACCTTCCTGGTCGAAGCGGGGATGATCGCCGCCGATATCGCCCCGAACCTCAAGCGCGAGCGCTGGGGGTTCTCGGCCTGGCTGGGGCATGTGCCGGCGTTGTGGCGCAAGCTGCACGACGAAGCCCTGGCGCGCGCCGAGGCCGGCCTGGCCAGGCCGCCGCTGTGGATTCGCGGCTACGAGGCCGATCCGCGGCTGATCCAGCCGGGGCGCAACAACATCGAACGCGCCGGGCTGAGTGACTGGATCAAGATCTACCAGGGCGAGGTCGGCACCTTCGAGCCACGCACCGACCAGAACCAGAAGGGCCTGGTGATCTGCAACCCGCCGTACGGCGAGCGCCTGGGCGACGAAGCCAGCCTGTTGTACCTCTACCAGAACCTCGGCGAGCGGCTGCGCCAGGCCTGCTTCGGCTGGGAGGCGGCGGTGTTCACTGGCGCTCCGGACCTGGGCAAGCGCATGGGCATTCGCAGCCACAAGCAATATGCGTTCTGGAACGGCGCCTTGCCCTGCAAGCTGCTATTGCTCAAGGTACAGCCCGACCAGTTCGTCACGGGCGAGCGGCGCCAGGGCGACCATCGACAGGCCGAGCCCGGTGCAGACCACGAGCCTCGCCAGCCGGCGACGGCCGCTGCGCCCGTGGAGCAGGCACGCCTCAGCGAAGGCGGGCAGATGTTCGCCAACCGCCTGCAGAAGAATCTCAAGCAGTTGGGCAAGTGGGCACGTCGTGAAGGCGTGGAATGCTACCGCGTGTATGACGCCGACATGCCCGAGTATGCACTGGCGGTCGACCTGTACCGCGATTGGGTGCATGTGCAGGAGTATGCGGCGCCGCGCTCGGTCGACCCGCAGAAAGCCTCGGCGCGCCTGTTCGACGCCCTGGCAGCGATTCCGCAGACCCTGGGCATCGACAAGAGCCATGTGGTAGTCAAGCGTCGCGAACGCCAGACCGGCACTCGCCAGTACGAGCGCCAGGCGGCCCAGGGGCAGTTCCTCGAAGTCAACGAGGGCGGCGTACGCCTGCTGGTCAACCTGACCGATTACCTGGACACCGGCCTGTTCCTCGACCATCGGCCGATGCGCATGCGCATCCAGCGCGAGGCAGCTGGCAAGCGCTTCCTCAACCTGTTCTGCTACACCGCCACGGCCAGTGTGCATGCGGCCAAGGGCGGTGCGCGCAGCACCACCAGTGTCGACCTCTCGCGCACCTACCTGGATTGGGCGCGGCGTAACCTGTCGCTCAATGGTTTTTCCGACAAGAACCGCTTGGAGCAGGGCGACGTGATGAGCTGGCTGCGCGAGTGCCGCGAAGAGTACGAACTGATCTTCATCGACCCGCCGACCTTCTCCAACTCCAAGCGTATGGAAGGGGTGTTCGACGTGCAGCGTGACCAGGTCGAGCTGCTCGACCTGGCGATGGCGCGTCTGGCACCCGGCGGCGTGCTGTATTTCTCCAACAACTTCCGGCGCTTCGCGCTGGACGAGCATGTGATGCAGCGTTATGCGGTGGAGGAAATCACTGGGCAAACCATCGACCCGGATTTCGCCCGTAACGAGCGCATCCACCGAGCCTGGAGAATCACCGCCCGGGGTTGAGTGCGGCTTTCCAGAACTGTCGCAGGTCAGGCCCGCCATGCCTTGAATCTGGCATATTCAACGGTCAAGAGCAGGAGGCTCGGGCATTCTCGCTGCCGTCGAGGCGAGAATGCCGGATTCGCCGAGGTTATGTCTTTGGATGGGCTAGGCAAATTAATGGCGAATAGCTATAAGGGAAGCACGGCCAGCCGGACGTCAGATCTTCGTTGGCGTCATGGGTCGTGAGTATGGCTGCTAAAACAACCCGATCCCGAGTATTCGGGAGCCTCAACCAGCAGGCTTCGGCCTGGTCGGTCGCCTTGGCGGTTCTGATCGCCGGGCTGGGGCTGACTGCCTTTCTCGCACTGGACAATTATCAACTCTATCAGCGCCAGCTGAGCCAGCGTTTCGACCTGCTGGCCAGCGAGCGTTTCATCCGCATCCAGGAACGCCTCGACAGCCAGGTCAGTCGGCTGGACAGCCTGCGGCGCTTCTTCGTCTATTCGGATGTGGTCTCACGCGACGAATACAACGGTTTCGCCGCCCCGTTGCTCGACGGTACCCAGGCCTATTCCTGGAGCCCCAGGGTGAGCGACGCCGAGCGTGCGGATTTCGAGGCCAAGGCCCGTGCCGAGGGGCTGGCCGGGTTCGTCATTCGTGAGCGGGGGGCGGATGGGCGCCTGGAGGTGGCGGCGCGGCGCGATGAATATTACCCGGTGCTCTACACCCAGTCGCAGAGCGTCCTGCCGCTGCCATACGGGTTCGATGTCGCCTCTGAATCCTTGCGGCGGGAAACCCTCGAGAGGGCGCGCATGCTGGGCTCCGTCGCTGCGACGCCGAGGATCGAGCTGGTGGGGTTGGATAAGGAATACGCCTACGGGGTGCTGCTGGTGGCGCCGCTGTTCGAACGCCAAGAGTCGAGCGCGGAGCTGCGCGGCTATGTCATGGCGGTGATCAGCCTGGGCGATGTGATGAACGAAGGGCTGCCCACCCAGGACAATCTGGCGGTGACCATGCTCGACCTCGGTTCGCCCGCCGAGCCACAGCTGCTCTACCAGTCGCATGTGCAGGCCGGCGAAGGTGACCTGCGTGTCAGCACCTTGCTGAATCTCGGCGACCGTGACTACTTGCTGGAAGTCCGCCCGACCGAGGCGTTCCTGCGCACCAACCAGTCCATGGCCGGCAGCGTGGGCGTGCTCGGCGCGCTGCTGAGCCTGATGCTCGCGGCCTTGCTGTTCAGCCTGATCGGCCAGCGTCAGCGGGCCTTGGCACTGGTCGAGCAACGTACCTCCGAGCTGCGCCAGCGTGAACAGCAGCTGCGCGTCACCCATGGGCAGTTGTGCAACGTACTGGATGCCGCCACCGAAGTGGCGATCATCGCCACCGACCTGAACGGGGTGATCACCACCTTCAACGTCGGGGCACAGAAGATGCTCGACTATCGCGAGGAGGAGGTGCTGGGCCTGTTCGCCCTCGAGGACCTGCATGACCCCGCCGAACTGCAGGCCCACGCGCAACGCTTGCACAATAGCGGCCAGGCCCGGGTTTCGGCCGGGCAGGCCATGCTGGTCGAGGCTGCCGAACCGGGCCATCACGCGGCGCGCGAGTGGACCTTCCGGCGTCGCGACGGCTCCACCCTGACCGTCAACATGCTGGTCACGGCGGTGCGTGACGATCAGGAGCAGTGGGTGGGCTACCTGGCGGTGTGCATCGACGTTACCGAACGCAAGCGGGTCCACGAAGCCCTGGCAGCCCGTGACCTGCTGTTGCAGCGCCTGGGCAGGCAGGTACCGGGTGGGATCTATCAGTTCCAGCGCTCCGCCGACGGCGAGCCGCGCTTCAACTACATCAGCGTCGGTATGTGCCAGCTGTATGAACTCACCGAAGAACAGATCGTCGCCGACGCCTCGACGGTGTTCGACCGTATCCATGTCGACGACCGACCGAGCACCGTGCGCCTGATGCTGGCCAGTACCGAGCAGTGCAAGCCCTGGCGTGACGAGTTCCGTATCGACCTGCCCAAGCGTGGCGTACGCTGGATCCGCGGCGAGGCCACCCCGGAACGCCTGCCGGATGGCGGCATCCTCTGGCATGGCTTTCTCAGCGACATCACCGACATGAAGCGTGTCGAGGACGAGCTGCGTGCCTTGTCCATCACGGATGTGCTCACGGGGGCCTACAACCGGCGCTACTTCCAGGAGCGGTTGCAGGCCGAGTTGCGCCGTGTCGAACGCTATGGTGGGCAGTTGGCAGTGATCATGCTGGACATCGACCACTTCAAGCGCATCAACGACCAGTATGGGCATGGCGTCGGCGACTGCGTACTGCAAGATGTGTCACGTACCATCGGCCAGCGGCTGCGCACTGAAGACGTGTTCTGCCGCCTGGGCGGTGAGGAGTTCATCATCCTTTGCCCGGCGACCGATGCCGCGCAGGCCAGCCAGTTGGCGACCAGCCTGTGGCAGAACCTGCGCAGCCAGGCCATGGATGGCGTAGGGCGGGTGACCGCGAGTTTCGGCATTGCCTGCTGGCGCCCCGGTGAGGGCGCCGACGCGCTGCTGCTGCGCGCCGATTCGGGCGTCTATGCGGCCAAGCAGGCCGGGCGCGACCGTGTCGCCCCCGAGCGGCTCGAACCCTACCGGGCCGAGCCGGACCGGGTGTGAAGCCGATACTGTTCAGTCAGACCGTTGGAGCGAGCTTGCTCCAACAAAAGCCGATGACCCGTGTTGGATGTAAAGCCAACACAGTTCAGTTAGTCGGTATGTGGCCGGTGGGAGCGGCTTTAGCCGCGAAAGCACCAGGAAATTCACTGCATCTGTTGTAAACAGGCGGTCGCTTCGCGGCTGAAGCCGCTACCTACCCGGCCTGACTGAGCAGTGTTGGATGTAAAGCCGCTCCTGCAACCCGTTTCAGGGCTGCAGGATCGACGCGGTGCCGTTGTTCAGCTTGGGCTGGCGATACAGGTCGACCAGCACTTCGTCGAGGATCGAAGAGGCGCCGAATGGCCGTGGGTCGTTGAGGATGGCGACCACCGCCCAGGTGTTGCCGTTACTGTCACGGCTGTACCCGGCAATCGCGCGCACGGTATTCAAGGTGCCGGTCTTGATATGCGCTTCGCCAAGCAGTGCGGTGCGCTTGAGGCGCTTGCGCATGGTGCCGTCCATGCCCGCCAGGGGCAGCGAACTCATGAACTCGGCGGCGTAGGGACTGCGCCAGGCGGCCTGCAGCAGCATGGCCATCTCGCGGGCGCTGACCCGCTCGGCACGCGACAGACCTGAACCGTTTTCCATGACCAGATGCGGCGCGGTCATGCCTTTCTTCGCCAGCCACTGGCGGATCACTCGCTGCGCGGCCTTGGCATCGTCGCCGTCGGCACTGGTGCGGAATTCTTCACCCAGGCTCAGGAACAGCTGCTGGGCCATGGTGTTATTGCTGTACTTGTTGATGTCGCGGATCACCTCGACCAGGTCGGGCGAGAACGCCCGGGCCAGCAGCTTGGCGCCGGAAGGCACGGTGCCGACCTTGTCGCTGCCCTGGATAGTGCCGCCCAGCTCCTGCCAGATGGCCCGCACGGTGCCGGCCGCGTAGGCCTGGTGGTCGAGCAGCGACAGGTAGGTCTGCGAGTTGCAGCCCTTGGCCAGTTGCCCGGTGACCTGCACCAGCAGACTGCCGTCGGCCTGGGATACGGGGTTGTAGCGTACGTCGTCGCTGCATTGCTTGCTGGCGACGTTCTTGACCTGGTTGTCGATGCGGATCGTGGCGATGGGGGGCTCGACGGCCACCGTGATGCGGCCGTCGTCGTTACGGGTCACGAAGCGCAAGGCCTTGAGGTTGATCAGCAGGGAGTCCGGGCGCACCAGGAAGGGCTTGCTGTGATCGCCGCCATCGTCATCGAAGGCGGGCAGCTGCGGTTGTACGAAGTGGCTGCGGTCCAGGATCAGGTCGCCGGTTACCTGCTGCACACCGTTGGCGCGCAGATCGCGCATCAGCAGCCAGAGTTTTTCCATGTTGAGCTTGGGGTCGCCGCCACCCTTGAGGTACAGGTTGCCGCGCAACACGCCGTTGCTCAGGGTGCCGTCGGTGAAGAATTCGGTTTTCCACTGATGGGTAGGGCCGAGAATTTCCAGGGCCGCGAAGGTGGTCACCAGCTTCATGGTCGAGGCCGGATTGACCGAGACATCGGCATTGAACACGGTGGGAGTACCGGGACCATTGAGCGGTACGGCCACCAGCGAGAGCGCGTCGTCGTTGAGCTTGCTGGCCTTCAGGGCCTGCTGGACTTTGGGGGGGAGGGTGGTGTTGATCGTGGCAGCCTGGGCCTGCAGCGCCAGAGGTAGGAGAAAAGTGGCCAATAGCAAGGGGCGCAAAGATCTGATCATCAGGTAAAAACCCTACTGCAAGATGAAAAACCAGATGAGGGTGAAGATATCCCTCGATGACTATAGATGGCGCAGAGGACATGAGCATGCGCGACAAGAACGCCGCATTATGCCCCAAGTAGAGGGCGCTTCGGGCGCGGGGGCGGTTTTTTTCATGTGCAGATGGCCTGGCGGATGCTGGACGCCGCGCAAGAAAAAGCCACCCCGTGGGGTGGCTTCTCGGTCAACGCCAGGCGGCTCAGGCAGCCGGGTTGATCGGCTTGTCCGGATACCAGGCGTCGAGCAGGGGGCTGACTTCGACCTTGGTCGGTTCAGGACGGGCTTTCAGCCAGGCTTCTACGGCAGCGCGCTGTTCTTCGCTCACCGAGCCGCGCTTGGCCAGGCATACCAGACCGTAGTCATCGCCACCGACATAATCCAGGCCGTTGGCATCCATGGCTTCGGTCAGGAAGGCGTCGAGGAAAGCGTCGATTGCTTCTTCGGACAGGTCTTCCTTGAATTCCAGGTTGAGTTCGAAACCCAGTTCCTGAAACTCATCCACACAAAGTTTCTTGCGCAGACGACGGGAGCGGTTTGTGGCCATGAAGCGATCCTCTTGAGTAATTTCGTGGCGCAGTCTATCAGCTAAGCCAGCGCGACGCTTGCCTGGTTGCGGGCCGGCTCACTGCGTACGCTGCAGGGTGTCGGCCAGGGCCTGCTCCAGGGCGGCCAGGGCGTCGAGCAGTTGCTGCTGGCAGCGTTGCACCTCGGCGTCTGGCGCATCCTGGTCGCAGGCCAGTTCCAGCGCTTCGCAGGCCTGTACCAGTGCTGTCGCGCTGACGATTCGTGCCGCGCCCTTGATGTGATGGGCCTTGTCGCGCAGCGCCGCCTTGTGTCCTTGCGTGTCCAGGCGGGCCAGGGCCTGGTGGTCTTCACGGTTGCTGTGCAGCAGTTGTTCCAGCAGGCGGCGGTTCAGTTCGGGGTGTCCGGCGCTGAGTTGTTCGAGGCTGGCCGTGTCGAACAGTGCGGCAGGCGCTTCGGTGGTCGGGCCCAGCTCGGCCAGCCGGGCGTTGAGAGTGCCCAGGCTGATGGGTTTGAACAGGCAGTCGTCCATGCCGGCAGCGCGACAGCGCTGCATCTCTTCAGGCTGCGCATTGGCGGTGAAGCCCCAGATGATGCAGGGCTCACGCTGTTCGGCCTGTTCCCGCACGCGTATCGCCCGGGTCAGTTCGTAGCCGTTCATTACCGGCATGTTGCAGTCGACCATCAACAGGTCGAAGCGACCCTGCTGCCAGAATTCCAGGCCCTGCTCACCTTGCTCGGCGGTTGCGCAGCGATGCCCGAGGTAGCTCAGTTGCTGGCTGAGCAGCAGACGGTTGGCCGGATGGTCGTCGACCACCAGTATGCTCAGCACCCGGACGCTGGGCATGGTCGGCAACGCTGCGGGAGACGGGACGCTTTCGGCATGCAGGAGCGCCAGGGGCAGCGTCAGGGTCACGCAGGTGCCCTGGCCCGGTTCGCTGTCCAGGGTCAGCGTGCCACCCATCATCTGGCACAGGCTGCGGCAGATCACCAGCCCCAGCCCGGCGCCGCTGCGGGCCATCTGTCCGGTGTTGTCGGCCTGTGCGAAGGGCTCGAAGAGCCGTGCACGATCTGCCGCACTGATGCCGATGCCGGTGTCCTGCACAGTCAGGTGCAGACAGGGCGAATCGCCGGGCGCCAGGCTCGCGCCGACGCGCACCTGGCCAGCCGGGGTGAACTTGATGGCATTGCCGATCAGGTTGGAGAGGATCTGCTTGAAGCGCAGCGGGTCGATGTGCACGTCGGTGTCGAGCTGCGCGTCGAAGTCCAGGCGCAGCTCCAGATGCTTCTGGCGCGCCAGGCCGTCGAACATGCGCACCACCGATTCGACGAGCTGGCGCAGGCTGGCCCGTTCCGGGGTCAAGGTCAGGTGGCCGGCTTCGATGCGGGCAATGTCGAGGATGTCGCCGATCAACTCGAGCATGCCCCTGGCTGAACTGTAGGCGACCTCCAGGGCAGGGCGGTCGAGCTGACCTTGTTCGGCGCGCCGCAGGGCCAGCTCGAGCATGCCGATCACGGCGTTCATCGGCGTACGGATCTCGTGGCTCATGGTGGCCAGGAAAGTGCTCTTGGCGCGGCTGGCGTTGTCGGCGCGGTCCTTGGCGGCCTGCAGGTCTTCGATCAGGCGGCGGCGTTCGCTGATGTCGATCCAGCCGCCGATGATGCCCTGCACCTCGCCGAGCGAGTCGCGAAACGGCAGGATCCAGTGGTAGATGGTCAGGCAGCGCCCGCCAATGTGCAGCGGGCGATCGAGCACCAGGGGGGTGCCGCTGTCCATCACCCGACGATAGTCCTGGGCGTAGGCCCGCGCTTCACTGGGGTCGCTCAGCACGCCGTCGGTGACGGTGTGGCCGATCACCTGATCGCGCCGGGCGCCGAAGGTTTCCAGATAGCTGTCGTTGCACAGGCGCAGGCGACCCTCGCGGTCGCGGACGTAGATCGGGTGGGGCGTGCCGTTGACCAGCGCGCTCATGAATTCGAGCTGGTCACTCAGCGCGCGTTCGGCGAGCTTGCGCTGGTGGATCTGCCGGCGCATCCAGGCGTTCCAGGCGAGCAGGACGAGCAGCAGCAGACCGGCGCCGGCGAGCACCCGGTAGACCCACGGGCGGTAGTCGTGGCCGCTGGCGGAGCTGTTGGTCCATGTGCGCCAGCGATCGTGGACGGCGGCCAATTCCTGGGGGGCGATGGCGAGCAGCGCCTTGTCGAGGATCGATGCCAGCTCCGGAGTGTCACGGCGACTGGCCAGGGTGATCAGTGCCGGGGCTTCCCCGGCAGTGGCGGTAATGTGCAGGTGCTGTTCGAACTCGGGTGAAGACAGCAGGTAGTTGGCGCTGAGCAGCGGCAGGACGGCGGCATCGACCTGTTCGCGTAACAAGGCTTGCAGGGCCTGCGTCGCACTGTCGAACGGCACCTGGACGATGCGTGGGTGCTGTCTGCTCAGCCAGGTGCGCAACATCCCGCTGCGGGCCACGGCCACCTGCCGACCGTCGAGCTGTTGAGGCAGACGCGGCTGTCGGTCGCCCTGGCGGGTGACCAGGACGAAGGAGTTTTCCAGGTAGGGGCGGCTGAAGGCCAGGCGCTCGGCGAGCGTCTGGCTGGGCAGCACGGCGCCGATCAGGTCGGCCTGGCCCTGCTCGACACGACGTAGCATGTCTTCCCGGCTGCTGCTGCGCTGAATGATGAACTGCAGGCCGGTGCGCAGGCGGATCATGTCCAGCAGGTCGGCAGTCACGCCGCGCAGATTGCCAGCGCTGTCGAAGAAGCTCAGCGGTGCGTCATGTTCATCGACCACCACGCGTACCTGGCGGTGGGCGGTGATCCAGGCCTGTTCGCGGGCGGTGAACTGCAATTGGCGGTCGCCCAGCCCCGGGTCGCTGCCCGCACTCCAGCGTCTGGCGATCTCGTTGCGGGTCTCGGCAGGAATGTCCTGCAGTACGCGGTTGACGATTTCCAGCAGGCGCGGGGCATCGCTGCGTACCGCAAAACCAAAGCCATCGGCCTCATGGCGGCCCAGGCTGGCGATGCGGATGTTGTTCAGGTAGCCATTGTTGATGAGGTAGCGGGTGGAGATGGCGTCGCCCAGGAATACGTCTGCCTGTCCGAAGGCCACGGCGTTGATCGCACTCTGGAACGAGGGATAGGTGTGCAGCTCGGCACCCGGATACTGGCTGCGGACCTGCTCCGGTGGCAGGTAGTGATAGGCCATGCTCAGGCGCATGCCGGCCAGCGTCTCGTCCGGCATGCGGGTGTCGCCGCTGTGGGTGACCAGCACCGGCTGGTCGGGCGCGTAGGGGCGTGACAGGCTGATGCCGCTGTCCACCGCCTCGAAGCGGTTGGCGCTGCCCAGCAGGTCGATGCGGCCCTGCTTCAGGGCCTCGATGGCCGCATTGCGGCTGTCGAAGCGGATCACCCTGACCGGCAGGTGCAGTGCCTGGGACAGAAGGCCGGCGTAGTCGGCGGTGATACCTTCGTAATCTTCGCCGGACAGGGTGATATCGAATGGTGGGTAGTCGGGCGCCGAGGTTCCCAGGAGCAACTCCGGACGGCTGTCCAGCCATTGCCGCTGGCGGGCATCGAGACGCGGCGTGGCTGCATCGATGCTGGCGCGGCCCAGCAGTTTGTAGCTGTCGAGGGCGGCGGCGCTGGGCAGCAGGCCCATGGCGAGCAGCAGGCAGGCGGCAAGTTTGATGATGGCGTCGAAATGCCTGGACATGAATGTGCTCACACCAGTGAGTTGCGTTTTGCCATGTCGATGAGTTCCACCAGCGTGCGGGTTTTCAATTTCTGCATGAGGCGGGTCTTGTAAGTGCTGACAGTCTTGTTGCTGAGGAACATTCCCTTGGCGATTTCCTTGTTCGATCGTCCCTGGGCAAATAACTGCAGTACCATCAATTCGCGATCATTGACCAGTTTGAACAGTTCGATCTCGCTGGGTTGGCCATCTTCCCGAGGGGGTGGATTCAATGCCTGGCTGGGAAAGTAATTGTAGCCGGACAATACCGCCTTGACCGAACTGAGCAGTTCGCTGAGGTCTTCCTGCTTGCAGACATAACCAGCTGCGCCGGATTGCATGCAGCGGATGGCGAACAGTGCGGGTGTCTGCGAGGTCAGCACCAGAATCTTGGACGGCAGGCCCATGGCATTGAAGCGGGCCAGCACTTCCAGGCCGTCGAGCTTGGGGATGCTGATGTCGAGGATGATCAGGTCCGGCGTGCATTCACGCACCATCTGCATGGCGTCCACGCCGTTATCGGTCTCGCCGACCACCTGGTAGTTTTCGTTCTCGAGCAACATGCGAACGGCCAGCCGAATGACCGGATGATCGTCGATGATAAACACAGAGTTCATAAGTCAATCCATACAAGGCAACGAAGAAAGCGCGCACATTAGCTCAGATGTTCGACAAGTCACATGAATGAAAGGGCGGTGTGGATATATATAGGAAAGTTCCTACATTAATTGGCGTATCGACGTACGAGATACTGCCTGGTTATACAAATCTGGTTTAAATGGTTTAATCGTTATTGCCTGTTTTCGGATGGGCTTTTGCTATTGAAGGATCCTTTTCGGCCGTTCGGAAAGTTCGGTGAGGTGACGATCGGGGCATGTAGAGGTGCCGACGGAGCCTGGTGCGTTACTTCAGGTGTCGGTCTCGGGCAGGTTGGCGAGCAGCCTGGCCAGGTCGGGGCCATGCAATGGCTTGCTCAGGCAACCCAGCAGCGGGATGCCCCGTTGCCGGGCGTTGGCGCCCAGGGCCTGCAAGGCTTCATCGTCCACGCCGCTGAGCAGGATTGCCTGTCTGACCATTGCCTTGCGCCAGGCCTGGTCGATGAGTTCCAGGCCCGGCAGGTCGGGCAGCCCCTGGTCGCACAGCAGAAGGTCGAAAGGCTCTTCGCTGCGCTGCATCGCGCTGAAGGCTTCCGCGGCGTTCAAGGCTGGGGTCAGCAGGAAATGGCCCTGGTTGTTGAGCAGGACCTGAATGGAGATCAGCTGGAAGGGGTGGTCTTCCACGAGCAGGATCCGCAGGTTTTGTCTGGGCATCGGGGTTCCGGGAGGCTTGGAGGCAAACCGACCGCTGGCCTGTGTGGAGCAAATGCCTGGCCGATGCTCGGTAAGCCAGGCCGGCGGGCGATGAGGGGTGGTGTCGAGTGGCGGGATTATTCAGAAAGCTTTGCCGGCAGGGCGATAAGGTATTTCCGACTGGTCTGTAGGAATTGTCTGAAGATAAGGGGGCAGGGCGGCCATGGGCCGCTCCGCCGTTGCCGGCCAGGGGTCAGCGATGCGGGCCGGCGCCGCCGGTCATTTCCAGGGCCATTTCGCTGGCGTAACTGTCGGTCATGCCGGCGATGAAGTCGATCATGCGCAGGAAGGCGCTGTGCAGTGAGGCATCCGGTGCCGGCGCGCTCTTGCCCAGCAGGTCGAGAATGCGTCGGTGCTTGAACGACGGCGTACGGCCCCCGCACTGTTCCACGGCGGCCCCGCAGAAGGCGTTTAGCAGGACCTCCAGCGTGGTGTAGGCGCCGATCTCATGCAGGGTCTTGCGCTTGTCCTGGAAGATCTTCTTGCGTGCCATGTCCTTGGCATTCAGCACGCAGCGCTTGGCCGGGCCATGCATGTGTTCGACCAGGTCGCCTTCCAGATGGCCGGCCAGCAGCGCGTCCTGTTGTTCGACGAAAGCCCGGGCGGCGGCGTTGGTCAGGTGCTCGATGGCCTTGCCGCGCAGGATCGCCAGCTTGCGCCGTCGCGAGTCGTCCGCGCCCAGCTGGCGATAGGTGTGCGGCAGGTCGTCACCGACCAGGTCGAGCAGCAGTGCCTCGACCTCGGCGTACTGCAACAGGTCCATTTCCAGGCCATCTTCCAGGTCGATGAGGGCGTAGCAGATGTCATCGGCGGCCTCCATCAGGTACACCAGCGGATGGCGCGCCCAGCGCTGGTCCTCGACCTGAGGAATGCCGAGTTTGTGGGCGATCTGTTCGAGAATCGGCAGCTCGCTCTGGTAACAGCCGAACTTGTGTTTCTTGTAGCCTTGGGCGTCGGCGTGGCGGGCGGTCCAGGGGTACTTGAGGTAGGTGCCCAGGGTCGCGTAGGTGAGGCGCATGCCACCGTCGAACTGGTGATACTCGAGCTGGCTGAGCACCCGCAGGCCTTGCGCATTGCCTTCGAAGCTCAGGAAATCCTGGCGCTCCGCTTCGCTCATGCCGTCGAGCCAGCCGCGTCCTGCAGCCTGCTTGAACCAGTTGCGGATCGCGTCTTCGCCGGAATGGCCGAAGGGCGGGTTACCGATGTCGTGGGCCAGGCAGGCCGACTGCACGATCATTCCCAGGTCGCTCGGCTCGCACCAGTCGGGCAGGCTGTCGCGCAGGGTTTCGCCGACACGCATGCCCAGCGAGCGGCCCACGCAGCTGACTTCCAGCGAGTGGGTCAGGCGGGTGTGGATGTGGTCATTGCTGGACATCGGGTGGACCTGGGTCTTGCGCCCCAGGCGGCGGAAGGCGCCAGAGAAGATGATCCGGTCGTGGTCCTTGTGGAATGGGCTGCGGCCCAGCTCTTCGGAGCTGTGCAGCGGTTTGCCGAGTCGTTCGCGGTTAAGCAGGGTCTGCCAGTCCAAGGCCGTCGCTCCGTCAGTACGAGAAACCCTAGCTTCCGGGTTCGACGCCCGGCCTGCAAGGGTTTCAATCTGATCTCAGGCGGCCTGTCGGGTTTCGTGCGCCAGGTTTCGTAGCAAAAGTGTCTGCGCTCGGCCATGCGGCGTTAATCGCCTGTTTCGACTCGCTGACGCTCGCCCTGCGGGCCAGCCTGCGGCCGTTACTCGCTGTGCTCGTTGCGCCTTGCCTGACTTTCGCTCGCCGGCTTTTCGTACAAAGCTAAAGACCGGCGGCGTCCACATCGATCAGCAGCAGCCGCTGGTCGGCACCGAAGAACTGGCCGGCGGTCAGGCAATACTGGTTGGTGGTCGCGTCGCGGTAGGTGTTGGACAGGATCAGCCGGCGCTCTTCCCAGCCCTCGGCCAGCAAATGGTAGAAGTACGGGCGCCACGACCAGTTGTGGCCCACGTAACGTGCGTCGCTGTGCCAGGCTCCGTTGCGCCACTCTAGGTTGGGGGTCATCTGCGTGCCGTGGCGGTCGCACTGGTAGAAGCGCAGCAGCCAGGGGTAGTCGCGCGGTTGCGGTAGTTCGTTGAGCGGGGCCTGGTTCAGCGCCCAGCGGCGCAACAGGCTCATCAATTGCGCCAGCTGGCGGCGCAGGTTCATCAACCGCGCGCGTTCGGCCACCTTGTGCAGCACATAGCGGTCACGCAGCTCGGCGAAATCCTGGATGAAGCGCTCGGCACCGAAGAACTGCGGTTCGGCGCGGGCGAACAGATACCCCTGCACGTAGCGCGCCCCGCATTCCAGGGCGAAGTGCAGTTCGGCTTCGGTCTCCACGCCTTCGGCGATGATCCAGCAGCCGGTCTTTTCCGCCATCAGTGCCAGTGCCCGCACCACCTCGCTGCTCGGGCCGCCACGGGCCGCCGACTGGAACAGGCGCATGTCGAGCTTGAGAATGTCCGGCTGCAGGGCCAGAACCCGGTCGAGTTGCGAATAGCCGGCGCCGAAATCGTCGATGGCGATACGCGCGCCGGCCTGCCGGTAGCGGTCGACCACCTCGTTCAGGCGTTGGCTGTCGCCACTCAACTCGGTGATCTCGAACACCACGCGTTGCGGCGGCACGTCATGCTGGCGAAGCTGTTCGAGGCTGGGCAGGGGCGCGCCAGGCTCCAGGCTGCTGATCCAGCGCGGCGACATGTTCAGGCTCAGGAACCAGTCTTGCGGCGCTTCGTGAAGGCGCGCCAGAGCGTCGTCACGCAGTTGCCTGTCGAGCTGCAGCAGAGCGTCGGCCGGCAAGTCCGGGTCATTGAACAGCGGGCCCACCGAATGCAGCTGGCCAGTCCCGTCGCGCAGGCGGCCTAGCGCTTCGATACCTGCAATCCGGCCGGTCGCGGTATCGATGAACGGCTGGAAACAGGCGATGGGTTGCCCATGGATCACATGGTGCTCCTTGAAAGTCCACAAAAAAGCCGCGCGACGGAGGTGACCGAAGCGCGGCTGATATGCATAGCAAGATTACAGCCAAAATGCCATCAGGGTTTGCCAGCCCTCCGGCTTTGGATGGCCATTCGAATCAGTGGCATCAGGGCAACCCCTAGCCGGACTATGCGTGCCAGGCCACTGGACGTCCTGGCTCGGTCGCCCTTGCCGGCGCCGCGCCCGCTGAGAAAGCCCAGCAGGGCCACCGCGCCCACGCCCCACAATGGCGCATGACGGATGCCCAGCGAGCCCGGCAGACCCTGCGCCATGCCGCGCACGCGCCGCAAAGGCTGCAGCAATTGCGTCGATTCGTGACGGATTTCCTGGCGATGCATTTCCATGCGCAAGCGCACGAGCGCCTTGCGCAGTTCACGCCGCGTATTGCCTTGGTGGGACTTCGGTTCACTCATGGCAGCAGTCGCTCACGGTCGTTGGCCAGCTCTTCGAGGGTAGCGCTGAATGGCGACGATTCATCGAAAATCGCGGCTTTCAGGCGCAGGCCGAAGAACAACGCAGCCAGGAAATAGAACACGCACAGGCCGATGATGCCGACCAGGCGATAGCTGTCCCACAGTACGATCAGCAACAGTGCCGAGAGCCCGGTGAGCAGTAACAGGGCGAATACCAGGGTCAGGCCGGCGAACAGCAGCAGGCTGACGCTGCGCGCTTTCTGTTCCTGCAGCTCGATGCCGAACAGTTCGACGTGGCTGTGCAGCAGCCCCAGGAAGGCCGCACCCAGTCTTTTCGGCGATGAGCCGCCTGGCGCTTCGCCGGTGGGGGATTCGCTGTCGGGTTTCATGGGCTCAGCGCCTCGAGGCCAGCAAACCGATCAGGAAACCTACGCCCGCAGCGATGCCCACCGACTGCCAGGGGTTGCTCTGCACATAGTCTTCGGTGGCCTGCACGGCGGCTTCGCCGCGTTGGCGCAGGGAGTCTTCGGTCAGCTTGAGCGTCTCGCGGGCACGCAACAGGCTTTCGTGGATCTGGTCGCGCAACTGGTCCGCCTGCTCACCGGCGAGCGAGGCGGTGTGTTCGAGCAGTTTCTCGGTATCGGCCACCAGGGTCTGGAAGTCAGCCAACAGGACTTCCTGGGCGGTCTGTGCGGTGCGTCGGGCCATGGTGTTCTCCATGCAATGGCGTGTCTGGGGTGAGAGTAGACGCTGGCACGGAAGGTTCACTCCAATTGCCGGCAGGCTCTCTCGCAAGGGCTGGTACAGGAATTGCTTCGCCGTGGTGCGTCGGGTGTTCCCGCTGCGCCAAACCAGCGCGCTGAAGCCGGGCCACCTTACGTCAAAACTCCAATAACCGGGAAATGTCCTGAGCTTTTTTCACTTCATGCCCCGCGTCGGGGCATCGCCTAGGGATCGGCATGCCAGCTCTGCGCTCCAGTTCGGTGCGCTCTGGTTGAAGAGTGTTTCGCTTTGGTGCTTTCCAGAACTTGCAGGTCTGCCTTCGCAATGGAAAATGTGCACAGCGCTGTGGACACCCTGGTCCATAGCTCCAATACCCTGTTTCTGCTGCTTGGCGCGGTCATGGTCCTGGCCATGCACGCCGGCTTCGCCTTTCTTGAGGTCGGCACTGTCCGGCAGAAGAATCAGGTCAACGCCCTGTCGAAGATCCTCAGCGACTTCGCCGTGTCGACGGTGGTGTATTTCTTCATCGGCTACTGGGTCGCCTACGGCGTGAATTTCATGCAGCCCGCAGCGGTGATCAACGCCGACCACGGCTATGCACTGGTGAAGTTCTTTTTCCTGCTGACCTTCGCTGCGGCGATTCCAGCGATCATCTCGGGGGGGATCGCCGAACGCGCACGCTTCGTGCCGCAGCTGTGTGCGACGGCGCTGATCGTGGCCTTCGTCTATCCGTTCTTCGAGGGCCTGATCTGGAACGGCAACTTCGGTCTGCAAGCCTGGCTGCAAGCGCGTTTCGGCGCCAGCTTCCATGACTTCGCCGGCTCCGTGGTGGTGCACGCCATGGGCGGCTGGCTGGCCCTGGCCGCCGTGCTGCTGCTGGGTTCGCGCCATGGCCGTTACCGGGAGGGCCGACTGGTGGCCTACCCGCCATCGAGCATTCCTTTCCTGGCCCTGGGCTCATGGATCCTCATCGTCGGCTGGTTCGGCTTCAACGTCATGAGTGCCCAGACCCTGCCGGCGGTCAGTGGCCTGGTGGCGGTCAACTCGCTGATGGCCATGGTTGGCGGTACCGTGGCGGCCCTGGTGGTCGGGCGCAATGACCCGGGCTTCCTGCACAACGGCCCGCTGGCCGGGCTGGTTGCCGTATGTGCCGGCTCCGACCTGATGCACCCGGTCGGTGCGATGGTCACCGGCGCACTGGCCGGTGCCTTGTTCGTCTGGTGCTTCACCGCCGCCCAGGTGCGCTGGAAGATCGACGACGTGCTGGGTGTCTGGCCGCTGCATGGCCTGTGTGGCGTCTGGGGCGGCATCGCCTGCGGGATCTTCGGTCAGGAGGCGCTGGGTGGGCTGGGCGGGGTCAGCCTGACCAGCCAGCTGATCGGCAGCCTGCTGGGGGTGCTGGTGGCGTTGGCCGGCGGTTTTGCGGTGTATGGACTGCTCAGGCTGACCGTGGGCCTGCGCTTGACCCAGGAGCAGGAGTACTACGGCGCCGACCTGTCGATCCACAAGATCGGTGCGGTCAGCCAGGATTGATTCCGAGCCAGTAGGACCGGCTTTAGCCGGGAAGCTGTTTTGAAGCTTTTCCCGGCTGAAGCCGGTCCTACGCTCACCTGAGCCGTCGTAGGGTTCGCCGCCGGTTCCGGGCTGAGCAGCGCAAGTCACCGTGGGGGCTTCCATAATCCTGGCCCTTGGCTATGCTCTAGCGCCATGACGAGGGGGGAATGCTTCCCCGGTGACAGGCAACACCGGCCGAGGGCCGGGTGCGATGGAGTGGGCATGGAGCGGCTGTTTTCCCTGCAAGGGCTCAGGGGCGTTGCGGTGTTGGGCGTGGTGCTGTTCCACATGACCTCGGTAGAAGCCAAGTATTCCGGCGGTGACCGGCTCCTGCCGCAGTGGCTGGAGTTCTTCCAGCTGGGCGTCGACCTGTTCTTCGTGATCAGCGGTTTCGTCATGGTGATCGTCAGCCGCGGGCGCTTTCAGGATGGCCGCGAGGCGCAGCGCTTCCTGTATAACCGGGTGTCGCGCATCTACCCCACCTACTGGCTCTACTACTTCATCACCCTGGCGGTGTACCTGGTGCAGCCGGGCATGGTCAACAGCGGCCATGGCGAGTCCAACCTGCTGGCTTCTTTCCTGCTGTTGCCCAGTGACAAGGTGCTGCTGGTGATGGTGGCCTGGTCATTGGTCTTCGAATTGTGGTTCTACCTGGTGTTCAGCGCCTTGCTGCCCTGGCAGGAGCGCCGCCTGCCGATGTTCCTGGCGCTGTGGGCGGTGGTGCTGGTGGCGTTCAACGCCATGCAGGACTGGCAGGACTATTCACCGGTGGTGCAGATCATCCTGCACCCCTATGCGCTGGAGTTCATCGCTGGGGCGGCGTTGGCGCTGTTCTTCTACAGCCCGGCCAGCGCCAGGCTGCCCGACCGCCTGGTGTGGGCGCTGCTGGGGCTGGCAGCGCTGCTGGGCGTGCCGCTGATCGGCTACCTGCAGCTGTTCGAAGGTCATGGCCTGGCGCGCATGCTGGTGGTCGGCGTGGTGTTCGGCACCCTGGTCCTGGCCACGGCACTGCTGGAGCGCCGTGGCCTGCTGAGCCCTACGCCAGCACTGGTTGCCGTCGGCGACATGTCTTACACGGTCTACCTTTCGCACTTGCTGGTGCTCGGTGTGATCGGCCGTGTGTGGCTGTGGTGGGGCGGCTCGCCGCTGAGCCTGCTGGACAATTTCTTGTTTGCGCTGCTGATGCTCGCGGCGGTCCTGTGCTATGGCTGGGTTGGCTACCGCTGCTTCGAAAAGCCGGTACTGGATCGCGCCAACGCTTTCAGCAAGCGGTACTTCGGGCAGCGTCGGGCGCTGGCGCAGTCCTGATGCGAGTTTCAGCTCGCCCAGGCGCCGGGCAGGACCTAGAATGAGCACTCGTTCATGTCTGCTCTGGTGGTCAAGGTGTCTCCCATGCCTCCTGAATGCCGGTTGTTCGGCACCGTGGGTTGCCATCTTTGCGAGGTGGCCGAGTCGGTGTTGATGCCGCTGGTCGAACATGGCCTGCTGGTCGAACTGGTGGATATCGCCGAAGACGAGCATCTGGCCGAAGCCTATGGTTTACGTATCCCGGTATTGCGCCGCGTCGATAACGGCGCAGAATTGGACTGGCCGTTCGACACTGAACAGGTGGCCGGCTTTTTGACTTCTTGAGCCGGACAGGCCCGCCTTGAATATCGATACCCGCATCAAGTACCGCCATCTGGTGTGCTTTCTCGAAGTGGCCCGCCAGGGCAGTCTGGCCAGGGCGGCTGACCAGTTGGCAATCAGTCAGCCGGCGTTGTCCAAGGCGCTCAAGGAGCTGGAAGGGCTGCTCGGTGCCACGCTGTTTCTGCGGGGCAAGCAGGGCGCGCAATTGTCCGAGGCCGGGGTGGCGTTCATGCGCTTTGCCGGACCCAGCGTCCAGGCCCTGCGTGAGGGCGTCAACAGCCTGCGTTCCGGAGAGCATGAGACCGCCACGGTGCGCCTCGGTGTGCTGTCCACCGCCGAAAGCCTGCTGATGCCCGAGGTGCTGACCCGTCTGCATGCGCGTCACCCGGCGCTGGTCATCAGCGTGATGACCGGGCCCAGCGCCTACCTGCTTTCGCAGCTGCGCGTCGGCGAGCTGGACCTGGTGATCGGGCGCATGACCGACAGCCCGCAGATCCAGGGGCTGAGTTTCGAACACCTGTACAACGAATCCATGACCCTCGTGGTACGTCCCGGCCACCCGTTGCTGGCTACGCCATTACGCCGCGAGTGTCTGCAGGACTACCCCTGGGTGCTGCCGCTGGCAGGCACCACCATTCGCGCCTTCGCCGACAGCCTGTTCGTGCAGCATGCCATCCAGCCCCCGCGCCAACGCCTGGAGACCCTGTCGCTGACCCTGAGCCGCCGCTACGTGGAGCGCAGCGACGCCATCTGGATCGCGCCGCGCGATGCCGTGCTGCAAGAGCTTCAGGAGGGCGCCATGTGTGAGCTGGACATGGGCATGCGTGAAGCGGGCGGCTCCATCGGCCTATGCAGCAACCCCGCAGTGCCGCTGTCGCGCGCAGCGCTGTGGTGCGTGGAGCAACTGCGCGAGGTGGGTGGCGCTTATCGCGAGGGCGCGTACGCCTGATTATCCATAACCAAATGGTTATGGATTGGCGCTGTTTTTTCAGTTTTCGCAACCTTGGCCACACGGGACACTGCGTCCAGCGTGAAGCGTCGCCCTCTGTCGCCGTAGGGCACGCCAGCGATTCCATAACAACAACGCCAAGGACACCCGCCATGTCTGTTGCCGACAACAGCCGTTTCGTCATTCGTGACCGGAACTGGCACCCCAAAGCCCTGACGCCTGACTACAAGACCTCCGTGCTGCGCTCGCCGCGCCAGGCGCTGGTCAGCATTCCCCAATCGATTTCCGAAACCACCGGCCCGGACTTCTCGCACCTGGTCTTCGGCCGCCACGACAACGACCTGCTGCTGAACTTCGATCACGGTGGCCTGCCCATCGGTGAGCGCATTCTGGTTGCCGGGCGGGTGGTGGACCAGTATGGCAAGCCGGTGCCCAACACCCTGGTAGAGATCTGGCAAGCCAACGCCGGTGGCCGCTATCGCCACAAGCGCGACAGCTACCTGGCGCCCATCGACCCGAACTTCGGCGGCGTGGGCCGCACCCTGACCGACCGTGACGGCAATTACAGCTTCCGCACCGTCAAGCCAGGCCCGTACCCATGGCGCAACGGCCCCAACGACTGGCGCCCGGCGCACATCCATGTGTCGGTGAGTGGTCCGGCCATTGCCACCCGGTTGATCACCCAGCTGTATTTCGAAGGTGACCCGCTGATTCCGCTGTGCCCGATCGTCAAGTCGATTGCCGACCCTGACGCCGTGCAGAGCCTCATCGCCCGCCTGGACATGGGCATGGCCAACCCGATGGATTGCCTGGCCTACCGCTTCGACATCGTGCTGCGTGGCCAGCGCCAGACCCATTTCGAGAATCGCTGAGGAGCCCGCCATGCCTGTTCAATTGCTGCCGGAAACGCCGTCGCAGACCGCCGGCCCCTATGTGCACATCGGCCTGGCCCTGGAAGTGGCCGGCAACCCGACTCGTGAACTGGAGATCTGGAACCAGCTGGCCAAACCCGGTGCGCCGGGCGAACACATCCTGTTGCTGGGCAACGTGTTCGATGGCAATGGCCAACTGATCCGCGATGCCTACCTGGAGTTCTGGCAAGCCGATCATCAGGGCAACTATGACCCCACCTACGACCCGGCGCGGCCGTTCAACGGCTTCGGGCGCACCGCCACCGATGACGACGGCGTCTGGCGCCTGCACACCGTCAAGCCGGGCGTGGTACGCAACGCCGCTGGCGTGCCGATGGCGCCGCACCTGAACGTGTCGCTGTTTGCCCGCGGTATCAACATCCACCTGCATACCCGCCTGTATTTCGACGACGAGGCCGCTGCCAACGCCGCCGACCCGGTGATCAACCTGGTGGAACAGGCCCAGCGTCGGGAAACCCTGGTCGCGCGGCGTTGCACGGTGGACGGCCAACTGGCCTACCGTTTCGACATTCGTGTGCAGGGAGAAGGGGAGACGGTGTTCTTCGACTTCTGAGCCATTGCGCGTGCACCCCAGGCACCTGTCGAACGCGGCAGGTGCCTTTCCGTCATATAAGAACAAAAGGAAATCCCATGACGCTTGCCAAGAACGAGTCCGGGGGCGTGACCCTGGATGTGCAGCGCTTCATCAACGAACAGCCGCTGTCTGCCTATCAGTGGCGAGTCGTGGTGCTGTGCTTTCTGATCGTCTTTCTCGACGGCCTGGACACCGCTGCCATGGGCTTCATCGCCCCGGCGCTGAGCCAGGACTGGGGTATTCCACGTTCCAGCCTCGGCCCGGTGATGAGTGCCGCACTGATCGGCATGGTCTTCGGTGCCTTGGGCTCCGGCCCCTTGGCCG
This sequence comes from Pseudomonas sp. DTU_2021_1001937_2_SI_NGA_ILE_001, assembly GCF_032463525.1. Taxonomy (NCBI): domain Bacteria; kingdom Pseudomonadati; phylum Pseudomonadota; class Gammaproteobacteria; order Pseudomonadales; family Pseudomonadaceae; genus Pseudomonas; species Pseudomonas sp. DTU_2021_1001937_2_SI_NGA_ILE_001. The sequence goes on along the minus strand of NZ_CP135971.1, from coordinate 1,407,023 downwards.
ACCGCTTCGGGCGCAAGCTGGTGCTGGTCGGTGCGGTGTTTCTGTTCGGTCTGTTCAGCCTGCTGTCGGCCTACAGCACAAGCCTCGACCAGTTGCTCGTGCTGCGCCTGCTCACCGGTGTCGGCCTGGGGGCGGCGATGCCCAATGCGACGACACTGCTGTCCGAATACACCCCTGAGCGTCTCAAGTCGTTGCTGGTCACCAGCATGTTCTGCGGCTTCAACCTCGGTATGGCCAGTGGCGGGTTCGTCTCGGCCAAGCTGATTCCGGCCATGGGCTGGCACAGTCTGTTGCTGCTCGGCGGCATCCTGCCGCTGGTCCTGGTGCTGGCCCTGGCGTTGTGGCTGCCGGAGTCGGCGCGCTTTCTGGTGGTCAGCAATCGCGGTGCCGACAGGGTGCGCCGGGTTCTGGCGCCCATCGCCCCGCAGGCCATGGCCGGGGTCACGGCGTTCAGCGTGCCCGAGCAGGCCAGCGTGTCGAGTCGCAATGTGCTCAAGGTGGTGTTCTCCGGTACTTACAGCGTCGGTACCGTGCTGCTGTGGCTGACCTATTTCATGGGCCTGGTGATCGTCTACCTGCTGACCAGCTGGTTGCCGACCCTGATGCGCGACAGTGGCGCGAGCCTGGAGCAGTCGGCGATGATCGGCGCGCTGTTCCAGCTCGGCGGGGTGCTCAGTGCGGTGGGTGTGGGCTGGGCCATGGACCGCTACAACCCGCACAAGGTGATCGGCATTGCCTATGCCTTGGCCGGCGTATTCGCCTGGTTGGTGGGCAAGAGCCTGGACAGCGTGCTGCTGCTGGCCAGCCTGGTGCTGGTGGCCGGCATGTGCGTCAACGGTGCGCAGTCGGCGATGCCTTCGCTGGCGGCGCGTTTCTACCCGACCCAGGGGCGCGCCACCGGGGTTTCCTGGATGCTCGGCATCGGCCGTTTCGGTGCGATTCTCGGTGCCTGGGCCGGGGCGACCCTGCTGGGTCTGGGCTGGAATTTCGAGCAGGTGCTGACCGCGCTGATCGTACCGGCCTCGCTGGCGGCGCTGGCCGTTTTGCTCAAGGGTCGTTTCAGCCATGCGGATGCCACTTGAGCGTGCAGCGCGCACCATGAACAGTCTTCAACGGGAGCCATGATTTGAGCACACCGAGCAATCAACTATTCGACGCCTATTTCACCCAGGCGCCGATGCGTCGGATCTTCTGCGATGCCGGGCGGCTGCAGGGCATGTTGGACTTCGAGGCCGCGCTGGCGCGTGCCGAGGCGCGCACCGGGCTGATCCCCCAGGCGCTGGTGGCGGATATCGAGGCGCAGTGCAAGGCCGAGCTTTACGACTTCCAGGCCCTGGCCGTGGCCATCGGCAGTGCCGGCAATTCGGCGATTCCGCTGGTCAAGGCCTTGGGCAAGCGCATCGCTGCGCACAACCCTGAAGCCGAGCGCTACGTGCACATGGGCGCGACCAGCCAGGATGCGATGGACACCGGGCTGGTGCTGCAGCTGCGCCAGGTCATCGGCCTGCTCGATCAGGACCTGGAGCGCCTCGCCGATGCCCTGGCGACCCAGGCGCAGCGCCATGCGGATACCCCCTTGGCCGGACGTACCTGGTTGCAGCAGGCGACGCCGGTGACCCTGGGCATGAAGATCGCCGGCTGGCTGGGAGCGGTCACCCGCCACCGGCAGCGCCTCGCCGAGCTGCGCCCGCGCGTGCTCAGCCTGCAGTTTGGTGGCGCTTCCGGCAGCCTGGCGGCGCTCGGCGAGTCGGCGTTCGAAGTCGCCCAGGCACTGGCTGAGGAGCTGCAACTGCAACTGCCCGAACAGCCCTGGCACACCCAGCGTGACCGGCTGGTGGAGTTCGCCAGCCTGTTGGGCCTGATTGCCGGCAGCCTGGGCAAGCTGGGCCGCGACCTCAGCCTGCTGATGCAGACTGAAGTGGGCGAGGTGTTCGAGCCGGCCGCGCCGGGCAAGGGAGGGTCATCGACCATGCCGCACAAGCGCAACCCGGTGGCCGCAGCGGTGCTGATCGGCGCCGCGACGCGCGCGCCAGGGTTGGTCGCGACCATGCTTGCGGCCATGCCCCAGGAGCACGAGCGCAGCCTGGGGCTGTGGCATGCCGAATGGGAGACCTTGCCGGAACTCTGCTGCCTGGTATCCGGCGCATTGCAGCAGGCATTGCTGGTGGTGCCCGGGCTGGAGGTCGACGCGGCGCGCATGCGCACCAATCTGGAGTCCACCCAGGGGCTGGTGCTCGCCGAGGCGGTGAGCATCGCCCTGGCCCAACGCATTGGCCGCGATGCCGCTCACCATCTGGTCGAGCAGAACTGCCGACGCGCCGTGCAGCAGGGCACGCATCTACGCCAGGTGCTGGGCGCCGATGCCGAAGTCGCCGCGCAGTTGTCCGCCGACGAGCTGGACCGCCTGCTCGACCCGGCCCACTACTTGGGCCAGGCGCGCCGCTGGGTCGCGCGTGCCGTGGCCGAACACCAACATTTCAATGCTTCGAGGACATCCGCATGAACGAAAAGGAACGCTATGAAGCCGGCATGCAGGTACGCCGCGCGGTACTGGGCGATACCCATGTCGACAACAGCCTGAAGAAACTCACGCCATTCAACGAAGAATTCCAGGAAATGATCACCCGGCATGCCTGGGGCGACATCTGGACCCGCCCGGGCCTGCCGCGGCACACCCGCAGCCTGGTGACCATTGCCATGCTGATCGGCATGAACCGCGAAGGCGAGTTGCGCCTGCACCTGCGGGCGGCAAAGAACAATGGCGTGACCCGTGACGAAATCAAGGAAGTGCTGATGCAGAGCGCGATCTATTGCGGCATTCCGGCCGCCAACGCGACCTTCCACATGGCCGAGGAGGTGTGGGACGAGTTGGGCGTGGAATCGCTCTGAGTCTCGTGGCTGCCGCCGCGCCCGAGCGGGGTGAGGCAGCCAGCGTACAGGCATGAAAAAAGCCTGCCAGGATCACTGGCAGGCTTTTTCGTATCGACAGCGGTCAGAGGATCGACAGCGGGTAGCTGATGATCACGCGGTTCTCGTCGAACTGGTTGGTGCTGAAGTCGCGGCGCATGGTCGAGTTGCGCCATTTGACGCTCAGGTTCTTCAGGCTGCCTTGCTGGAACACATAGGCCAGCTCGGTCTCCCGCGCCCACTCCTTGCCGTCGGTGATGGCGCCGGTATGTACGTTGTCACCCTTGATATAGCGGTTCATCAGGGTCAGGCCAGGTACGCCCAGGGCGCCGAAGTCCAGGTCGTTACGCACCTGCCAGGAGTGCTCCTTGGCGTTATCGAAACTGGAGTTGTAGCTGTCGTTGGCCAGGGTGCCGCCGCTGGTGCCGTTTACGCGCATCCACAGGCTGTCGCCGCTGACTTTCTGCAGGCCGACATAAAAGGTGCTGAAACCGTAGCGAGCCGAGAGCATGGCCGACCAGGTCTTGTTGTCCAGGCTGCCGGCCAGCGACTGACCATCGTCTTTGCCGATGAAGTAGCCGAGGTTGGCGCCAAGGGTCCAGTCGCCCAGCGGCTGGCTGTGCACCAGGTTGTAGTACTGCTGGTGGTAGATGTCTTCCAGCTGCGCGTACCAGGCGCCGACCTGGGTGCGTTTTTCGTTGAAGGTGTATTCGCCCCCGGCGAAGTTGAAGCGGTCGGAGGTGAAGCCGGCCCGGCCGTTCATGAACATCGCCTGCATGCTGGCATCGTTGCGCGGGCTGTTGTCGCGGAACTGGCCGCCGTACAGGGTCACGCCGTCGATTTCCCGGGAGGTGATCTGCGCGCCCTGGAAGGTCTGGGGCAGCGAGCGGCCATCGTCGGAGCGCAGGATCGGCAGCACCGGCATCCATTCACCGACTTTCAATTCGGTCTTGGAAAAACGCATCTTGCCGGCGACGGCCAGGCGCCCGAAGTCGTCGGCCGGACGGCCATCGTCGTGGATCGGCAGCAGCTGGGTGCCGCCCGACCCCTTGCCGCCGTCGAGCTTGAGCGAGTACATGCCCAGGACATCGACACCGAAGCCGACCGTGCCCTGGGTGAACCCGGAGCGCGCATCGAGGATGAAACTCTGGGTCCATTCCTGGGCGCCATTCTGGGCGTTGGCCGGGTCGACGAAGTTGCGGTTGAAGAAGAAGTTGCGTAGGTTCAGACCGACCTTGGCGTCGTCGACGAAGCCGGCGGCCTGGCTGGCCAGTGGAAACAGGGTGGTGGCGGCGAACAGCGCGCAGAGGCTGCCCTGGGTTTTGCGGGGTTGGAGAAAGCGCATTGGCTTGAGCCTTTTTTGTAGTTATAGGTGAAGTGAGTCGCGAAGGGTGTCACTCGGGGAAATACTGCGGGGCATGGGTCTGGCCTGCAATTGATCGAAAACGGTTTTGGGCGATTATCGCACGTTAATTAACTGGTTAGAACATAATGGGCGAGACGCCGCGCCTGCGGGCTGAGACGCTTGTCCGACGGGGGCTGCATCCAATGTTCAGGCCCGCCGCTTTTTTCATCTGCTGCCGTTTCATGCCTGCCTAAGGAAGACCGATGAGCACGACCAGCACGCCATTGTCCGGCGTCAACCATCCTCTCAAGGGAATCAGCTTCATTCTCCTGGCGACCTTTCTGTTCGCCAGTCACGACACCCTTTCCAAGTACCTGTCCGGGTTCTACCCGGTGATGTTGGTGGTCTGGGCGCGCTACCTGGTGCATACCCTGCTGATGAGCTGCATTTTCATGCCGTCGTCCGGCCTGCGGGTGCTGCGTACCAAGCGTCCGCTGTTCCAGATATTGCGCGCCCTGGCGCTGCTCGGCACCAGCCTGCTGTTCACCAGCAGCCTGCTGTTCATTCCCCAGGCCGAGGCTACGGCGGTCAACTTCCTGGCGCCCTTGCTGGTGACTGCGCTGTCGGTGCCGCTGCTGCGCGAGCAGGTCACCCGGGGCCAGTGGATCGCGGTGATCGTCGGCTTTTCCGGGGTGCTGATCATCATCCACCCCGGTGGCGAGCTGTTCACCCCGGCGATCCTGTTGCCGTTGTCCTCGGCGTTGTGCTTTGCCCTGTACCAGTTGCTGACCCGGCTGGTCAGCCCCTATGACAGCCCCACCACCAGCAACTTCTTCGCCGGGCTGTTCAATACCCTGGTGATGAGCGCACTGGTGCCGTTCTTCTGGGTGACCCCGGAACTCAAGCACTGGCCGTTCCTGCTCGCCCTGGGCGGCTGTGGCATGGCTGCCCACCTGCTGCTGACCCAGGCATTCCGCTACGCCGCGCCGGCGATGCTGGCACCGTTCAGCTACTGCCAGATCGTATTCGCCGGGCTGCTGGGCTGGCTGGTGTTCTCCCACATGCCGCCCCTCGATGCGCAGGTCGGCATCGCCATCATCTGCCTCAGCGGCCTGGCCGCTGCCTGGCAGCAACGCAAGCGTTGAGGCGCTGATCGGAGCGGCCCATTCTCGATTGGCGTAACGGCCAGCACGCAGCCCTGCAAAAACAAAGGCCCGGTGACGTTCGCCACCGGGCCTTTGCCTTGCCTGCCGGGTTGATCAGTCTTTCAGGTCCGGCACTTCCCGCGGTGCCATGAAGTACATCCAGGTCAGGGCGATGAAGTACATCGACGGAATCAGCATGAACAGAATGCTGTAGTTATTGTTGGTGGCGGTGAGGACCGCTCCCACGATCTGGGTCATGAACATGCCACCGATCGCCGCGCACATTCCGCCGAAGCCGAACACCGTGCTCATCAGGTGCTTAGGCGTGTAGTCCATCACCAGGCTCCAGATGTTCGCGGTCCAGGCCTGGTGCGCGCCGACCGCCAGGGCGATGGCCAGTACCGCGACCCATAGGCCGCTGGCGTTGGCGGCGAACACCACGCTGCAGATGGTCAGGGCGAAGGTCAGCATCGACACCAGGCGCGCCTTGCTGGGCTTCATGCCGCGACCGATCAGCCAGGACGACAGCACGCCGCCGCCAATGCTGCCGAAGTCGGCGGTCAGCCAGATGAGAATCAGCGGGATGCCCATTTGCGTCACGCTGATGCCCAGGCTGTATTGCTGGTTGAGAAACGGCGGCAGCCAGTACAGGTAGAACCAGAACACCGGTGCGGTGATCGAGTAGGCCAGGGCGAAGGCCCAGGTGCCGCGCATCTTGAGAATGTGCGAGAACGGCACCTTGACCGGCTCGGGCTCTTTCGCCTGGTTGATGTAGTCCAGCTCGGCCTTGCTGACGGTCGGGTGCTCTTCAGGGTTGTAGTACTTCAGGCGCCAGGCCACGACCCAGAACAGGCCCAGGAAACCCATGGCCAGGAATGCCGCTTGCCAGCCCCAGACGCTGAGGATGATGGGCAGCAGGGCGGGGGTGATCATCGCACCGACGTTGGTGCCGGCGTTGAAGATGCCGGTGGCGACCGCACGCTCGCCGGCCGGGAACCACAGCCGGGTGGTCTTCACGCAGGCCGGGTAGTTGGCCGCTTCGGTCAGGCCGAGGATGAAGCGGCAGACCATGAAACCGACTGCCGAGGTGGCCAGGCCGTGGGCGCCGGTGGCGACGCTCCATAGCAGCACGGCGAGGAAGAAGGCGCGCTTGACGCCGACCTTGTCGATAAAGCGACCCTGCAGCAGGAAGCCGACGGCATAGCCGACCTGGAACCAGAAGTTGATGTTGGCGTAGTCCATGGTCGTCCAGCTCATTTCCTTGGCCAGGATAGGCTGCATGACACCCAGGGCGGCGCGGTCGATGTAGTTCAGGGTGGTGGCGAGAAACACCAGGGCGAGCATGCCCCAGCGGGTCTTGCCCACGGCCATGGCGCCGCGGATCTTGTCGCCGATGCCGGCGCGTGCGGCGCTGGCCAGGGGGTTGGTCTGTGTGTTGAGCATGATGGTTCGATCATCCGTTCCAGGACTGCGCCATGGGCGCCAGCCGGACTGAGAAACAACTCGCTGTACCGCAGACCGTCAGGCCGGTTCTGTGTCGTCGCCATCGGGGGCCTTGGACCCAGGGGCGTGGCGCAGGGGCTGACGCGAGGAGCGAGCGCGCAAGAATGCTGCAGGCGATCCGAGTTGACCAGTTAAATGGTCGAACAGGTTCGTCTGTTGGAAGTCTCAGTGGGTGGAAGCGTGCGTGCGGGAGAGTCGGGGAGGGCGCGCATGAGCAGTATCCTGTTCTTGAAATTGTTATGGAGGTTCATCGGGCACAGCGACAAACAAGGCAGAACGAGACGAAAGGGTCAGGCTGATTCGTCACACTGCGAAACAGATGTTGTGCGTTGCGCAAATCGCCGTCAATCAAGCATTTTGGGTTTTGTTCGATAAACGAACGAAAAACTAACCGGTTCGTACATAACAGGTTGCCTGTGACAGGCGGCATGCGAATACTGAAAACTTGCCCGTTCTGCGTCCAGGCCCTTGGCCTGGCAGGCGGCGCGATCTAGTGGCGGCCCCTGAGCCGCGCTCGTCCAGGAGTACAATAATATGCAGCGTTCCATTGCCACCGTTTGCCTGAGCGGTACCTTGCCTGAAAAGCTCGAAGCCATCGCCGCGGCCGGTTTCGACGGTGTCGAGATTTTCGAAAACGACCTTCTGTACTACGACGGCAGCCCGCGTAACGTGCGGCAGATGTGCGCCGACCTGGGCCTGGCCATTACCCTGTTCCAGCCGTTCCGCGATTTCGAGGGCTGCCGCCGCGACCGCCTGCAGCGCAACCTCGACCGTGCCGAGCGCAAGTTCGACCTGATGCAGGAGCTGGGTACCGACCTGGTGCTGGTGTGCAGCAACGTCGCCGCTGACTCCCTGGGCGAGCGCAGCGTGCTGCTCGATGACTTGCACCTGCTGGCCGAACGCGCCGATGCCCGGCGCCTGCGCATCGGCTATGAGGCGCTGGCCTGGGGACGGCACGTGAATACCTGGCAGCAGGTCTGGGACCTGGTGCAGGCCGTTGACCATCCGGCACTGGGTGTCTTGCTCGACAGCTTCCACACCCTGTCGCTGAAGGGCGACCCCAGCGCCATCGCGCAGATTCCCGGCGACAAGATCTTCTTCGTGCAGATGGCCGATGCACCGCTGCTGGCCATGGATGTGCTGGAGTGGAGCCGGCACTTCCGTTGCTTCCCCGGGCAGGGCGAGTTCGACCTGGCGGGCTTCCTCGCACCGATCCTGCGCAGTGGCTACACCGGCCCGCTGTCGCTGGAGGTGTTCAACGACGGTTTCCGCGCCGCACCGACCCGCGCCAATGCCGCCGATGGCTTTCGCTCGCTGCTTTATCTGGAAGAGAAGACCCGTCAACTGCTGGCCGAGCAGGACGCGGCGGTCGAGCCGCAACTGCTGTTCAATCCGCCGCCGGCCAGCCCGCTGGACGGTATCGAGTTTCTCGAATTCGCGGTCGACGAAGACCACAGCGCACGCCTGCAGGGCTGGCTGGAACGGCTGGGTTTCGCCCGGTTGGGTAAGCACCGCTCGAAGGCGGTGAAGCTCATGGGGCAGGGCGATATCCGTATTGTGCTCAACGCCGAGCCCTATTCCTTTGCCCACGGTTTCTTCGAAGCCCATGGCCCGTCGCTGTGCGCCACGGCCTTGCGCGTCGCGGATGCACCGCAGGCCCTGGAGCGAGCGCGGGCCTTCAAGGGCCAGCCGTATCGCGGCCTGGTCGGTCCCAACGAGCGCGAGGTGCCAGCGGTGCGAGCGCCGGACGGCAGCCTCATCTACCTGGTGGACCGCGCCGAGCCGGGGCAGTCGATCTACGACAGCGACTTCGTCATCGACAGCGCCGCGCTGCCCCAGGGCAGCCTGCAGCGTATCGACCACATGGCCATGGCCCTGCCGGCCGACAGCCTGGACAGCTGGGTGCTGTTCTACAAAGGGCTGCTGGACTTCGAGGCCGACGATGAGGTGGTACTCCCCGACCCCTATGGGTTGGTGAAGAGCCGCGCACTGCGCAGCCGCTGCAGCAGCGTGCGCCTGCCGCTGAACATCTCGGAGAACCGCAACACGGCCATCTCCCACGCGCTGTCCACCTATCGCGGCTCTGGCGTGCATCACATCGCGTTCTCGTGCGAGGACATCTTCGCCGAGGTGCGGCGTGCCAAGGAGGCCGGTGTGCCGCTGCTGGAGATTCCGCTGAACTACTATGACGACCTGGCGGCGCGCCTGGATTTCGACGACGAGTTCCTCAGCGAACTGGCCTACTACAACGTCCTTTATGACCGCGACAGCCAGGGTGGCGAGCTGTTTCACGTGTACACCGAGGCGTTCGATGGGCGCTTCTTCTTCGAAATCATCCAGCGCAAGAACGGCTACGCTGGCTATGGCGCGGCCAACGTACCGGTGCGCCTGGCCGCCATGGCCAAGGCCCGCAGCGGCGCCGCGCCCAAGGCCCGTCTGTAGGGCGCTTGTCTGCCCCCGCCGCCCGGCACGTACCGGGCGTTGGCGGTGGGCTTCCACGCACCGGCGCAGGGCTTCATAATCGCCGGCTAAACCGTGCTCGTGAGCCAATAATGAATACAATGACCGACTCCGCCGCGCCGCCTGCCGACACGCTGCGCAAGAGCCGCAAGAACAACCCGGAAAAGACCCGCGAAGACATCCTTCAGGCGGCCGTCGCCGAATTCGTAGCCCGTGGCCTGTCCGGGGCGCGGGTCGATGCCATCGCCGAGCGCACCCGCACATCCAAGCGGATGATCTACTACTACTTCGGCAGCAAGGAAGAGCTCTACGTCCAGGTGCTGGAGAAGCTCTACGGCGACATCCGTACCACCGAAGGGCACCTGCACCTCGACGACCTGGAGCCCCACGCGGCGATCCGTCGCCTGGTGGAGTTCACTTTCGATCACCATGACCGCAACGTCGATTTCGTGCGCATCGTGTGCAACGAGAACATCCTCAATGGCGAGAACGTCAAGCAGTCCGAGGCCATCCATGCGCAGAGCCTGAACATCATCCGCACCCTGGACGCCATCCTGCGGCGCGGCGAAGCCAGTGGGGTATTCCGCGAAGGCGTGGATGCGGTGGACCTGCACATGCTGATGACTTCGTTCTGCTTTCATCGCGTGTCCAATCGTCACACCCTGGGGGCGATCTTCAAGATCGAACTGGCTGACGAACAGATCAAGCAGCGCCACAAGACCATGATCTGCGACTCGGTGCTGCGTTACCTGCAGCGTTGAGTACAAGGCCGTGCCCCGCAGCTTGACGGGGCGCGACCGGCGCGGTTCAGGCCGGCATGGAATGGAAGTGCGCCATCATCCGTTCGGCGTCAGCGGCCTGGCCGGTGAACAGTTCGAATGCCTTCACCGCCTGGAACACCGCCATGGTGGTGCCATCGAGGGTGCGGCAGCCCAACTGACGGGCCTGGCGCAGCAACTCGGTCTCCAGCGGGAAGTAGATGATGTCCGCGACCCAGAGTCCGCCGTGCAGCAGTTCGCCGGGCAGGGGCATGCCGGGCAGCTTGGCCATGCCCACTGGCGTAGTGTTGACCAGGCCGTCGGCGGCAGCCAGGGTGCTGGCCAGGTCATGACCCACCTGGGCACGGCCGCTGCCGAAATGCGCGTTGAGGTTGTCGACCAGGGCGCGGGCGCGCTCGCTGTCCACTTCGAAGATACTCAGGCGTTCGACGCCTTCGCTCAGCAGTGCGTGGGCTACAGCCGCGCCGGCACCTCCGGCACCCATCTGTACCACCAGGCGACGCGCAGCGCCGTCCAGTCCGCGCTTGAAGCCCTCGCCGAAGCCCAGGCAATCGGTGTTGTGGCCGATGCGCTTGCCATCCTTGAACACCACGGTGTTGACCGCGCCGATGCCACGGGCCTCGGCCGATAGCTCATCGAGCAGCGGAATGACCGCCTGCTTGCAGGGGAAGGTGATGTTCAGACCAGTGAAGCCGCTGGTGCGTGCGCCTTCGAGCAGGTTGGGCAGGGCGTGGCTGTCCAGGCCCAGCGCATCGATGTCGATCAGCCGGTACAGGTAGCGCAGGCCTTGTGCGTCGCCCTCATGCTCATGCAGCGCCGGGGTGCGCGAAGCCTGGATGCCGGCACCGATCAGGCCGACGAGCACGGAAGGTCGTTGAATCTGGCTCATGGGAAACTCTCTTGTTGTTGTACGGCACCGCTCGGGCTGAGCGCCCGCGTGGGTGCAGGATGCGTGTCGAGGAATGTACCAGATGGTTAATAGGCGCGCATGGGGCGTTCCAGAGCCTGCCGCGGAATCTGTTCGCTGATCGCCCAGTCTGCGTTTGGCCGACGGCAGTCGCCTGGCGCGCAGGCTTCAGGGATAATCGGCGCTTTTCGAGCATACCGAGCCCACGCATGACCGATTCGCCGTTCAACCCCGCCCGGCATCAGGCCAGCACCCTGTGCCTGCCTCCTGGCCCATGGCACACCGTGCTCGACTGCCTGTGCGCACGCTTTCCGGCGATCGACCGGGCGCAGTGGCTGGATCGCTTTGCCAGGGGGCGGGTGCTGGATGCCGACGGGCAGCCGATCAGCGTCGCGCTGGGCTATCGCGAGGGGATGAAGGTGCATTACTTTCGCGAAGTGCCCAACGAGATGCCGATTCCGGTGCAGGAGACCGTCGTGCATGTCGATGAGCATCTGGTGGTCGCCGACAAACCGCATTTTCTGCCAGTCATTCCGTCGGGCGAGTACGTCGAGCAGACCCTTCTGCGGCGCCTGATCAAGCGCCTGGACAATCCGCACCTGGTGCCGCTGCATCGCATCGATCGACACACGGCGGGCATCGTGCTGTTCTCCGCCCACCCGGGCAGTCGCTCGGCCTACCAGGCGCTGTTTCGTACCCGGAACATCGACAAGTACTACGAAGCCATTGCACCTGCCTTGCCGCACTTGGACTTTCCTCGCGAGCACGCCAGTCGTCTGGTGGATGGCGAGCCGTTCTTTCGCATGCAGGAGGCTGACGGCGCGCCCAATACCCTGACTCGCCTGGAGGTCCTGGAACGTCAGGATGCCTGGTGGCGCTACGGGCTGTTCCCGGTCACCGGCAAGAAGCATCAGTTGCGTGTGCACATGGCGGCACTGGGGGCGCCGATCCGGCATGACGCGTTCTATCCGCAGGTCGACAAGGTGCTCGCAGAAGACTTCCAGCGGCCCTTGCAGTTGCTGGCACGCGGGCTGCGCTTCAAGGATCCGCTCAGTGGCGAGGACAGGGTGTTCGAGAGCCGTTTGCGGCTGGAATTTCAGTAGGCGAGGCGGGCGAGGCGGGGAGGGCGAAGCGTTCGAAGCACACTTCGCCCGGCAGGTAAGGCTTACAGGTCCTTGACGGTACGCACCTGATCCTTGTTCACGCGGGTCTTCTTGCCATCGAGTTGCTGGAACTCGTAGAAACCGGAATCTTCGTCGAACTTGGGCGTGTCGACAGTCTGGATCTCGCGCCCGTCATTGAGGGTGATCACGGTTGGCGAGGCACAGCCGGCCAGCGAGGCAAGCCCCAGAGCAAGCAGGAAGGCGGCAGGAAGGGTCTTGTGTTTCATGGCTGTATCTCCGGATGGATGCTGGTTACAGACGACTAAGACGTGCAGCTTAGTCGCAAGTTCCCGGGGTTGGTCAATGGTCCGGCGCAGGGTCGGCCTGGCGCAGCAGCTCGGGCGTATTGAGATTGGCCAGCCGCGGGTCGCCTTCGGCGCATTGCAGCGCCACTGGCCGCAGGGGTTGCAGCGCGCGACGCGGACTGCGCTCGCCACGTTGCCAGGCAGCCTCCAGCAGCGCCGCATGGCAGGTGGGAATGATGCACAGCAGGGGCTGCCAGTGCTCGCCCTCACGGACCATCACCGGTTGTCCGGGATGTTCTGCCGCCTGGCGGCGCAGATCGTCGCACAGTTGGCGGTCGAGCTGCGGTACGTCGCAGGGCAGCACCAGCAGGAAGTCGTGACGGGCCATCGGCAGGGCAGCACGAATGCCTGCCAGCGGACCGTGGAAGCCCGGCTCGGCATCGCCCACCAGGCGGTCGGCGTAAGGCTGGTAGCGCGCCTGGTTGCGGTTGCAGGAAATGATCAGGTCGTCGGTCAACGGGCGCACCAGGGCGTGCAAGGTCTCCACCAGCGGCTTGCCGCGCCAGCTCAGCAGGCCCTTGTCCTGGCCGCCCATGCGTTGGCCCTGGCCGCCGGCCAGCAGAAGGATCGAGCAGGGTGGCAGGGGGCGGGGAGGTGTCGTGCTGGGCGGCATGGAGCGTCCGGTTCGGCGGTGGTGAGCAGCGCTGTGGTATAACACCGGCCTGCCCACTCCACAACCGGATCTCGTGTTCATGAGCGTCAAGCCCGATACGCCTTTCGTCCCTCTCAACATCGCCGTGCTCACCGTCAGCGATACCCGCACCCTGGAAACCGACAGCTCCGGGCAGATGTTCGTCGACCGCCTGAGCGCCGCTGGCCACGGGCTGATCGCCCGCGTGCTGCTCAAGGACGATCTGTACAAGATCCGCGCCCAGGTCGCCACCTGGATCGCCGACGATGACGTACAGGTGGTACTGATCACGGGCGGGACCGGCTTCACCGGTCGCGACAGCACCCCTGAAGCGGTGGCCTGCCTGCTCGACAAACAGGTCGATGGCTTCGGCGAGCTGTTCCGGCAGATCTCGGTGCCGGATATCGGCACCTCGACCATTCAGTCCCGCGCACTGGCCGGCCTGGCCAATGGCACCCTGGTGTGCTGCCTGCCGGGCTCGACCAACGCGGTGCGTACCGGTTGGGACGGCATCCTCGCCCAGCAACTGGATTCGCGCTTTCGCCCGTGCAACTTCGTGGCCCACCTGAAGAAAGCCGAGCCCTGTGGCACGCGGGGCTGAGCGATGCTGATTCCTGTCGAACAGGCCCTCGCCAGCCTGCTGGCCAGCGCTGCCGCCAAGCCCATTGAAAACTGTGAAACCCTGCCCTTGGCGCAAGCCCAGGGGCGCGTGCTGGCGCATGAAGTCATCGCCGGCCTGGACCTGCCGCCCTGGCCGAACAGTGCCATGGATGGCTATGCCTTGCGGGTTGCCGACGCGGGCGGTGCGCCGCTGGTGGTCAGCCAGCGCGTCTTCGCCGGCCAGGCGCCTGAGCCGCTGCAGCCAGGCACCTGCGCGCGCATCTTCACCGGTGCGCCGCTGCCTGAAGGCGCCGATTGCGTCGAGATGCAGGAAAACGCCGAGCTGCTCGACGACGGTCGGGTGCGCCTGTTGCAGGCGCTCAAGCCCGGGCAGAACATCCGCCCTCAGGGCCAGGAATCCCGTGTCGGTGACCGGGTGCTGGCAGCCGGTACCCGCCTGGGGCCGGTGGAGCTGGGCCTGCTGGCCTCGCTGGGTATCGCCGAGCTGGCGGTGATCAGTCGCCCGCGGGTGGCGGTGCTGTCTACCGGCGACGAGTTGGTCGAGCCGGGGCAGCCGCTGGGGCCGGGGCAGATCTACAACAGTAACCGCACTGTGCTGTGCAGTTGGCTGCGGGCGCTGGCCTGCGAGGTAGTGGATGCCGGGATCCTGCCGGACGATCTGGACCTGACCCGCCAGGCGCTGGCCGGTCTTGGCGACGTCGACCTGATCCTGTCTTCCGGCGGCGTATCGGTGGGCGAGGCGGACTTTCTCGGCCAGGTCCTGCGCGAGGAAGGCGAGCTGGCGCTGTGGAAGCTGGCGATCAAGCCGGGCAAACCCCTGACCTTCGGCCATTACAAGGGCGTGCCGGTGCTGGGCCTGCCTGGTAATCCGGCCTCGACCCTGGTGACCTTCGGTTTGCTGGCCCGGCCTTACCTGCTACGGCGCCAGGGCGTCGAGGCGGTTGCGCCGCTGCAGTTCCACGTGCCAGCGGGATTTGCCTGGAACAAGCCGGGCACTCGGCGCGAATACCTGCGCGGCCGTCTTGAACAGGGGCGTGCGGTGCCTTACGGCAACCAGAGTTCCGGGGTGCTGCGCAGCGCTGCCTGGGCCGATGGATTGATCGAGGTGCGCGAGGGGGCGGTGTTGGTGGAGGGCGACCCGGTGGCTTTCATTCCCTTCAGCGAACTGCTGGGTTGAGTGCGCCATGGTGAGCCGGGAACGCATGAGCTAACCTCACACTGGCTGACAAGTTGGGCCCTGGATCATGCCCTGGAGTATTGTTATGCAGTCTTTGCGTGTGGCCTGTGTCATTCCCACCTATAACGGACGTCGCGATCTCGAACGCTTGCTGGACTCGCTGCAGCGCCAGAGCGCGACGTTCGACACCCTGATCGTCGACTCCAGCTCCAGCGATGGCAGCCGCGAGCTGGCACAGTCACGCTGTGCCAACGTGGTGGTCATCGACAGCCGCGAGTTCAATCACGGCGGCACGCGGCAGATGATGGTCGAGCGTTTCGAGCATTACGACGTGTATGTGTACATGACCCAGGACGCCTACCTGGAGCAGCAGGACGCCATCGCCAACATCCTGCTGCCGTTCGCCGACCCCAGGGTCGGCGCGGTCTGTGGCCGGCAGTTGCCGCACAAGGATGCCAACCTGCTGGCCCAGCATGCGCGGCTGTTCAACTACCCGTCGGTGTCACGTATCAAGACCCTCGACGATGCCCCGCAACTGGGGATCAAGACCCCCTTCATGTCCAATTCCTTCGCCGCCTACCGGCGTGATGCGCTGATGGCTGTGGGCGGTTTTCCGCGTCACGTGATTCTCTCGGAAGACATGTACGTGGCGGCGAAGATGCTGCTCGGCGGCTGGAAGGTCGCCTATGAAGGCTCGGCGGTGTGCCGGCATTCGCACAACTACAGCCTGGCCGAAGAGTTCCGGCGCTACTTCGACATTGGCGTGTTCCAGTGCCGAGAGGCCTGGATCTATGAGCACTTCGGTGGCATCGCCGGCGAGGGCATGCGCTATGTGAAGTCGGAGCTGGCGTATATCGGCGTGCGGCGCTGGTGGTGGTGGCCGGCATCGATCCTGCGCAACGCGCTGAAGCTGGTCGCCTACAAGCTGAGCCGCCAGGAACGGCGCCTGCCCAGCCGCTGGAAGAAGCGCCTGGGCATGTACAAGCGTTTCTGGGACAGCCCCTACGCCTGACCGCCGTCCGCAGTGCACGCTCGAAGAGCAATCCAGGCCTCGACACATTTGCGTCTGGTGCACTTATAAACTGCCAGAATGTCAATTTTCCTGAACGCCAGCGCTCTTTAGACTGCCCGGGTATCCAATGACCCGGATTGTCCGTACATGACCTCCCTTGCCACGCCTGCCCTCGCCGAAGCGACACGGCCCGTTGCCCCCGCCGCCCCGGCGTTCGGGCTTGAGCGGCTGATCGGCCTGCTGGGCGTGTTGCTCGCGGTGCTGGTGGCGGGCATCAACGAGGGCGTCACGCGGATCGCCATGGCCGATATCCGCGGCGCGATGTTCATCGGCGCCGATGAGGCCAGTTGGCTGATCGCCTGGTATTCGGCCAGTTCGGTGGCGGCCATGGCCTTTGCGCCCTGGTTCGCGGTGACGCTTTCGCTGCGGCGCTTCACCTTGGGGGCGATCAGCGTCTTCGTGGCATTGGCGCTGCTGTGTCCGTTGGCACCGAACCAGGAAAGCCTGCTGGTGCTGCGCATGCTGCAGGGCCTGGCGGCCGGCTGCCTGCCGCCGATGTTGATGACCGTGGCGCTACGCTTTCTGCCGCCGCCGATCAAGATCTTCGGCCTGGCCGGCTACGCATTGACCGCCACCTTCGGCCCGGGCCTGGGGACGCCACTGGCCGCCTTGTGGGTCGAGTATTTCAACTGGCAATGGACGTTCTGGCAGGTCATCCCGCCCTGTCTGGTGGCGATGCTCGCGATCTCCCATGGCATCGTCCAGGATCCGCCGCGCCTCGAGCGCTTGCGTCGTTTCAACTGGCGCGGCCTGCTGCTCGGCCTGCCGGCGATCGTCATGACCGTGCTGGGGCTGTTGCAGGGCAACCGTCTGGACTGGTTCGAGTCGTCGCTGATCAGCTGGCTGCTCGGCGGCGGCCTGGTGTTGATGGGGCTGTTTCTGGTCAGCGAATGTTTCGTCGAGGTGCCGTTCTTCAACTTGCGCCTGCTGGCGGGGGGGAACCTCTCGCACGCCTTGCTGACCCTCGCCGGGGTGCTGGTGGTGCTCAGTGCCGTGGCCTCGATACCGTCAGCCTACCTGGCCCAGGTGCATGGTTACCGGCCCTTGCAGACGGCGCCGCTGACCCTGCTGGTGGCCTTGCCGCAGTTGCTGGTGCTGCCGCTGGTGGCCGCGTTGTGCAACATCCGCCGGGTGGACTGCCGCTGGGTGCTGTGCCTGGGTCTGTTGCTGCTGGGGCTGCATTGCGCGCTGGCGATGCAGATGACCTCGGCGTGGATCCGCGACAACTTCTACCTGCTGCAAGTGCTGCAGGTGTTCGGCCAGCCGATGGCCGTGCTGCCGTTGCTGATCCAGTCCACCAGCGGTATCGCGCCGCCCGACGGGCCGTTTGCGTCGGCCTGGTTCAATACCGTGCGCGGGCTGTCCACGGCGCTGGCCACCGGCTTGCTGGAGGTGCTGACCACGCGACGCGAGCATTTCCACTCGACCCACCTGGTCGACCGGCTCGGCAATGCCCCCTGGCTCGCCGCCGGTGAAAACACCCAGGCCCTGGCGCGGCGCCTGCACGAGCAGGCTGTGGTGCTGACCAGTGCCGACCTCTATTACTGCATGGGCTGGCTGGCTGTCGCCCTGATCCTGCTGATTCCGGTCATGACCCGGCGCGTATATCCGCCGCGGGCATCGAACTGACTTTTTTCGGAGAGACCCCATGAAACTGACGTCCCGGCAGACCCTGGCGGTCTGCGCAGGCGCCATCCTGGTCACTGGCCTTGGCCTGTATGCCCTGGCCGGCCAGGGTGACCGACAAAGCACCAACGATGCATTCATCGCCGCCGACTACTCGGTGGTGGCCCCCAAGGTGTCCGGTTTCATCAGCCAGGTGCTGGTGGAGGACAACCAGGCGGTCAAGGCCGGACAAGTGCTGGCACGCATCGATGACCGTGACCTGCAGGCGGCGCTGGACGCTGCCGAGGCCGAGCAACAGGCCGCCGTGGCCCGGCGTGATGAAATCCGTGCCTTGCTGGAACGCCAGGATTCGGTGATCGCCCGTGCCCAGGCGGCGCTCAAGGCCAGCCAGGCGGCCGTGACCTTCGCCGCACAGGAGCGCACGCGCTACGAGCACCTGGCCGGTGCTGGCGCCGGTACGCTGCAGAACGCCCAGCAGGCGCGCACTCGTATCGAGACCGCCAATGCCCAGCACACCAGTGCGCAGGCCAGCCTGGAGGCAGAGCGCAAGCAGGTGGATATTCTCACCGCACAATTGCACAGCGCCGAGGCTGCCTTGCAGCGTGCCGGCGCAGCGCTCGACCAGGCGCGCCTGCAGCTGTCTTATACGCAGATCGTTGCGCCTGTCGACGGCATGGTTGGCGAGCGTGCGCTGCGTGTCGGCAACTACGTGATGCCCGGCACCCGGCTGTTGTCCGTGGTGCCGCTGCAGCAGGCCTATGTGCTAGCCAATTTCCAGGAAACCCAATTGACCGATGTCAGCGTCGGGCAGCCGGTGGACTTGCGCATCGACACCTACCCCGGCGCAGTGCTCAAGGCGCATGTCGACAGCATCGCCCCGGCCACCGGCGTGACCTTCGCTGCCGTTCGGCCAGACAACGCCACGGGTAATTTCACCAAGGTGGTGCAGCGTATTCCGGTGAAGATCGTTCTGGAGCCGGACCAGCCCCTGGCGCGCAAGCTGCGCGTCGGCATGTCGGTCGAGGCAAGCATCGAAACCTCCGCCGCACCCACTGGCCAGCCGGTGGTGGCGCGATGAGGCCGCTAGTGAGTATCGGCCTGGCCCTGCTTGTCTGCGCCACGATCACGGGCTGCCAGGTGGGCGAGGACTTCCAGCGCCCATCGTCCGCATCGTACGTGGAGTGGTTGCCGCAGCAGGGTGAACAGGCGGTGAGCCGTCCGGTGAGCGCGCCGATCGATGCGCGTTGGTGGGAGGTCTTCCACGACCCGCTGCTGTCTTCGCTGATCGATCGCGCCACGGCGTCCAACCTCGACCTGCGCATGGCCGCCATGCGTCTGGAGCAGAGCCGCGCGGCGTACCGGGTGACCGCCGGTGAGCGGCTGCCGAAGGTCGACGGCCAATTGGGTTACCAGCGCAAGCGCAACAGCGCCAAGGGCTTGAATGACCCCTCCGGCGAGCAGGGGCGGGCGCCGTTCGAACAGTGGGATACCGGCGTGACCGCCAGTTGGGAGCTGGATATGTGGGGGCGCGTGCGGCGCCAGAACGAGGCCGCTGGCGCCCAGGTAGAAATGGCCGAGCACGATCGCCGCGCCGCGCAACTGGCGCTGCAGGCCGAGGTGGCGCGCCAGTACCTGGCCCTGCGCGGCGTGCAGAACAGCCTGGCAGTGACTCGCGAGAACCTGGCGCTGGCACGCAACAGCCTGAAGTTGTCTCAGGTGCGCCTGCAGGACGGCGTGGCCACCGACCTGGACGTCGCCGAAGCGGCTGCGGAAGTTTCCGGCATGGAGTCGCGCCTGCCGGTGCTGGAGCAGCGCCAGGCACAACTGATCAATGCGCTGGGGTTGCTGTTGGCCCAGGCGCCTCGCGCCTTGCAGAACGAATTGCAGAAACCGGTACAGATGGCGGCGGTGCCGGTGCAGATTCCCGTGGGCCTGCCGTCAGAGCTGGCCGAGCGACGCCCGGACATTCGCCGCGCCGAGGCTCGCCTGCATGCCGCCACGGCCAGCGTCGGCGTGGCCAAGGCGGATTTCTATCCGCGCATCACCTTGTCCGGCAATGTCGGCTTGCAGACCTTGCAGCTGTCGGACCTCGGCAGTTGGGGTGCCCGGCAGTTCGCTTTCGGCCCGCAACTCAGCCTGCCGATCTTTGAGGGCGGGCGTCTGCGCGGCCAGTTGCAAATGCGTGAAGCTCAGGAGCAGGAGGCGGCACTGGCCTACCAGCAGACGGTGTTGCGCGCCTGGCAGGAGATCGACGACGGCATGAGCCTGTACAACGCCAGCCAGTTGCAGCAGCGCAAGCTGCAGGAGGCCGTCAATCACAACCAGGCGGCCTTGCAGACCGCCAGACGGCAGTATGTCGCAGGCGCGGCGGATTTTCTCAATGTGCTGTCGGTGCAGCGTGCGCTGCTCAGTACCCAGCAGCAGTGGGTCGAAAGCTCGACCACCCAGGCCCAGGCGCTGGTAGCGCTGTACACGGCGCTGGGCGGGGGCTGGTAGCCCGACTCAAGGCTTGACGGCGGCCTGTTCGTCGAGGCGGTCGGCCTCGAACAGCTGTTCCAGTTCCGCGCGCGCCTCGAGGGCGGTCTGCAGCACCTTGGCCGCATCGTCGTAGACCTCGTGCTGCGCGGCCAGCACCTCCTCGTCGTGGCGCTTGAAGCGCTCGATGCGGGCATTGGCCTGGGCCTGCGACAGCCCCAGGCCGAGCAGGGTCTGGCGACCCATTTCCAGGCTGGAGTGGAAGGTCTCGCGCACGGCGTGGGCGCCGACATCGATCAGCTTGTGCACGTGCTGGCGGTTGCGCGCCCGGGCGATGATCTTGATGTGCGGATAGAGCTTGCGCACCAGTTCGGCGGTCTTGATGTTGGTGTCCGGGTCATCGGTGGCGATGACGAAGAACTCCGCTTCATGAGCCTTGGCCGCACGGAGGATTTCCGGACGCAGCGGGTCGCCGTAGAACACCGGCACATTGCCGAAGCTGCGGGTGAATTCGATGGTTTCCACGGCCGTGTCGAGCGCTACGAAGGGGATGTGCTGGGCGCGCAGGATCCGCGCCACGATCTGCCCCATGCGGCCCATGCCGGCGATCACCACACGCGGGCTGTCGGTATGGATGTCGCGGTATTCCTCCGGCACCGGGGTGGCCTTGGTGCGCGGCTTGAGCCAGCGGGCCAGGACCATGAACAGCAGGGGCGTGATGGCCATCGACAGGGTGATGGTCAGTACCAGAATGTCGTACACCCGGCTTTCGAACAGGCCCTGGGCACTGCCGAGCTTGAACACCACGAAGGCGAACTCTCCGCCGGCTGCCAGCACCAGGCCCAGTTGCAGGGCGCTGGGGCGTTGCAGGCCGGCCGCCATACGACCGATGAAGAACAGCAGCGGCAGCTTGATGGCGACCAGCAGCAGGGTCAGGCCCAGCACGATCACCGGTTCGCGCAGCAACAGGCTGAGGTTGGCGCCCATGCCCACGCTGATGAAGAACAGGCCCAGCAGCAGGCCCTTGAAGGGCTCGATCTGTGCTTCCAGTTCATGGCGGTATTCGGAGTCGGCCAGCAGCAGGCCGGCCAGAAAGGCACCCAGGGCCATAGACACGCCTGCCAGCTCCATCAGCCAGGCGGTGCCGATTACCACCAGCAGGGCCGTGGCGGTAGACACCTCCTGGATCTTGGTGCGTGCCACGATGCGGAAAACCGGGCGCAGCAGGTAGCGGCCGCCGATCACCACGATGGCGATGCTGCCGACCACTTCCACGGCATGGTTGAGGTTCTCCCCAGGGGCCAGGTTCTGGCTGGCACCGGCCAGCACCGGTACCAGGGCAATCAGTGGAATGGCGGCAATGTCCTGGAACAGCAGGATGGCGAATGCGGTTCGTCCGTGCGGGCTGGCCAGTTCCTTGCGTTCGGCCAGGCTCTGCAGCCCGAAGGCGGTCGATGAAAGGGCCAGGCCCAGGCCCAGCACGATGGCCGTATTCAATGGCTGGTCGAAGGCCAGCAGGGCGACGCCGCCGATCACCACGCCACACAGCAGCACCTGCAGCATGCCAACGCCGAACACCGCCTTGCGCATCACCCACAGACGTTTCGGCGACAGCTCCAGGCCGATGATGAACAGCAGCAATACCACCCCAAGCTCGGAAATATGACTGACACTTTCCGGATTTCCGATCAGCCCCAGCACCGAGGGACCGATGATGACCCCGGCGAACAGGTAACCGAGCACGGAACCCAGTTGCAGGCGCTTGGCCAGGGGCACGGTCAGTACGGCGGCTAGAAGAAAGACGACAGCGGCCTGGAGCAGGCTGCCTTCATGGGCCATGGTGAAACTCCTTGCTGGGCATCGGGCTCAGGCCTTGCGCCTGAATGGAGCGCGCATTAAACACAGGCGGCGGGAGCAGGGCAACGCCGTTGGCGTCGCACCGAGCCGGCGAGTCGTGCCGACAACGACCTATCGGCGTAACATAGGCAGGCTTTGGTGTAGCCTTGCGCTGCCTGTATCGAACCGATGGAAATCCTCATGAGCAATAAACAACGTCTGATCTACTCGATCCTCATCGCCCTGGGCGTACTGGCCATCATGCTGGGCCTGACCCATCTGCAGACGGCTGGGGTC
The DNA here is from genome assembly GCF_032463525.1 of Pseudomonas sp. DTU_2021_1001937_2_SI_NGA_ILE_001. Lineage (NCBI taxonomy): Bacteria > Pseudomonadati > Pseudomonadota > Gammaproteobacteria > Pseudomonadales > Pseudomonadaceae > Pseudomonas > Pseudomonas sp. DTU_2021_1001937_2_SI_NGA_ILE_001. The sequence goes on along the minus strand of NZ_CP135971.1, from coordinate 1,384,774 downwards.
ATCAGCGAGAAAACCTTCCAGTACATCGCCATCGGCGTGGCCGTGCTGGTGGTGGTCCTCAACGGCATCATGCGCCGCAAGGTCCGGCGCTGAGTCAGCCGCAAACCGTGCTCAAGGCACTGCCGACCCAGGGTCGATGTCCAGCCAGTGCAGGGCGCGGGAGTGCAGCGAGTAGGTCTTGTCGTCGCCCAGCACGATCACGCCCTCGTCGCACAGGCGCTTGAGCACTTCACGCACGCTCAGGAAGGACAGGGGCACGTCCAGGCGTACCAGCTGGCTGTGAATGCCGCGCACACCGAGTGCCTGGCCTTGGGTGCTGGCGGCCAGCAGTGTATCCAGCACCTTGAGCCGAACCAGGCTGGTGCGCAGCCCGAAGGCCTTGAGCAGCGCCCTGATCTGGTCATTGCTGCCGCGCTCCTGGTCAGGCGCAGCGGCGGTGTGCCGTGCGGCGTTCGTCGTCTGCCTCAGCATGGCGCGGGTGGTGTTTCCTTGGCGGTTGAGCATGCACAAACTCCCTTTCAGGCGCGTATCTTTTTCGGTTCACATTCAATAAGACGAATGAGTGCGCGAAAACCACATCGGCGCCAGGCAAAAAATATTCGCCTGAACCCCAATAACCCCCGCTCCTCCCTTGTGGCGGGGGGCTGTGGCCGTTCATGAAAGATTATTCAGGATGTGTACGAGCGATGATTCGACCCTGCCCCAGGGTGAGTGCGAGCCGAGAACGCACCATTCGTCGCTCGCTGGCTTGCCGATCAGGGAAAACTCGAATACTGTACGTGCATACAGTATTCGAGGGTTTCGATGATGTCTGCCAAGTTCCTTCCCCAGTCTGTTTCCAGCGAGTCACGGTATAGCAGCCTTTTCGAAGAGATGCAGCGTGAAGACTTCCTGGCGCTCGCAGCGGCCATGCGGCGCTTCAATCTCTTCGAGTCGCAGCTGGCCATGGCCGATGCGCTGGGTCATCCGGGTGAGTCCCGTCCTTTGCCAGAGTTGGAAGAGGTCCGGCGCATCGCCTGACGGGGCCAGGTAGGGCCGGGGTGCCGAGTTGGCACCCTGCGTGCTTTGTAATCCTGCTTGTTCGAAAATATATGAAACGTATATGATTCATTTATTTTCCGGCAGGAGCACCCCATGGGTCTCGTCAAGATTTCCGAGCACATGCACGCCAATGTGCGTTGTGCCAGCGCAGCATTCAGCCGCTCGATCAATGCCCAGGCTGAGCACTGGATGCGGGTCGGCATGCTGGCCGAACTCAATCCGTCCCTTTCCTACAGCGATATCTGTCAGTTGCTGCTCAATACCGAAGGTAACGGCGGTATGGCGGCGGGCGTGCAGGTCCTGGATGCGGCTATTGCCGTCAAGGCGGCCTCATGAGCCGTGGTATTTCCATCAAGACCGAGCAGGATCTGGCTGCGCTGCGCATCTCCGGTCGTCTGGCGGCCGATGTGCTGGCGATGATCGCGCCACACGTCAAGGCAGGCGTCAGCACGCAGGCGCTGGACGACATCTGCAATCGCTACATCGTCAATGAACTGAAAGTCATCCCAGCCAACGTCGGTTATCACGGCTTCACCAAGACCACCTGCATTTCGCCCAACGCCGTGGTGTGTCATGGCATTCCCTCGGCGACCGACATACTCAAGGATGGCGATATCGTCAATATCGACGTAGCGGTCATCAAGGATGGCTGGTACGGCGATACCAGCCGCATGTACCTGGTGGGGGAGGTCAGTCCTCTGGCCAAGCGTTTGGTAGACACCACCTACGAGGCGACCTGTGCCGGTATTCGTGCCGTGCGCCCGGGCGCGACCCTGGGGGATATCGGTCATGCAATCCAGACGGTGGCGCACCGGGAAGGCTTCAGCGTGGTGCGTGAGTACTGTGGTCATGGTATTGGTCGGGTCTATCATGAAGAGCCCCAAGTGCTGCACTACGGCTCGCCAGGCAAGGGATTGCGGCTCAAGCCGGGCATGGTGTTCACCATCGAGCCAATGATCAATGCTGGCAAACCCGGTACCCGCACTCTCGATGATGGCTGGACCGTGCTGACCCGTGACCTTTCGCTCTCGGCGCAGTGGGAGCACATGGTGGCGGTGACCGAGACCGGCTACGAGCTGCTGACGCCCTGGCCGGATGGCACTGGCGACTATCCCGCTGTCTGACCGTCGGGATTCAGCCCAATAGCCTGGGCCTTGCGTCTTGCGACGTTATGGCCCAGCAAGCCTGCGGGGCAGATCAGTCTTCCGCTGGCAGCGTCCAGAACAGCTGTACGCCACCATCATCTCGCCAGGCCAGGGTCACGTTGTCATTTTCGGCGATTTCTTCCAGCAAGCGCCCCCAGTCTTCGTCCAGATCGCCCGCCTGGCGCAGCAGCAGGGCGGTGCGTGCTTTCTGCGCAGCCGGAGAATTGATGATCTTCTGGATGCGCATGCCGAGACGTTCATACGAGCCGGGCAGGGCGGCGGTCGCTGCGTTCTGTTGTGCCACGTGAGTGCTTCCTGGTTTGCTGTATGTGCATACAGTATTTGAATGGTCTGGCTTTGGCAATCCTGATCCTGGCTCGGTGGCGGGAGCCTGTTGAACCTCATCAGGCTTTTGGCTTCAAAGGTTCCTGTGATCCGTCAATGTTCCAGGAGTGCTCATGAATATCCGTACCCGCACCTTGCTGACGCTCGTCCTTCCAGCCCTCATGCTGGCTGGCTGTTCTACGCCTTCGGTGGTGACGTTGCAGGATGGTACCCAGTACATCAGCAAAGACACGCCGAAAACCCGTACGGCGGACGGTTTCTATGAGTTCACGGACATTTCAGGCAAGCGTGTGCGGCTGCCTGCTGCCGACGTGGCGACCGTCAGGCCTGCCGATTGATCGCCTGAGCGCCAGGCGGTACTGAAGAAAGGCGCTGGGCGGCCGATGACCTCTCCACAGATTCGAGTCGTACAGGAGAGTGAACATGTCGCTGTCAATCGGACTGCCAGCGCCTGTAGTCAATGTCGGGACCGTTGCATCGAGCGGCGGGGCCTCCGCTGTTTCCGGCGAGCAGGAGCGTGAATCACCCTTGCTGACGCCCGTGCAGCAGACATCGGCTTCGGGTGGCAAGAAGGGTTCCGGCCTGGGCAAAGCCGTCGACACGCTGGTCGACCGCCTCGCCGATCTGCATGAGCAACTGCGGCGTCTGCGTCAGGAGCTGAAAGCTGCACTCAGCTCGCCGCAGCCGGATATCGTACGTCTCCCGCGGATCCTCAGCCTGCAACGCCAGATCATGGTGACCAACAGTGATATCCAGCTGGTTTCCGGTCTGTTGGTCAGCACGTTGAGCAGGATGACCCTGCCAGGCGTGCGCGCCACCGCCTGAGAGTAGTTGACAAAATTTGAAACCTTTCCGATAGTGAGCCGATCGCAAACGTTTGCGCCCGTAGAATAATCACAACATCGGAGATGTGTTCATGAAGCTGCCCTTCGCTGGACGCCTGCTGGCTGTCGCGCTGTTCGCCTCTGCCACCACCCTCGCTTCGCTGTCCTCCCTGCCTGCCCAGGCTGCCGACAAACCCAAGGTCGCACTGGTCATGAAATCCCTGGCCAATGAGTTCTTCCTGACCATGGAAGACGGCGCCAAAGCCTACCAGAAAGAACACGCCGCCGATTTTGACCTGATTTCCAACGGCATCAAGGACGAGTCCGACACCGCCAGCCAGATCCGTATCGTCGAGCAGATGATCGTTTCTCGCGTCGATGCGCTGGTCATCGCGCCCGCCGACTCCAAGGCCCTGGTGCCGGTGATCAAGAAAGCCACCGATGCTGGCATCAAGGTCATCAACATCGACAACCAGCTCGACCCTGCGGTCCTCAAGAGCAAGAACCTCGACGTGCCCTTCGTAGGGCCTGACAACCGCAAGGGTGCGCGTCTGGTCGGTGAATACCTGGCCGCGCAGCTGCAGAAGGGTGACGAGGTCGGCATCATCGAAGGCGTTTCCACGACTACCAATGCCCAGCAGCGCACCGCTGGCTTCCAGGATGCCATGCAGGCCGCGGGAATGAAGATCGTTTCCGTGCAGTCTGGCAACTGGGAAATCGACAAGGGCAACGCGGTGGCTTCGGCCATGCTGAACGAGTACCCCAACCTCAAGGCATTGCTGGCCGGCAACGACAGCATGGCCCTGGGTGCGGTGTCCGCCGTACGCGCCGCTGGCAAGGCCGGCAAGGTGAAGATCGTCGGCTACGACAACATCAACGCGATCAAGCCGATGCTCAAGGACGGTCGTGTCCTGGCCACTGCTGACCAGTTTGCCGCCAAGCAGGCGGTGTTCGGCATCGAAGCGGCCCTCAAGTCGCTCAAGGGTGAGCCGCTGGGTGCTGTCGACGGTGTCATCCAGACCCCGGTCGAACTGGTTACCCAGCCCAAGTGAATCCGGAGCATCGCATGTCGGCATCCCCTGAAACCGTGCTGTCCGTGCATGGTGTCGGCAAGACCTACGCCCAGCCGGTGCTGGCGGATGTCGAGCTGAGCCTGCTGCGTGGCGAGGTCCTGGCCCTGACTGGTGAGAATGGCGCGGGCAAGAGCACGCTGTCGAAGATCATCGGTGGTCTGGTGGTGCCTTCCGCCGGGCAGATGACCTACATGGGGCAGGCCTATGCGCCGACCAGTCGCACCGACGCCGAGAAACTCGGCGTGCGTATGGTCATGCAGGAGCTGAACCTGCTGCCGACCCTGACCGTGGCCGAGAACCTGTTTCTCGACAATCTGCCACGGCGGGCCGGCTGGATCGACCGCAAGCGGCTGCGCGCCCAGGCGGTCGAAGCCATGGCGCGGGTCGGCCTCGACAATATCGACCCGGATGCCCTGGTCGGTGAGTTGGGCATCGGTCACCAGCAGATGGTGGAGATCGCCCGCAACCTGATCGGGGATTGCCGGGTGCTGATTCTCGATGAGCCCACCGCCATGCTCACCGCCCGTGAGGTGGAGCTGCTGTTCGAGCAGATCTCCCGGTTGCGGGCGCGGGGCGTGTCGATCATCTACATCTCTCACCGTCTGGAGGAACTGGCTCGCGTGGCCCAGCGTATTGCCGTGCTGCGCGATGGGCGTCTGGTCTGCGTCGAGCCAATGAGCCGCTACAACAGCCAGCAGCTGGTGGCGCTGATGGTCGGTCGTGAGCTGGGCGAACATCTCGATCTGGGGGTGCGGTCGATTGGTGAAGTGGCGCTGGCGGTGAAGGGCCTTGGTCGGCGTGGCAAGGTCGAGGATGTCTCGCTGCAGGTGCGCAGTGGAGAAATTCTGGGCATCTCCGGCCTGGTAGGTTCCGGACGCACCGAGCTGCTGCGCCTGATCTACGGCGCCGATCGTGCCGACAGCGGCCATGTGGAGGTCGGCCAGCCGTTGCGGCGGGCGAACATCCGCTCGCCCAGCGACGCGGTGCAGCATGGCATCGCCTTGATCAGCGAAGATCGCAAGGGCGAGGGCCTGCTGCTGTCGCAGAGCATCAGTGCCAACGTGGCCCTGGGCAACATGCCCGAGATCGCTCGCTTGCAGGTCATCAGTCCGCAACGTGAACGAGCGCTGGCGCAGCGTCAGGTAGACGCGATGCGCATTCGCTGCAGCGATGCAGACCAGGAAGTCGGTCAACTGTCCGGTGGCAACCAGCAGAAGGTGGTGATCGGCCGCTGGCTGGAGCGCAACTGCCCGGTGATGCTCTTCGATGAGCCGACGCGTGGCATCGACATCGGTGCCAAGTTCGACATCTATACGCTGTTCGGCGAACTGGCCCGTCAGGGCAGGGCGCTGGTGGTGGTGTCCAGCGACCTGCGCGAGCTGATGCTGCTCTGTGACCGAATCGCAGTGCTGTCTGACGGTCGCCTGATCGACACCTTCGAGCGTGACAGCTGGACCCAGGATCAACTGCTGGCGGCTGCGTTCGCCGGCTATCAACAACAGGCTGTTCGGCCCGACCAGGCCGCATCCGGGAATGCCCAATGAACGTTTCCACTGACTCCAAGGCCCTGCCGCAGCCCGTCCGGCGCGGTGGCCAGTATTTCGGCCTGGGTACCTACCTCGGGCTCGCCGGCGCCTTGCTGGCTATGATCGTGCTGTTCTCCCTGCTCAGCGATCACTTTCTCTCCTACCAGACCTTCAGCACCCTGGCCAACCAGATTCCCGACCTGATGGTCCTGGCCGTGGGCATGACCCTGGTGCTGATCATCGGCGGGATCGACCTGTCGGTCGGCTCGGTGCTCGCGCTTGCCGCCTCGGCGGTCAGCGTGGCGATTCTCGGCTGGGGCTGGAGCGTGGTGCCGGCCGCCTTGCTGGGCATGGCCTGCGCCACCCTGGCCGGCGCGGTGACCGGGACCATCACCGTGGCCTGGCGCATTCCTTCGTTCATCGTCTCGCTGGGCGTGCTGGAAATGGCTCGTGGCCTGGCCTACCAGATGACCAATTCGCGCACCGCCTACATTGGCGACTCGTTCGCCTGGCTGTCCGACCCTATCGCCTTTGGCATCGCGCCGTCGTTCCTGATCGCCCTGTTGGTGATCTTCTTCGCCCAGGCGGTGCTGACTCGCACGGTGTTCGGTCGCTACCTGATCGGCATTGGTACCAACGAAGAGGCCGTGCGTCTGGCCGGGATCAACCCCAAGCCGTACAAGGTAGCGGTCTTTGCACTGATGGGCCTGCTTGCCGGGGTCGCCGCGCTGTTCCAGATTTCCCGCCTGGAAGCGGCCGATCCGAACGCCGGTGCCGGCCTGGAGCTGCAGGTGATCGCCGCCGTGGTGATTGGCGGCACCAGCCTGATGGGCGGACGTGGTTCGATCATCAGTACCTTCTTCGGCGTGCTGATCATTTCGGTCCTGGCGGCCGGCCTGGCGCAGATCGGCGCCAGCGAGCCGACCAAGCGCATCATCACGGGTGCGGTGATCGTCATCGCCGTGGTGCTGGACACTTATCGCAGCCATCGCGCGCGCAAGCAGGGCTGATATGGCGACCATCAAGGACGTGGCCGCGCTTGCGGGTATTTCGTACACCACGGTTTCCCATGTACTGAACAACACGCGGCCGGTCAGTGACGCGGTGCGGCGCAAGGTCGAGGCGGCGATCGCCCAGCTCGACTATGTGCCCAGCGCCGTGGCCCGCTCGCTCAAGGCCAAGGCCACATCGACCATCGGCCTGCTGATTCCCAATGGCATGAACCCTTATTTCGCCGAGCTGGCGCGGGGTATCGAGGATCATTGCGAGCGCAACGGCTTCTGCGTGATCCTCTGCAACTCCGATGACGACCCGCAGAAGCAGCGCGGTTACCTGCGGGTGCTGCTGGAAAAGCGCGTCGACGGGATGATCGTCTCGTCCGTGGACGGCGATGCCGGAATCGCGGGTGGGCTGGCCGGAGTGCGCACGCCCACGGTGATCGTCGACCGCGAGCTGGATGGCGTCGAAGCCGACCTGGTACGTATCGACCACGAGCAGGGCGCCTGGCTGGCGACCCGCCATTTGCTTGCCTTGGGTCACCAGCGCATCGCCTGCATCGCCGGGCCTTCAGGGACCCTGGTCTCGAAACTGCGTCTGGCCGGCTTCCAGCGGGCCTTGCAAGAAGCGGGTATCGCCCCGCGGGCCGAATGGATGCTGCATTGCGAGTTCACCAGCCCGGCTGGTTATCAGGTGGCCACGGCCTTGCTGGAAGGCGAGCGGCCGACGGCGGTGTTCAGCGGTAACGACATGATCGGCATCGGTGTCCTGCGTGCTGCCGCCGAGCGGGGTATCCAGGTGCCGCGTGAGCTGTCGGTGATCGGTTTCGACGACATCCAGCTCAGCCGCTTCGTCTACCCGGCGCTCACCACCGTGGGCCAGTCGGTCACGCAGCTTGGCGAAGCGGCGGCCGAGCGCTTGCTGCGCCGCATTGCCAACCCCGCGACACCGGTCGAGAAACTGCTGGTTGGTCCCAGCGTTGTAGTCCGTGAATCCACGGCCCCGCCGCCGAAGGGCTGAGGCCGCTGGGTTTTCCAACATTAGACAAGAGGCTCAGGCCGTAGATCATGCAAGCAAAGGTAGTGGTAATAGGCAGCCTGAACATGGACCTGGTGATTCGCGCGCCGCGTCTGCCGCGCCCTGGGGAAACCCTGGTGGGTGAATCCTTCGTGACCGTGCCTGGTGGCAAGGGCGCCAACCAGGCAGTGGCGGTGGCACGCCTGGGCAGTCCGGTAGCGATGATCGGTTGCGTTGGCGACGATGCCTATGGCGAGCAGTTGCGCGCCGGCCTGTTGGACGAGGCCATCGACTGCAGTGGTGTGCAGACAGTCAAGGGCATCAATAGCGGCATCGCATCGATTCTGGTCGACGACCATAGTCAGAACGCCATCGTCATCGTGGCGGGCGCCAACGGCCAGCTTTCGCCGGCTTCGGTGCAAGCGCTGGATGCGCTGCTGCTGGACGCGCAGGTGGTCGTCTGTCAGCTTGAAGTGCCGTTGCCGACCGTCGAGTACAGCCTGCGACGTGCGCGCGAACTGGGCTGCACGGTGATCCTCAACCCGGCCCCGGCCGAGGCGCCCTTGCCAGCGCACTGGTATGCGCTGGTCGACTACCTGATTCCCAACGAGAGTGAAGCCCGGGCGCTGACCGGGGTGGCGGTGGACTCGCCCGGCACGGCACAGATTGCGGCCCGCGCACTGTGCGAGGCAGGCGTGCAGAACGTCATCGTGACCCTGGGCAGTCAGGGCGTGCTGTGGATGGGGCCGGACGGTGTCGAGCATCGGCCGGCCTATGCGGTGCAGGCCGTGGATACCACGGCCGCCGGCGACACCCTGGTGGGCGGCTTCGCTGCGGCGCTGGCGCGTGGCCAGGCGCCTGGTGAAGCGCTGCGTCTGGCTCAGGCGGCTGCGGCGCTGTCGGTGACCCGCCAGGGCGCGCAGCCTTCGATTCCCATGCTTGCCGACGTCGAGAGGTTGATGACGCCATGAAGAAGACCCCTTTGCTCAACATCGCTCTGTCGCGAGTGATCGCCTCTCTGGGGCATGGCGATGTATTGATGATCGTAGATGCCGGCATGCCGATACCGCCGGGTGTCGAGCTGATCGACCTGGCGCTGACGCGTGGGGTGCCGGACTTCGTCGCTGTGCTGGATGTGGTGCTGAGCGAAATGCAGGTTGAAAGCCACGTGCTGGCTCGCGAGATGATCGATTTCAAGCCCCCGGCCTTGCATGCGCTGGAAACCTTGCAGGGTGACGGTCATCTGGGCAGCCAGTCCTGGGTCAGTCACGAGGAATTGAAAATACTAAGCGCGCGGGCCAAGGCCATCGTGCGCACGGGAGAATGCCAGCCTTACAGCAATGTGGCGCTGGTGGCAGGTGTGGTTTTCTAGCGGTTGCATGAAGCGGGCTGGCGTGGGGCATCGTGCCTGGCGTCGGCACGCTTCGGATGAAGTCTGGTTCTGATAAGGGAGTTTCACATGGCAGGGAAATCGTGGTTCGGCAAGCTGATCGGGGGAGTGCTGGTGATGAGTCTATTGGGCGCGGGTAGCGTGCAGGCCGCTGAACGGCGCGACCTGATCATTGATACCGACCCGGGCGCCGACGACGTGGTGGCGCTGCTGCTGGCGCTGGCGTCACCCGAAGAACTCAACGTGCTGGCCATCACCACCGTTGCTGGCAATGTGCGTCTCGACAAGACTTCACGCAATGCTCGCCTGGCTCGCGAATGGGCTGGGCGTGAGGAGGTGCCGGTGTATGCCGGTGCACCGCGGCCGCTGGTGCGCCCGCCAATCTATGCCGAGAACGTGCACGGCCAGGAAGGTCTGCCGGGTGTGCCGGTGCACGAGCCGGCCAAGGGCCTGGCCGAGGGTAACGCGGTCGACTACCTGATTCGTACGCTGAGCAAGGCTGAGCCGCACAGCATCACCATCGCCATGCTCGGGCCGCAGACCAACCTGGCCCTGGCATTGACCCAGGCCCCGGAAATCACCCGTGGCATCAAGGAAGTGGTGGTCATGGGTGGTGCGCACTTCAATGGCGGCAACATCACCCCGGTGGCCGAATTCAACCTGTTCGCCGACCCGCACGCTGCGCAGGTGGTGTTGGCCAGTGGTGTCAAGCTGACCTATATCCCGCTGGACGTCACGTACAAGATTCTCACCAGTGAGCAACGCATCGCTCGTCTGGCGGCCCTGGGCAATCAGGCCGGCAAGCTGGTGAAGGATATTCTCGATGAGTACGTCAAGCTGGACATGGAGCACTACGGGCTGCCGGGCGGGCCGGTGCATGACGCCAGTGTGATGGCCTGGCTGCTCAAGCCTGAGCTGTTTTCCGGCCGCAGCATCAACCTGGCGATCGACAGTCGTGAAGGTCTGGGTTTCGGGCAGACCGTCGCCGACTGGTATGGCACCCTCAAGCAGCCGGAAAACGTTTTCTGGGTCGAGAACGGTGACGCCCAAGGTTTTTTCGACCTGCTGACCGAACGTCTGGCACGCCTGAAGTGAAAGTCGGCGTCAGGCCTCTACGGCTGGCACTGCGTAGCGGCTCAGGACCTGGCTGATGAACGCCTGGGCATTCTCGGTGCCCAGCTCCTTGATCAGCAGGTCGATGGCGATGATCGCCAGCTCTTCTGCGGTGCCGGGGCTGTGGGCGGAGTGCCCCTCGGACCAGCGCGCCTTGATGTCCGATTCGATGGAGACGATTGCCATATATGGTGTCCTGTGCTGTGCGTCATCGGGCGTGAATCGCGGTTGGCGTGCAATTCAGCCTGCCCATGTGGGCGGTTTGCCCGGTACGCCTGGCGTCCGGTGCTTTTTCATAGTGGGCAGTAAACCACTGCCGGGGCTGTTTGGCACTTCGACTTAGGCATCGGTCAATGCTGGCGATAAACCTTTTGTCACCATTTAGCGGCCCTCCCGGCCTGTTCGCTGAGGCAGACTCCCGCTCCGCAGGCGTCAATCTGCAACCAATGCGCGTGCGCGCGGTCGCAGAAGGTCTGATCCTGTTCATCGGTAAAGGAGGCTGTAATGCCCTGGAAAATCGCAACATTTGGTTTCATCGCAGTGACATCCCTGCTGGCAGGCTGCAGCACGACCTCGGACTCATCGGCTGATACTTCGCGCTCCGCCTCGGCTGCCACTTCTGCGGCAGGCGATGGCCGTTGCGATGCCAGTGGTGCACAGGCCGCAGTCGGCAGGCAGGCATCCATTGACCTGCTCAACCAGGTACGTAGCCAGTCAGGCGCCCAGGACGCGCGGATTCTCGGGCCCAATGACATGGTGACCCTCGAGTACCGGTCCGACCGCGTGAACGTCAATACCGACGCCACCGGCAAGGTGATTCGCGTCAACTGCGGTTGATGGTTGCTGCGTCAGGCGCACCAATAAAAAACCCCGTGGTTGAGCCACGGGGTTTTTCATGCCTGAGCAGAGTCAGACAGGGGTGACTTCTTCTGCCTGCATGCCCTTCTGGCCGCGTGCGGCAACGAACGATACGGTCTGTCCTTCCTTCAGGCTCTTGAAGCCTTCTGCCTTGATCGCTTTGAAGTGTACGAACAGATCGTCACCGCCACCTTGAGGGGTGATGAAGCCGTAGCCCTTCTCATCGTTGAACCACTTGACAGTGCCGGTTTGGCGATTGGACATGGTGAATCTCCAGGAACATGAATTTCGATAACGTGCTGCTCAGGCCAACTGGGCACACGAACCCATGATAGTCCAAACGCGTGAAAAGGAAGTGATTTCGTTCGTCACCTCCGCTACCCCCCGAATGACCGGGGATAGAGGAGGGGGGGGAGGCGAATCAGCGCTTCTTGGCGACGCAGTTCTGTGCCACGAGCTGGCGCAGCTTTTCGGTCAATGCCGGGTCTGGGGCCACTGACGCGTTGTTCAGGGCAGCAATCTCCTTGTCGGTGAAGTTGCCGTCCACTTGCTGGGCGCCGCAATCGCAGTGGGCCTTGGCCGCTTTTTCATCCAGCTTCTGCTCTTTGGCAGCAGCCACGCACTGCTGGGTGAAGGTGGTGCGGGTTGCGTTGTCCATGGCAGCCTGAGCACCGAACGGGGCGGTCAAGGCGATACAGGCAAGGAAGGCGGACCGGCTTGGAAACTTCATGGTGTTCTCCTTGAACGAGGCATTTCTAACGGTTGGGAGTAGTTTCAGACGGCCTGCTTGCGTGACGGTTCAGCCTGGCGGGCAAAAAACGCTCTATTTTCAATTGCCTCGCGTGTGTGCAGCGTTGGCTGTGCTAGGATGCACGTCCTGTTGCGGCCGGTGCCCTGAAAGGCACGGCGCAGACGGATGCTGTTCACCATCCAGTTATCGGGTTCGGTCCAGGTTGGCCAGAAGGCTCCTGCCACTGTGAGGCAGGCTCACCACCGAATCGCTACTGGCTCATCCCAACCCACGTGACCTTTGGTAGGGGTCACCACTAGGAGAGGAGGCGCCATGCCCATCATCACTCTTCCCGACGGCAGTCAACGCTCTTTCGATAATCCGGTGTCGGTTGCCGACGTCGCGGCTTCCATCGGCGCCGGTCTGGCCAAGGCCACCGTGGCCGGCAAGGTCGACGGCAAGCTGGTCGACGCCTGCGACCTGATCAGCCACGACGCCAGCCTGCAGATCATCACCCCCAAGGATCAGGAAGGCCTGGAGATCATCCGCCATTCCTGCGCGCACCTGGTCGGTCATGCGGTCAAGCAACTGTACCCGACTGCCAAGATGGTGATCGGTCCGGTCATCGACGAAGGTTTCTACTACGACATCGCCTACGAGCGTCCTTTCACCCCGGATGACCTGGCCGCGATCGAGCAGCGCATGCAGCAGCTGATCGACAAGGACTATGACGTCATCAAGAAGGTGACGCCGCGCGCCGAAGTCATCGAAGTGTTCTCGGCTCGCCAGGAAGACTACAAGCTGCGTCTGGTCGAAGACATGCCGGACGAGCAGGCCATGGGTCTGTACTACCACGAAGAATACGTCGACATGTGCCGTGGCCCGCACGTGCCGAACACTCGTTTCCTCAAGGCATTCAAGCTGACCAAGCTGTCCGGCGCCTACTGGCGCGGCGATGCCAAGAACGAGCAGCTGCAGCGTGTCTACGGCACCGCCTGGGCTGACAAGAAGCAACTGGCCGCCTACATCCAGCGTATCGAGGAAGCCGAGAAGCGCGACCATCGCAAGATCGGCAAGCGCCTGGGCCTGTTCCACACCCAGGAAGAAGCTCCGGGCATGGTGTTCTGGCATCCGCAGGGCTGGACCCTGTATCAGGCCCTCGAGCAGTACATGCGCAAGGTGCAGCGTGACCACGGCTACCTGGAGATCAAGACTCCGCAGGTCGTCGATCGCTCGCTCTGGGAGAAATCCGGGCACTGGGCCAACTACGCCGACAACATGTTCACCACCGAGTCGGAAAGCCGCGACTACGCCATCAAGCCGATGAACTGCCCATGCCACGTGCAGGTGTTCAATCAGGGCCTGAAGAGCTACCGCGAGCTGCCGATGCGCCTGGCCGAGTTCGGTGCCTGCCACCGTAACGAGCCGTCCGGCGCCCTGCACGGCATCATGCGTGTGCGTGGTTTCACTCAGGACGATGCGCACATCTTCTGCACCGAAGAGCAGATGCAGTCCGAGTCGGCCGACTTCATCAAGCTGACCCTCGACGTATATGCCGACTTCGGCTTCAAGGACATCGAACTCAAGCTGTCCACTCGTCCGGAAAAACGCGTGGGTTCCGACGAACTGTGGGATCGCGCCGAAGGTGCGCTGGCCGCAGCGCTGGACAGCGCCGGCCTGCCGTACCAGCTGCAGCCGGGCGAGGGCGCTTTCTACGGTCCGAAGATCGAGTTCTCGCTGAAGGACTGCCTGGGCCGTGTCTGGCAGTGCGGGACCCTGCAGCTGGACTTCAACCTGCCCGTGCGTCTGGGCGCCGAGTACGTCTCCGAAGACAACGGCCGCAAGCATCCGGTGATGCTGCACCGCGCGATCCTCGGCTCGTTCGAGCGCTTCATCGGCATCCTGATCGAGCACTACGAAGGGTCGTTCCCGGCCTGGCTGGCGCCGACCCAGGCGGTGATCATGAACATCACCGACAAGCAGGCCGATTTTGCCCAGCAGGTGGAAAAAACCCTGCTCGAAAGCGGATTCCGTGCCAAGTCCGACTTGAGAAATGAGAAAATCGGCTTTAAAATCCGCGAGCATACTTTGCTCAAGGTTCCCTATCTCCTCGTCATCGGAGATCGGGAAGTCGAAACGCAAACTGTCGCTGTGCGCACCCGCGAAGGCGCCGACCTAGGTTCGATGCCGGTCGCCCAATTCGCTGAATTCCTTGCGCAAGCGGTTTCCCGGCGTGGTCGCCAAGATTCGGAGTAATTATTATTAAGCGTGATATGAGACAGGATAAACGAACTGCACCAAAGGCCCCGATCAATGAGAATATCTCGGCGCGCGAGGTTCGGTTAATTGGCGCTGATGGCGAGCAGATTGGCATCGTCTCTATTGATGAAGCGCTTCGTATCGCCGATGAGGCGAAACTGGACCTGGTAGAAATTTCTGCTGACGCTGTGCCACCGGTTTGCCGGATCATGGATTACGGCAAATCGCTCTTCGAAAAGAAGAAGCAGATTGCTGCGGCGAAGAAGAACCAGAAGCAGATCCAGGTTAAAGAAATCAAGTTTCGTCCAGGGACGGAGGAAGGGGATTACCAGGTAAAACTACGCAACCTGGTACGTTTCCTTAGTGACGGGGACAGGGCCAAGGTTTCCTTGCGATTCCGCGGCCGTGAGATGGCTCACCAGGAGCTGGGTATGGAACTGTTGAAGCGGGTCGAAGCCGACCTTGCCGAATACGGTGCCGTCGAACAGCATCCGAAGATGGAAGGACGCCAGCTTATCATGGTCATCGCCCCGAAAAAGAAGAAGTAACCACCAGGGCACGGCAGGCCTTGCGGTTATGTTTATCAATTGAATGCGGAGTATCCGAACATGCCAAAGATGAAAACCAAAAGCGGTGCAGCCAAGCGGTTTCTGAAAACCGCCAACGGCATCAAGCACAAACACGCTTTCAAGAGCCACATCCTGACCAAAATGTCGACCAAGCGTAAGCGTCAACTGCGCGGTGCCAGCCTGCTGCACCCGTCTGACGTCCAGAAAGTCGAGCGCATGCTGCGCCTGCGTTAATTTTGATCAAGATTAAGAGGAAGTAACTCATGGCTCGTGTAAAGCGTGGCGTCATTGCCCGTAAGCGTCACAAAAAGATTCTGAAACTTGCTAAAGGCTACTACGGTGCGCGTTCGCGCGTATTCCGCGTCGCCAAGCAAGCGGTTATCAAGGCAGGCCAATACGCCTACCGCGACCGCCGTCAGAAGAAGCGTCAGTTCCGCGCTCTGTGGATCGCCCGTATCAACGCTGGTGCTCGTAACAACGGTCTGTCCTACAGCCGTCTGATCGCCGGTCTGAAAAAGGCCTCCATCGAGATCGACCGCAAGGTGCTGGCTGATCTGGCAGTGAACGAAAAAGCGGCGTTTGCTGCGATTGTCGAGAAAGCTAAAGCCTCCTTGGCCTAAGTCCCCGACAGTCACCAGCCCTGGATTCCAGGGCCGGTATTGAACGTCATAAATAGGGGAAGAGCCTGAGCTCTTCCCCTATTTCGTATCTGGAGTCTGTACATGGAAAACCTGGACGCGCTGGTCTCCCAAGCTCTTGAAGCTGTGCAAAGCGCCGAAGACATCAATGCCCTGGAGCAAATCCGGGTTCACTACCTCGGCAAGAAAGGCGAGCTGACTCAGGTGATGAAGACCCTGGGCAACCTGCCTGCAGAAGAGCGCCCCAAGGTCGGCGCCCTGATCAACGATGCCAAGGAACGTGTCACAGAGGTTCTCAATGCCCGCAAGGCGTCGTTCGAGGAAGCGGAACTGTCTGCCAAGCTCGCTGCCGAATGCATTGACGTGACCCTGCCGGGCCGCGGCCAGACCACTGGTGGTCTGCATCCGATCACCCGCACTCTGGAACGTATCGAGCAGTTCTTTACCCACATTGGCTACGGCATCGCCGAAGGCCCGGAAGTCGAAGACGACTACCACAATTTCGAGGCGCTCAACATCCCTGGTCATCACCCGGCCCGGTCGATGCATGACACCTTCTATTTCGACGCCAGCATGCTGCTGCGCACCCACACCTCGCCGGTGCAGGTGCGGACCATGGAGTCGCAGCGTCCGCCCATCCGTATTGTCTGCCCGGGCCGTGTGTACCGCAGCGACTCGGATATTACCCACTCGCCGATGTTCCACCAGATCGAAGGCCTGCTGGTTGACCGCGACATCAATTTCGCCGACCTGAAAGGCACCATCGAGGAATTCCTGCGGGTGTTCTTCGAGAAAGAGCTGGCGGTGCGTTTCCGTCCGTCCTACTTCCCGTTCACCGAGCCGTCCGCTGAAGTCGACATGGAATGCGTGATGTGCAGCGGCAAGGGCTGCCGCGTGTGCAAGCAGACCGGCTGGCTGGAAGTGATGGGCTGCGGCATGGTGCACCCGAACGTGCTGCGCATGTCCGGTATCGACCCCGAAGAGTTCCAGGGCTTTGCCTTTGGCATGGGGGTCGAGCGCCTGGCCATGCTGCGTTACGGCGTCAACGATCTGCGCCTGTTCTTCGACAACGATCTGCGCTTCCTCGCGCAATTTCGCTAGTCGTCAACGAATCATTAGGAGAGCAGGATGAAATTCAGTGAACAATGGCTGCGTGGCTGGGTAAGCCCGCAGGTCTCCCGTGACGAGCTGGTGGCCCGTCTGTCGATGGCCGGTCTGGAAGTCGACAGCGTGGCGCTGGTCGCGGGTGTTTTCTCGGGTGTCGTGGTCGGTGAGGTGTTGAGCACCGAACAGCACCCCGATGCCGACAAGCTGCGCGTCTGCCAGGTGAGCAGCGGCAGCGAGACTTTTCAGGTGGTGTGTGGCGCGCCCAACGTGCGCCCCGGCCTGAAGATCCCTTTCGCCATGATCGGCGCTCAACTGCCGGGCGATTTCAAGATCAAGAAGGCCAAGCTGCGCGGCGTAGAGTCCAACGGCATGCTGTGCTCGGCGGCCGAGCTGGAGCTGGGCGAGGGTAACGACGGCCTGCTGGAACTGGCTGCCGACGCTCCGGTAGGTGAAGACCTGCGCGTCTACCTGCAGCTGGACGATGCCAGCATTGAAGTCGACCTGACCCCCAACCGCGGCGACTGCCTCTCGGTGGCCGGCCTGGCCCGTGAAGTCGGTGCGCTGTACAACGTACCGGTCACTCGTGTGCAGGTGCCCGCGGTTGTCGTCAGCCACGATGAGGTCCGTCCGGTCGAAGTGCTGGCTCCCAATGCCTGCCCCCGCTACCTGGGCCGAGTGATCCGCAACGTCGACCTGTCGCGTCCGACCCCGTTGTGGATGGTCGAGCGTCTGCGTCGTTCGGATATTCGCAGCATCGATGCGGCTGTAGACATCACCAACTACGTGATGCTCGAGCTGGGTCAGCCGCTGCATGCCTTCGATCTGGCCGAAATCAATGGCGGCATCCGTGTGCGCATGGCCGAGGAGGGCGAGAAGCTGGTCCTGCTCGATGGCCAGGAAGTCACCCTGCGGACCGATACCCTGGTCATCGCCGATCACCAGCGCGCCCTGGCCATTGCTGGCGTCATGGGCGGTGAGCACAGTGGCGTGACCGCCAAGACCCAGGACATCTTCCTGGAAAGCGCTTTCTTCGACACCATCGCTGTGGCTGGCAAGGCCCGATCCTACGGTCTGCACACCGATGCCTCGCACCGTTACGAGCGCGGTGTCGACTCGCAACTGGCTCGTGAAGCCATGGAGCGCGCCACCGGCCTGCTGCTGGAAATCACCGGCGGTGAGGCGGGGCCTATCGTTGAAGTGGCCAGCGAGCAGCACTTGCCTGCGGTCGCGCCCATCACATTGCGCGCTGCACGTATCGAGCAGATGCTGGGCCTGGCGATCGAGTCCTCCGAGGTCGAGCGCCTGCTCGGCGGCCTGGGGCTGACGCCAAGCCGTGAAGCTGAAGGCCAATGGCGCGTCGAAGTGCCAAGCCATCGCTTCGATATCAGCCTGGAAATCGACCTGATCGAAGAACTGGCTCGCCTGTATGGCTACAACCGCTTGCCGGTCCGCTACCCGCAAGCGCGCCTGGCGCCACAGGCCAAGGCCGAAGCGCGTGGGGACCTGCCTGAGCTGCGCCGCCTGCTGGTAGCACGTGGCTTCCAGGAAGCGATCACCTACAGCTTCATCGATCCAAAATGGTTCGAGCTGTTCAGTCCGGGCGTCAAGCCACTGCTGCTGGCCAACCCGATCTCCAACGATATGGCGGCCATGCGTTCGTCGCTGTGGCCAGGTCTGGTCAAGGCACTGCAGCACAACCTGAACCGTCAGCAGGATCGCGTGCGTCTGTTCGAGAGTGGCCTGCGTTTCGTTGGTCAGCTCGATGGCCTCAAGCAGGAGCCGATGCTCGCTGGCGTGGTGTGCGGCAGCCGCCTGCCGGAAGGCTGGGCACAAGGTCGCGACGCGGTGGACTTTTTCGACGTCAAGGCTGATGTGGAAGCGGTACTGGGCTTCGCCGGTGCATTGGAGGTCTTCACCTTCAAGGCAGGCAGGCATCCGGCCCTGCATCCTGGCCAGACCGCGGTGATCGAGCGTGATGGTCGCGAAGTGGGTTACCTCGGCGCCCTGCATCCCGAACTGGCCAAGACCCTCGGCCTCGACCGCCCGGTGTTCGTCTTCGAGCTGGTCCTGGCTGAAGTGGCCGAAGGCCGTCTGCCGAAGTTCAGCGAACTCTCGCGCTTCCCTGAAGTGCGCCGCGACCTGGCCCTGCTGGCCGATCGTGATGTTCCTGCCAGCGACGTGCTGAACGTGATTCGTGAAAATGCCGGCGAGTGGCTCACTGATCTTCGGCTGTTCGATGTCTACCAAGGTAAAGGCATTGATCCACATAGAAAAAGCCTTGCCGTCGGCTTGACCTGGCAGCATCCATCGCGCACTCTTAATGACGATGAGGTCAACGCAACGACGCTTGCAATCCTCACCTCGCTCGAGGAGAGGTTAAACACCACGTTAAGGAAGTGACGTATGGGGGCTCTGACGAAAGCTGAGATGGCCGAACGTCTCTATGAAGAGCTAGGCCTGAACAAACGCGAAGCCAAGGAATTGGTGGAGCTGTTTTTCGAGGAAATCAGGCACGCTCTGGAAGACAACGAGCAAGTCAAACTGTCCGGTTTCGGCAATTTTGACTTGCGCGACAAGCGCCAGAGACCGGGCCGCAACCCGAAAACCGGGGAAGAAATCCCGATTACGGCTCGCCGTGTAGTCACCTTTCGTCCAGGGCAGAAACTGAAAGCCCGAGTTGAAGCTTATGCTGGAACCAAGCCATAACGATGAGCTGCCGCCCATTCCGGGCAAGCGCTACTTCACCATTGGTGAAGTCAGCGAGCTTTGTGCGGTAAAACCGCACGTTCTGCGCTATTGGGAACAGGAGTTTCCTCAGCTCAACCCCGTCAAGCGGCGTGGCAATCGCCGGTATTATCAGCGCCAGGACGTGCTGATGATCCGGCAGATTCGTGGTCTGCTATACGATCAGGGCTTCACCATTGGGGGGGCGCGCCTGCGCCTCACCAGCGGCGAACCCAAGGACGATACCCAGGAATACAAGCAGATGATCCGGCAGATGATTGCCGAGCTGGAAGACGTGCTGGTCTTGCTCAAGTCCTGAGCAGGAAAATCACAAAATGCTTCCATAATTCAAAAGCTTAGGGTATATTCCTCACCACTTCCACAGTAGTGGAAGAGCTTCACCACCGGAGTCGGGGCGTAGCGCAGCCCGGTAGCGCACTTGCATGGGGTGCAAGGGGTCGAGTGTTCGAATCACTCCGTCCCGACCATTATCTTCAATGAAAAAGGCCAATGCTTACAGCATTGGCCTTTTTCATTTATGTGACTTATGCGTGACTCGTTTTCCAGCCTGCGCCGTCAGCGCTGGCCCGCCTATGTACCCTTGCTGGTCGCTTGATAGCCCCTCCCGAGCACTCTGTTACGCCTTTGGCCCGAAGCCGTCGGTCAGAGGTGCTCTGCGCGTGGCTAAGTGATCTTCAGCCTGGGTAGCACATACTGCAAGATTCTCGGCATCGTATGGATAGGTAGCTGAGAACAGGCAAACACCAGCAAAAGAGTTGGCGAGATCGACAGGCCTAAAGCAGACCAGAGAAGGCCGACGTTTCGGTTGCCGGCGGTAAGGCCGATGGTCGCTTTGAGCTGGGGCCACCCAGGGAACAGGAAACCGCAGCTGAGTTGCATGACTAGATTGATGCCATAAACCAACAGGATTACAGCCAGTACCAGGCCTGGGTCATGCAGGATGAGCTCCTGCATGCCCGCCATGGTGCCTACCGCGAAAATGAACAGAGCGGATATCACCACGCCGTCGATGGCTATCCCATGTTGGCTGACGAAATTGAAGGCGAACCTCCGTATCAATAATGCAGCACCCTCCGCTGAGCCAATCAAAATAGCCAGGCGAATTGCCAGATCGATCGGGTTGATAGCGATATCTACATGATTTTTGAAAAAATAGAGTATCAAGGGTGCGGATACTGGTATCAGGACCATTGAGCAGAGTGTCGACACTAGTGCTACGGAAGGGGCAAGCTTCAGCATTCTCGCGACTGCAGAGTTTCCACTTGCAGGGGGCGCAGCGACTGCAAGAGCAACGGCCAGTGCCAGCTCGTCATTCCTGCTCAATAGCTTTATGGTCCAACCCAAGATATAGGGGCATGCAACAACAAATATGAGAGGGAAGACGATGGAGGTGTGGATGTTCTTGGCGGCTTCTATAATTTTCTTGTTATCGACCCGTAGCAGCGTTCCTAGCACGAAGATAAAAACCATCATGGGCATCATCGGTCTCATGTAGGTGGCTGCGGTTGGCAGAAAGATACCGACCCCACAGCCCAGCGCCAGAACAGTAGGCCCCTTTTTAGTAAGCCAATACAGGAAGCTCAACATTTTAAATGCGTCCTGAAATGCCTCCTGGGGAGGCATTCAATATTTTGAGGAAGTGAATTCTTTAGCGAGACGATTCGGGCGTATGGTTGTAATTGAAGGGCCGTAACGCGGTTTTCAATTAAGGATGTTTTGTCGAATGCCTTTGGTCGATAATCATCGGCAGACGGTTCGTAGCGAAATTTGGAATTGTCATGCTTCTGGCTTAGCCAAGAAGCTTATCCGTATAGGCGCCGGTAAATTTCTCAATGCTGAAATTACCTCTTTTATCGTACGGACTCCCTTCACTATCACTCGCGATGCGCGCCAGATGATGCTTTCGATAAAGGCTGAGCAAGTCGAAAAAATTCAAATTGCTTTCCCGTGCAGGCAATACGTTGGCATGATCGGTTTGTGACTGCATTCCTTGCTCGATTCGATTTTCCAGCCTAGGCAATAGGTACCAGGGGCAGGTGGGAAACGAATGATGAGCGTTGTGATAGCCAAAATTCAAGATCAATAGATTCAGGTACGTGTGCTTGCGGGCTACAGGGATGGAGAAGGTGTTGAGGATTTCAAAGTGCTTGTCGCTTTTGTTGGCGCTCGGCTCATCCAGTTGTATTTGCTCGAAGGAGTGTTGAAAGCAGTCGACGAAACGCACTACATGAATTCTGATGAGCGAGGCGATCTGCCAGGCAATGAGGGCCGGGAGGCAGTAAACAATGCCCAGTGCGTAGCCTGAGACGTAGAGGAGGGTAGCGATTACCGCACGGCCTTTCTCCTGTCGCGTTCCGCTTTTTAGGGTGGCGCCTATGCCATACAACTTGATGAGGTAGTAGAAGCCAGGAACGTAGATGCGCTCAAGGTATTCCATGACCTGGTAGGCGCGAGGGTGGTCGCTTTTGAACTGCCTGATGTCGAAGCCTACCAGGTCGACCTTGTCGGCGTGGTGGCGGTTGTGGAGATGCTGGTATTCCTCAAAGGATGAAAAGCTCAGTCCGTTGATGAACGAGACAAACTCGCCCAGCAAGGCGTTGGTTTTCTTTGACTTGAAAGCGCAGTTATGAGCGTACTCGTGTCCTAAATACCAAGCCCAGATCTTACCCATCGTGATCAGTGGGATACCTATTAGCAGCCATACAAGGGATGCCGATGAGCAATAGATACCTGCCACGATCAGTAGCGCAGTGAGTAAAGGCATTAAAACCGAGAGTGTTTTGTTTCTTTTCTTGGCAATGGCAATAAGGTCTTTTCTGAGTGCGGGGTTTTTCAAAGCATTCAGATACAGGTCTGCATAGGCGGACGACATAGAACTACCTACTTTAAGGTTCTATAATTTATATTCTTTCAATGAGTTTTTACGGGTGCCAGAACCCTGCTTCTTCGCGTGGCGGCTGATGGCTGCGATAGTGTGCAAGAGCTTTTACGTTTCGCATAGGTCGGATGACATTGCACTTTTTATAAAAGGCAGCAACAATCAAGGATTGATGTCAATGTGCAATTTTATGCAGGGCGAGTGTTGCAAATGCTTTCTGCATTTGTCAAATTACTTTATCTAATCTAGCGTTAGATAATTTTGATTTTTATTTGGCTTTATAGGGCTGCTCTAAGATGTTATCGCCGGATTTGTACGCATGATTTTCAGGGCTTGCAGACAGGCGCTTCGGGGAAATGCCAAGAGAGGAGGGAATACATTTCTACCTGAGCGTGACAAGTAGCGTTCAGCTATGGACGCTTCCAGGCGAAGGCGTAGCCATAGCGAACGCATCTGTTGGTTCTACTTCTTCATGGCCAGCGGGGTCGATTCCACGATTTCCGAACTGCTGCTCGCCACGGGCTGAATGCTACCAGCCTCGCCCTTGTAGCCGATCAGTGCGACACCTGTGATGCACAGGAGAACGCCGCATACGTTCAAAACCGACAAGCCTTCTTTCAGAAAGACCACGCCGATGAAGCCCAAGGCGATATTGATGGCAACGCCGGTCACGATATTACCTGTGCTGAGGTCCCAGCCGCTTCGATACATAAGCAGGAAGCCGATCTCCATCATCAGGATGCACCCCGCGATACCGACCTGAATCCAGCTCATTTGCTTGAGGCTGGCCAGCAGGGTGCCATTGCCGATGAAAAATGGCAGCATCAGAGACGAGAGGATAACAATTGCGACGTAGATGCCTAAGATGGATACCAGCGGGTTCACATTTTCCGGAATCTTCTTCATCAGCAGGTGATAGCCGACCGTTCCGAGAATGGCTGTAAAGGCTGAAGCGTAGAAAATAAAATATTCTTTTTCTTGCATTTTAATGTCTCCTAAACGGCTTCGGTTTCACGGAATGTAGTGGTCTCCAGGAACCTTTTATCCATGTATTCCCCGGCTAATATCGGCGGGTATTTTGATGGGGTTCGGACGGATTGACAGCTGTGCAGGCATTCTACTTTTGCAGTGTAGTCAGGATCCATGAAAAAGGCGGCCGAATGACGAACTCTGCCGCTGGTATTTATAACCCTATGCAAGGTGGCTTTATAGCGGTCATTGGTCCAGCGCTGCATCAGGTCGCCGACGTTCACGACGAATGCATTATCTATCGGTGCCGCTTTGATCCAGGCGCCTGATGTACTTTGCACTTCAAGTCCTCCCGCGTCATCCTGAAGTATCATGGTGATCCAGCCAAAATCGGTATGCTCACCTGCCCCGATGGGCATGCCTGGCCGGTATTTAATTGACGGGTACCTCAGTAGCCTGAGCTGCGCCATAGGCTTGGTGAACTTCTCATCAAAATAGGACGCTGGCACATCCAGTGCCAATGCAAAAACGCGCAGCAGGTCCTTTCCGAATGCCAGGGTCTGCTTGTGATAGTCGGTCATTACGTGTCGAAAGTCTGGAAGGGCGGCGGGCCAGGCATTGGGGCCATAGAACGGAAGTTTTGCTCTTACATAGGGATCGGTTACCGGGAGGTCGGTGGCCATGTCAAAGCCTTCCTTGATATCGCCCAGTACCCCGTCCGATTTATCGGCGCCTTCGCTGAAATATCCCCGCATGAACGGTGACTTATGGATTTCTATTTTCTGCTTTTCTGCAGATGGAAGATCAAATAACGATTTCAGTTGCGCAAAAACATTAGAAATCAAACCGGTGTCGACAGCGTGATTGACAACGGTGAAGAAGCCCATTCCTCGGCAGGCGCTGTCTACCGCATCGACCAACTCAAGTGGAATCGGTCTGCCTGGTCGTAATGCTGCAGCGTCGATGAGCGGGATAGCTTCTTCTTTCATAGGGCCTCGCAAGATGACTAACGCACCTCTTCAGTCTGAGGTTTTACGCGTATTGAGCTGTCCGATGGATCAGGTTTTACCCCGCCAATCACTGTGTTTCGTACAGAGAAATTGCGTATTCTAGAGCCGGGATGGGCATGTAAGGCATGCGCAGGGCGGGGGCGGACGGCGGGTGCTTGACGATGGTCGCGGCCTATGAAAATTTGAGCAAACCAGATAAAGTTAGCCAGGCTAAATTTTTTGATCTGGAAGGAGCTGGATGTGTTTGCTAAATTGCCGTTAACCGCATTAAGAGCATTCGAGTCTGCAGCCAGATTAGGCGGGTTCAAGTCTGCCGCGAAGGAGTTATATGTCACGCCGGCGGCCATCTCTCATCAAATAAAGTCCTTGGAAAGTCAGCTGGGTACTCTTTTATTTGAGCGCACGGCTCAAGGGGTGAAGTTGACAGAGAGCGGCCAGTTGCTCTATCCCAGTATTCATCTCGCGTTATCCGATATCTGCCGAAGTTTTAAAGGCTTTAGCGGAGATTCCAGCCCAAGGAAAGTTCGTGTCACCACCACGCCGGCATTTGCGGCCCTGTGGTTGATTCCCCGAGTGTCTGATTTCTACGCCAAGTATCCCGACGTTCAAGTCAGTATCGAAACCAGTAACGATATCGTCGACCTGCTGAGAGATTCATCCATTGACGTGGCGATTCGTTGTGGTTCGGGTGATTACCCGGGGTTATATAAGAAGTTTCTCATGCAGGAAGAGTTTGGCGCATTTTCATGCCCGCGCTGGAAAGCGGCCAATGTGAATGGGAGCAATCAAAACCTGAGTCTTATAAACGTGCGGTGGGGCACGCCCTTTCCGTTCTCCATAAGTTGGGAAAACTGGTGCCGGGTGGCGGGTCTGGAACAATGGATCGATAACGCCATTTATCGGGAGTATGACGATGAGCATTTTGCGCATCAGGCGGCCATTTCAGGGCAGGGCCTGGTGCTTGCCAGTACCGTGTTGGTCGCCGATAGCGTAGCCAAGGGGTTATTGGTAGATATCAAGCCAGATATCAAGATCGAAGGCTTGAAATACTCGGCCGTTGCAGTGCCGGGGCGGGAGCGAACATCGCCCTTGAAGGAGTTTTTAGAATGGCTTGAGGAACAGTCCGAAGAGTTCCGAGCCCTGTAAGAACAAAGGTTTGCCTATGCCAAGGAAAACGCCAAGGCTTTCTGACAGCAGCCTTTGTCGATGACCGGTAAACGAAATCCTCGCGTCTGCAACCGATCAGCCGGAAGTTTGTCTACTATGTAAGACAATTCCTCACCAGCAGAGGCCAAGCCATGCAGTCAAAAGCGGATCTTCAACGCGTGCTCGAAACGGCATTCCGCCCCAGTCGGTGCGAATGTGTCATGGGCAGCAACGACAGCTTCTCGATCAAGCTGTTCCATGCCGTGTCAGGCGACATGGAGCTGTATGTTACGGGCCTGCCATTGTCCGAACTCGCCAACAGTCGCTCCATTGCGCGCCTGGTTCTGTCACTCAGAGAGCAAAGGGACCTCATGGCGCAAATGGATCTTTCCATGCGTCGGCTTGGTTAGCAGTACAAAGCCTATCCATCTGTACCCGCGCCAGGTCTGATCTGGCCTGCTTTCCGTATGCCTGTTCTCTTGGCATCGCTCTCCTGGCGATGTCATCTGCCCCTCTTTTTCTCATCTATCCACGTGTTGATGCCTGTGTCTACATCGGCACTGGGCGTGGCTGTCTGTCACGATTGATGCATTAAAGGCAATAAAATCGTAAATATTTGCATTTGAACGTTCTATAAGCCCCTGTCAGTCTGGCTGAACATGCCCGCAGTGTCTGGGGCGCGGTTTGTGCCTGTCCGCATGACTCATTCGATGGCTGCCACCACGGTGTTGCAGGCATCCAGGGCCGGACTGGTATCGCTGTATACATAAATAAGAAAAACGAGATGTTCTCCATGCCCGTACTCATCTGCCTGATCCCCTCTACGCTGTTCTTCAGACCTTGTCCCGTAGACTGAAAACACTGCTGCCTGGCGGCTTTGCGCCGGCTTATAACGACAACTAATCTGCTTTCACTGCTGCGCTATCGCGTCGGCCAGTTCCTCAAGGAGTACCCGCTATGTATCGCTGGCTTGCCAACCTGAGTGTCGCCAGGAAGCTGGCAATGGGCTTCGGCCTGTTGCTGTTGATGAGCCTGCTGATTTTCTGGGCAGGGTGGAGTTCCATTTCCGGGTTGTCCTACCGAATGGACCGCATGAGCGCCGTGAACGAGCTGATGAACGAACTGGCCACCATGCGCCTGGCGCGAGCGGACTACCTGCAAAGCGAGGGCGATCAGGAAAAGGCCAAGGCGCTGGCGGTGAAAATGGAGGCCACCGGGCAGACCTTGAACGAGCTGAATGGCTTCTTTCAGACCTCGGCGAACCAGGCCAAAGTGGCGGAGATGATCCAGGAGCTGGGCGCCTACCAGGCCGGTATCGAAAAGCTCAAGAGTAGCTACCAGCAGATCGACGCCTCGCGTCTGGTGCGGCGCACCACAGGTGACAAGTCGCTGACGATGATCAATGCTCTGGACAAGTATGTCAGCGACAGCAATGCCGATGTCGCCGAGCAATACCGGGTCTATCGAGTGGTCAAGGACCTGCAGATGCAGTTTCTCTTCGCCCGTTTCGAAACCCGAGCCTATACCTACAGCAACAACCCGAAAAACTTCGATGCCGCTGCTGCCGCCGTCGACAAGACCCTGGCCAGCCTGAAGGTGCTGCGCCAGACTCTGACCGGCGGCGATCAGGCCGCCTTCTCTGAGCTGCAAACGTTGATTGCCGGCTATCGCGAGACGCTGCAGACGCATCAGGCGGCGTTGTTGCAGATCAAGACCCAGCTCGCCGAAATAGAGAAGAACGGCGACACCATGCTGCAGACCAGCCAGGCGCTCTACGACAACCAGATGCAGATGCGCGCCAAGGACACCGCCACAGCGGCCTGGACCATGACCAGTTGCCTGGCACTGGCTTTGATTCTCGGCCTCTTCGGCGCGTTGCTGATTACCCGGCAGATCGTACCGCCCCTGCGCGCAGCGCTCGATAGCGTTCGCCGGGTGGCCAGCGGCGACCTCGCCGTCCAGGCCACCTCATCGCGCCAGGACGAAATTGGCCAGCTGGAGCAAGGTCTGGCGGAGATGACCGTCAACTTGCGACAACTGGTCAGCCATATTGGCGACGGCGCGACCTTGATCGCCAGCGCCACCGAGGAGCTGTCGGCCATCACCCTGCAGACCCGCAACGGTGCCAGCGACCAGAAGCTCGAAACCGAACAGGTGGCCACGGCGATGCATGAGATGACCACTTCGGTGCAAGACGTGGCACGCAATGCGGTCGAAACGGCCAGTGCCGTGGATCATGCGGCGCAGGATGCCAGGGGCGGAGCGCAGATCGTCATGAAGGCCATCGGCCAGATCGAGAGCCTCACCGGGGAAGTGCAGCGCACCAGCCAGGCCATTGGCACCCTGGCGGCAGAAAGTGGCCGGATCGGCAGCATGCTCGACGTCATCAAGTCAGTCGCCGAGCAGACCAACCTGCTGGCCTTGAACGCCGCCATCGAAGCGGCGCGCGCCGGCGAGGCGGGACGCGGTTTCGCCGTGGTGGCCGACGAGGTTCGTGGCCTGGCCCAACGCACCCAGCAGTCCACGCAGGAAATCGAAGGGCTCATCGCTGCGTTGCAGCAGGGCACTAGCAACGCGGTACAGCGCATGGAGTCGAGCCTGAGCCTGACCACCGACAGCGTGGAGCTGGCCCGCGAGGCCGGTCAGGCGCTGTCGAGCATCAACTCAAGTATCGTGGCTATCCAGGGCATGACCCAACAGATCGCCGCCGCTGCCGAGCAGCAGGGCGCGGTGGCCGAGGAGATCAACCGCAGCGTGGTGAATGTGCGCAATATCACCGAGCAGACCTACACGGCCAGTGAGCAGACCAGCCAGGCAAGCCAGGAGCTGGCCAGGCTGGGGCATACATTGCAGGGGCATGTGCAGCGCTTTCACGTGTAACCGGGGCGGCCAGCGTACTGCCCAAGGTCGGCAGTACGTGGTCTGACTGAACCGTATTGGCTTTAGCCGCAATACAGTTCAGGTAGTCGTTATATGCTCGGTAGGAGCGGCTTTAGCCGCGAGAGTGCCAGAAAATTCACTGCATCTGTTGTGAACATGTGGTCGCTGCGCAGCTGAAGTCCCTTACCCGGTTAACCGGTCGGTATTGTGGCTGACCTTGGTCTTCACGGTGCGTGGCCGTACTTGACCACGAAGTCGTTTTCCATCTTCACGCAAGCGGCGGAGATGACGTTGCGCGGGCCTGCTGCGCCGGTAAAACGGTTGAGTTCGTCGCGGCACTGCTGGATGGCGCTGCGTGCCTGCTGCTTGACTCTGGCCTGGGGCGAGTCGTCGACCAGCAACACAGCCGTAACGATGGCTGCCGCAGCCACGCCCAGAGCAATACCGATCTTGGCAGCCTTGTTCATGTCCCGGCTCCTGTCGCCTGTCCCCATGACAACCCGTTGAAAAGCATGCTTTTTCTCCCTGAAAAAAATCGCACTCTAGCATGGCGCAAGGCTATCATGCAGCCAGCCCATAGCCCCTGCAAGCCGGTGATCGAGGCTGCCTGCTCAGCGATGGAACGAAGCTTTGCGGCATGCAGTCAACGCTGTATCCATCCTCCGCAACAGGTACAGCCCATGGCCCGTGACATCGCTGACAAACTCGCCGACGACCTCAAGGTCAAGACCCGCTCTGAACTCGACACCTTCCTCGATCAGGCCAATGCGCTGATCGAGCGTGGCAACGCCATTGGTGCCCAGCGCGGGCCGCAATCGCGCCACTTGCTAGGGCAACTGCTGGATCGTGCCGATGCCTTGCTCAAACCCCGCGAACCCCTGGTGCCAGGCCTGGAGCCCTCCAAGGTCGAACAGGCCAAGGCTTTCGTCCGGGCGCACCCGGGCAAGTCGGTGCTGATTGCCGTCGGCGTCGGGCTGGTGCTCAAGCGACTGCTCAACCGCGACTAGGCGTTTGCCTGCAGGGCCGGCATCAGCCAGAAACTCTCTTCGCGGCAGAAGCCGGTGTTGCAGGTTTGAAGAGGGCTCAGGCGTCACGCAACAGGTCGTGAGCGTTGAGCAGTTCCCAGGCGATTTCCGGGCGCCGCTCCAACCCCCGGCGGATGGCTGCGGGAATCGCCTGCCGTGTCTTGCGGCACAGGCCGGGGACTTCTTCGAGTTGAATGCCGATGCCGCGCATGGTGCGTACTTCATTGGGTCCAGGTGCGATGCGCACCTCAACGCCCAGTTGCTCGAAAATACGCCGCTGCAGGTGCTGCAATTGCTCCAGACTCTCGACGTTTTCCAGGCGTTCGATCAGCCTCTGTTCCTGCTCGCGGGTCAGCAGCAGGATGCGCTGGTCGGCGCCCGGCACCTGCAGGCGTTCACGCTCGCAATTGCAGGCGCCGGGAGGGCAGGGGTGGCGGATCGGGATCGTGCTCATGGCCTCAGCATAACCATTCGTTTCCAGATGTGAATAGCCGCTAGCGCTGACTGACGGCTTAGCCGCAGGCCAGAGCCTTGCTGTCAATGTCCCTTCATTCAAGGTGTTCGATCACCGCCCACTTCGCGCTTCGAGGCGATTGACGCTCCTCGCGCGGCGAACTTACCCTGGCCGCCAGAAACCGGTCGTGCGCCGGGTTCACGAGTGGCTCCGGCAGTGCCCGAGATGCCGCCGCCTGATGAGCTGCACGGCCGATGAGGTCGGCAGAACCACAAGAATAATTACAAGAGTGCCTTGCCCTATGGATAGTCGTCTGCTCAGTGAGCGCAGTCGGGTGTTCGACCGTGCCGACCCCCATCTGGTATCGGGGTACGTCAATCAGCATGTCGGTACGCACAATATCCGCATGCCATCGGCGGGGCGCCCGCAGGCCAGCCTCAACCACCGACAGTTTGCCAACCTTGACCTGTGCCGCATCAGCTACGGCGGCAGCGTGCGGGTCATCTCACCGGCGCTGGAAAGCATCTTTCATCTGCAGATCCTGCTCAGCGGCCATTGCCTGTGGCGTGGGCATCGTGAGGAACACTATTTCGCCCCCGGCGAGCTGCTGCTGATCAACCCCGATGACCCGGTTGACCTGACCTACTCGGACGATTGCGAGAAATTCATCCTCAAGATGCCGGTCAGCCTGATCGAGTCGGTGTGCGCCGAGCAGCGCTGGCAGCCCCCTCGCGAAGGCGTGCGCTTCACCGCCAACCGCTACCAGCTGAGTGGGCTCGATGGCTTCGTCAACCTGCTGGCGATGGTCTGCCAGGAGGCCGAAGCGGAAGAACGCCTGCTGAAAGTGCAGGAGCATTACGCGCAGATCGTCGCCAGCAAGATGCTGACCCTGATGAAGACCAACGTCAGCCGCGAACAGCTGGGGGGCCACCCGGCGATGTTCGAGCGGGTACTGGACTACATCGAACGCAACCTCAAGCACGATATCGACATCGAGGCGCTGGCGGTGCAGGCCGGGGTCAGCCTGCGCAGCCTGTACGGGCTGTTCGAGCGCCACCTGGGCGTGACGCCCAAGCTCTATGTGCGTCAGCGCAAGCTCGAGCGCATCCATGCCTGCCTCAAGGATCCCGGCTGCACCGTGCGCAACCTCACCGAACTGGCCATGGACCATGGCTTCCTGCACCTGGGACGCTTCGCCGAGCATTACCGGCAACGCTTCGGCGAGCTGCCGTCCGAGACCCTCAAGCGCCGTCATGGCTGATCGCCGGCGCCACGCGCGCTCGACGTCGCCGCCTGTTCGTCAATAACTGCCTCTTCGTAGCTTCTTCGCGGCTGACGGCCCATGCCGTTTCCATCCAGGCCGCTCGCGGTCAAGCCAGACAGCGCCCGTTCCTCTGCCAGCCGCTTTGCAAGAAACGGATAGCACTCTGCACAAAGCGGCTATTGCCCGCGCGCCCTCGACCCTAACCTGACCCGGCCTGAACAATAACAACGGAGGCCCCGGTCATGTCCCTGGGTATCGACTACCTGAATTCACTGCTCCAGGAAGATAAGGAGCAGGGCATCTATCGCTGCAAGCGGGAGATGTTCACCGATCCGCGACTGTTCGAGCTGGAGATGAAGCACATCTTCGAGGGCAACTGGATCTATCTGGCCCATGAGAGCCAGATCCCCGAGACGAACGACTTCCTCACCACCAGCATGGGTCGCCAGCCGATTTTCATCGCGCGTAACAAGGATGGGCAGCTCAACGCCTTCCTCAACGCCTGCAGCCATCGCGGTGCGATGCTGTGCCGACACAAGCGTGGCAACAAATCCTCGTACACCTGCCCCTTCCATGGCTGGACCTTCAACAAAAACGGCAAGCTGCTCAAGGTCAAGGACCCGGTGGATGCCGGCTACCCCGAGGGCTTCAACTGCGAAGGCTCGCACGACCTGACCCGCGTGGCGCGTTTCGAGTCGTACCGGGGCTTTCTGTTCGGCAGCCTCAACTCCGACGTGCTGCCGCTGGTCGAGCACCTGGGCGAGTCGGCGAAGATCATCGACATGATCGTCGACCAGTCCCCCGAAGGCCTGGAAGTGCTGCGTGGCTCCAGCAGCTACATCTACGAAGGCAACTGGAAACTCACTGCCGAGAACGGTGCCGACGGCTACCACGTCAGTGCCGTGCACTGGAACTACGCCGCCACCCAGAACCAGCGCAAGCTGCGCGAGGCTGGCGAAGAGATCAAGACCATGAGCGCCGGCAGCTGGGGCAAGACCGGTGGTGGCTTCTACTCCTTCGACAAGGGCCACCTGCTGCTCTGGACACGCTGGGCCAACCCCGAAGACCGCCCGCTGTTCGAGCGCCGCGACGAACTGGCCAGGGACTTCGGCCAGGCCCGCGCCGACTGGATGATCCAGCATTCGCGCAACCTGTGCCTGTACCCCAACGTGTACCTGATGGACCAGTTCAGTTCACAGATCCGCATCGCCCGGCCGATCGCCGTGGACAAGACCGAGATCACCATCTACTGCATCGCGCCCAAGGGTGAGAGTGCCGAGGCGCGCGCCCGGCGCATCCGCCAGTACGAAGACTTCTTCAACGTCAGTGGCATGGCCACCCCAGACGACCTTGAAGAGTTCCGCTCCTGCCAGATGGGCTATCAGGGGGCACGCGGCTGGAACGACATGTCGCGGGGAGCCGCGCACTGGATCGAAGGCGCCGATGCCGCCGCGCAGGAAATCGAGCTCAAGCCGCTGCTCTCCGGTGTGCGCACCGAAGACGAAGGGTTGTTCGTGCTGCAGCACAAGTACTGGCAGGAAACCATGCTCAAGGCGGCCGCCGCCGAACAGCCACTGATTCCCGTGGAGGCCGTGTGATGAGCACCCTTTACGAAACCGTGCGTGACTTCCTGTACCGCGAAGCGCGCTACCTCGACGATGCCGAATGGGACAACTGGCTGGAGCTGTACGCCAGCGATGCGACCTTCTGGATGCCGGCCTGGGATGACAACGACGCACTCACCGAAGACCCGCAGAAGGAAATCTCGCTGATCTGGTACGGCAACCGCGGTGGCCTGGAAGACCGGGTGTTCCGTATCAAGACCGAACGCTCCAGCGCCACCGTGCCCGACACCCGTACCTCGCACAACATCAGCAACCTCGAGGTGCTGGCGCACAGCGACGAGCAATGCCAGGTGCGTTTCAACTGGCACACCCTGAGCTTTCGCTACAAGACCGTCGACAGCTACTTCGGGACCAGCTTCTACACCCTCGACCTGCGCGGCGAGCAGCCGCTGATCAAGGCCAAGAAAGTGGTGCTGAAAAACGATTACGTGCGCCAGGTCATCGACATCTACCACATCTGATTTCCCGGCCCGCCTGTGGGCCTGTACCGATTGCTGCCGTGAGGTGCGCCATGCACAAGATCGCCCTGAATTTCGAAGACGGCGTGACCCGTTTCATCGACTCCGCTGCCACCGAGACCGTCGCCGACGCGGCCTACCGCCAAGGCATCAACATTCCGCTGGACTGCCGCGACGGCGCCTGCGGTACCTGCAAGTGCCTGGCCGAGGCGGGGCGCTATGATCTGGGCCAGGAATACATCGACGACGCCCTCACTGACGAGGAGGCCGCGCAAGGCTACGTGCTGACCTGCCAGATGCGCGCCGCCAGCGACTGCGTGATCCGCGTGCCGGCTTCGTCGGATGTCTGCAAGACCCGCCAGGCCAGCTTTGAAGCGACCATCAGCCAGGTCGAGAAACTTTCGGACAGCACCATCGCCCTGAAGATCAAGGGCGAGTCCCTCAGCCAGCTGGCCTTCCTGCCTGGCCAGTACGTCAACCTGCGGGTGCCTGGCAGTGAGCAGAGCCGTGCCTACTCGTTCAGTTCTCTGCAGAAGAACGGCGAGGTCAGCTTCCTGATCCGCAACGTGCCCGGCGGCCTGATGAGCAGCTTCCTCACCGGCATGGCCAAGGCCGGCGACAGCATGACCCTGGCCGGCCCGTTGGGCAGCTTCTACCTGCGCGAGATCAAGCGGCCTTTGCTGCTGCTCGCCGGTGGTACTGGGTTGGCGCCCTTCACCGCGATGCTGGAAAAAATCGCCGAGCAGGGCAGCGATCATCCGTTGCACCTGATCTACGGCGTCACCCATGACAGCGACCTGGTGGAAATGGACGTTCTGGCCGGCTTCGCCGAGCGCATCGCCAATTTCACCTACAGCGCCTGCGTGTCCAGCCCGGACAGCAGCTACCCGCACAAAGGTTTCGTCACCCATCACATCGAACCGGGGCACCTCAACGACGGCGATGTCGATGTCTACCTGTGCGGCCCGCCGCCGATGGTCGAGGCGGTGAGCCAGTACATCCGCGAGCAGGGCATCACCCCGGCGAACTTCTACTACGAAAAATTCGCCGCCAGCGCGGCCTGAACCAGGGAGGTCGTCATGCACATGCGATTTGCAGACAAAGTGGTGCTGGTCACCGGAGCTGCCCAGGGCATCGGGCGAAGGGTCGCCGAACGGCTGGTCGAGGAGGGTGCGCAACTGGTGGCAGTGGATCGCTCGGAGCTGGTTTTCGAGCTGCAGGAAAACCTCGGCCAGCAGTGCCTGGCACTGACCGCCGACCTTGAGGGTTTCGATGCAGCGCACCGGGTGATGGCTACGGCCGTGGAGCGCTTCGGGCGTCTGGACGT
This sequence comes from Pseudomonas sp. DTU_2021_1001937_2_SI_NGA_ILE_001, assembly GCF_032463525.1. Classification (NCBI taxonomy): domain Bacteria; kingdom Pseudomonadati; phylum Pseudomonadota; class Gammaproteobacteria; order Pseudomonadales; family Pseudomonadaceae; genus Pseudomonas; species Pseudomonas sp. DTU_2021_1001937_2_SI_NGA_ILE_001. The sequence goes on along the minus strand of NZ_CP135971.1, from coordinate 1,350,362 downwards.
GCTGATCAACAACGTCGGCGGCACCATCTGGGCCAAGCCGTTCGAGCATTACCAGCCGCACGAGATCGAAGCGGAGATTCGCCGTTCGTTGTTCCCCACGCTGTGGTGCTGCCATGCGGCGCTGCCGTACATGCTGGAGCAGGGCAGTGGTGCCATCGTCAACGTCTCGTCCATCGCCACCCGCAGCGTGAACCGCGTGCCCTATGGCGCTGCCAAGGGCGGGGTGAATGCGTTGACCGCCTGCCTGGCATTCGAGAACGCCGGGCGCGGCATTCGCGTCAACGCCACGGCTCCGGGCGGCACCGAGGCGCCACCGCGGCGCATCCCGCGCAACGCCGCCGAACAGAGCGAGCAGGAGCAGGGCTGGTATCAGCAGATCGTCGAGCAGACCATCGACAGCAGCCTGATGAAGCGCTACGGCACCCTCGACGAGCAGGTGGGGGCGATCCTGTTCCTGGCTTCGGACGAGGCCTCTTACATCACCGGCGTGACCCTGCCGGTGGGCGGCGGCGACCTGGGCTGACCCCAGAGGTCGACGACCCGCAGGCGTCCGGTCGCGCAAGCGCTTCGCGGCTCAAGCCGCTACCGGATGAGCGCAACACAGACAGCAGTGCTTTCTACAACAAAAACAAGAGATGCATGCCATGCGAACCATAGACGTACACGCGATTATCGATAACGCGCGCTTCGGGCGCTTCCACTGGATGGTCATGAGCTGGTGCGCCCTGCTGCTGATCTTCGACGGCTATGACCTGTTCATCTACGGCGTGGTGCTGCCGGTGATCATGAAAGAGTGGTCGCTCACCCCCTTGCAGGCTGGCGCGCTGGGCAGCTATGCGCTGTTTGGCATGATGTTCGGCGCCCTGGTATTCGGCAGCCTGGCCGACCGCATCGGGCGCAAGAAGGGCATCGCCATCTGCTTCGCGCTGTTCAGCGGCGCGACCATCGTCAATGGCTTTGCCAGCAGCCCCACCGAGTTCGGCATCTGCCGCTTCATCGCCGGCCTGGGCTGCGGCGGCCTGATGCCCAATGCCGTGGCGTTGATGAACGAATACGCGCCCAAGCGCATGCGCAGCACCCTGGTGGCGGTGATGTTCAGCGGCTACTCGCTGGGCGGCATGCTCTCGGCGGGGGTGGGCATCGTGATGCTGCCGCGCTTCGGCTGGGAGTCGATGTTCTTCGCCGCTGCGCTGCCGTTGCTGCTGTTGCCGGCGATTCTCTACTACCTGCCCGAGTCCATCGGCTTCCTGGTCCGTCAGGGGCGCAGCGAAGAGGCCCGGCGCCTGTTGCAACGCCTGGACGCCAGCCAGACGCTCGACGGTGACGAAATCCTGCAGGTCAGCGATGCCAAGGGCCAGGGCGTGGCGGTGCTGGAGCTGTTCCGCGAAGGCCGTATGGTTCGCACCCTGGCCTTGTGGGTGGCGTTCTTCTGCTGCCTGCTGATGGTCTATGCGCTCAGCTCCTGGCTGCCGAAACTCATGGCCGGTGCCGGCTACAGCCTGGGGTCTAGCCTGTCGTTCCTGCTGGCGCTGAACTTCGGCGGCATGTTCGGCGCGATCTTCGGTGGCTGGCTGGGCGACCGCCTGAACCTGACCAAGGTCACCGTGGGCTTCTTCATCCTCGGTGCCGTGGCCATCAGCCTGCTGGGCTTCAACAGCCCGATGCCGTTGCTCTACCTGCTGATCTTCATCGCCGGAGCCACCACCATCGGCACGCAGATTTTGCTGTATGCCGGTGCCGCCCAGTTGTACGGCCTGTCGATGCGTTCCACCGGCCTGGGCTGGGCTTCGGGCATCGGTCGCAATGGCGCCATCGTCGGCCCGTTGCTCGGTGGTGCACTGATGGCTGCCAACCTGCCGCTGCAACTGAACTTCATGGCCTTTGCCATTCCTGGTGCCATTGCCGCCATCGCCATGACGGTGTTCGCCGTCAGCGCTCAGCGCCGGGTGGCCGGTGCGCCCCTGCTGCAATCCTGAGCCGGGCTGGGACGCCACACGCGTGGGGCACAAGCGAGCGTGCTCGCGAAAAGCCCCACTGCAGGCGACGCCGGCCGTGTTAACCAGACAATCATGCGAGGTCCCATGAACGACCTGTTCAAGGATGTCTCCCTGTCCGCCGTGGTGGCCGGGTGTATTGCCACACTCATCTCTTACGCCGGTCCGCTGGTGATCATCTTCCAGGCCGCCGACTCGGCGCAGTTGTCGCATGCGCAGCTGTCGTCGTGGATCTGGGCCATCTCCATCGGCAGCGCGCTGCTGGGGGCCTGGTTGAGCCTGCGTTTTCGGGTGCCGGTGGTGGTGGCCTGGTCGATCCCCGGTTCTGCGCTGCTGGTCTCGCAGCTGCCACAGATCGGCCTCAATCAGGCCGTGGGGGCCTATCTGATGGCCAGCCTGCTGCTCTGGCTGGTTGGCGTCAGCGGCGCCTTCGACCGCCTCATCGCCAGGCTGCCGGGGTCCATCGCCGCCGGCATGCAGGCCGGCATTCTGTTCAGTTTCGGTGTCGCGCTGTTCGAGTCGCTGCCGGCCCGGCCCTGGCTGGTGCTGGCGATGTTCGCCACCTATGTGTTGATGCGTCGTCTGTTGCCGCGCTATGCGGTGATGGCGGTGCTGCTGGTGGGCGTGCTGGTGACCTGGCTGGGCGGCGAGTTTCGTGCCGACGCGCTGGTGCTGGGTCTGGCCACGCCGACGCTGATCGAGCCGCAGTTCAGCCTGCAGGGCTTCTTCAACCTGGCCCTGCCACTGGTGCTGGTGGCGCTGACCGGGCAGTTCATGCCGGGCATGGCCGTGTTGCGCAATGCCGGCTATCAGACGCCTGCCAGCCCGTTGATCGGCGCCACCGCCCTGGGCAGCGCGGTACTGGCGCCGTTCGGTTGCCATGGCCTGAACCTGGCGGCGGTTACCGCCAGCCTCTGCACCGGTCGCGAGGCGCACGACAATCCCCGGCGCCGCTACATCGCTGCGCTGTCGGGCAGCCTGCTGTACCTGGTGTTCGGCATCGCGGGCGCCACCCTGGTGTCGCTGTTTGCGGCCTTTCCCAGGGAACTGGTGGCCGCGCTGGCCGGGCTGGCGCTGTTCGGTGCCATCAGCGAGGCGTTGGGCCGCAGTACCGTGCAGGTCGAGGAACGCGACGCCGGCCTGTTCACCTTTCTGGTCACTGCCTCAGGTGTGTCTTTCCTGGGCTTGTCGGCAGCGTTCTGGGGGCTGTTGGCGGGGCTGGTCGTGCACCTGGCGATGAACGCCAGGCGCCCGGCACCTGCGCTGCGTGCCTTGGGCGACAAGAGCTGAAGTTGCATCCCTCGCTGTGCTGAGGGCCTTTCATTCATAACAACAAGAGAACAACCATGAGCCAGCATCAGATCGCCAAGCGTCACGTCATCAGCCTGGTCGGCCTCGGCCTGCCGTTGTCCGCCCTGGCGGCCGGCAGCCCGGCGCCGGAAGGCTTCATCGAAGGCGCCAGTGCCACCTTGCAGACCCGCAACTATTACTTCAGCCGCGACTTTTCCGACATCGTCGGCAGCAACCGCCAGTCGAAGCAGGAGGAGTGGGCCCAGGGCTTCATCCTCAACTTCAAGTCTGGCTATACCCCGGGTGTGGTCGGCTTCGGTCTGGACCTCAGCGGTATCCTGGGCATCAAGCTCGACAGCAGCCCGGACCGGGTCAATACCGGCCTGCTGCCGACCCACGGCGATGGCCGTGCGGCGGACGAATACAGCCGCCTGGGCGCGACCTTCAAGGCGCGCCTGTCGAACACCGAGCTGCGTGTCGGCGAGCTGCAGCCCAACCTGCCGGTGCTGACCTTCAGTGACATTCGCCTGCTGCCGCCTAGTTACCAGGGCGTGGCGGTCAGTTCCAGCGAGATCGCCGGCCTGACCCTGCAGGCCGGGCATTTGAGTTCCACCCACCTGCGTAACGAGGCCGGCGACGAGAAGATGATGGCCATGCTCGGCCATGTGCCGCAGCGCCAGGCCAGCAGCGATGCCTTCAACTATCTGGGCGGCGACTACGCCTTCAACGCCAAGCGCACCTCGTTGAGCCTCTGGTACGGGCAACTGGAGGATATCTATCAGCAGGGCTTCGTCGGCTTCAAGCACAGCCAGCCGCTCGGGAACTGGGTGCTGGGCGCCAACCTCGGTTACTACAGTGCCCGCGAGGACGGCGACAAACTGCTGGGTCGCATCGACAACCAGGCATTCTTCTCCCTGCTCTCGGCCAAGCACGGCGGGCACACCTTCTACGTGGGTTACCAGGCCATGTACGGCGACAGCCCGTTTCCCAGGGTCTTCGCCAACGTCTCACCACTGGGCAACGAAGTGCCGACCTACGAGTTCGCCTACACCGATGAACGCTCCTGGCAGGCGCGCTACGACTATGACTTCGCCGCCCTGGGCCTGCCCGGCCTGACCACCACGCTGCGCTACATCACCGGCGACAACGTCGACACCGGCGCCGGCTTCGAGGGCAAGGACCGCGAGCGCGATCTGGACATCGGCTATGTGGTACAGGAGGGGACGCTGAAGGGGCTGGGCGTGCGCGTGCGCAACGTCGCCGCGCGCTCCAACTACCGCAGCGACATCGACGAGAACCGCCTTATCTTCAGCTACACCTGGAAACTGCTCTGAGCAGGCCTGTCCTTGTCGCTTCCCGAAACCTGCAGGGTTCTGAGGAGCGGCTTCATATAACGCCTGACGGAGCTGTATCGGCTTCTGCTGCGAAGGCGCCGTCCGGCTCAGATCCGCTCCTTGCGCTCATGAGTCGGCGACGGCCGGCCGAACAGGTAGCCCTGCAGGTGCGAGCAGCCCTCGGCCTTGAGCAGTTCGTACTGTTCCTGGGTCTCGACGCCTTCGGCGGTGGTCTTGATCAGCAGGCTGGTGCTGATGCCGGTGATGGCGCGGATCACGGCCATGGCTTCGCGACTCTCGGCCATCTCGTTGACGAACGACCGGTCGATCTTGATCCGGTCGAAGGGGAATGAGCGCAGGTAGCCCAGTGACGAGTAGCCGGTGCCGAAGTCATCCAGGGCAATAGCGACGCCCAGGGCCTTCAGCTCACGCAGGGTGGCGAGGTTTTCCTCGTCGTTTTCCAGCAGCACCGATTCGGTGATTTCCAGCTCCAGGCGATGGGGCGCCAGGCCCGAGTCGGTCAAGGCCAGCCTGACGATGTCGACCAGCTCGCAGTTCTTGAACTGCACCGGTGACAGGTTCACCGCCACGCTCTGTTCGCCACTCCAGTTGCAGGCTTCCTGGCAGGCAAGATTGAGCGCACGGGCGCCGACCTCGTGGATCAGCCCGGTTTCCTCGGCGATGGGAATGAAATCCAGGGGCATGATCAATCCGCGAGTCGGGTGGTGCCAGCGCATCAGCGCCTCGTAGCCGGTGATGCGCGGCTCGTCGAGGCCGATGATGGGCTGGTAGTAGAGCTGCAGGTGCCCCTGGTGCAAGGCCTTGCGCAGTTCGATCTCCATCAGCCGGCGATGCTGGGCCGCTTCGGCCATGGCCGGGTGGAACACCTCGTAGCGATTGCGCCCGTTGCGCTTGGCCTCATAGAGCGCCATGTCGGCGTGGCCGAGCAGCAATTCGCCCGACTCGCCCGGTGTCTGGTTGAACGCGATACCGATGCTGACGCCGATCAGCAGGTTATGGCCTTCCATCAAAAACGGTGCGGCCATGCACGCGGTGATGCGTTGCGCGATGCGGTAGGCATCTTTCGGGCGCTCGACGCGTGACAGCACGATAGCGAACTCGTCACCGCCCAGGCGCGCCAGGGTATCGTGCTCATCCAGCACCCCGCGCAGGCGCTCGGCCACGGCGCGCAACAGCGTATCGCCGAAGGCATGGCCAAATGCATCGTTGACATTCTTGAACTTGTCCAGGTCCAGGCACAGCGTGGCGATCAGGCGCGGCTGCAACGCACAGGTGTCCAATGCCTGCTGCAGTTGTTCGTGCAACAGGGTGCGGTTGGCCAGACCGGTCAGCGCATCGTGGTGCGCCATGTGGTGGATCTGTTCGCGGGCGGCGATCTCGTCGGTGACGTCCTCGGCGATCAGCAGCACGTAGTTCGACTGGGCTTCGACATCGCTGCGCAGCAGGGTCTTGGTGCGCAGCACGCGCAGGCCTATGGCGGTACGCAGGCGCTGCTCGGACTGACGCACGTGGGCGCTGCGCAGGCAGTGTTCGGTCTGTTCCTCAACGTAATCGGCCATGGTCGCCGACAGGCAATCTCGTGCCTGCTTGCCGAGCATGCCCTGGCGGGTGGCGCCGAACAGGCGTTGCGCCTGCTCGTTGACCAGCAGGATCTCGCGGCTGCGTGCGTCCTGAACCAGCACGCTGGCGGGGATGCTGCCGATCACCGAGTCCAGGAAACGCGACAGCGCGGCCATCTGTTCGCTGTAGCGCTCGGCCATGTCCTTGGCCGCCAGTACCTGCAGTTCAGCCTCGCGGCGTTCGGTGATATCGCGGGTGATCTTGGAAAAGCCGATCGGCTGACCGTCGTCGTCATGCATCGGCGTGATGACCACATGGGTCCAGAAATGCGTGCCATTCTTGCGCAGGCGCACGCCTTCGGCCTCGAAGCGTCCGTCGCGGCGCGCGGTGTCCAGGCCATGCTGCGGCAAGCCGCGGGCACGGTCATCCGGGGTATAGAACACGGAAAAATGCCGGCCGACGATCTCTTCGGCCCGATAGCCCTTGGCGCGTTCGGCACCGCTGTTCCAGTTCACCACATGACCGTCGAGGTCGAGCATGTAGATGGCATAGTCGGTCGCCCCCTGCACCAGCAGACGGAAGCGCTGTTCCTGCTCGCGCTGCGCCAGCAGCGCCTGGCGCTGTAAGGTGCAATCGCGGGTGATCTTGGCGAAGCCGATCAGCTCGCCATGGTCGCCACGGATCGCATCGATGACCACGTGGGCCCAGAAGGTGCTGCCATCCTTGCGAACCCGCCAGCCCTCGGCCTCGAAGCGGCCGGTACGCCGGGCCGTTTCCAGGCCGGCCATGGGGACGTTGCGAGCGCGTTCTTCGGCGCTGTAGAACAGCGAGAAGTGCTTGCCGACGATCTCCTGCGCCCGGTATTGCTTGGCCCGTTCGGCCCCGCTGTTCCAGTTGGCGACAATGCCTTCCGGGGTCAGCATGTAGATGGCGTAGTCCACTACACCCTGCACCAGCAGGCGATACATCACATCCGGGTTTTCGACTACCAATGTCATCGGGCACTACCGTCCTGGTGGGTGGCTCACGGATTCTCGGCGCAGGTCCGTAGGCAATCGAGCCTCGGTCCGGCCATGGCCGTTTGGCATTATTTCATGCGTGGGCGCGGCTGGACACGTCTAGGTCGGTCTTTTATCGCGCGGGCGATGGCGTGCGAGCGTGTGCAAGGGGCGGGGAATGCAGCACCCGCCGAGCGGGGCGGATGCCGGAAGGCAGGAAGAGAAGTGCGGTGCCGTCCATTGCGGTACGGCACCTTGGGGCAATATCAGGTGCGGAACTTGCGCACCAGACCGTCCAGTTCGCTGGACAGCGCCGCCAGGCTCTGCGAGTCGCCCCGCGCCGACTGTGCCAGCTCCACCACCAGCTGGGCATCGCCGTGGATCTGGCTGATGTGCCGGTTGATATCCTCGGCCACCTGATGCTGCTCTTCGGCGGCGGTGGCGATCTGCGTGTTCATGTCACGGATCACGTCCACCGACTCGCGGATCTGCCCGAAGCTGCTGCGTGCCTGGCCGATCTTGCTTACCGACTGCTGCGACACTTCCAAGCTGGCGTGCATCTGCTGCGCCACCGAAGCGGTGCGCCGGGCCAGGTTGCCCAGCAGAGTGTCGATCTCGGCGGTGGAGTCGGCGGTGCGCTTGGCCAGCGCACGGACCTCGTCGGCGACCACGGCAAAACCACGGCCCTGTTCACCGGCGCGGGCGGCTTCGATGGCGGCGTTGAGGGCCAGCAGGTTGGTCTGCTCGGCGATGGAACGGATGGTGTCGAGGATCGACTGGATGTCGTTGCTGTCCTTCTCCAGCTGGCTCATGTCCTGGGCCGAACGGGAGATTTCCTCGCTGAGCTTGTCGACGCTGTGCACCGCATCGTCGATCTGTCGCTGACCATCGCGCGCCTGCTGCTGGCTGACATCGGCGGAGCTGGCGGCCTGGCTGCAGGAGCGTGCGACTTCGTTGGCGGTGGCGACCATTTCATGGAAGGCGGTGGACACCATGTCCACGGCTTCGCGCTGGCGGTTGGCGGCATCGGCCATGTCGTTGGAGACCTGGGTGGAGCTGCGCGAAGCCTCCAGGATGCTGCCTGCGGCGCGGCCGATGTGCTGGATCAGGCCGCGAATCGCGCCGAGGAACTGGTTGAACCAGCCGGCCAGTTGCGCGGTTTCGTCCTTGCCGCGCACGGCCAGGGTCACGGTCAGGTCGCCTTCGCCCTGGGCGATGCCTTCCAGGCCGCTGGACACGCTGTTGATCGGGCGCACGATGAGGCTGGCGAAGCTGGCACCGGCGATGGCAAAGAGCACCGCCAGTACGGCGGCGATGATGCCGATCAGCAGGGTCAGGCTGTTGGCCGAGGCCATGACTTCGTCGCGCTTGATCAGGCCAATGAAGGTCCAGCCCAGTTTTTCGGCGGGGTAGACGTTGGCCATGTAGCGCTCGCCGTTGAGCTGCACTTCCACCATGCCTTTGCTGGCCTTGGCCAGTTCGGCGTAGCCACCGCCCAGGTCACCGAGCTTCTTGAAGTTGTGCTCGGGCATCTTGGGGTCGACCAGCACGTTGCCATTGCTCTCGGCCAGCAGCAGGTAGCCGCTTTCGCCCAGCTTGATCTGCTTGACGATCCCGGTGAGCTGCTTGAGCGACACGTCGATGTTGACCACGCCGCCGGGGTTGCCCAAGGCATTGGGAATGGCCCGTACTGTACTGACCAGCACGGCGTCGTCACCGGCCCAGTAGTAGGCACCGGTGCGCACGGTCTGCCCGGGGTTGGCCATGGCCAGCTTGTACCAGGGCCGTGGGCGCGGGTCATAGTTGTTGAGCTTGGGGTCTTCCGGCCACAGCGCATAGCTGCCATTGCTCATGCCGTAGGACACGTAGGAGTAGGCCGGGTGGCTCTTGGCCAGGCGGGTGAACAGGGCAACGATCTGCTTGTCGGTCTCCGACGGGGCGATGCTGGGCGCGTCGGCACTCACATAGCTCTTCACGTCGTTACCTGCATTGCTCAGCAGCGGGTTGGCGGCGAGGTATTCGACGTTCTGGGTGATGCTGTCGAAGAACAGCTGCATGGCGTTCTCGACCTGGCGGATCTCGCGGCCGCTGCTATCGACGAAGCTGTCGGTGGCTTCGGTGCGCAGGTTGAGGATGACGATACTGGCGACCACGATGACGGGAAGGCAGGCGATGACTGCGAACGCCCCCGTCAGTTTTTGCTTGATGTTCATGCTGGCTCCCCGATTGTTTTTTTGCCCTGTCCGACTGCCGTGCTACACGCCAGCCTGGTGCTCCCGATGCAGCCGGGATGCCGGTGGTTAACAGCCCTGTTTCGACCGTCTCGTCAGGTTCTTTAGGTTTTTTGTCATATGGTATGCCAGGACACAGCCCGGCATTCGCCAAGGGGAGAAGTTGGAGAAGCGGAGGGGCAATGAAAAGCGGCCCTCTGGAGGGCCGCCTGGGTGATACGTGAAGGGCTGTAATCAGGTGCGGAACTTGCGCACCAGACCGTCCAGTTCGCTGGACAGCGCCGCCAGGCTTTGCGAGTCGCCCCGCGCCGACTGTGCCAGCTCCACCACCAGCTGGGCATCGCCGTGGATCTGGCTGATGTGCCGGTTGATGTCTTCGGCTACCTGATGCTGCTCTTCGGCGGCGGTGGCGATCTGCGTGTTCATGTCACGGATCACGTCCACCGACTCGCGGATCTGCCCGAAGCTGCTGCGTGCCTGGCCGATCTTGCTCACCGACTGCTGCGACACTTCCAGGCTGGCGTGCATCTGCTGCGCCACCGAAGCGGTGCGCCGGGCCAGGTTGCCCAGCAGGGTGTCGATCTCGGCGGTGGAGTCGGCGGTGCGCTTGGCCAGCGCACGGACCTCGTCGGCGACCACGGCAAAACCACGGCCTTGTTCACCGGCGCGGGCGGCTTCGATGGCGGCGTTGAGGGCCAGCAGGTTGGTCTGCTCGGCGATGGAACGGATGGTGTCGAGGATCGACTGGATGTCGTTGCTGTCCTTCTCCAGCTGGCTCATGTCCTGGGCCGAACGGGAGATTTCCTCGCTGAGCTTGTCGACGCTGTGCACCGCATCGTCGATCTGTCGCTGGCCATCGCGCGCCTGCTGCTGGCTGACATCGGCGGAGCTGGCGGCCTGGCTGCAGGAGCGCGCGACTTCGTTGGCGGTGGCGACCATTTCATGGAAGGCGGTGGACACCATGTCCACGGCTTCGCGCTGGCGGTTGGCGGCATCGGCCATGTCGTTGGAGACCTGGGTGGAGCTGCGCGAAGCCTCCAGGATGCTGCCTGCGGCGCGGCCGATGTGCTGGATCAGGCCGCGAATCGCGCCGAGGAACTGGTTGAACCAGCCGGCCAGTTGCGCGGTTTCGTCCTTGCCGCGCACGGCCAGGGTCACGGTCAGGTCGCCTTCGCCCTGGGCGATGCCTTCCAGGCCGCTGGACACGCTGTTGATCGGGCGCACGATGAGGCTGGCGAAGCTGGCACCGGCGATGGCAAAGATCACCGCCAGCACCACGGCGATGATGCCGATCAGCAGGGTCAGGCTGTTGGCCGAGGCCATGACCTCGTCACGTTTGATCAGGCCGATGAAGGTCCAGCCCAGCTTCTCGGCGGGATAGACGTTGGCCATGTAGCGCTCGCCATTGAGCACGACTTCGGTCATGCCCTTGCCAGCCTTGGCCAGTTCGGCGTAACCGCCGCCCAGGTCACCGAGCTTCTTGAAGTTGTGCTCGGGCATTTGCGGATCGACCAGCACGTTGCCGTTGCTTTCGGCCAGCAGCAGGTAGCCGCTTTCGCCGAGCTTGATCTGCTTGACGATACCGGTCAGTTGCTTGAGCGACACGTCGATGTTGACCACGCCGCCCGGGTTGCCCAGCACGTTGGGAATGGCGCGGATGGTACTCACCAGCACGGCGTCGTCGTTGGCCCAGTAGTAGGCATCGCTGCGTACGGTCTTGCCGGGGTTGGCCAGTGCAGTCTTGTACCAGGGCCGCACGCGCGGGTCGTAGTTCTTCAGGGTCTTGTCTTCGGGCCACATGGCGTAGCTGCCGTTGGCCAGGCCGTAGGACACGTAGGAATAGGCCGGGTGACTCTTGGCCAGACGAGTAAACAGATCGAACAGCTGCTTGTCGGTTTCCGACAGCGGCGTGCTGAATGGATCGGCGCCGGTGAAGTTCTTCACGTCGTTGCCGGCATTGGCCAGCAGCGGGTTGGCAGCCAGGTATTCGACGTTCTGGCTGATGCCGTCGAAGAACAGCTGCATGGCGTTGTCGACCTGGCGGATCTCTCGGCCGCTGTTGTCGACGAAGCTCTCCAGAGCGTCGGTACGCAAATTGACGATGACGATGGTGGCGACCACCACCACGGGCAGACACGCGATGACCGCGAAGGCCCCGGTGAGCTTCTGTTTGATATTCATGTTGGCTCCTTTGCCATGCGCAGCCTGTGCTGTGCATACCTGATGACTGCGGGTGCACTCCCTGTGTCGGCTTCAGCAAAGCCGCGCAGTCCGGGGCATGCCTGAATATCGTCGGCGCGCAGAGATGGATCTTGAGGCCCCTTGTCGCGTTCAGGATTTCAGGTCGCAACGAGCTATCTGTGCAATCCCAGGGCCTGACTGATGCGGGCGCTGCAATCGAGCAGCAGCGCGCGAAAACCCTCTTGTGTACGTGGGCAATCCATGACCGCGTCGGGACCGGACAGGTTGATCGCGGCGCTGACCTGACCGGTATGGTCGTGCACGGCCGCGGCGATGGCGGTGGCGTAATCGGAGCGGTGCAGCACCCAGCCGCGCTGGCGGTCTTCGGCGATCAGCGCTTGCAGTTCCGGCAGGGTACGGGGCGCGGGGGCTGGGTAGTCGTCGAGCCGCGCGTGTTGGTACAGCGCGGCCAGGGCATCGGCCTCCAGACCGGTGAGCAGCATGCGCCCCATGGCGGTGCAGTGGCAGGCGATGCGTGTACCGATGGGGATGTTCACCGACAGGCGCTGGGCCGCGAAGGCGCGATACAGGTACAGGCAGTCGGTGTGCTCGCGGATGCTCAGGTGGCACGACAGCGAGGTGCGGTCGCGCAGTTCGTTGAGGTAGGGCATGGCCACGTCGACGATGTCACGGCTGGCCAGGTAGCTGAAACCGTCGTTGATCACCCGCGCGCCCAGCTCGTACTGGCCATTGCGCTTGTTCAGGTAGCCGGTGCTGGTGAGGGTGACCAGGATGCGGTAGATCGCCGAGGTGCTGACCCCCAGCTGCGTGGCGATGTCCTGAATGCCCAGCGAGCGCACCTGAGCGTTGAACAGGCCCAGCACGGCCAGGCCACGGGCCAGGGCGGGGACGATGTAGTCGGTGTCTTTTTCCGTGGTGTCGAGCATGGCCTCTCCAGGTGTATGGCCGGACGGCGGTCGTTGTGGGACAGGACGGGGGCGGCTTTAGCCACAATGCCGTTCAGTTAGTCGTTATGTGGTTCGGTAGGAGCGGCTTTAGCCGCGAAAGCGCTAGGAAATTCAGTGCATCTGTTGTGAACATGCGGTCGCTTCGCGGCTGAAGCCGCTCCTACCCGGTCTAACCGAACCGTATTGGCTTTAGCCGCGAAAAGCTTCCCGGCTGAAGCCGGTCCCACCGGGCGGCCCTTCCGGGCGTCAGTCGAACTCGCTCATCGCATCGAGCACGGCGGCCTTGAAGTAGTCCAGCGAGCAACGGTCGAACAGCAGCTCGAAGCACGGCGCCAGGTCGCTGCCGGTGTTGATCACGATGACGTTGATGCGCGCCGCCGAGGTCTGCGCCACGGCTCCGGGGCCGAAGGCGCGGGGGTGCAGGTCGACGCCGCAGAGCTTGGCCATCACCTCGCTGATACGGCGGCCGGACAGCTGCAGCCAGGCGTGGCTGTCCTGGCGCGGCAGCAGGTAGTTGGCCTGGTGGTCCAGCTCCCAGCGCGCTTCTTCGTCGGCGATGCGTTCACCGCCGTCGAGCGGGCTACCCAGCAGCAGGTACTCGGTCTGCGACAGGCGCGCCACTTGGCAGCCGTCCTGCTGGGGCGTAGCGCGGTTGGGCGCGCCCGGCAGGGTGAAACCGCGGGCCTGCAGGTACTCGGCGCTGTGCGCGCCGCGAAAGCCGGTGCGCGGCAGGTCGGTGAGGTCCTGCAGGGCGCAGGCGGTCAGTGAGGTGCTGGCCAGGGTGTTGCTGGCGGTGGCAAGGCTGGACATGGTCAAAGCTCCTGGCGCTGGTTGTCGGGGTCGAAGAACGGCAGGCTCACCACCGTGGCCTGCACCACCTCACCGCCTTCCACGCGGATCGGGATGCGCTGGCCGGGCTGGCTCTGGTCCGGGGCTGCATAGGCCAGGCCGATGATCTGCCCGAGGGTCTCGGAGTACTCGCAAGAGGTGACGTTGCCGCTGATGTCCGCGCCCTTGAGCACCAGGTGACCCTCCAGCGGCTGCGCGCTGCCTTTGGGCAGGCTGAAGCCGACCAGCTTGCGCTTGAGTGGCTGGGCTTCGAGGATGTCCAGCGAGCGGCGGCCGACGAAGAAGGGCTTGCTGCGGCTGACCGCCCAGCCCATGTCGATCTCTGCCGGGTGGGTCATGCCGTCGGTGTCCTGGCTGATGATCACGTGGCCCTTTTCCAGGCGCAGCAGGCGCTGGGTTTCCACGCCGAACGGCTTGATGTCGTAGTCCTTGCCGGCCTCGATCAGTGCGTCCCACAGCGCCAGGGCGTGGCGAGCCGGCACGTGGATCTCGTAGCCCAGCTCGCCGACGAAGCCGACCCGCAGCAGGCGTGCGCGGATGCCGGCCACCGTACCCTGGCGCACCGCCAGGTACGGAAAGGCCTCGGCCGACAGGTCCAGGTCGTGGCAGACCTTCTGCAGGACCTTGCGTGAATCAGGACCGGCCAGGTTCACCGCGCTGATCGCCGCGGTGACGTTGGCGATGTCCACGTCCAGGCGCCATTGTGCATTCCACTTGAGCATCTGCTGGTAGATTCGGTCCACGCCGCTGGTGGTGGCGGTGACGTAGAAGTGGTTGTCGGCGAAACGTGCACACACGCCATCGTCGATCACCACGCCCTGTTCGTTGGTCATCAGCGCATAACGCGAGCGCCCCACCGGCTGCTTGAGAAAGGCGAAGGTGTACATCCTGTTCAGCAGTTCGGCGGCGTCCGGGCCACGCACGTCCAGGCCGCCCAGGGTGGAAACGTCGATGATCCCGACCTTGCTGCGCACGTGGCGCGCTTCGGCCTGCATGCAGGCGTCACGCTGCGCCGCCGTGCCGTAATAGGCCGGGCGCTGCCAGATACCGGCGGGCATCATTTTTGCGCCAGCCTCGACATGCCGCTTGTGCAGCGGGGTCTGGCGGTAGGGGTCGAAGGCGCGGCCCGCGACATGCGCCAGTTTCTCGGCCTCGAACGGTGGGCGGGCGGTGGTCACGCCGGTCTGCCCGACGCTGCGCCCGGTGGCGGCGGCGACCAGGCGGGCGGTGGTCAATGCCGAATGGCGGCCCTGGGATGGGCCCATGCCCACCGTCGAGTAACGCTTGACCAGTTGCACGTCGCGGTAGCCGATGCGTGTGGCGTTGATGATGTCCTGCACCTGCAGGTCTTCATCGAAGTCGACGAACTCCTTGCCCTTGGGGTGGCTGAAGATCGGCCATGGCACATTCACCGGCGTTTCCGGCACCAGCACGGCCGGACCTTGCTCGGCCACCAGGTCCAGGCTGGCGAGGGCGGCGGCGCTGGCGCGGCGGGCATCGGCCAGCACATTGTCGAGGCGGTGGTAACCGTTTACCGAGCCGGCCACCCGCAGGTGGGCGGGCAGGCCGCTGAGGCTGAAGCTGGCGTTGTCATCGTCGTAGTCGAGTTTGCCACCGGCCTGGCACAGCAGCTGGTAGACCGGCATGTAACCGCCCGACATGCACAGCAGGTCGCAGTCCAGGGTCACACCCAGTGGCGCTACTTGGCCCTGGCCGGTGATCTTGCGCAGTTCCACGCCGCTGACATGGCGCATGCCGGCTTCGTGCAGTGCCTCGTAGACGGTGGTACCGGCATGGCAGGCGATGCCGCGTGCGGCCAGGGCACTCGACAGCGCCGGGTCGCCCGGCTGCTCGCGCAGGTCGGCCAGCGCAGCGACCTGGATGCCTTGGTCGTGCAGGTCGAGGGCGGCCAGATAGCCGTCATCGTTACCGGTGAGCACCACGGCGCGCTGGCCGGGCTTGACCGCATAGAGCTTCATCAGGCGCTGGGCAGCGCTGGTCAGCATCACCCCGGGCAGGTCGTTGTTGCGGAACACCACCGGCTGGTCGAAGGCGCCACTGCACACCAGGCACTGCTGGGCGCGCACCTTGTACAGGCGCTTGCCCTGGATCACCGGCAGGTAGTTGTCGGCGAACCAGGCATTGCAGGTGGCCTGGGTCAGCACCTGGATATTGGCGTGGGCCTGCACCGCGCTGACCAGCTCCTGGCGCAACTGTTCGCCACGCACCCCGTCGATATCGAAGCGCGCGTAGGTCAGCGAGCCGCCCAACAGCGGCTGCTGCTCGATCAGCAGCACCCGCGCCCCGGCTTCGGCGGCGGTCAGGGCCGCCTGCAGGCCGGCCGGGCCGGCACCGATCACGGCGACGTCGGTGAACAGGTAGGCCTTGTCGTAGTACTCGGGCTGGAAGGTCAGGTCCAGCACGCCCAGGCCGGCTTTCTTGCGAATCAGCGGCTCCCAGACCTTCCACATGCCCCTGGGTTTGTAGAAGGCGCGGTAATAGAAACCCACCGGCATGAATTTGGAGAATTTGCCCAGCCAGGCGTCGCGGTCGTTGTCCAGCGAGCCGTTGAAATTCTGGCCGCTGACCCGCAGGCCGTTTTCCAGGTTGAAGGTGTCGGCCAGCACATTGGGTTCGCGGGGCAGTTGTACCAGGGTGTTGGCGTCCTGGCCGGCCATGCTCAGCGGGCCGCGCGGGCGGTGGTACTTGAACGAGCGTGACAGCAGGTGGCGACCATTGGCGAGCAGGGCGCTGGCGATGCTGTCGCCCTGCAGACCCTGGTAGGTCTGGCCGTCGAAGCTGAAGGTCAGCGGTTTATCGCGGTCGATCAGCAGGCCCATGGGGGCGGGCAGGCGGTTGGCGCTGTTCATCCGGCGATCTCCTGCGGGGCGGCGCTGAATTCCACGCGCTGATTGAACAGCTCACGCGGGTCGAAGGTGCGGATGATTTCATCGCTGCCGGTGTGGCGCTCGGCGAGGAACCAGTAGCTGGACGGCGTGTGCATCCACCATTCGCGGATCACCCCCAGGGTGTCTTCGCTGTTGAACACGTAGTCGGCCCATTCGGCATCCGAGCAGGTCTGCGGGTCGGGCATGACCTTGAATTCGCCGCCGTAGGTGAACTCGCTGATGTTGCGCGGCCCGTTGAGCGGGCATGTCATGACTTTCATAGTGCTGCCCCTGTCAGTGGCTGGCCGCCGTGGCGCCCATTTCGTTGACTTGCTGGAAGGTCGAGAAGCGTTCCAGGCCGAATGGCCGGATCAGCTCCGGAACCCGACCGCCGCTGGCCACCAGCTCGGCCATGGTCTTGCCGCAGATCGGCGTGGCCTTGAAGCCCCAGGTGCCCCAGCCGGCGTCCAGGTAATAGTTCTTCACCGGCGACAGGCCCATGATCGGGCTGTAGTCCGGGGTCATGTCGGTGATCCCTGCCCACTGGCGCATCAGCTTGGCGTTGGCCAGGAAAGGGAACATCTCGATGGCGTGGGCCAGCAGGCTCTCTTTCAGGTCCAGCGTGGAGCGCGTGTTGAACAGCGGGTAGGGGTCCGAACCGCCACCGAACACCACCTCGCCACGGCTGGTCTGCTGCACGTAGCAGTGCAGTGCCGAGGAACTCACCAGCGGGTCGAGGAACGGCTTGAACGGCTGGGTAACCATCGCCTGCAGCGGGAAGGTCTGGATCGGCGAGCGGATGCCGGCCTTCTTCATGAGTTGCGAACTCATGCCCGCCACCGCCTGCACCGCGCAACCGCAGCGCACCGTGCCACGATTGGTCTTCACCGCCGTGATGGCACCGTTGTCGATCACCAGCTCCTGCACCTCGGTCAACTGGTGGATTTCCACGCCGCGCTTGGCCGCCTGCTTGGCGTAGCCCCAGGCCACGGCGTCGTGGCGCGCGGTGGCACCGTCTATGTGCCATAAGCCGGCGATCACCGGCAGGTGACCAGGGTCGAGGTTCAGCATCGGCACCAGCTCGCGGATCTGCTGGCGGTCGATCATCTCGGTACGTCCGCCGAAGTGCTTGTTCACCTCGGCGCGCTGGCGAAAGGCGCGCACCGTGGCGTCGGTGTGCGCCAGGGTCAGCTGGCCGCGGTGCGAATACATGATGTTGAAGTCGAACTCGTTGGACAGCCCCTCGAACATCCGCACCGACTCGGCGTAGAAGCGCACCCCTTCGCTGGTCAGGTAGTTGGAGCGGATCACCGCCGTATTGCGCGCGGTATTGCCGCCGCCCAGATAGCCTTTTTCCAGCACCGCAATATTGTTGATGCCGTGGTAGCGCGACAGGTAGTAGGCGGTGGCCAGGCCGTGGCCGCCACCGCCGATGATCACCACGTCATAGGCGGGTTTGAGTTCCTTGGGGGCCGGCAAGTCGACCTCCACCGGGTACTCCGAGCTGAGCCCGTATTTCAATAAACCTAAAGGCATACGGCCTCCTTCGGCTGGCGGTTGGCGAGGGCTTGCTGCTGCGCAGCGATCAGAGTGTTCTTCATCAGAAAGGCAATGGTCATCGGCCCGACGCCACCGGGCACCGGAGTGATGGCCGAGACCTGGGGCAGGGCGCTGTCAAAGTCGACATCGCCCACCAGGCGGCTGCGTTCGCCGTCCTGGATGCGGTTGATGCCGACGTCGATGACCACCGCGCCGGGCTTGAGCCAGCTGGCGTCGATCATGCGCGGCCGCCCCACGGCGGCGACCACGATGTCGGCCAGACGGCACAGCGCCTGGGCATCGCGGCTACGCGAATGCACCACGGTGACCGAGCAGTGGGCCTTGAGCAGCAGCGCCGCCATCGGCTTGCCGACGATGTTCGAGCGACCCACCACCACCGCATGCTTGCCGCTCAAGTCACCCAGCGTCTGCTCCAGCAGGTAGATACAACCGGTGGGCGTGCAGGGGGTCAGCACCTCGCGGCCCTGGCTCAGGCCGCCGACGTTCTCGCTGTGGAAACCATCGACATCCTTGCCCGGTGCGATGGCCTGCAGGGCGCGGGTTTCCTCGATATGTCTGGGCAGCGGCAGTTGCAGCAGGATGCCATTCACCGAGGCGTCGTCGTTGAGTTCGGCAATCAGCTCCAGCAGCCGCGCTTGCGGGCAATCGGCGCCCAGGCGGTACTCGATGGAGCGAATGCCGCATTCCTCGGCGCGCAAAATCTTGTTGCGCACATACACCTGACTGGCCGGGTCTTCACCGACCAGAATTACCGCCAGCGCCGGCTGGATACCCTCGGCCTTGAGGTCCAGCACGTCCTGTTTGACCTGCTGCAACACACGGGCGGCGGCGGCCTTGCCGTCGATCAGTTTTGAGGTGCTCACCGGAAGATCACCGTTCTGTCAGTGTTGAGGAACACCCGGTGCTCCAGGTGGTAGCGCACCGCCTTGGACAAGGCCACGGTTTCGGTATCGCGACCGATCGCCACCAGGTCATCGGGCAGGTAGGCGTGGTCCACACGCTGCACTTCCTGCTCGATGATCGGGCCTTCGTCCAGGTCGCTGGTGACGTAATGCGCCGTGGCGCCGATCAGCTTCACCCCGCGCTCGTAAGCCTGGTGATACGGCTTGGCACCCTTGAAGCCGGGCAGGAACGAGTGATGGATATTGATGGCGCGGCCCGAAAGTTGCTTGCACAGGTCATCAGAGAGGATCTGCATGTAGCGGGCAAGGACCACCAGCTCGGTACCAGTCTCGTCGACTACCTGCATCAGCGCAGCCTCCTGGGCAGTCTTGTTGTCACGGTTGACCGGCAGGTAGATGAAGCGGATGCCCTCACGCTCGGCCATCGGCCGAAGGTCGAGGTGGTTGGAGACGATGGCGGTGATGGTCATGTCCATCTCGCCCTTGTGGTAGCGGTACAGCAGATCGGTGAGGCAGTGGTCGAACTTGCTGACCATCAGCAGCACGCGCATCGGCTGACGGGTGTCGTGCAGTTCCCAGTCCATATCGAAGGAGGTGGCAACATCGCAGAACCCGGCCTTGAGCTGCTCGATATCCCCGGCATGGCCATCGTTGAACCGGAACACGGCACGCATGAAGAATCGACCGCTGAATTCGTCATCGAACTGGGCCATCTCACCGATGTAGCAACCGTTGCCGGCCAGGTACGACGTCACCGCCGCGACAATCCCGGACGTCGCCGGGCAGCTGATCTTCAAGATGAAATGGTTCTTGTCATGTTGCATGGCATGTCCTCGGAATGGGCCGGCAGCTCGGCGCAAAGCGAAATTCAAGGATGAAAGAAGCGTTTACAGGTGGATAAAAATTCCTGTTAAGAATTAAATATTCCTAGGTTCGGTTTTATAGGCGAAAGCGTTGGCACAGTCCAGACAAATCTGGAAAGTTTTTTTCTTATGGGGAATTTTTTTGCTGCAGGCTTCCAGCACAGGCTTGCCTTGGATGATGGCGTCGCCGCGCGTCGGTGCTACAGGGCGCCGGCCCGAAGGCTGCCTCCAGAGGCAGCCATGGCGTCAGGAAGGAGTCAGTGCATTCGGTCGCCATGGAGCAGGCCGGGCAGGTGGCTGAATTCACCGCCGTTTTGGTTGCAGGAACGCAGCCAGCAGCAATCGCGTGGCTAACAATGGCCATGTCGTTTTCATCAATCACCAGGCCGGTCTGTGTCAATTGTCTGCTCGCATGGGCAAGGCATGTGCTTTCTCTAGGCTGAGAGCCAGAAGTTGTCGGTCATTGGCAGGGTCTATCACGTTTTTCTCTACTGGGCACGATAGATAGTTAACGCACATGGCTGTCAGAGAGCTTGCTAACTTGAATTACGATTTTCGGATCGTTTGATATCAAGGAGGAAGCATGTCTCAAAACGGTATAACCCTACCCCCTATAATTGTTACCCCTGAACCCCCGTTACTGTCTCCTTCAGGAAATATAGGGGGAGGCGTGGTTGCCAGGCCTTTGCCTTGGAACGGACAAGTTGCTGCGGCTGGTGAGATTGACGAATTTTTTAATAAAAAAGGAGTCAGAAACGAGCATTACGCCGTGTCGGTAGTGGTGACGGTTGCCAGTGCTCAACGTAGTATTGAACAGTCTTTCATGGAATATCTTTCGCGATTGACCGCCGATGTCGATGCGGAAATCATGAGCGGCCTGGAACCTTACGGTTACTCCGGCCTGCAACGGGCAGTCGCTGAAAAAAGTATTGTCGACGATCTGATTGTCCAAAATGAAGCCGAATGGTCTGCTAGTAACGTCGCTGCACATTCCTTTTTTGGTCGGCATGCGCTGGCTGTTGAAACGGTAAAAAGTGCTGTTCATTTCGCCAATATTTTTCATGGCGCAAGGCATAAAGCACCCCTTGGGAAACTCCGAACAAGTTGCCCATCAGCCGGAAATGGACGGCTTAGGGATGCCGAAAAACCCGATTTTCAGCCGTTAATTATTGGAAAACCAAGGCATAGCCTTGGTTTTCTGTCCTTACGGGTGCACCTCTCCCGCAGCAGGCAATAATTGCCGGCGCACCATCCACAGATTCGACAGGGCAAACAGCGTGGTCAGTTGCGCCGTGTTCTTGGCCAAGCCACGGAAGCGGGTTTTCACATAGCCGAATTGGCGCTTGATCACACGGAATGGATGTTCGACCTTCGCTCGCGCCTGCGCTTTGACCTTCTCGATCTTGCGTCTGGCTTTGTAGAGCACGCTGCGTTTGCTCAAGTGCTTGTAGGTGCTACGACGAGCCGCAATCTGCCAGATCACCGGCCTTCCTTCATGCTCCGGCCGCTTCTCCACGCCGGTATAACCCGCGTCGGCACAGATAAAATTTTCATCGCCATGCAACAGGTGAGCGACCTCCGTTACATCAGCCACATTCGCCGCTGTGCCGTGGACGTGGTGCACCAGACCCGACTCGGCATCCGCACCGATATGCGCCTTCATGCCAAAGAAATATTGGTTACCTTTCTTCGTCTGATGCATCTCGGGATCGCGTTTACCTTCCTTGTTCTTGGTCGAACTGGGTGCGTGGATGATTGTGGCGTCGACAATGGTGCCGTGGCGCAACGACAAGCCCTTGTCTCGCAGGTAATTGTTGATGGTTTCCAGGATGCCCGCCGCCAACTGATGCTTCTCCAGCAGGTGCCGGAAATTCATGATCGTTGTGTCTTCGGGAATCGGAGCGCTGAGCGTCAGACGAGCAAACTGGCGCATCGAAGTAATCTCGTACAGCGCCTCTTCCATGGCTGGATCACTCAATGAGAACCAATTCTGCAGCAGGTGAATGCGCAGCATGGTTTCCAGTGGATACGGCTTGCGGCCACCGCCAGCCTTTGGGTAGTGAGGCTCGATCAACGCTACCAACCCGCTCCACGGAACCACCTGTTCCATCTCGGCCAGGAAACGCTCGCGACGGGTTTGCTTGCGCTTACCGGCATACTCGAAATCGGAAAAGCTCATCTGGCTCATGGGATGGCGGGCTTGTAGAAAGCAGTTGGACGGAGGGCTATTTCAGCACAGGTCAGATGGCCTGTGCTGACTTGATCGGAGAATCCCTTGAGGTTTTCAGAGAGTGGGAAGCATCCGTCGTAGGGGCCTACAGAGCGAAGATTCTCGAAGCAAAGATACGCTACCTGAAAGAAAAGTCGGTGGTATTGGCTAGCGCCATTGTGGCGGCTCAAGCTCAAGAGAATGCCCGGTTGGCCGCTGAAGCTGCCGAGCGAGCTCGTGTCGAGGCTGAAGCCCGGCGGATTGCCGATGAGCAAGCCCGTGTCGCCGCACAGGCAGAACTCCAGCGTTTGGCCCAACAGCAGGCCGCTCGGCAAGCCCTGTTCGCATCAGGCAGCACATTGGTCATGGCTGCCAACGCCAGTACCCTTACTATCAGCGGGCAGGGAATTGGCCAGTTGGGGCAGGATACTGCTTTATTGGCCCAGGCAATCGAGAAGGCCTTGGCAGCTCTTGCACGACAGTTACTCACGGGGCCGGGTGTTTATGTCGCTGCCTTTCTGTCACTGGCGCTGTACTCCAGCCCAACGGCAGACGACTCGCATGACCGCACGCCAGACAGGATCCGCTATGGGCTGGGCATTAATGCCGGGCAATTGGGGCTTGATCCTGAGGCGGACCTTCGAGATATCGCCTCGG